>CAVOWH010000011.1:0-89312 GCA_963700055.1 uncultured delta proteobacterium | reverse complement strand
CCGAAAGCGCCGGGAAGACCGGTAAGGTGTCGTGGATGGAAGAGCCATACGGTGAAGGCGTAGCGAGCCACACCGGCCCCGAGTCATGCGGCGGCAGCAGCAATGCCGCAGCCGAAGCGTTGACAGGGGTACGTGCAGGCCAAGTATTGAGCCGTGAAATCCTATTAAAAATCAGGGTGTCGACGTAGTGGGACAATACGGAAGACAATACCGGCGGCATCGCCAAGGCGAGATGCCTCAGGACCCTGCGCGGTCGAAGACCTTGTGCATGCACGGAAACATCTTACGCGGGAACCGGGAGATCCCCTGTTTGCCCGAAGCCAAGCGGCCGACTAGGGCCGCATTGGGAGTCTAAGGACTCAAGCCAATGATGAACGAACAGGGGAAGTCGGACAACCTGATGGTACCGGAGAATTTGCCAATAAGGCCCTGCAAGGGGCGGCAGAGGCAATGGAGGAAACGGGTTGGCCAAGGGGAACCTGTTGGGGCAAAACGCGCACCGGACGCGGTGCCGGGTAAGCGTGCAAAGTGAGCTCGAACGGGTACGCCAAGCAGCAACAGGAGACAGGAGGCAGCGACTCACCGCGCCTTGCACCATGTTTACATGCCGGAGATGCTGGAGTTTGTTACTACTCGGTCAAACGGGGAGCGGCAGCGGGCATCGACGGAGAGACATGGCAGCATTATGGGGAGAAGCTTGCGGAGAATTTGCAAGACCTCTCTGAGCGGCTGAAGCGGGGGGTATACCGGGCGAAGCCTGTGAAGCGGGTGCAGATACCGAAACCGGACGGACGACTGCGTCCGATCGGCTTCCAGCCTTGGAAGACAAGATCGTGCAGCGGGCCGTAGCCGAGGTGCTGAACGCCGTCTACGAGCAGGAGTTTCTCGGATTCTCCTACGGCTTTCGGCCGGGGCGCAATCCACACCGGGCGTTAGATGCGCTGTATGTGGCCATCAAGGTGAAGAAGGTGAGTTGGGTGCTGGATGCAGACATTCGTGAATTTTTCGATACCCTCAGTCACGAGTGGCTGGTAAAATTCATCGAGCACCGCATCGGGGACCGGCGTATCATCCGCTTGATTCAGAAGTGGCTGAAGGCCGGCGTGCTGGAAGATGGCAAGCGAGTCGTGAATGAAGTGGGGACGGTGCAGGGCGGCAGCATCAGCCCGGTGCTGGCTAACATCTATCTCCACTACGTGTTCGACTTGTGGGCTCATCGATGGAGGCGCAAGCAAGCCCGCGGCGAAGTCTACATGGTGCGTTTTGCGGACGATGTCGTGGCAGGCTTCCAACACCAGCACGAGGCGGAGGAGTTTCTTGAGGATCTCAAGCAGCGCTTTTCAAAGTTTGCCTTGCAATTACACCCTGAAAAGACGCGGCTGATCGAGTTCGGCCGTTTTGCGGCCGAGAATCGGCGCAACCGGGGTGAGGGCAAGCCGGAGACCTTCAACTTTCTGGGCTTTACCCACATCTGCGGGAAAACCAGAAGCGGGAAGTTCACGGTGCTGCGCAAAACGATCCGAAAGAAGCTGACGGCGAAGCTCAAAGAAGTTCGAGCCGAGCTCAGGCACCGGATGCATGAACCGGTTCCAACTCAGGGGGCGTATCTACGATCGGTGGTCTCAGGGCATATCCGCTACTTCGGAGTTCCGATGAATGGGCCTTGCATCAGTGCCTTTCACAAGGAAGTCTGTCAGATGTGGATGAAGGTTCTGAGGCGCCGCAGCCAGAAGCATAACCTGAAATGGGAACGGATGAAGCGTCTGATTACCAATGGCTTCCGCCGCCCGAGTCTGTCACCCTTATCCAGTAGCCCGCTTTGGCGTCATAACCTGAGGCAAGAGCCCGGTGCGGTAGTTCCGCACGCCGGGATCTGTGCGGGGGGTGCGGGGAAACCCGCATTCCTACCGCGACCAACGTCCGCGCGGTCATTGTGAAACGGGAAGGCGAAAGTGTTTTTTTGGCGATGCCGAAGTCTAGCACCTTGACTTGGACATCGGGCAATTCACCCGTGACGATCATGTTCTCCGGTTTGATGTCCCGGTGGATCGTGTGACGATGGGCGTAGGATAACGCCTCAAGTAGAGGGGTGATCACAGCGACTGTTTCGCTGAGCGTGAAGGGCGGATTCTTGGCTTTACGCTCCTTGATCAGTTGTCGAAGGCTTTGCCCCTCTACGTACTCCATCGTGAAGTACTGTAATCTTTGCCACTCGTCCAGGTTGTGTACCCGCACAATATTGGGGTGCATTAGGTCCAGGCAGGTGCCCACCTCCTGCTCGAAGCGCTGCCGCGCCTGGGGGTTCTCCACGAGCTGGGGGTGGATCATTTTCAATGCCGCCAAACGGTTCTGCAGCCGGATGTCCTTCACCAGGTACACCACTCCCATCCCGCCCTGGCCCAGCTCTTTCACCACCTCGTAGCGGCCCGCAATCATGTCGCCGGATACAAAAGCAAGGCTGCTCTCCAAACTGAGCTTTGTACCCCGAAAATCGGAGCCGAGTTCAAATGCTTGTCCGCAGAAACTGCAAATGGGGGCATCATCCACATTTTGCCGATGACAAGCTGGACAGCTCTTCATTTCATTCTCCACAAAGTTTTGAAGCGATGTGTCGCAACGTACCAATCGGAGAATACTGCATTGCTGCACCCCTCTTTTTCAAAAGGTACAACGGATGCAACAAAGAAAGCCTCAAACTGGATTGATTTGTCAACAAAGCCAAAATTTAAAATTTTATGCTATTGGGATGTTAAACCCAATCTCCACATCCCCGACACGAATTCGGGACTCAGGCCCCAGGGCAATTGGCACGTATGGTTTAAGAGGTTTGTCGTCCACCCATGTTTCAGAATTGGATTGCAGAGCCTCAATAAAGTATTGGTGAGAATGAAATATCAGCCGTGCGTGCTGATCGCAAACGCTATCATGTTGAACATAGATCGCAGCGTAATTGGATGAGGAGCCTAAAATTGCTGATCGCATCAGAAATAGATACTCAAGCTTGTCGCTGTAATTGTTTTGCCGCCGAAGCAGGAAGGCTTCTAACGGCGCACTGTTACGGCTTTTTTTCAAACTGAGTTTAGCAAGGGCCGTAGTGCAGTCCAGGGCGGTGGTACAGCTGCTCATTGCTTTCCGGACTTCGCGACTTTCATCCAGACTGCGGAAATCCAGGTAGCGTAAGAACAGTTTGTCAGATAGACTGATCATTTGTCCGTTTCGCAGGGTAAGCGGTGAGCTGATGCGCAGGTTGTTGATAAAGGTCCCGTTTGTGCTTTTCAGGTCTTTCAGTATCACTCGGTTCGTTTGGATCTCCAGACTACAGTGCTTGCGGCTAATGAGCTTGTTTTTCTCTTTGTTCTCGGCATTATCAGGCAAAAACACACAGGTCAGGTCATTGTCGGAGGCCTTGCCAATGGTGCAGTTTTTTCCGGTCCACACCCAAATCATACGGTCGCTTTTAGTGTCCGAAAAGCTAATCAATGCAACATTCGCTGTCACGTGGAAAAGAGGTTCTGCCTTCGGCATTGTTACCTTTGGCCGCTTGGACGCTTCTTGCTTTTTGCGCAGTAGATAGGTTTTGTCCGGGTCTTCCTCCAAGGGTACTTCAATCCATTTTACCCTATTATGTTCTGAGAGTGAAACGCTATCAGCCTGACTGCAGACAGAGAGTGTGAATGATCCCTGAAAGGCGTGCCATAGGTCCTGCTCGTCCAGGAAAGATCCACTGAAATCAAGAGCGTAATTTCCGCTGTTTTGTATCAGATCCAAGTCGCAATTGCGGTTTTCCGTGGCCCCGCCTGGCCCGAGGTTAACGCTTTTTTCGAACTCGATCGGCGGATCGGCTTTTTCAAATGCTTTGCAGTTCCCTGAAAAACATATTCTTTGAATCACCTTATCGCCAGTATTGGTAAATCGGAAGGCACACACCCTGGCTTCCCGTGTACAATACAGGAGCTGGAACTCGAACCGTAAGCCAACCCCCTTAGCGAAGGGCTCGGTGCGCACACTATGCTGAGGTAGAAGAGCTTGCACCGACTGCGAAAGCGCCTTCAAGTCTCTTTTGTGGGGTGGGTTCGCGGCGTCGAGCCAGTTGGGGCTGCTTATGAAGTACTCCATAGATTCTGACAGCGGAACATTCTGAATCCGGAAAGGAATAATGGGCAGGCCTTTTGCAGCTGCGCGCTCGACCTCTCGTAGCACCTGGGGCGATTTATTGGAGTATTTCGAGAACACAAGCACAAATGCGTTGCTCTGTGAGATCGCTTTGATTAGCCCTGCGCCGTAGGGTATTCCTGGCTGGTTGTTTCTTGGGCGATCCAGCAGCTAATGCCTGATGACTCAGAGCATCACAGACGGCTTCCGCGACTGGCTTGTCCTCCTTAGCATGGCTCAAGAATACATCGTGAGGCATCGTGTTGGCCTTCCTCATCCTTCAGGATAACGAAAACGAATAACGATTAATCCGTCATACCCATATAGTGAAAGTGAAGGGCGCATCACTTGACCGCCTTCAGCCTGTGAGTTTCGTGTAGCGGTTTCCATAGTTCCTTGATGATGACCAGTGGCGGGATTTGAACCCAGTGCAGGTATTTATCCTTGGAGACTTCTCGGCAAGATTCCAGTAGCTTGGAATTACTATGATAAATTAAATTGTTCCTGATCCATATTCCTAAACTGGAGTGCAGGGTAGCAAGATCGCCCTCCGCCATTTTGGTCAGTTAGTTGAGGTCGCGCAAGTTCATAACGGAGTTCCTTCTGCGTCGCAACCGCGTGCTGCACCGCATCCACTACGCTGGCAAATTTGGCAAGGCGGTTGTCTCCGGAGAGTTATCACCCGGCCGCAGTGCTGCTTCACGAGATCGAAAATGAGCTGTTTGTATGATTCAAGGGTTTTGACGGTGGCAGCCTCGTCGCCTGTATCAGACGGCTGTAACAGGCCACGTCAGCCCTGAGGATAGCGGTGAGCTTGCTGTGAAAGCCTTTCGGTTCCGTGCCGGCACCTCCTTGGCCAGAAAGTTTGGCAAATCTAGGATCAAAAAGGTGAGTTCAAAAGAAAACGAGTGAGGCCCGAAACTCTTAACGAAACCAGCATCAGTTCCAAGTCCGATAGAATGGAAAAGATGCCATAATTTGCCTGGATAATACCTTCGCCTGGGGGAAAAATGAATGAAATTGACCCGTGAGCGGCGTCTATACCCGCAAGATCATGAATCTCTAGGGTGTTACTAAATTCGCGTCCATCTACAAGAACCCCTCGTCAGCCTTCGTCAAATTCGCCTGCCCGGAAGCCCAAGTTGCCGTAGCGGTGGTAGTTCGTGCACACGCTCTGCTGGCGGTAGTAGTGCAGGAGCTCGATGCGGCCTTCCATCCGGACCGGCGTGCGCGCGATGTAGAAGCCGGTTTCGGCGGCGGCGGCGAAGACCTCTTTCGGGACCCGGTCCGGCCAGCATCGCGGATGCGGTCGATCTTGGGGATAAGGGCGATGAGGTCTTGGTCGGTCTCCTGGAACACGGGCTCCCTGCCGGTGAGGCGGCGTCCCTCGGCACCGTAGAGGAACCGTGTCGCCGGCGTGTCCAGGCCCTTGGGGATGCTGACCCGCAGGCGGTTGCCGGTGGCTTGGACGGCGGCGATGCGGGCCAAGGTTTCGAACAGGCCGTCCTGCGGGTGTAGGCGCACGGCCACGGTCCCGACCGGGAGATGGCGGAGCACGTTGTCCTGGCCGCGCAGGTGGAAGAAGTCCAGCTCGCGCGAGAACTCGCCTTCGACGCGAAAGAGATAGCTCCGGATGGCGAGGACCGTCTTGCGGATGTCGGCGGTGTCGTTGCCGAACTTCCGCCAGTCCAGCCGGAGCTGCCAGCGTTGGGCCAGGTGCAGCAGGGGTGGCCTGCCCCATGCGGCCCCGACTGCGGCGGGCCGAGTTCATCGACCTCGAAAAACTGGGTCACGTAATGCGGGCCGCCGGCCTTGATGCCCGCACCCAGGGCGGATTTGCCCATGCCGCCGAAGGGCTGCCGCAAAACGACGGCCCCGGTGGTGCCGCGGTTCACGTAGAGGTTGCCGGCCTTGGCGTGCTCCTTCCAGAGGGCCTGCTCGCGGCGGTCGAGGCTCTCCAGGCCGGAGGTAAGGCCGTAGCCGGTCTGGTTGGTCAAGGCGATGGCCTGCTCCAGGCTCTCGGCCCGCATGACGCCCAGGACAGGGCCGAAGAACTCGGTCAGGTGCGTCGTGCTTCCTGGCCTCACGCCCCACTTGATCCCCGGTGTCCACAGCTGCGCGTTGTCGGCGAGTATCCGCGGCTCCAGCGCCCAGGACTCCCCGGGCTCAAGGCTGGTCAGGGCTTCGCGCAACGGGCTGGCGGGCGGCCTTACGAGCGGGCCCATCCGGCTGGTGAAGTCCCAGGCCGAACCGGTCTTGAAGGTCGCGGCGGCATCCGTCAGTTGCCGCTTGAACTTGTCGTCGTCGTAGACTTCCCGTTCCAGAATCAGCAGGGAGGTGGCCGAGCATTTTTGCCCGGAGTTGCCGAAGGCCGAATAGAGGGCGTTGCCGACGGCCTGCTCGCGGTCGGACATGGCGGTGACGATCGTTGCGTTTTTCCCGCCGGTTTCAGCGGCCAGCAGGGCATCCGGCCGCTCCTTCAGAATCCTCAGCCCGGTGTCGGTGCCGCCGGTCAGGATGATGAAATCGACGTCCAGGTGGCCCGTGAGCCGTGCGCCGGTGCTGCCGCCCTCGCAGGGCAGGAACTGCAGAACGTTTCGAGAGATCCCTGCCCGCCAGAAGCATCGACAGAGCAGCCAGCCGACCAGGATCGCGTCTGACGACGGCTTGAAGATCACGGTGTTGCCGGCGGCCAATGCCGCCGTGATGCCGCCGCAGGGGATGGCGATGGGGAAGTTCCAGGGCGAGACCACCACCCCGACGCCTTTTCCCCGGCAGCGGAGGGTGTGCATGTCGAAATAGGACCGGGCGGCGTGCGGGTATAACTCGACGAAGTCTACGGCCTCGGACACCTCCGGGTCGGCCTCGGTGAAAATCTTGCCGGTGGTGGCGGCCGCCGCTCCGATCAGATCCCCGCGTGCCTTGCGGATCTCGTTGGCAGCTGCCGACAGGATGCGGTGGCGGCGGCGGGGAGTCGTTTTGCGCCAGCCGTCAGGGTCTTCCTTGGCGGCGGCGACGGCACGCTTGACGTCGTCGGCTTTGGCCAGCGCGCAGCGCGCCACGACCACCTCCGTCGGGAGCTGGTTGGGGTCGCAGGACTTGCGCACTTTGCGGCCTGCCGCAATCTCCTTGCCGGCGGCCGCCAGCGGCACGTCGATGGGTGCGTCTCCTGGCGCCTTCATCCAGCGCCGGCGAATGGCCTCGGCCCAGGCGCGGTTGGGAGCCAACGACCAGTCCGTGTCCGGCTCGTTGCGGAACTCGCCCTCGTAATAGGTGCCGCGCTCTTTGGGGAAGTTCTCCGCCAGGCGATCCTGGGTGCGGTGGGGGTGTGAGCCGACGGTTAGAATGCGCCGCTCCGAAGCCCTGAAATGATCCGCCAGCATCTGCCAGGGGGCGGTTCCGGTCTGCAGCCGGTTCAGGTGGCGCAGAAAGTTCCGGTGCCCGGTGTTTTCGTCCAGGCGGCGGATGAGGTAGGCGACGGCGTTGATGAAATGCCGGTCTTCGGCCACCGGCGCATAGGCCAGCAGGTCCAGTCCGGTTTCGCGCACGGCGCGGCGCACGTGGTTGGCCATGCCCTCGATCATTTCGAAAGTGAAGAATTCCGTCACCTGGTTGCGGCGGGCCAGCTGGTATGCAAAGGCGACGTCGAACAGGTTGTGCGAAGCCACGCCGAGGCGCACGGCGCGGATGTGGTCCGGCTCGAGGCCGAAGGCGACCATGCGCTTCCAGTTGGCGTCCACGTCGAGCTTGTTGTCGTAGGGGGCGAGCGGCCAGCCGCTGAGCGAAGACTCGATGAGCTCCATCTCCATGTTGGCGCCCTTGACGATGCGCACCTTGACCGGGCTGTGGCCGGCATCCACGCGTCGGCGGGCCCAGGCGGTGATCTCCTGAAGGATGCCGAAAGAGTCGGGCAGATAGGCCTGCAGCGCCATGCCGGCGAAGAAGTTTCGGAACTCCGGCTGGTCCAGGGCGTGCGTGAAGGCGGACGCCGTGAGCGCCAGGTCCCGGTAGGCCTCCATGTCCAGGGTGACGGATTTGGGGACGCGGGTGCCGTCCGGCCGGGTGTAAGACTGGGCCGCGGCTTCACGGTAGAGAATGGACAGGCGCTCCGATATGCGGTCGACCATTTGCGCAAAGGGCAGGGGATGGATCTGGGCGCAGACGGTGGAGATCTTGACGGCGATGCTTTCGATGCGCGGGTCGCGCAGGTCGGCGAGATAGGTGTCCATGTGCGCGAGGGCCTCCTGCTCGCCGAGGACTTCCTCGCCCAGGTGATTCACGCTGACCCGCATGCCTTCCGCCCGCCGTTGTTCCAGGTAGGCGCCAAGCGCCCCATGCTCCCCGGAGATGATGGCATGGCGGCTGTCGGCGCGCATTTTGGCGATGATGCGGGGAACGGTGCGGTCCGGCAGGAAACGGCCGGCGCGCATGAACAGATGGATCAGTACCTTTTCGGAAAAGGAGAAAAAGCGCGGGATGCCGTGGACCGCCAGTAGGTGGCACATCTGGTCCGCCACCCGGCGTTCATCCCGGGACCGGAAGCACTGGTCGATGAGGGCGGTGAGGAGGACCTTGTCGTCGGCGTTGGCCACCAGCCGCGCCAGCTGACGGTAGCGGCGTTTTTCCTCCGGCTGCAGCAAGGCGTTGGCCCGATCCTGCCAGTTTTTAGCCTGAGAGACGGCCGCTTCCACGATGCGCTCATCGATCGTTGGGTGCATAGGACGCTCCGGGTTGAAATTCTTGTTGATAGGGTTCAGGGTTCGGGGTTCAGGGGGAGAAGAAAGTGCTTAAAGTGCCTAAAATCAAATGCAATGGCAGTGACCATAATCAGTTTGTTCGCAAATCGAGTTTTGCTAAGTTTCGGCTCCGTGGACCTGTATTATTTCCTGAACCCGAACCCCGAACCCTCGATACTTGAGTGGCTCCGGCCACGATCCAACCGCCCTCTGTCCCATGCCCCTTTACCCCGCCGCCTGCCAGACGGCGACGAGGCCGAACACCAGGAGAATCGCTCCCGAAAGCCGGTTCGTCCAGCGCAGCACCCCCGAGGAAAGCTTTTCCCGCATGAGGCCGACCCCGCCGCTGAGGAGCAGCCACCAGGCGGCCGAGCCGATGAACACCCCCAAGACCAGCAGGGCTGCAGCCGAGAGGTCTCCGCCCGTGTCGGCGACGCCGAGGGCGGCAAAGATCCCGGCAAAGGAAAGGATCGTCATGGGGTTGGTGAGCGTCAGCAGGAGGGTGGACGCATAGCTTGCGGTAAGCCCCGTGCCGGAAGCGGCTGCCGCGCGCTCCGCCGGAACCGACCGGAGAGTTTTGATCCCTAGTGCCAGGAGAAAAATCCCGCCGATCAGCTGGATATAGAAGCGCTGGTCGACCAGGAAGGCGGAGACGACCGTCAGGCCGAAGCCGGCCACGCAGCCGTAAAGCGCATCGGCCGTGGCCGCCCCCAGGCCTGAGAGAAACCCGGACGCCCGGCCTTCGGCCAGCGTGCGACGGATGCAGAGGATGCCGATGGGCCCGACCGGCGCCGCGATGGAGAAACCGATGATGAGTCCGCGAAGGAAGAGGTCCAATTGCATGCAATACAGCCGAATCATTAAAATTCTAAACGGACTTAAAACTATTGAAAATTTGAATTTCGTGCTTGTTTCGGATTTCGAGTTTCGTGCTTCGAATTTGATCTCTCAGCGGGTGTCAAGCTACGATTGGCCAAAGCTTGGCGATTCGCCCGGAATCCGGGGATGCCCCCGCTAGTTTTCTCCCAGGTAGGCCTTGCGCACCATTTCGTTGTCGGCCAGGCTGGCGGCCGAGTCGCTGAAAATGATGGCGCCGGACTGCAGGACGTATCCCCGGCTGGCGACCTGCAGCGCCATGCGGGCGTTTTGCTCGACGAGAAGGATGGTTGTGCCGGCCGCGTGCAGCCGGCGGATGGTGTCGAAAATACCGTCTACCAGGACCGGCGCCAGGCCCATGGACGGCTCGTCGAGGAGCAGCATCCTTGGATTGGCCATCAGCGCCCGTCCCATGGCGAGCATCTGCTGCTCGCCGCCGGAAAGCGTCCCGGACACCTGCTTGCTGCGTTCCTTGAGGCGTGGGAACAGGGTGAACACCCGCTCCAGGTTGTCCGCGTTTTTTTTCCTGTCCATGCTGGTGAAGGCGCCCATTTCGAGGTTTTCCCTCACCGTGAGCCGGCCGAACACGCGCCGGCCCTCCGGCACCTGGATCACGCCCTTCATCACGATTTCATGGGCGCGCAAGCGGGTGAGATCCTCGCCGGCCAGGCGAATCGAGCCGGTGCGGGGTTTCAGCAGGCCGCTGGCGGTCTTGAGCATGGTGCTTTTGCCGGCGCCGTTGGCCCCGATGATGGTGACGACCTCTCCCTGCTCGACGTGCAGGGAGACATTCTTGAGTGCGTGAATGTTGCCGTAATACGTATTGATGCCCTCAACCTCCAGCATGGGCATGGCGTGATTCCTTTCTTCGATGCGATGCGGCCGCATCCTTGCCGCGGAGTGCTTCGCTGCGGACAGCGCCTCAAGCGGCGCAGGGTTTTGCCGCACTCCCCTTGCCGAGGTAGGCCTCGATCACCTGGGGATTGCATTGAACCTCGGACGGCAGGCCTTCGGCGATTTTCTTGCCGTAGTCGAGCACGGTCACCTGCTCGGATATACCCATCACCACCCGCATCTGGTGCTCGATCAGCAGGATGGTGATCTTGAGTTCATCGCGCAGGTGGCGAATGAAATCCATCAGGTCCTGGGATTCTTTCGGGTTCATGCCGGCCGCGGGTTCGTCCAGCAGCAGCACCTTGGGCCGGGAGGCGAGGGCGCGTGCGATTTCAAGCCGCCGCTGATCGCCGTAGGGCAGGTTTTTTGCAAGAAAGTCGCCCTTGCCCGTCAGATTGACGAACCGCAACAGATTCACCGCTTCTTCGTTCGCTTGTTTCTCCTCCCGGCGGGTGGCGGGCGACCCGAAGACGATCCCGATAAAGTTGGCATGCAGGTGGCTGTGCTGCCCGACCAGGATATTTTCCAAAGCGGTCAAATTAGGGAACAGCCGGATGTTCTGATAGGTGCGGGCGATGCCATGGCGGACGATCTGGTCCGGGTTCAACCCCACCAGGGGATATTCCTCCAGGAAAATCTGCCCGACTTCGGGCCGGTAAAACCCGGTGATACAGTTGAACAAGGTCGTCTTGCCGGCGCCGTTCGGGCCGATGACGCTGTGGATGCTCCGTTCCTTGACCGCGAGATCGAGGTTTTCGATGGCGACCAGGCCGCCGAACTGCTTGGTGATATTCTGGATGGTGATCACCGCCATGGCATGCTCCTTCTATCCGGGGGGGCCGGCTGGGGCACCCGCTGCGGGGGTAGCCGAAGTTTCCGAAGAGTCGTGGAGCTCGCGCATGTGAGTGGCCTCCGGCCACAGTCCCTCCGGCTTCAGCAGCATCATGGCGACCAGGGCGGCGCCGTAGACGAGCAGCCGGTACTCGGCGAACTCCCGCAGAAGCTCCGGCAGGCCGACCAGGGCAAAGGCCCCGACCACCACGCCGGGCATGCTGCCCATGCCGCCGACGATGATGACGCACAGGATGTTGATGGAGATCATCACGTTGAAGCTGTGGG
Source organism: uncultured delta proteobacterium (assembly GCA_963700055.1). Lineage (GTDB taxonomy): Bacteria > Desulfobacterota > Desulfobacteria > Desulfobacterales > SpSt-501 > SpSt-501. The sequence goes on along the minus strand of CAVOWH010000011.1, from coordinate 77,535 downwards.
GGTAGACCGACCCGATTTTTGAAGCGAAGATGGCCCCGCTGAGTGCCGAAAACCCTGCGCCGGTGGCAAAGGCCAGCAGCTTGGTGGCCACGAGGTTGATACCCATGGCCTGGGCCACGTCCTCGTCCTCGCGCATCGCCATCCATGCCCGCCCCAGCCGGGAGTCGCGCAGCCGCCACGAAATGAAACCGACCAGGATGCATCCGGCCAGCAGCAGATAATAGACTTCCTGGGGGGATGCGAATTCAAACTCGCCGATCTGGGCCTTGGTGATCTTGCCGATGCCCTGAGCGCCGCCAAGCCAGGGGCGCAGGGCATCGGAGAGCACCAGGATGCGGATGATTTCGCCGAACCCGAGGGTGGCGATGGCCAGGTAGTCACCGCGCATTTTCAAGACCGGGATGCCCAGCATCACGCCCGCGGTGATGCCGAGCAAGACGGCGAAGGGCAGGGCCTGCCAGAACGTCAGGCTGAAGAAGCCCAGCTCCGGCGAGGTCAGGATCGCCACCGTGTAAGAGCCGATGGCAAAGAACGCCACGTAGCCGAGATCGAGCAGCCCGGCAAAGCCGACGACGATGTTCAGGCCCAGGCCGAGCAGCACATAGAGGCCGACAATGGTCAGCACTTCGCTCAAAAAAAGCCCCAGGGCGTGCGGCAGGACCAGGAGCACCACCGCGGCGGCCAGGATCGCCGCCATTTTCAGATTGCGCTTGGGTCCGGGTTCCATGGCTTGAACGCGGCGGGTCACCGCCTGGCGATTGGCCGACCAGATGGTGGTGGCGGCGGCGGCAGCGAAAAACAACCCCACCGCGCCCCCGATTGAGAGTCCGTTTCCGGAGAAGAGCCAGTCGGCCACTACGGCGAAAGGCCCCCAGGCGCCGATGATGGGGGCGATCAGGTCCTGGAGCATGCCGGCGACGGCCAGACTGCAGAATCCGGCCATCAGGGCGCGTCGCCACAGGCCCGGCATGAGATTGAGCAGCCCGGTGAGGAAGCCGATCAGAGCGCCCGTCAGGAGCAGCAGGCCAAGCCCGGCCCCGAGGCTCTCTTGTTGAAACAGCAGCAAATTGAACAGGGCCGGGGAGGCGTTGATGAACACCTGGCGCATGTTGACCGTTTTCCCCAGCAGAATGAGCAAGGCCAGCATGGCGGCCATGACGAGGCCCGCCGTCACTCCGGCAGCCAAGACCGGCCCCGCGGACCGTGAAGACGTGCGTTTGACGGCCATGTAGGCAATGAACGCCGAGGTAAAGAGCAACAACGTCTGGCCCATGGAAATTACGTTGCTGACGATCTCGCGCTGGTTGAATGCGTGCACCATGCCGATCAGCGACAGCAGCACCAGGCAGAGCCCGCCGATCACACCCAATCGGAAACCAGCAAGCCTTTGAGTCGCAGTTGCAGTCATGTCACTCCCGTCCAAAAATGATCACGCTTTCTTGACCGCCAGCCGCTCGCCCAGGATGCCGCTGGGGCGGAAGATCAGCACCATGACCAGCATCGTGAATGCGATGGCATCCTTGAGTTGGTAGGGTGCGACGATCCCCAGCCCGTCCAGGAAAAGGCTGGGGCCGACCGACTCCACCAGTCCTAAAAAAATTCCCCCGAGCATCGCCCCCGGGATGTTGCCGATCCCTCCCAGGACCGCGGCGGTGAAGGCCTTGATCCCCGGGATAAACCCCATGAAAAAGTGGACCTGCTTGAACATGATGGCGTAGAGAACGCCGGCCGCACCGGCGGCGGCGCCGCCGATTATGAACGTCATGGAAATCATCCGGTCGACGTCGATCCCCATCAGGGCGGAGGCTTCCTTGTCCTCGGAGACCGAGCGCAGGGCTTTGCCGAGCCGGGTGCGCTGCGTGAACTGGTAAAGGGCCACCATCAGCAGCCCGGCCGCCACGATGACCAGCGCCTGAAACTTGAGCACGCGGATCGGCCCGAGGGCGAAATGGCCTTCCAGCGCCGTGACCACCGGATAGGCTTGAAACCCCGACCCGTAGAGCCCGCGGAACACGTACTGCAGGAAAAAGGAGGCCCCGATGGCCGTGATGAGCGGGACCAAACGCGGGGCGCCGCGCAGCGGGCGGTAGGCGATGCGCTCCAGCAGCACCGCGATCAGGGTGGAGGTGGCCATCGACACGATGAACACGAGCACCATGCTGATCACCGGGTGGGAGTCCAGCAGTCCGCTGCGGTAGAAGTAGGCGGCGAAAAAATAAGCGGTGTAGGGGCCGCTCATAAAGACTTCGCTGTGGGCGAAGTTGATCATGCGCAGCACGCCGTAGACCATGGTGTATCCCATGGCGATCAGGGCGTAGATGCTGCCCTGCGCCAGCCCGAAGATGACGAAGTCGATCCAGTGGCGGGCGCTGTAAGTCCCCTTGATGATGGTTGAGACTGACCCCCACACGATCAGCACCAGGAGGACGCCGCCGATCGACCACATCACGATGTCGGTGGGGCTCATTCTCTCGCGGAGGTTCTTAAGCATGCGATTCTCTCACCGATTATAAGTTGGTCATTCCGCGTGCAGAATAAAAAAAACGTGCCAATCCAAGTCGGGCGTGAGTGCCGTTTTCGTGCCGCCGGATTACAAGAAGAGCCGGGCGCCTGGGCGGTGCCCGGCTCTATCGGCGGGGTGGGTTTTATCGGCCGCCGCGCCTCAGCGCGGCGGTACGAAGGTCGGATCGGAAGTCCTCACCGGATCAGTAGGGCTTCCAGAAAGGGGTTTGCGGGTTCTCCAGCTTCTTGATGTTGTCCGCGGTCTGCTCATAGACGGCGATGCGCGGATCGGCGCAGTCCCCGTATTGGTTGCAGCTAAGTTTGCCGGTGAGACCCTGCATCTCCTTGGTGGCATACAGGGCATCTCGCAGCGCCTTGCGGCCGATATACAGGCTGTCGCCGTCCTTAACCGCCACCTTCTCGATGGCGGCGAAGATCATCATGGCGGCATCGTAGCCGTGGGCGTGGAAGGGCGCAATGGGCTTCTCACCGTATTTTTTCTGGTGCTTGTCCAGGAAGCCCTTGTAGCCGGCGGCAAAGGCCGAGAAATCCGGGCTGGAGTGGAACATGCCGATGGCGGTGTCACCGGCGGCCTTGTAGAAGTCCGGGGAGAAAGACCCGTCCGCGCTCATCAGGTAGACTTTTTCCAGACCGGAGACCTCTTTCACCTGGCGGGTGATATGCCCGGCGGCGGCGATGAAGATCGGGTAGTAGATGAACTCGGGCTTGCCCGTGGCGATCTTGGTCAGCACCGGCCGCATGTCGGTGTCGGTCGGGGCCACGGCCTCCTGTGCGGTGATGGTGCCGCCGAGTTTCTTGAACTCTTCGGCGAACACGGCCTGGAGCTGCTCGGCGTAAACGCTGCCGTCGTGGATGGTGGCGGCGTTTTTGACACCCATTTTCTTTATCGCGAATTGGGCGGCGACGGCGCCCTGGACCTTGTCGTTGTGGGCGGTGCGCAGGTAGCCGTCGTATTCGGGGCCGCGCTTGGGGTCAGTCAGGTAGGGCGCGGTGTTCGAGGGCGATACCGTGCTGACGCCGGCTTTCCACAGAATCGGTACCCCCGGCCGGGCGGCGCTGGAGCAGTTCGATCCGACAGCGGCCACGACGCTCGGGTCGGAGGCGATCTTGGTGGCGGCGGCCTGGCCGCCTTCGGGTCCGCAGCCGGTATCCTGACCGGTCAGCTTGATCGGAAAGCCCATAAGCTTGCCGCCCTTGTCCTGAATGGCAATCTCAACGCCACGTTTGGTGTCCTCGCCCAGGGATGCATCGGGGCCGGCGACCACCATCCAGTAAGCGATGTGGATGGGCTGGCCTTTTTTGACGGTTACGACCCCCAACGGGTCCTTCGGCGGGGCGGCCTGGGCGGTGCTCATCCAGGCAAACCCAGCCACCAGCAACAGTGCGACAAGGATAGCAAAACGACGTTTCATGAAGGCCTCCTTTGCAATTGAGTGGAAGGGGTTAGGAGTTCAGGTATTACGACATACCCAAAAGGGCCAAGTGCAATTCCCTGGCACCAGATCGCAAGAAATCTACTAAACGAGCTTCAGTCTGTCAAGGATTCAATAAAATAATAATCGATCCCCGCCGCGGCCGACGGGGATCGATTATTTGGGATACAAAATAATTCTTGAGGGACGTTCAACCCGCTTGCGGCTCAGAATAAATCCAACTGACCTTTTCCCGGGACCGATTTCTGAATTTTCTTTTGAAGGCGAGCCACGTCCCGAGATCTTCCCAGCCGGCGCCAGATGTCAAGGGCCTTTTCCCATTCTTTCATCCGCTCGAGGACCCGAGCCATCCCGACCCGATTGCCGTGATCGGAGTAGCAGCGCAGCGCTTCCGCGTACATCCTCCCGTCCAAATAGGTCTTGGCCGCAGCCTCGGGGTCCCCGGCCTCTTCCATGATCCGGGCGGCGAGCAGCAGGTCGCCGTGGCGTCGGCACACGTAGGCCGCCTCCTCGGGCTGCTGCAGGCGCTGCAATTCCTCGACGGCCTTGCGGTAGTGCCCGCGGCTATGGGCGAAGAGTTTGGAGTTGTGCGCGCTGAGCTTCAGGCGTTCCAGGAACTCATCCAAGGCTGCCTCGTCTTCGGCCAGCAGGACGCAGGCCATGAGATTGTCATCCAAGAGCGCTTCGGCCTTGCGCCGGATATTCGCGGCGGAGGCTGCCAGCGCTTTCCGTGAGCGCCCGCTGAGACCCCGCCGCATGTTCAGCATGTCCGCCAGCAGATTGTAATGTCCGGCCGCGGCCACCAGATCCAAAAAGGCGCCTCCGATCTCCTGCTCAAAACCAATGGTGTACTGAAGCGAGTCGAGGAACCGGCGGGCCTGCTCGAGAAGCCCGGGGTCGCGGCGGGTTGACAGGCAGCCGCAGAAGACGCGGAGCAGCAGATCGACGAGCGGCTTTTCCGACCAATGGCCATCATACCGGTCATAGCGCTTCAGCAAGCGGCGCAGGAGGTCATCGGAAAGGTCCAACGCGGGACGCTGCTGCAGATAGCGTCCGGCGAAATCGAATTGATCCATATCGACGAAATACCCCAGCGCCTCTTCATCTCGGTTCTGGGCCAGACAAAGGTCGAGGACCCGGTCGAAAGTGAAAAGAACTTTATAGCGCGCCAAAGCCCTCTGAAGCTCGCCCTGCCGGGCGAAGCCGTCGGCCTCCTCGCGCAGCAGCGCCGTCATCCGGGAGTCCTTCCCGCCGGCGAGAATGAAGTGCCGGGACATCAGCTCTTCGACCCTTTTCCACTTGTCGGGGTCGCGGCTGTCTTCGTACAAGCGCGCGGCTGCCAGGCAGTCGCCCTTGGCCAGGCAGCAGTCGGACGCCGCCTCCAGGTCGCCCGCGTTGCGATAATCCGCGATCGCCAGATCATAGAGCTTGCGTTTGGAAAAGATGGGGGCCGAACGGTCGTAAACCTCGAGCGCCGACCAGCGCACGGCGGATTTCAGCCCCGCGCGCGCCAGCCCGATGGCTTTGAGGTCGGCTTCGAGCCGCTTGCGGTTTTCCGCCGACCCGGCGGCGAAGGCTCTGAAATGGCCGATCGCCTCCTTGAGGCGCCTATCTTTTTCGCAGAGCAGTCCGGCCTGGTAAAAATCGTTCAGGCCGATATAACACTCCAAGAGCGGCTTGGTGCGTTTGAGCTTTTTAAACAGCGGAACGGCCGCGGCAAAGCCCCCGCCGCGAAGAAAAAGATCCGCCGCCTGCTCCAGGCGGCCGGCCTTCTGGCAGGCGTCCGCCGCGGGCAGCAGCTCGCCCGCCTTTTCATATGCGGCTGCCGCCAGCTCCCACTCGCCCAGGGTCTCGTGAAGGGCGGCCAGCCGGCGGTGGTTGCCGGACTTCTTCCAGTTCTCCGCCGCGCGCTCCATCTCTCCTTGCCGCGCCCATTCTTCGGCCGCACGGTCGAACTGGCCGCTCTGCTCGAAGCCCCGGATGCGGCAGTAGACGGCGCGGAAGTGCTCTCCGATTCGCTCCCACAGCTCCTGCGCCTCGCGCCAGCGGCCGGTGCCCTCAAAGCAGACGGCCGCCTCCCGGGTGCGGCCGTGTTTCAGCAGAAGCGCCGCCGCGCCCTCGTAATCCTGCTTCTGATACTGCGCCAGGGCCAACGCCTCCTCCGCCCGGTCGGTCCGGTTGGCGTTCTTGTAGCATTCAGCCGCCGCCGGGTAGTATTCACGCTCAAAAAAGTAATCCCCCTGCCGGGCCCACTCCGCAGGTGTGGACACGCGCTGCCAGACCTCCGACAGGACCTCTTTTTCCGCCGTCCGGTGGATGTGTTCGCTTAAAAGCGGGTGGGCCCAGACATCGTCTGCCGCATCGTAGATGATCAGAGCGTTGCGGGCCCGGGTCACCGCCACATAAAGCAGGTTGAGCTCGTGACGCACGTGGGGTTGGCGGCTGCGGTCGAATTCGCCGCCTTCCCGAATGGCGCGCCACAGATCGCGAGAATCGCCGCCGCCGGTGAATTTCCAGAGAAAGACAGTGTCGAACTCGAGGCCCTTGGCCTCGTGGATGGTGAACACCAGTTCGCTGCCGAGGGCGGTTTTCAGCCGCTTCTGTTCCCGCTGGTCGCGAACCAGGACGATGCGCCCGGCACCCTTCAGTTGCATCCGCTCCAGAATGTCCGTCTCCGCCAGACCGGTCAGGGCAAACGGCGGCCGCCCACTGAACTTCCACTCCTCCCTGAGCTCGGAACCGGTAAGCCCCACGAGTTGGCGTTTCAGATCGAGCAGCGCGTTGGCGAGCCTGACGATGCTGCCGACGCACCGGAAGTTGAGGCTCAAGTGGCGGACCTCCGGCACCGCGACCCCGCGCTCGTAGAACTTGTTGCGCACCTCCTCCCAGCGGAAGCCGCTCGGGTTGATGATCTGCTTAGGGTCGCCCGTGAGCACGACGTTGGCGGGGGATGGTACCAGGCTGAAAATCAGGGCGAGCTGAATATCGGCAAAGTCCTGGACCTCGTCACAGACCACGAGGTCGTAATGGGATAGGTTCCGCGGGGTCCGCGTGAGGTCCCGCACGGCCTGCCGGCACAGATCGATCTCGTCCCACCATCCTCTGCTTTCCAGCTCGCGCTGGTAGTATTCGGCGATGTCGTAGATGTCCTTCCGTTCATACATGAAAATGGGGGCGCGTTTCCGGCCGAGGCGCACATATTCCGCGTAGGTCAATAGCGGCGCCGCGAGGCTGCCGGCGCGCTTCGCGCAGATCCTGACGATTTCTGCCAGGATCTGCGCTCCCTGGTCTGCGCTCAGCGTTGCCGGTCTGCCCAGGTCGCGGGCCAACTCCTCCACGCCGGCATACTGGGTTTTGCTGCGCAGGAAATCCTCGACGCCGCCGAGAGCGTCGAGCGCCTGGATCCCCAAAAGGAAATCCCGCAGTTCGGCTACGGTCTCGCGGCCGGCGCTGCCGGCCGCGTAGTTCTGCAGCGTCTTTTTCAGCCGATCCAGCGCAATCGACGGCTTGGCGCCTTTGATAATCGAGCGGATTTCTTCCCACACCAGCTCGGCGTCGTATTTGCGGTGCAGGCGATGGTTGCGGTACAGCCGCTGGAATTCGCGGAAGCCGACCTCCTTTTCGGCGGCATACGTATGTCCGGCGGAGCCCACGATTTCATGCAGCAGCTCGCGAAACACACGAAAACTCGGCGGGGCAGCCTCTTCAAAACCGTTTTTAGCCGCTAGCCCGGCGTAGATCCGCTCGGAGAAATCCCGGAGAAAGGGGCTGAAGGTGAGAAAGAGACGCTTTTTGTCCCGGAACCCCTTGCGCAGGAGGTAGTAGACCGAAATCGTCGTCTTACCGCTGCCGGCGGTGCCGGAGAGCAGCAGCGGCGGGGGTGTTTTGAGAATCTCGGCCTGCTCCCGTGTCAGGAAAAGGAATATCTCGAGATTGTCCGACGCCGAAGCCTGGAGCAGCCGCTGCCATTGGCGGTCGTTTAGGATGAGCCATTTCTGGGGGCCGTGCTCCTCGGGCGCACGGTTTTCGATTGATGGCTGCTTGAAATAGCCAGCGGGCAGATCGTCGAGCAGCGCCTCCGGGTAGTCTTCCACGGAGTCGGGCTCGAAATTCAGGAAAGGCGCGTTGTCGGGCAATACGCTCCGCGCCGCCTGGCTCACGTCGTCGTGTCCCACCACGCCCCAGAGGTAAACCGCGGTGCGGTCGTCGTGTTTCCCCAGCGTGAACAGAAGCCTTTCACTTTTCGAGACCCGGGCTTCGAAAACAACCTTGCGGTCGGGGTTTTTCAGCTTTTTGACGCGCAGGCCGGAATCCCAGATCCCGGCCTCGAGGAACTCGAGCTTTTCTCGAAGCCGTTGTTTTTCTCGAGCGCCGAGTCCCTGGATGTGGGTCTTGAGGCTTTCATTCAGTAGCAGAAGATAATGCTGCATTGCGGATCGTCTTGGCGCCCTGCGAATGAGTCCTTCCGTTGGCGGGTGATCGCTCCGTCAACGGTGAATTAGCGCTGTTTCCGCGCGCGGTCAAGCTCGCGCCGCTGGTCGCGCTCGCGGATGGTTTCGCGCTTGTCGAACTCGCGTTTGCCTTTCGCCAAAGCGAGCGTGATTTTGGCTTTGCCGGCTTTGAAGTACAATTTGAGCGGAACCAGCGTGTGGCCTTGTTCGTTGGCCTTGGCGTAGAGGCGCAGGATTTCGCGTTTGTGCAGCAAAAGTTTGCGCACCCGCAGCGGCTCATGGTTGTTGTAATAGGCGAAGGGGTAGGGGCTGATGTGCATCTGGTAGAGCCAGACCTCGCCGTCCTTGACCTTGGCGTAAGAATCCTTCAGGTTGGCCTTGCCCAGGCGCAGGGACTGGACCTCGGTGCCGGTCAGCACCAGCCCGGCTTCGTATTGATCCACGATGGTGTAATCGTGCCGGGCCTTGCGGTTTTCGGCGATGAGCTTGATAGGGCTTTTTTCCATCCGGGGGGTGCGTCTCTTAGGCCTGCAGGTCGCGGCGGTGGTTGGCCACCAGCTCGCCAAAGGAATCGCGCAGCACCTCGAAAACCTCGCGTGCCGTCCGCAGGTTCAAGATTTGTTTGACCATCTTTTTGGAATCGGCCAGACTGATGGATCGGATCATGTGTTTGACCAGCGGGATGGCCTGCGGGTTCATGCTCAGCTCATCCAGACCGAGGCCGAGCAGCAGCGGGGCGTGCAGGGGGCGGCCGGCCATCTCGCCGCACATGTGCACCGGAATGCGGTTGGCCCTGGCGACGTCCGCCGTGTGCTTGATCATGCGGATCACGGCCGGGTCGAGCGGCTGGTACATGTGGGCCACCTGTTTGTTTCCGCGGTCGATCGCCAGCAAGTACTGGATCAGATCGTTGGTGCCGATGCTGAAGAAGTCGACCTCCTTCGCCAGCAGATCGGCCATGACCACCGCCGCCGGCACTTCGATCATGATCCCCACGGGGATGTCGCGCTTATACGGCAGGCCGTCTTTGGCGAGGGACGCGGCGGCATCGTCCAGAAAGCGTTTGGCGAGCTGGATTTCGAAGTAGGCGGAGATCAGCGGGAACATCAGGCGCACGTTGCCGAAAGCGGCCGCTCGCAGGATGGCCCGCAACTGGGTCAGGAAGACATCGGGTCGTTTCAGACAATACCGGATGGCGCGCAGCCCCAGGACGGGGTTCTGCTCGTCATGGCCGGCGCCGGAATGGATGGCCTTGTCGCCGTTGATGTCCAGCGTGCGGAAGGTGACCGGCTTGGGCGCCATGACTTCGACCACATCGCGGTAGTTTTCGAACAGCTCGTTTTCGGACGGGAACACGGTCCGGCCGAGATATTGAAACTCGGTGCGGTACAAGCCGATTCCGGCCGCTCCGTAGTTGATGGCGGACACCACCTCCTCCGGAAACTCGATGTTGGCCAGCACATCGAAATGCCGGCGGTCGGTGGTTTTGGTCTTCAGGTGGCTTTCGCGCGTGATCACCGCCTTGTAGCGCTCGTAGTTCGCCTGCCGTTCCTGGTATGCCAGCAAGGTCTTTTCGGTGGGGTGCGCGACGACGGTGCCGGTGCTGCCGTCGACGATGATCACGTCGTCGTTTCGGAGCGTTTGGGTGGCGACCTCCAGCCCGACCACGGCGGGGATTTCCAAAGTTTGGGCGATGATGCCGGTATGGGAGGTCTTGCCGCCGAGGTCCGTAATGAACCCCTTGACGCGCTCGAGGTTGATCTGACTGGTGTCGGCCGGCGAGAGGTCGTGGGCCACCAGGATGACGCGCTTATCGATCTGGGCGATGTTCTGCGCCTCCACACCGATCAGGTTGCGCATCATCAAGTCCGAAACGTGACTGATATCCGCCACGCGCTCACGCATGTAGGCGTCCGGCATCTCCTGGAAAGCGGTCTTGATCTGGCCGACCACCGACTTCAGCGCCCACTCGGCATTCACGTGCTCCTTCTCGATGGTTTCGATCGTGCGCCCGTAGAGCATCTTGTCGCTCAACAGCGCCATTTGGGTTTCCAGGATAATCGCCTTCTGAACCTCTCGGGGGCTGTTCTCGATGACGGTTCGCAGCGCCGATTTGGCGTTCTGGACGGCCGACTTGAACCGCTTGACTTCGTTTTTGATACTTTTTTCGGCGATCGGGTAGCGTGCAATGACATCCACCCCGCCGCGGTCCACCAGGTAGGCCTTGCCGATGCAGATGCCCGCGGAGGCATTGATTCCTTTCAGGACGATTTCTATTTTACTCGCTTTTTGCATCCACCGTTATTCCTCAAAGCCGCTTTCAACCAGGTTGGCCAGCGCGTCGAGAATGGGGGCATCCTGCGGATCGTCGACCGCCAGCGTCAAGACGGAGCCCTTTTCGCAAGCCAGGGTCAATATTTCCATGACGGAGGTCGCATCCGCCCTTTCCGTTGCGCGTAGAACCCACACGTCGCCGCGGGCGGCCTTCGCGATGATAGCGAGTTTGACCGCCGAGCGCGCATGCAGACCCAACTCATTCACGATCGTGACATCACGCGTGAGACCCATTAAGAACGCCACTGGTATTTGGATCCTAATGGTGACAACACTACCGAAATCTCTCTGCGCTGACCCGACCTGGAAAGGCCGGTGCCAAATTCGAAATTCGAAGCACGAACCTCGAAACAAATTCAAATTTTCAAAAAGGAACTGATACTTCCACTATAGACCAAGCGGTGTTCATTGACAAGGCTGCAAACGGCTGGTAGTTCTTTGAGACCCGCAATAATAAGGAGAGGGCGATGACCGACACCGTGTTGATTTTCGGCAAAGACACGTGACCTTATACCAGGGCGGCTCGTGAAGCCTATGCCCGGAAGGGTCTTTCGGTGAAATACATGGACGTTCTGAAAGACACGGCCTCGATGGCCGACATGCTGAAACACTCTCAAGAGCAACGCCGAGTGCCGGTCATTGTCGCCAATGGGAAGGTGACCATCGGCTTCGACGGGGGCTCCTGACGCGTTTAGAGCGTTCGGCTGGAAGCCGAACCATCCGTCGGAGATGCGGCCGTGCCGGTTACGCCAGCGGAAGAAAACGACCTGCGCTACCAGGTGCAGGCGCTTGAAGAAACGCTTGCCCGCCTGCGGCGGGACATCTCCGCCCTGCGCCGCCAGAATGAGCACCTTTCCGCTCTCCACGAAACCTCCCTCGGGCTGATCGACCGGCTCGACAAAGAAGAGCTGCTCGAAGCCATCCTTCAGCGGGCCGCCCTCCTCACCGGTACGGTCCACGGCTACATCTACCTCTTGGAATCCGACGCCGGCGCCATGCAGATGCGGGTGGGGATGGGGTTCTTCAAGAGCCAGATCGGTTTGCGGGTATCCCCCGGGCAGGGCCTGGGAGGCAAGGTCTGGCAAAGCGAGAGCTTTTTGCGGGTGGACGATTATCGTGCCTGGAACGGCCGGCTGGCTGGCAAGACCTTCGATTCGCTGCGTTCCATCGTGGGGATCCCGCTGAAGTACAGGGGTCGCGTCGAGGGCGTCATCGGCCTGGCTCACGTCGAGGCCGGCAAGGGCTTCCGTGAGGAGGACGTGGCGGTGCTCGAACGCTTTGCGGGGCTGGCCACCATCGCCCTCGACAAGGCCAAGCTTTATGCCGACGCCCGCTGGGAGCTCGCCGAACGCCGACGCGCGGAGGCGATCCTGCGCAAAAGCGAGGAGCGCTACCGACTGCTACTCGAGTCCTCGCCCGACCCGATCGTGGTCTACAACCTGCAGGGCGAGGCGGCCTATGTGAACCCCGCCTTCGAGCAGGTCTTCGGCCTGCGCCGCGAGGAGCTGCTCGGCAAGAACATCGACTTCGTGCCAGAGGAAAGCTGGCCGGAAACCCGTGCGGCGATTGAAAACATGCTGAGCGGCCAGAAGATCCAGCTGTTCGAAACCAAGCGCCTGACCCGGGACGGCCGGCTGCTGGATGTGCAGTTGAGCTCGACCCTGTATTCCAACGAGGAAGGCAAGCCGGCCGGCAACATCGTCACCCTGCGGGACATCACAGCCCAGAAACATGCCGAGCGCGAGCTTCTAAAGTATCACAACCAGCTGGGGGAACTGGTGGCTGAGCGCACGGCGGAGCTGGCCAAAGCCAATGCCCGGCTGGCCCAGGAGGTCGAAGACCGCAAACGCGCTGAAACCAAGCTGCGCAAACGCGAAAAGGAGCTCAAAGCCCAATCGCTGCACCTGGAGGAGGTCAACACGGCCCTGCGCGTGCTGCTCAAGCAGCGCGAGGACGACAAGAAAGAGCTGGGAGGTGTGGTCACCTCGAACGTCCGGGAACTCATCGCGCCTTATTTGCAGCGCCTGAAGAAGGGCCGGCTGGCCGCGGTGCAGAAGGCTTTGGTGGACATCATGGAAACCAACCTGGACAACATCATCTCACCCTTCACCAGCAGCCTGTCGGCGCGCCATTACAATCTTACTCCCACGGAGATCCGGGTGGCGAACCTCGTCAAAGAAGGCCGGACCAACAAGGAAATCGCAGAATTGCTGTTGCTTTCGAAGAACACCATTCTCTTTCACCGCCATAATATCCGCACCAAGCTGGGCCTGCGTAAAAGCAAGAAGAATCTGCGTTCGCATCTACTCAGTGTTGAAGAATAGCAGGTAATTACCGCTATTTTGCAGCTATTTTATCTACTATATAAACATATTGACTAAACAAAAAGCATCTTATAGAAATTGTTATACGAAATGAACCGAATTCATATTTTTTTAATACCTATCCCGTTCGGCTTCATCAGCACTTGTCCGGAGCAGGATTTTTGACCTAATTCCACATGGTACAGGAAGGGAGAAGGAATCTGTGGGGGGAACAGCCGCAATCCAAGAGGGCGATGTCATTCTCGAGTTGAAGGACGTAGCCATGTATTTCGGCAAAGTGGCGGCCCTGGCCGGGGCGAGCCTCCGGGTTCGCAAGGGCGAGATTCACTCCGTGATCGGCCCCAACGGCGCCGGCAAGACCGTTATGATGAACTGCATCAGTGGCCTCTACCGGCCCCAGAAAGGCGAAATTTATTTCAAAGGCGAGCGCGTCAACGATCTCAAACCTTACGAACGCGCAGCGCGGGGCATGTCCAGGACCTTTCAGAAGGTGGAGGTGTTCGGCGGGATGACGGTGCTGGACAACATCCGTCTGGGCCGCCACATCCACATGAAATCCGGGATCATGAGCGGATCGGTCTACCTCGGCAAGACCGCACGGGAGGAGATCGAAAACCGCCAATTCATCGAAGAGGAGATCATCGATCTGCTGGAGATCGAGCACATCCGCCACAAGCCCGTGGGCATGCTGCCTTACGGCCTGCAGAAACGCGTGGAACTGGGCCGGGCGTTGGCGCTGAAGCCGGACCTGCTGATCCTCGACGAACCGCTGGCCGGCCTTAACCTGGAGGAGACCGAGGATATGGCGCGGTTCGTCATAGACGTCAACGAGGATCCGCGCTGGAACATCACCTGCCTGCTCGTCGAGCACGACATGGGGGTCGTCATGGACCTGTCGCACCGGATCGTCGTGCTCAACTTCGGCAACATGATCATGGACGGCACTCCGCAGGAAGTTCAGAACAACCCTGAAGTGATCAAGGCTTATCTGGGGGAAGAGGATCTGTATGCCACACGGAGATAAAGCGATCGCGGCGACATCGAAGACCTCGGCGGAGATTTCGGGAGAGCTCACGATCCCCAAGCTTTTTTACCAGCAGGCCAAGCGCTACGGCAAAGACCGCGTCGCCATGCGGGAGAAGGAATTCGGGATCTGGCGCCCCATCACGTGGCAGAGTTATTTTGAAACCGTGAAATACATCGCCTTGGGCCTCATCCGGCTCGGCTTGCAGGAGGGGGACAAGGTCGCCATGATCGGCGACAACCGGCCCGAGGGCCTGATGGCGGAGATGGCGGCGCTGTGCGCGCGCGGGGTCGGCGTGTGGCTGTTCCAGGACTGTCTCATGGATGAAGTGCGCTACATTATCGATCACTCGGATGCCAAGTTTCTCGTGGGCGAAGGCCAGGAGGAGGTCGACAAGGCGCTTTCCATCCAGAAGGACTGCCCCAAGCTGAAGAAGATCATCTACGACGACCCCAAGGGAATGCGGCACTACAAGCAGGACTGCCTGATCAGTCTCAGGGAGGTCCAGCAACTCGGCCGCGAGCTCGAGAAGGAAAAGCCGACGCTTTTCGACGAGCTCATTCAGAAGGGGCACGGCGAGGAGATCGCCCTGCTCTTCTACACCTCCGGTACCACCGCCCTGCCGAAGGGGGCGCTGCTCTCGCACCACAACATGCTGTCCATGGGCCGGCACCTGATGGAGATCGACCCCTGCCGGGAAACCGACGACTACGTGTCCTACCTGCCGTTTGCCTGGATCGGCGAGCAGATGATGTCCATCTCCTGCGGCCTGCAGATCGGCTACACGCTGAACTTCCCCGAGGCGGCGGAAACCGCCCAGGCGAACATCCGCGAGATCGGCCCCCACGTCATGTTCGCCCCGCCGCGCATGTACGAACAGATGACCCGCACGGTGCAGGTCAAGTACCTGGACGCCAGCTGGCTGAAGCGCATGTTTTTCAAGTTCGCCACCTGGGTCGGCTACCATCACGCGGACATGAAGTTCTCCAAGAAAGGGGTGCCGCTACACTGGCAGTTGCTGCACGGGTTCGTTTACGCCACGGTGCAGAAGAAGCTCAAGGACCACCTGGGGATGAGCCGGGTGCGCAACGCCTACACCGGCGGCGCCGCCATGGGGCCGGACCATTTCCGGTTCTTCCATTCCCTGGGCGTCAACCTGAAGCAGATCTACGGGCAGACCGAGGTGGCCGGGATCTCGGTGGTGCACCGCAGCGGCGACATCAAGTTCGACACCGTCGGCCACCCCATCCCCGGTACCGAGGTGCGCATCAACGCGGACGGCGAAATCCTCACCCGCAGCCCGTCGGTGTTCAAGGGCTACTACAAGAACCCGGAGGCCACCGCCAAAACCCTCAAGGACGGCTGGCTCTATTCCGGGGACAAGGGGTTCCTGGACGACGACGGGCACCTGGTGGTCTTCGACCGCACCAAGGATGTGTTCACCCTGAAAGACGGCCGCCCCTTTGCCCCCCAGTATCTGGAGACCCGGCTGAAATTCAGCCCCTACATCAAGGACGCCTGGGTCATCGGGGACAAACGGGACTATCTCTCGGCCGTCATGTGCATCGACTATTCGGTCGTCAGCAATTGGGCCGACCAGCTTAAACTCAACTACACGAGCTACCAGGAGCTCTCCCAGATGCCCCAGGTGTACGAGCTCGTGGAAAAACAGATCCGCCAGGCCAACAAGGACCTGCCGGACGTTGCCAAGATCCGCAAGTTCACCAATCTCTACAAAGAGTTGGACGCGGACGACGACGAGCTGACGCGCACGCGCAAGCTGCGCCGGGCTTTCGTGGAGAAGCGCTACAAAGAGATCCTGGACGCGCTGTATTCCAGAAACGACAGCGTTCACATCGACACCCTCATCAAATACGAAGACGGCCGGCAGGCCCACATTGTCACCGACATGCGCATCATTCCGATTGCGGAGTGAGCGGCTCATCTCTCAAGGAGAACGACGGATGGATCTGATACTGATGACGTTGACCACCGGGATCATGGTGGGCGGGATATACGCCCTGGTGGCCCTGGGCTGGGTGCTGATCTACAAGTGCTCGGGCGTGCTGAACCTGGCCATGGGCGAGATGACGCTCATCGGGGCTTATGTCACGCTCAGCTTCTACTCCATGGGAGTTCCGTTTCTGCTCTCCCTTCTGTTTTCGCTCATCATCGGATTCATACTGGGAATCCTCACCGAGCGGATCTTCCTCGACCGGCTGATCGGCGAGCCGGTCCTGACGGTCATCATGGTGACCGTGGGGCTGTCCTTCTTCTTCAAAGGCACGCTCGAGTTCATCTGGGGGACCGACACGCGCTCCTTCTCGCCGCCGGTCTTCTCCATCGAGCCGATCCGCATCGGGCCCCTGATCATCGGCAGTGTGTACCTGTGGAGCTTTGTCGCGGCCATCATCCTGCTCGTTGTCTTCGTCTGTTTCTTCAGGTACACCCGCTGGGGTCTGGCCATGCAGGCCACGGCCGATGACGAGATGGCCGCTCTCTCCCTGGGCGTCAGCGCCCGCTACGTGTACGCTGCGGCCTGGGCCATCGCCTTCATGGCGGCCGGCGTCGGCGGCACGCTGCTCGGCAACATCAACGGCCTGAACATCTCGGTCGGCTACCTCGGGCTGCTGGTGCTGCCGGTGGTGGTGCTGGGCGGCCTCAACTCGGTGCCCGGCGCGATCCTCGGCGGGCTCATCATCGGCGTGCTGCAGAACTTCTGCGGGGCCTATCTCGATCGCTACTTCCCCGGCGGCGTCAAGGAGATCGCCCCTTTCGCGTTCATGGCGGTGTTTCTGCTGTGGAAACCCTTCGGCATCTGGGGATGGGAGAGAATAGAACGAGTTTAAAGTTTAATGTTTAAGGTTTAAAGCAAAAGCTAAGCGATGAACTGAAACGTTAAACTTTGTCTCTTTAAACTTTAAACCTTAAACCTTAAACCTTAAACCGGAGCGCAGCGACGTATGTCTACTACTTTTCTACCCTGCGGCGAATACCACCAGGACTACCGCAAAGACCACGCCTGGTGGCAGACCAAGTTCATCAAGGGCAAGATGGTGCTGATGATGCTGGTGCTGTTCATCGGCATCCCCTCTGTGGCAGACCCCTATTGGTTGAGCGTCTGCAATCAGATCGGCTACACCGCCCTGGGGGCCCTGGGGGTGCAGTTGCTGATCGGTTTCTGCGGCCAGGTGACCCTGGGGCACGCGGCGTTTCTGGCCGTGGGGGCTTACACCAGCACCCTGATGATCCTCGAGTTCCCCTGGCCGAAAATTCTCATGGACCTTGGGCTGGCCTATCCCATCAGCATCTTCATCGCCGCCATCGTGGCCGGCATCTGGTGCGTGCTCTTCGGTCTGCCCTCGGCCAAGGTCAAGGGATTTTACCTGATCCTGACCACCATGGCGGCCCAGTTCATCACCGTGGACTTCGTCATCACCCAGTACATCAGCCAGATCGGCGGCCGCGGTCAGGCCTTTTCGCTGCCTCCCGGCACCATCAAGATCGGACCCTGGGTGATCGACAGCGACCTGAAGGTTTATTTCATGATGATCGTGCTGGTGATCCTGCTGACCGCCGCGGTGGTCAACCTGCTCCGGTCAAGGGTCGGCCGGGCCTGGGTGGCCATCCGCGACAACGACATCTCCGCCGAGGTCATGGGGATCAACGTGGTGCAGTACAAACTGTTCGCCTTCTTCGTGGCCGGCTTCATCGGCGGGGTGGCCGGGGCCTTCTGGATCAGCAACCTGGCGGCCATCAGCCCCGAGCACTTCCCCTGGTTCTGGTCCCTGTGGCTGGTGGGCGTGATCCTGATCGGCGGGGTCGGCTCGGTCCACGGAACGATTTTCGGCTCGATCTTCATGGTGGTGGTGATGGAGCTGCTGCAGATGGCGGTCATGCCGCTGGCGAGCAGCTACCCCAAGCTGCTGATGGATTTTCTCTTCATCAAGGAGGCCGCCTTCGGTCTGGCCATATGCGCGTTCATGATCTTCGAGCCGAACGGGCTGGCCTACCGCTGGTGGCAGTCAAAGAACTACTTCAACCTCTGGCCGTTCTCGTACTAGAGAACCCTGGCCGGCCGCAGCACTCTGCGGGCGGCCGCTTCCAACCCGTTTCTTTCGAAAGGAGGGAAACATGAAGGCAAGAGCATTGGTGATGGTTCTGGCGATGGCGTTCGCCTTTTCGTCGGGAGCCATGGCGCAGGAAGTGGTTATCGGCGCGCTGAACGACATGACGGGCGCCACCTCGGACGTCGGCAAGGACTACGCCCTCGGCATCGCCGAGGCGATCAACTACTGCAACGACAACGGCGGGGTCAACGGCAAGCCGATCAAGCTGATCCAGTTCGACTACGGCTACCGCGTGCCGGAGGCCCTGACCAAGTACAAGCTCTTCCAGCGCATGAAAGCCGTGGCGGTCCAGGGCTGGGGCACCGGCGACACCGAAGCGCTCGCGCCCACGGTGACGGCCGACAAAATGCCCTATGTCTCGGCATCCTACTCCGGGCACCTGACCGACCCCAAGAAGACGCCCTACAACCTGTTTGCGGCCACCGATTATTCCACCAACGCCCGCGCGACCATTACGGCCTGGAATGACACGCGCTGGAAGGCTCACCCGGACAACGGCAAACGCAAACCCCGGTTCGCCTGCGTTTACATGTTCGCCTCCCCATACGCCAGCGCGCCCATCAAAGCCATCAAGGACCAGGCGACGCTGCTCGGCTTCGACATCGGGCCCGACCAGGACGTGTCGCTCTTCGCCGTCGATACCAAGAGCCAGGTCCTGGGGCTGAAGGATTTCAAACCGGACGTGGTGTGGCACGGCAACACCACCATGTCGGTCTCCGCCTTCATGCGGGATGCCTACGCCCTGGGTTTGGGGGCGCAGCACATCGTCAACCTCTGGGGCTTGGATGAAAACCTGCCGCGGCTGGCGGAAAAGGCCGCAGAGGGGGCGATGGGCGCCACCGTGTGCGCATTCTACGGCGAGAACACACCCCTGATGCCCAAGGTGGTGGAATACTCCAAGAAGTTCAACCCGGGGGTTCCCCAGGAAAAACGCCTGATCCGCACGATCCAGGCTTGGTCCAACGTTCTGGCCCTGTGGGAAGCCATGAAGCGGGCCGACAAGGCCGGCGCGTTGAACGGCGAGGGGATTCTCAAGAAGGGCTTTGAGACCATGAAGGACTTCGACCTCGGCTTGGGTGGCGCCAAGCTGACCTACACGGACACGGACCACCGCGTTTCCGGGTCGGTGCCGGTGTACGAGGTCAAGGACGGCAAGTTCAAGTTGGTCCAGGTCACCGACATCAAGAGCCGCTGGCCGGACAAGTGGCCTACCTGGATGGGCTGGTAATCACCGCACTCACGGCACATAACCCCCCGAGGAGGTCCGGTAGCCTTGGAGCCGACAAACAGCATTCTCAAGATCAACAACATCGAGGTAAAGTACCACGAGGTCATTCTGGTGATCAAAGGGGTCTCGATCGAGGTCCCGGAGAGCGGCGTCGTGGCGCTGCTGGGTGCCAACGGGGCCGGCAAGAGCACCATTCTCAAGGCCGTCTCCGGGCTGCTCAAACATGAGGACGGGCAGGTTACCGACGGCTCGATCGAGTTCATGGGTCAGCGCATCGACCGCATGCCGCCGGAGAAGATCGCCAAGATGGGCATCGTGCAGGTGATCGAAGGCCGCCGGGTCTTCGAGCACCTTACGGTGGAACAGAACCTCAAGGTGGGCGCCCACATGCGCAAGTTCGGCCGTTCCATCAAAGAGGGGCTGGAGATGGTCTACCACTACTTTCCGCGGCTCTATCAGAAGCGCAACGAAACCGCCGGGTTCATCAGCGGCGGGGAGCAGCAGATGACGGTGGTGGGCCGGGCGCTCATGACCAGCCCCAAATTGATCCTGCTGGACGAGCCGTCCATGGGGCTGGCGCCGCTGCTGATCCACGAGATCTTCAACATCATCACGCGCCTGAACGCAGAGGAGAAGATCTCGATTCTGCTCGTGGAACAGAACGCCAAGCTCGCCCTGAACGTCGCGCCTTACGCCTATGTTCTCGAGACCGGGCGTATCGTGATGAACGATACGGCCGAGAAGCTGCGCGAGAATCCGGACATCAAGGACTTCTACCTCGGGATGACCGACCTCGGGGGCCGCAAGAGTTTCCGAGAGGTGAAGCACTACAAACGCCGCAAACGATGGCTTACCTAACTATACTATCAACGTGACAGGAGAGGGTGTCATGAAAAAGCAATCGATCATGATGACGTTATTCGGCCTGGCCATGGCCGCCTTGCTGCTGGCGGGCTGCGCCGGGACCGCAAAAGGCTTCCGACTTCAATTTCAAGACGCCGGAGGTCACTCTGAGCCAAGCCGAGGTCTCGAGCTACTTTGGGTATTGGTTTTACAACAACAAAGTTCAGCCCAGCCTTCCGGAAAACGCCAAACCGGGCAACAACGGCGCGCCGCTGATCTATGCTTTCGTTTTCAACGTCAAAAACCCTAACGACTTCCCGGTGCTGATGGACAACATGAAGTTCACAGTAGCCTTGGATGGCTTTGACCTCAACACGGTCGGATCCCAGGATCAGATCTGGATTCCGGGCGGCAAGACGAGCCAGGTGCGGGTACCCTGCGTTTTCGGCATGTGGGAGGCGTTCATGAGCCTCGGGGTGGTCGGGGGAATGGATCTGCAGAAAATGGGCAAGAAGCCCTGGGACATGCTTGAAAAATGGTGGACCAAGGCGCCGGACTTCTCCTTCCCGGTTGAGGTGAGGGACGGCTCTGCTGTGTTCAAGGCGGACGGGATTACGAAAGTCGCGCCGTTCAAGGCGAAATATCCGTGATTCGCTGAAACGTTCGAACAAGAGCCCGCCTCCGGGGCCTCACGGCCCGGAGGCGAATGCTCAGAAAAATATCCTGTAGCACAATCTGTTCAAGACACCCGGGACCTACGCTTACCCGCAGTAGGGCGCGAGAAGTGTTTTCTCGCGGCCCCCTGCTGCGGATTCAAGGTGGTGCAGCCATGGCACTTCACGACTTCACGTTTTACGACCTGATCAACCGTAACGCCGTTTGTTACAACAGCCTTCCGGCCTGGCTGGAGGTTGACGACCAGCGCAGCCTGAGTTTCGCCGAAGTCAAGCAGCACGTGGACCGGCTGGCGGGGGGCTTACAGCAGGCGGGAATTCAAAAGGGCGACCGGATGGGCGTTTTCGGCAAGAACAGCCTCGAGTACTTCCTGCTCTACGGAGCCGCCGCCGCCCTCGGCGCCATCATCCTGCCGATCAATTGGCGGCTTTCGGCGGAGGAGGTGATCTTCAACCTCAACGACGGCACGCCGAAGCTTCTGTTCGTGGACCCCGAATACCAGACCATGATCGCTTCGGCCAAAGAGCGGTTGCCTTCGGTCCAACGGTATTTCAACCTCAAGCCGCCGGGTGGTGTCATTTGACGATTTTAACGACCTTCTGAAATCTTCGGCCGGCTTCAGGCCGGCCGAAATCACCGACAAGGACGGCCTGGTCATCATCCACACGGCGGCCGTGGCCGGCCGGCCGCGGGGGGCGCTGCTGCGCCACCGCAACTTCATCAGCGCCAACGTCCACTTGAACCTCCTCATGCACCTGTCACCCGCGGATGTGCACCTCAACCTGCTGCCGCTGTTTCACGTGGGCGGGCTCTTCATGGCCACCATGGCCTTCCACGCCGCCGCCCTCAACGTCAACATGAGCAAGTTCGACGCCGCCCAGGCGGTTGAGCTGATCGCGGACAAGAAAGTGACGGTGACCTTCGACTTCTCTCCGATCCTGGGTTCGATTCTCGATCAACAGGCGAAGACCGGCAAGGACATCGGTTCGCTGCGGCATGTCATCGGCCTGGAAGCACCTGAGACCATCGAGAAATACCAGCGACTGACCGGTGGAACGTTCTACGTCATGTACGGCCAGACCGAGACCTCCGCCATCGCCACCCTCGGCCGGTACAACGACCGGCCCGGCTCGGCCGGCCGGACCATCCCTCTGGCCGACGTGAAGCTGGTGGACGACAACGACCGGGGGGTCCCGGCGGGCGAGGTGGGCGAGATCGCCGTCAAGGGACCCATGGTCTTCAGCGGATATTGGAACCTTCCCGAAGACACGACCCAGGCCTTCCGTGGCGGCTGGCACCACACCGGCGACCTGGGACGCTTCGACGAGGACGGCTTCTTGTTTTATGCCGGCCGCAAGCCCGAGAAGGAACTGATCAAGCCGGGCGGCGAAAACGTCTATCCGGCCGAGGTGGAGAAGGCGATCCTGGAGCACCCGGCCGTGGAGATGACGGTGGTGTTCGGGGTGCCCGATCCCAAGTGGAAGGAGGGCATCAAGGCGGTCTGCAAGCTGAAGCCCGGGCAGAGGCTGGCGGCCCGGGACCTTGCCAAGTTTGTCGGCGAACGCATCGCCAGCTTCAAGAAGCCGCAATATGTCGAGTTCGTCGCCGAGATGCCGCTGCTCGCCAACGGCTCACCCGACCGGGCCGAGATAAAGGAGAAATACGGCGGCGAGCAAAAATAACCACAATTTGCGGGCTGAGACACAGATGTGAAAGCGCGGAATGGAATAACTATTCCGCGCTTATTGCTTCCTGGTAAACGCGAACCTCATTACCTGAAGTTATCAGAATAGTCCCGCTTCTGATTGCGATAGAGTACGTGTATATGGCTTTTTTTGGAATTTAATTTGATGCAAGTAGGCTGTCACAAACACAGCTTCCTTGGGTGTCGAGTTTCATGTGATATTTACAACATTAAGGCTCACCGGTGTCAAGTTTATTGACAATCGGGTGCGGCCGATTTTTAGGTGAAAATTGTTTAAAGCAATAATCCATACACTAATGTCACAGCTATTAGAGTAAGATAGAATACAAACACGTACTCTCGTAAAAAAAATGAAATAAAAAAATATCTTACCTTACTTTTATATTGTATCAAAGTATATCCTGACAGTAAAAAAGTTTCGATTGGCCTCATTAACTCATAATTGTTTTCTGCTATCATTTTTTCGATTTCTATCCCTTTAATCCCATGGAGTTCCCTAGAGGTTCGACTGAATGCTTCAAGTATCCAAAAGAACAATATAGGAATAATGGGCAAAATTAATTTTTTTATAAATTCCAATTGAAATTTGTCAGATGTTGATAAAGCTATACAAGCGAGCCATACTGTAATACACCATTTTCTGATATCATATTCCCTATTTTGCAAAAGTTGTATTTGATTATAAACCTGATCTAGACGTTTTTCAGCAAATTCTTTACTTATCATATTTTTTGTTCCTATTATATTTATTGCCGCCTGACGCTGCAGCTATGTGGCGCGCGAACTCTCGTGAATCCCTACCAACAGTTTGTTCTGCAACTATTAGAAAAATTAAAAAAGTATCACCGTGTTACCACTTTTGTGATTTGTCGGATGGAATAACAATGCTCCAACAAACTTAAATCATTACCGGTTTATTCCGTATATCCAGTTATTATCTCGGTTGGGCTGCAGGTGTCAAACCCAAAACAAAACTGCTTGATCCTCCATGGACGGCGATACTGCCTGTCAACCTCACGTTTTCGGAGATCTGATATGGTGCCCTTAGCTGTCAATATAGCAGATTTCTTGTGAAACTGAATTTTGCGATTCTCTCGAAAAGTATTAAAAATTATTAAAAGGCATTAACTAAAGGCAAAAACAGATAACCGCTCAACGCACATTCGGCAACATAGTGTTTTCATCAACCGTTATTGAGGTAAGATCGGCACCTCGAAAGTCAGCTCGCGGAAAACGGGCATTGCGGAATGAAGCGTTCTCGAACCGGGAGTAATCGAACCTTGCACCGTCGAAGTTAGACTCTGAGAAAACTGCGCCTTTGAACCAGCTCGATTTAAACTGACCGTTCTCAAATATAGCCATAGCAAACGAAGAGTTGGAAAAATCTGATGCCAGAAACTCGGAAGCCTTTGCGGTCGAATATGGAGCTGACATCCCATCACGAAGGATAGCCTCTTGAACTTTCGATGGGTTGAATTTCAAAAAATCTGAAAAGAATCCTACGCATACGACAGTTAGTTCCAGTATAAGGACATAAAACAACTTCTTTTGCTGAGCTTCAGAAGCAAAGCGAATCCTGCCGATGAGCGAAAGACACGTCATCGCTACGGTGAAAACAAATGCGCCTGTCAATGTATACGCGACAATGAGCTTAATCAATTCGATGTGCGTCTGCATGTTCTCACCATGTCACCTATCGATTTTTATTAGGGAAAATCAATTTAGACTTCGATTCTTTAAAAGTCAATACTGTAGCATGAATAGTATCACTGATTCAGTGCTTCGGGGATACGTCGGATGGTATCACCATTCGGAACCAAAATACAAAAAAGGTTACTCACCTCACACCGGTCATTTGTTGATAAGCTGTCAAAAGCACATCGTTCTATGGATCGATTTATGCGTTGATATTCTCAACGTGCGGATCAGCCGCGCGGCTTTTTTGTGTCTGCTGAATAACTGTGGATAGGTGATTGTATCTTCATGCTAAGTCAAACCTAAATTCCTTTGCGTCTTGTGCCATTTCTTTCGTAATACCAAGCACATCCCAAGTTACGTGTCTATATGATGTAGGCCAATCTCCACCATTATCAGCTAAACGTATAAAGTTACCCCAACCATATTTTGCGTTTCCCCTGACTGTCTTTATACAAAAAATTGGATATACTCGATAACAGCATTCTTGAGGACCGGCTATGTTATGGTCTATACCATCCCATGGATTCCCCCAAACAACTATTGATTCCTTTGGATCAGCACGCATTTTATCAGTTAAATTATCTACATAAGTGTTAGTTGGCATTTGAGGCTTATATTCAACGAGTAGTGGTTCATTGTTCATATGTGAACGGAAAACCAAAAAGTCCCAAATGTGATCACAATGTTGGGGAGGATGGTATACCCATTGATGCCCACCAAGATCAAGGGTTCTGGCAAATACAGCCTCTGACTTTGAATCAAACACAATTCCTTTGTATTCAGTCCTCGTAGCGTTCATATGCCACCTAACAATAATTAGATTAGCCCGCATAGGACGCGGATTTATTTGTTCCTGCTAATCTCTATCCTTAAATGCAATTTTATCAAGTTGTTCCATGATCGAAGGTGCCCTTCTACCAAATAAATTAATATCATCAAGCCAATCAGTTCCCTCTTTTAATAACATGGACCGAACGTTCTCTCCACAAACTAAAAGAAGCTGCGATCTTGCACTCTTTATTTCATTTATACGCTCCCAAACCCCGGCCTCGGTATATTTATATTGATCTGGAGCTAAATTGGAGGCATATCCCTTGTATCGACCAATGCCATAGCTTAGCTGGTTCGTGAAATGTTTGTATGCGTCGCTGAAGGCAGAAGTTTCAGTGCTTTTCAATTTAGGTTCATTTATTTCTACTCGTACATCTGCATTATTAGAGGAATTTACTACCTTTCTGGTAACCTCAAAATTTCCTATTCTTAACCAATCATTTCCACTTGTTGAAACATCACAGCCTGCAGTTTTTAGCCTTTCAGCAATATCATTTCGTGTCTCAGGAGAATTTGAAAGTCTGACAACATGCAGACCAGCAACATCACTGAATGATTTTACTTGCCCAATCTCTATAAGAATTGTTCTTTCAGAACTTCTTCCAAAAGACATGCCTGCTTCAAATAATACATTTGGACGAGCTTGTAACCTTATTTTCTTTTCACTTTCTTCTTCTTTATCCTTCCATAGTTGTGGCGATAAACGGACTTCATCGTCAGGTGATAATAGCACAATTACAGCTTGTGCATTATTGAATGCACTATCTATCGCTTCGCCAATATAGGGGGTTGCTTTTCGAGTAAGCTTTAACGCTTCAGACCATTCGATCGGCTGAAGGCTCAAGGCCCTAAGAAATGAAAAAAAATCATTTTTAAGGCAACTATCTCGTCCATGGACTACAAAAACTTTCTTGGCATCTGGCATATGAGTAACTCCTTGACTATTGTCCACATTAGAAGGAATAATTTCATTCTTAGTTTCGGCCACACACCTCTTCAAAAATGCGCCCATTGTGCCTTCTTCATATTGAGTATCAACAATCTGATTCTTAAGGTTAGGGAAACCCTCCATGGCTCGTGCCCATAATTCTGGTTTCTGAAGGTTTGCAGCTAAGCTTTTCATCCTTTGGTCACTGATTCGATTCTTTAAGAAATCAACAAAGGAGCGCAATGGTATTCGCCACTCCTCTCCAATCTTGAAGCCATCGAGCCCATTTGAATCGAGAAGGGACAAAACCGTCTTCACGTCAGCCCGCAATACAGACGCAATCTCTTCTGGTGTGA
Source organism: uncultured delta proteobacterium (assembly GCA_963700055.1). Taxonomy (GTDB): domain Bacteria; phylum Desulfobacterota; class Desulfobacteria; order Desulfobacterales; family SpSt-501; genus SpSt-501. The sequence continues at coordinate 51,052 of CAVOWH010000011.1, read as the reverse complement.
TCAAAATATGCTCTCTTGTTGCAGATTCCTCGAGCTGTAATATTTTATCCTCCAGCTGCTTCTGGACTCTGGTAAGAGCATCTACCATAGATCTATGATACTCTTGGCGGTCCCATTTCGATTTGCCAGCACCTTCACGAGCTCTATGAAGTAAGCTTTCGATGATCGTTTTAAGAGCATGTCGTTTTGAAGGATCTCCTATTCCCCCTATAAGATCACGTGCAAGTCTCACATAGGCGGGCTTCATACCGTCGTAAGATAGTTGAATGTCATAGAGATCACACAGCTCAGCTATGTCGTTTTCTTCATAATAGCCCCTTATTGCATCAGCAAGTATAGGAACTAAATTTAGACTCATGTTGTGCTCCTAATGCTCCTAATCTAAAGGCGAACGTCTAACCTTAACACATGCATTGCAAGTCTATATCACAAGGAACCGCTGCCTGGTGATTTGTCGGATGATCTGTCAGCCATCCAACAATTAGAAATTATAGCAGATTGGTTTCGTGTATCTTATTCTTACCTCGGTTGGTCCACCCGTGTCAAAACCAAACTGGATGACCTTGGCCTCCCCGTGGTGGGAGATACAGGCTGTCAATCTCACGATTTCAGGAAGCTGATATGAGTAGGGCCGCTGTCAAAAACACAGTATTTTGGGGCGGTGAGCTGCACGTGATATTTGAGAACGCTTTTCTCACGGATTAGGGACGGTTCTTGGCGCTAATCCAGTCTATCCAGTGGTTGAGCTCCAATCAATTATCTACATAAGCAACTAGTAGATCTCACTGGGCAGCGGTTCGTTCGTAATTGACTGAATTATAACTCTTAAAACTTTGTCAGCTTCTCCAATGTTTGCAACAGACCTGGGACAGGATTACGGGTGGAGCTCCAAGGAATAGATCGATGGCGGGAACCTGCAATATAAAGATTAAATGATAGAATGGAGGTGAGACCCATCTGCCACAAGCAAAATAGGCAGCAAGTTGCCATCACGCATGTTTAGGTATAAAGACTAACTCCAAGATCTAAACCAAAAAAGCTACCCACCTTTATTTTCCGGTTTCAATCCGGATTTTCGACCAGGATCCCAAGCCCCGAGGTTCGGGGGGCTTTTTTATTTCAGAAAGGCGCTCTCCGCTGCGGCCGAAAACCCTCAGATCTGCTTCAACTCCTTGTCCAGCAAGAAATGACTTTATACCGTCCAGGCGTAACGCCAAAAGCTTACTCGTATATCCCGAATGAGCGGTTGGATCGAAAAATAAAGTCAGCGTGATCATTGAATTTGGGTAGGTCGAAAGCATCTGAGACACTTGTATCAGAACCTTAAAGGACTCGCCTTCCAACTCCGCTGAGTCTGACTTGAAAAGGAGATAAAACTCCTGCGCCCGGGATATCGGGGTCAGAGATGATAGAACTATTTCAGGGGACTTTTTATAAAAAGCATCTTGAGTTTCGGCCGCAGGGCGAATGTCCAGAAGAGACCGGGCCAAGAACGGCAAATAGAGAAAGAGGGCCACTACGCCCACCCGGGCGGCTGTCGCCCACGGGGAGCTGCGCCTCCGATGTTCATCCGGAACCCCGCCTGCGGCTGACTTGGCTGCAATGAGGCGAATCTGATTCGTAACGATTCGATAGGCCCGTCCGACGCTGATTATTCGCCGCAGGCGGATGGCAAGTCTCTCGAAATGCCCACGCAAAGCAACTAAATGTTCGAGCAAACTCCGCCAATGCCGGTTTGGCAGCAAGGCCCGGGAGCCGAAAGCCGAAAGTCGAGCGAATGGCGCCTTTTCCTTCGAGCATCGCAACCTTATCTTTGAGCGTATGATCTCTGACACTCGAGCTGGGACCCAGGTCTCGGAGCCCCTTCTATCGACCGGCCCCGGGATGCCCAGGGATACGTCAAGCTCGGCTAAACATTCCCGGATGGTCTCCGCCCCTATCTGCTTTAGTTCGTTCACACAGCCAGTCGCCAGGGACCGGTCGCAGACGACATTGATGAGGCGCGGCGTGCCACCCGTTAACCGAAAAATTTCGCGAAGGGCCTCGGGCGTGAAAAGGTCTTTCTCGGAACCGGCAACCCTCAAGCGGTGACTGATGTACCCCCGCGTTTCCTGTCCATCGAGGGGCGAAACGTGGTAGCTGACAGCAATCCGCTGCCGGACCGCCTGGTTGCGCCTGTCCATCAGCCTGCGGTTGAACTCGCCCTGCCCGACGAGAAAAATATTTATTAGTCCTCGGATGTCGCAGTCGAAGTTGGAAAGCACCCGGATATCGTCAAGCAGTTCATAGCTGAGCCGATGTGCCTCCTCTACGATGATCAGTAGCTTTTGTTGCGCAGCATAAACGTCGATCAGAAATCGCTTAAATTGGATCAGGAAATCCGCCTTCCCCTCGAATCGGTCGGCGATCTCGAAATCTGCGGAGAGGATTCGATAAATATCCAGCACTTCGATGCCGGGATTTCGGATGAAAGCAACCTTGACGTTAGTCGGGAGGGTTTTTCTCAGCTGCTGCAGGAAGATCGTTTTTCCCGCGCCCACGTCGCCGGTCAAAAGAATAAAACCCTTGTTCTCGAGGATGCCATACCGAATTCTCGCAAGGCCTTCCCGGTGCTTTTTGCCCAACCATAGGAATTCCGGGTCAGGCTCGAAGCTGAAGGGGTTGAGTCTGAGATTGTAAAACTGGCGATACATGGCTGCGGCCTAGTGCAGTGTAAGAAGCAATAGTGAGATGTGGTGCCAAACGAATCAATTAGTTAATACGATCAGCTACGTTATGAGCCACATAGGTGGAGACGGTTGCTCCGCAGGAAAACGCGACAGATCCAAAGCAAATTGGAAGGCCTACGGTCGAGGTCGCCTCTTAATGATTAAGAGGCAGGCGCTCATGCGGCCGCCTCCGCGAACGAGAAGTGTTTACTTAAGATGCTGGTTGATGATTTTAGTCAACTCAAACATCGACACCTTCGCCTTGCCAAAGATCTCCCTCAGTTTCTCGTCGGCATTGATCATCCGCTTGTTGATTTCATCCTGTAGCTTGTTCTTCTTTATGTAATCCCAGACTTTCTTCACCACCTCGGTACGCGGAAGTGGAATGGCACCCACCACGGCGGCCAGCAGGGAGCTCGGCGTCATCGGCTTCATGAAGGCAGCCTTGGGAGTGCGTTTCACCTTTGGCTTGGCAGCTTTCTTGGGCGCTGCTTTTTTGACCGGAGCTGCAGCCTTCTTCACGGTTGCTTTCTTCGCGGCTGGTTTCTTCTTTGCTGGCTTCTTCGTTGCGGCCATTTTCAGATCTCCTCTTTTGTAGTCGCTCTTTAAATACTTCCGGAAAGGCCCTTCTAAATACGATATCACAAAATCGACTTTTCGTGGATATGTCGGATGGAATTACAATAATCCAATACGTTAAAATCATTACAGATTTATTTCGTATATCCTAATTTTACCCTTATCGGCCATTTCGTGTCAAACCCAAACCGGACCACCTGGACTACCGTGGTTAGTACCTGAATTTTGCACGCAAATCACCGTTATGATCGGCGGGGGAAAATTTTCTTTCAACCCCGCTGATCGTGGGTGGGGAACCAGCAGCCCCTCAGCCGGGGCTATCGCTGGACATCCAGCAGCCAAAAGTCGTCTTCAACATAATGATTTTGCGTTGCTTTTTGGTCGTGCAAGAAAATTCTTGCCTACACCGGCAGGGCAAAACGCTGCGGCCAGCCGCCAGGGGCAATCCAGGGTTTTGTTTGGCCGCGTCGGTTGTCTAAAAAACGGAGAAAGGAAAGCATCTCCGGGGTTCTGGCATCGTGAACCGAGTACTTGATTTTGTCTCGATTGCCGTCTTGGACCACCTTGGCGGCGATAAACAGTAACTTCAGCCGGGCAATGCGAACGGTGTTGGCCACGATGCCCTTCATGACGCTGACCTTTCCCGAGGCGGCCGACACACTTTTCTGGGCCAGCATCTTCATGTAACGCCAGATGTTGTAGGCCAGCATCACGATCTGGAAAAAGGCGTAGTTGCTTTTAAACTTGACCGAGGGGATCATGTCCAGGCCCTCGCGCTTGGCTTCGCCCACCAGGTTTTCGACATCGGCGCGCTGGTCGTATTCGACAATGATGTGGTGGGCAGCGCCGGCCATGTTCGTGCAGAAGATCCGATAGGTGTATTGGTCATCTTCGAACAGCACGCACTGCTGGGGTTGCGTCGATGGCGGTTTGTGCTCCTTTGCAATGCGCATGGCCACAAAACGGCAGGCGTGCTCCCAACCGCCTGGCCGATAAAAGCAGCTATTGAATTCAACCGCCTTTCGCTTCCAGGGGCGATACCAACTGCCGGGATCAAAGACCGGGGTACATCCGCGATTGGCAATGATAAAATCAAAACCGGCCGCCAGCGCAGCCCGGACGCTTTCCCAGGATAGGAATTCGCCGTCGGCCCGAAGCAGCACCTCCCGAACGCAACCGGGCAGGTGGTTTTGGATATCGGCAATAAAGGCAGCGGCTTCTTGGCCGGAAACGGTGACGCCCTTTCGCAGCTTGCCGACCAGATACTCACGGGTTTCTTCGATAAAACCCAATAGCGGTCGCAGCCCAAGCTTGCCCCGGTGCTGGGTGTTGTGGCCCTTGCGGGCGCCCTGCTGGTTGCCAAAAACCGTCTTGACGGTGGTGTCGATGTTGATTCGGATCCGGGCATATTGCAAACCGCACAATTGCCAGACCCGCTCGCGCAGCATATCGGCGAGCTTCAAGACCGATGTGGCCTGATTGATTCCCAGGCTGTCCAGGTAACGCCAATAGGTGCTGGCCGCCGGAAGCCGGCTGACTCTGAAAAAGCCGCAGAGCATCGCGTCCAAGCGAACGTATACGAAATGCCAGATCCGGTTGAACCCGATAAACAGTAGCATCAAAATGCCTGCCATCATCGAATAGTGGCCCCGCTTGGGCTGCCGGCAGGGCGGCTGGTAAGCAAAGTGAAAAATTTCCCGAAAACCGACCAGATCGAAAAATTTAATCAGCGCCAACAGCCCGCCAAATGGGCTCAATTGCTCGCTGCAGGTCTCAAATTCGGTCGAAGCGTTGATTCTTCTGGCCCTGGCGCGATGGGCACAAGATCCTTTACCACCGCGGCGTTTCCTGCTACTCTTTTTACGTTGTTTTACCATCTGGGTACCTCCTGTTATAGCTGTTTAGGTTTAGGCAAACCGTTGCTATGACAGGATCCCAGATGGTATTTTATTTTTCAACCCTTATGGCGTGCAAAATTCAGGTAGTAATACTGGCTGTCAACCTCACGTTTTTCGAAATCTGATATGGTGCCTGATGCTTTCAGTAGCAACTGGATTATGTCAATTCCTATTTGCTGGATATATCTTTAAGGCAAAATCTATCAAAGCTAACCCATTCAGGATTGTATCTACATTTTTCTGAAGAGGTTTTTTGCTCTCGATTACCTAACGAATTCATCAGAATGGCATGGACGCTTCAGGCGGAGGAGAAAAGGCCATAAAAACCAAAGGGGGAGTGGGAAATCACGCGCCTTTGGTTGCCTTAAGCTCGGATTGGAGTAGCAGTGCTGTGTTTTCGCCCATTATCAGGTCCAGCTGCAGGGGGACTTGGAAGAAGTATTCGTTGCCTTGGCGCCCCAGAACGAAAGCCAGCACCAGCCGCTCCAGCGAGCGTTTCAAGGCTTCAGCGGAAGGGTTATACGCCTGGCGCTCCAGTTGCGTGATAATATCCGCGAGGGTGAAGCGGGGCTTGTTTGCATCGCTCGCAGCTGTGTAAACTGTTATCCGGTCCAAGCGGTTTTCGATCGGATCGGTGCTGAGATCGCGCAAGACCAGGCCGTCCCGGAGTCTGCTGCCGCTGAGAACTTTCTCCAGATGGCTGCTCGAAATCCTGCGTTCTTCCAGGCCGAGCTCGTAAAGCAGCTGGTCGCAGGTGACGCTAATCAGGTTCGCCCGCTGACCGGCCTGCTCGATGAGCCGCTGCACCAGAGCCTCGGATTCCCAACTGATGTTGAGCCGTTGCATGGGCTCGACCGCCAGGGCGCGGCAGGCCTCGGGCTCCAGGGCGCCCACACACAGATAAAGCCCTTTTACCCGCAAGGAGGCGATGCCGATAACGACCCCGGCGGCTGCGGAGACGAGGCCCGCAGCGGGCAGGGCCAGCCAGAAAGGGCAATTCAGGCGCGTGATGAGAATGGCGGCCGTGTATCCGCCGATCCCGATGAAGGCGGCGTGGCCGAGGGAAATCTGGCCGGTGAAACCCGTCAGGATGTTGAGCCCAACAGCCGCGATGACGGCAAACCCGATTAGGTTGGCGATGTAGAGCTCGTAGGCGCCGACTAAAAAAGGGAAAATAATCAGGGCCGCGAAGAGCACCCCGATCCAACATTTGACGAACGGGGATTGGAAGATGGCCTCGTCGGCGACATAGGAGGTCTTGAAATCCGCGCAGCGCATGGCCCCGTCTATACGCGTTCGATGGTTCGTTTCCCGAACAGCCCGTAGGGTCTGATCAGCAGAATCAGCACGATGATGAAAAACGGGGCGATGTCCTTGACCCCGCCTCCGAAAACCGGGTCCAGGTAAAGCCCGGCCAGGTTCTCGAGTACGCCGATGATGAACCCTCCGAGGATGGCGCCCCCGATGCTGTCCAAGCCGCCGAGAATGATGACCGCCAGGACTTTCAAGCCGATGTCCCCCAGATAGATGCTGATGCCGCTGATGTTGCCGATGACGATCCCGCCGATGGCCGCCGCCATGCAGCCGAAACTCCACGAAAGGGCGAACACCCAGCGCACACTGATTCCTGTAGACTGGGCCGCCTGTTGATCGCTGGCCGTGGCCCGCATGGCGATGCCGGTTCGGGAAAATTTGAACACCACCAGAAAAATTGCGGTGGTGGCGGCGGCAAACACAAATCCCCACCAAAGGCCCGAAGGCACCACGGCGAACCCGAGATCAAGGGGCTCGGGCGGAAAAAGCTGGGGGAACGAGCGGTGCTCCGGGGACCAAATAATATGCGTAAGACCGTGCAGGATGCTGGAAAGTCCGACGGTCACCATGATGACGGAGATGATGGGCTCACCGATCAGTTGTCGCAGCACGACGCGTTCGATCGTCAATCCCAACAAAAGCGCCACGAGAAGAGTCAAAAGAAAAGCCGCCCACAGGGGCGCACCGAGCTGGGTGAGAAAGGTCAGGCAGACAAATGCCCCGAGCGTCATGATGACCCCGGTGGATAGATTTAGGACGCCCGTAGCCTTGAAGATCAGCACATAACCCAGTGCGATCAAGCCGTAAACGCCGCCGGTGACAAAACCGGTCACGACGATCTGCAGCAGGATATCCACTCCGAGTCTATCCCTCCATACCGTTTTCAGGAGTCGATCGTTTCAGCACGATATGGCCCTACTTTTTAGGAGTATAGGGCCAACCCTATCCGGCGGCCTTGCCTTTCGTGATGATAAGCTTTCTGGCGGGGGGAATCTGATCGTAGATCCCGCTGGGAGAAAATGCGGCGTCAGGGCACGGCACCGGCGGCTTCTACGAGGGTTGCAACCAATTCGCGGCAGAACGCCGGGATGTCAGCCACGATCCGCCCCCAGACGAGATTGCCTTCTCGAAAGGCGGGCGCATCGACCCAGGCGGCCTCCGCATTGACCAGGTCGTCTTTGATGCCCAGGGAGCCGGTCGCCCGGCGACCGCGCAGGATCCCGGCCGAAATCGCCACCAGCCCTCCATGACAGATGATTCCCAGGGTCTTGCCGGCGGCGTCCATGTCGCGGATCAATTTGGTCACGACCGCATAGCGGCGCAGTTTGTCGGGCGCCCAGCCGCCGGGCACGACCGCGGCAAGCAAGTCACTGCTGCGAAGCGACTCGATGCGTGCCGCCGGTATGATTTCCAGCCCATTCTTGCCGCGGATCGGCTTGAGGTCCATTGCCGCGGGGATGACATCGGCGCCTTCCTCTTGAAGGCGCATCAGGGGGACATAAAATTCGAGGTCTTCGACCCCGTCGGCGACGAGGATCGCGATGCGTTTGCCGGCAAGCCGCATGGAAGGCCTCCTTTCGGATCAGCACCATGAATTGATTTGCTCGAATCCGTCAGCCGCTGTTCTTCGCCCACTGATAGACCCGAACCGGCGGGATGTTGAGGATCTCGACTTCCATTTGCCCTGTTCCCAAGATCGGCCGGCACAATTCGGCGACTCGTCTGCTCACCTGGTAGGCTACAAAGCGGCCGTTGGGCGCCAGCAGGGCCGAGATGGTTTTGACGACTTGAGCGCCCGACCGGTGGCTCATCGTGGAAAAAGGAATACCCGAAATGACGACCTCCGGGCGGCCCATATCATACATGCCAAGAATCCTTTCCAGCTCGCAGGCGTTTCCGAGGTGTGCGATCAGGCGATCATCCGAGATCTTGCTGACCGAGGCATGCAGATGCGGGTTGATTTCAATGCTCAGCAGTTTGGCGTGCTGTGGCATCCCGTTTAGTATGGCGCGGGTCGTACCGCCGGTACCCGAACCCAGCTCTACAATCGTATTGGCCAAAGCGACCGAAGAGGCCTCTAAAATACGTTTTTCAAGGAAGCGGGAACTGGGAATGACCGACCCGATTTGGAGAGGATGCTTCAAGAACTCCTGAAAAAATGCAAACTGTCCATTCAACAGCTTCGCCATGAAAGAACTCCTGCGGGCCTATGATCGGAGCGCAGCGGTCACTCCGCTGGATGCCGGCTCAGTGCTGGTGTTTGATTCCGCCGAAGTAATCATCAGGCGGGATTTCGTGAATGACGGCGTGGATGTTCTTGGAATCGACGCCGGTGTATTGGTTGATCAGATAGGAGATGCGCTCGACCAGGTGCGCTTTCAGGTCCGGGCTGCGGCCCGGGTACAGGAATACTTCGAAAAACACGAAGTTGGGGTCGCGGTCGGCGTAGGTGCAGCGGTGCTTATGAGGGCTTTCGTACAAGATCACATGCCCGACGATCGGGTCCAGCTTCAACGTTTCGAGAACGACCTCGCGGGTGCGTTTCAGAAAGGCGACCTTGGCGCCTTCGTCCATGATGTTGGACACGTGGATGATGAGGTGTGGCATCGTCCGCCTCTTTCCTTTATTTGAAAATTTTAGTCGCTAGGTCAATGTCCTCCGGGCAAAAGACGAACAGGCACTTGGCGTCGGGGCCGGCCACCGAGCCATAGACATAATTGATGTTGATGCCTTCTTCCCCGAATTTTTTGGTGATGGCGGCGAGTTCGCCCGGTCGATTCTCCAACTGCAGAGCCACCACGGGCATGAGGTCGAAGAGGTACTCATGCGCGGAGAGCAGATCGACGGCCTTGTCGGTGTTGTCGGTCAGCATGCGAATCAACGCAAACTCGGCCGAGTCCTTGCGCATGGAGTTGTAGCTGGCGGCCGAGGCGATGCGCTGGAGCGACTTGCCGCGGGCTTGGAACAGCTGCTGGACGTAGGCCGAGGCGTCTTGGATCATAAGGGCGTCGATGTTGACGCCGTTGGCGCCCAGCAGCGTCGACAGCCGACCCAGCTCGCCCGGCACGTTTTTCAAAAAAAGAGATATTTCGGTGCGGACCATGTCGTCCTCCTGTCGAACCGTCGCGATGATGGAGAAGATGCTTGCTGGATACTGGATACTGGATACTGAACCAGATTACAATCGAATTTTCTCTCCAGTCTCGGTCACGGATGGCGTTTGTCTTTGAGAATATGGTTGGAGATCACGATCCGTTGAATCTCGGAGGTTCCTTCGTAGATGGTGAACACGCGGGCATCGCGGTAATAGCGCTCCACGGCGTACTCCTTCGTGAAGCCGTACCCGCCGTGAAGCTGCACGGCCTGGCCCGTGATGCGGTTGACCATCTCGGAGGCGAAGAGCTTGGCCATGGAGGCCTGCAGGGTGTAGTTCTCGCCGCTGTCTTTCATCTGGGCGGCGGAAAGCATCATCAGCCGGGAGGCTTCGATTTCGGTCGCCATGTCGGCCACCCTCCAGCGGATCCCCTGGAACTTGGATATCTTCTGACCGAACTGTTCGCGCTCCTGAATGTACCTTACGGCGGCGTCCAGGGACGCCTGGGCCACTCCGACCGACTGCGCGGCGATGCCTATGCGGCCGCAGTCCAGGCCGGTCATGGCGATCAGAAACCCGTCGCCTTCGTTCCCCAGCAGCTGGTCGGCCGGGACGCGGCAGTCTTCCAGGATCAGATCGCAGGTGTCGGAGGCCCTCAGCCCCATTTTATCCTCGAGCGGGCCGGCCTTGAGACCCTTGGCCCCCTGTTCCACCAGAAAAGCGCTGATGCCGCGGTGGGCCTTGGCTTCATCGGTTTTGGCGGTCACGATGATCAGCCCCGCGTTTTTGCCTGTCGTGGTGAAGCGCTTGGTACCGTTCAGGACATAGCTGTTCCCGTCGCGCACGGCTTTGGTGGTCTGCCGGGCCGGGTCCGAGCCGGCGTTGGGCTCGGTCAGGGAGAAGGCTCCGATGATTTCGCCCGAGGCCAGGCGCGTCAGGAACTTCTCCTTCTGCTTTTCCGTGCCGTACTTGAGAACGCTTTCGCACACGATCGAGTTGTGCACCGACATCACCACGGCCGTGGAGGCGCAAGCGTAGGCCACCTCCGCCAGCGCCAGCACGTAGCTGACGGCGTCGGCCCCGGAGCCGCCGTATTCCGGCGGCACCATCATCCCCATGAGGCCGAGTTCGGCCAGCTTTTTCAGGTTGTCCGCGGGAAAGAGCTTCTTCTGGTCGCGCTCCATGGCGCGCGGGGCGAACTCCTCGCGGGCCAGGTCGCGCACCATCGACTGGATCATCAGCTGTTCTTCGGTGAGTTTGAAAGACATCCTCTTCTCCTCCACCCGGTCGCCGGTAAACGCGTCTACGGTCGAGCCGACCTTGCCGTCTTCTGTTATGGATTCTGCGCCTCCCGCGGGGGCGGATCACGGCGTGAAGATCACCACGAGCAGTTCGGCGCGTTCGTTGCTGATGCTTTTCAGCTTGTGCGGGATGCCCGAATTGAAATGCAGGCTGTCGCCGGCGGCCAGCGTGTTCACATGGTCGCCCACGGTCACTTGGACCCGGCCGGACAGCACATAGTCGAACTCTTCGCCCTCGTGAAAATAATCGACCCCCCGGTGTTCCTGCTGGGCTTCGATCACCACTCGGAAGGCCTTGAGATGCTTGTTTTCCGCCCCGGGGGTCAGCGTGGTGTAGGCATAATTTTCAGTGCGTTTGGTGTGGGCTTTGATGCGCTTTTCCAGCTTGGATTCGGGCTCTTTCAACAGCGAGGCCGAATCGATCTCGAGCGCCCGGGCGATCTGCAGAATCGCGCCGACCGGCGGAATAGCCTTGCCGGCTTCGACCTGCTTGAGATAGGGGATGGAAAAGCCGGTTTCGTTGGCGATGCGCTCAAGTGGCACGTTCTTCTCCACCCGCACCTTCTTGATCTTGCCGCCGATGGGTACGCGTTGTGGGGCTCTGGGCTTGGGCATGGGTCCTCCGACAGGTGCTGGCATGGAGCATAGGGCTAAGGGCATAGGGTCTGATAATGGGTTTTGCGGCCCTTTGCTCCATGCTCTATGCGCTATGCCTTTTGTTATTTGTATTCATAGAATCCCCGGCCGGTCTTGCGGCCGAGCCATCCGGCCTCCACATATTTGCGCAGGAGCGGGCAGGGCCGATACTTGGAGTCCTTGAATCCTTCGTAAAGGGTTTCCATGATGGCCAGGCAGGTGTCCAGACCGATCAGATCGGCCAGGGCCAGCGGGCCCATGGGATGGTTCATGCCGAGTTTCATGACGGTGTCGATGTCTTCGCGGGAGCCGACTCCGTGGTACAGGCAGTAGACGGCCTCGTTGATCATCGGCAGCAGGATGCGGTTGGCGATGAAGCCGGGGTAGTCGTTGGCCTTGGCCGGGGTTTTGCCGAATTTTTCGGACAAGGCCCAGGTGGTCTTGAACGTCTCCTCCGAGGTCGCGATGCCGGGGATGACTTCCACGAGCTTCATGACCGGCACCGGGTTCATGAAGTGCATGCCGATCACCTGGTCCGGCCGTTGGGTCTGGGCGGCGATGCGGCCGATGGGGATCGAGGAGGTGTTGGTCGACAGGATCACGCCGGGCCGGCAGATCCGGTCCAGGTCGCGGAACAGCTGGAACTTGATCTCCTGTTTTTCGGTGGCGGCCTCGACCACGTAATCCGCCGCCGCCAGGTCATCGAGCTTAACGCTGGTCTTGATCCGGCCCAGGAGCGCGTCCTTGTCCGCCGCCGTCATCTTGCCCTTCTCGACATTGCGGCTGAGAATGCCGGAAATGGCCTTGAGCCCCTTGTCCACGAATTGCTGCTGAATGTCGTTCATGATGACGTTCAGACCGCTGGCGGCCGCCACCTGGGCGATGCCGTTGCCCATCTGGCCGGCGCCGATGACGCCGAATACTTTTACTTCCATTTTTTAATCCTCCTGCACGTTGTTTGAAGGTTTGGACATTTTGCTTTCAGGAGAAAAGGGTTCAGGGTTCAGGGTTCAGAGGTTCAGGGACTCAATGGGCCAACGATATCGCCGCCCAGGCGACTCTTGAATCTTTTCGCCTGAACCCCGAACCCTGAACCCTGGAACCCTACCTTTTGATTACCAACGCCACCGCCTCTCCCCCGCCTAAACACAGAGAGGCCAGCCCGGTTTTCTTGTCCCGGCGGATCATCTCGTGGAGCAGCGTCACCAGCAGCCGGCAGCCGCTCGCGCCGATGGGATGCCCCAAGGCCACGCTGCCGCCGTTGACGTTGACCCTGGCGGGGTCGATCTTCAGCTCGCGCAGCACGGCCACCGTAGAACCGCTGAAGGCTTCGTTGATCTCGAACAGGTCCACGTCGTCAAGCCCGATGCCTTCCTTCTTTAAGCACTTGGGCATCGCGAGGATGGGGGCGACCAGTACGTACTTCATGTCGAGCCCGGCCGATGCCTGGGCGCCGACGGCGGCCAGCGCCCGGCAGCCGAGCGCGCGCGCCTTCTCCTCCGCCATAACCACCACCGCGGCCGCGCCGTCGCTGATCACCGAGGCGTTGCCGGCGGTGGCGAACCCGTTCTTCTGGAAGGCCGGCGCCATTTTGGCCAATGCCTCGTAGCTCGTCTCCCGCGGGCATTCGTCCTGCTCGAAAACGACCGGTTCGCCCTTGCGCCGGGGGATGGTCACCGGCACGATCTCGTCCGCGAATCTCCCGCTCCGGACGGCCGCCACGGCCCGGCGGTAGGACTCGGCCGCATAGCGGTCCTGGTCCTCGCGGCTGACGTTGTATTTCTGGGAGCACAGATCGTTGGAAATGCCCATGTGGAAATCGTTGACGATGTCCCACAGCCCGTCGTGGACCATGTGGTCCTGCAAGGCGCCCGGCCCCATGCGGTAGCCGAAGCGCGCCTTTTCGAGGTAGTAGGGGGCGGCGCTCATATTCTCCATGCCGCCGGCCACGACCACGTCCGCATCGCCGGTCTGGATGGCCTGGGCGGCCAGCATGACCGCCTTCAAGGCCGAGCCGCAGACCTTGTTGACCGTGATGCACTCCACCTCCCAGGGGAGCTGCGCCTGGACGGCCGCCTGTTTGGCCGGATTCTGGCCGTAGCCGCAGGGCAGCACCTGGCCCATAATGACCTCGTTCACCGCCGATTTTTCGATCCCGGCGCGCCGAACGGCCTCCTCAATGGCGATCGCCCCCAGCTTCGTGGCGCCGACGCCGCCAAGGGTTCCGTTGAAGCTGCCGAGAGGCGTCCGCACGGCGCTGACGATGACTGCACGTCTCATTCAAATTCTCCTTTCTCAGGGCAAAGGGCAGAGTGCATAGAGCATAGGGTAAAAAATTCACGGAGGAAAGAGAACCTTCGATTCTTTGACTCTATGCCCTTGGCTCTATGCTCTATGCCATTACATATTTCTACGATACTGCCCTCCCACCGCATACAGCGCCTGGGTGATCTGCCCCAGGCTGCAAGCGCGCACGGTGTTCATGAGCTCGGCGAAGACGTTGCCGCTGCCGAGGGCGACCTGCTGAAGCCGTTCGAGAGCGGCCGGGGCTTCGTTGGCGTGGCGCTTCTTGAAATCGGCCAGGCGCTTCAACTGGGATTGCTTTTCCTCTTCGGTGGCCCGGGCGAGCTCGAGCGCTTCGCTCATCGGGTCTTCGGACGCGTGCGGGTCGCGGAAGGTGTTCACGCCGATGATCGGCAGCTCGCCGCTGTGCTTCAAGGCCTCGTAGTAGAGCGACTCATCCTGAATTTTGCTGCGCTGGTAGCCGGTCTCCATGGCCCCCAGCACCCCGCCGCGCTCGGTGATGCGGTCGAATTCCGCCAGCACGGCTTCTTCGACCAGGCGGGTCAGTTCCTCGAAAATGAAGCTGCCCTGGTTCATGTTTTCGTTCTTGGTGAGGCCCCATTCGCGGTTGATGATGAGCTGGATCGCCAGCGCCCGGCGAACGGACTCGGTGCTCGGCGTGGTGATGGCCTCGTCGAAGGCGTTGGTGTGCAGGCTGTTGCAGTTGTCGTAGATCGCACACAGGGCTTGCAGGGTCGTGCGGATGTCGTTGAACTGGATATCCTGGCTGTGCAGGGAGCGCCCGGAAGTCTGGATGTGGTACTTGAGCTGCTGGGCCCGCACCGACCCCCCGTAGTTGCGCTTCATGGCTACGGCCCAGATGCGTCGCGCCACGCGGCCGATGACGTTGTACTCCGGGTCCAGGCCGTTGGAGAAAAAGAAAGACAGGTTGGGCGCGAAGCTGTCGATGGGCATTCCGCGGGAGAGATAGTACTCGACGTAGGTGAAGCCGTTGGCCAGGGTCAGGGCCAGCTGCGTGATGGGGTTGGCGCCGGCTTCGGCGATGTGGTAGCCGGAGATCGACACCGAATAGAAATTGCGCACGTTCTGCTGAATGAAATACTCCTGGATGTCGCCCATCATCTTGAGGGCGAAGTCGATCGAGAAGATGCAGGTGTTCTGGCCCTGGTCCTCCTTGAGGATGTCCGCCTGGACGGTGCCGCGGACGTTGGAGAGCACGCTGGCGCGGATCTTCTCGTGTTCGGCCGGGTTCGGGTCGCGGCCGCGCTGCGCCTTGAAGGCGTCCACCTGCTGGTCGATGGCGGCGTTGAGAAACATGGCCAGCATGATGGGCGCCGGCCCGTTGATGGTCATCGAGACCGACGTGTTCGGCGCGCAGAGCTCGAAGCCGCCGTAAAGCACCTTGACGTCGTCCAGGGAGCATACGCTGACCCCGGAGGTGCCGACCTTGCCGTAGATGTCGGGCCGGATGTCCGGGTCGAACCCGTAGAGGGTGACCGAGTCGAAGGCGGTCGACAGGCGCTTGGCCTCGTAGTTGGCCGACAGCAGCTTGAAGCGCCGGTTGGTGCGCGCCGGATCGCCTTCACCGGCGAACATGCGGGTGGGGTCCTCGTCCGCGCGCTTGAGCGGGAAGACGCCGGCCGTGAAGGGGAAGCGGCCGGGGACGTTTTCCTCGCGCATCCAGCGGTAGATCTCGGCCGGATCCTCGAATCGCGGCAGGACTATCTTGGGAATGCGGGAATGCGCCAGGGACTCCGAGTAGAGCGGCAGCCGGATTTCGCGGCCGCGGACGGTGTAGGCCAGGGTCTCCTGGCGGTAGAGGCTCTTGATTTCGGCCCACTCCTCCATGACCTTGCGGGTCTCGGGGTCGAGCGCCTCCCGGGCCTTGCGGGCTTCCTCACTGAGCCGCGCGAGCAGCGCCTGACGGTCATCGCCCACAGACGGCTCGCCCTCGATGGCCTGGGCGGTCTGCTCGATGTGCCAGGGCTTGCGCACGGCGTCCATCTCACGGCGCGTTTCGCGGTGGTAGCTGCGCACGGTGTCCGAAATCTCGGCCAGGTAGCGCACCCGCTGTGGCGGAATGATGATGGTCTTGGAGGAGGAGGTCTTGCCTGCCGGCCGGGGCAGGCGGGCCTCGAACGCCACGCCGGTCTTGGCGGCCACGGTGTCCATGATGGCGTGGTAGAGCGCCGTCACGCCGTCGTCGTTGAACTTGGAGGCGATGGTGCCGTAGACCGGCATTTCCTCGGGTCTGCGGTCGAAGGCCTTGCGGTTGCGCTGGACCTGCTTGCGCACGTGCTGCACGGCGTCGTCGCTGCCGCGCTTTTCGAACTTGTTGACCGCCACCAGATCGGCGAAATCGAGCATGTCGATCTTTTCGAGCTGGGAGGCCGCGCCGTATTCGCTGGTCATGACGTAGAGCGAGAGGTCCACGAGATCCACGATGCTCGAATCGCCCTGGCCGATGCCGGCGGTCTCGGTGATGACCAGGTCATAGCCCGCGGCCTTGACCGCCAGGATGGCGTCGGCGAGCGCTGCGGGGATCTCGGTGGCCGAGCTGCGCGTGGCGAGCGAGCGCATGAAGACCCGCGGGCTGCCGATGGCGTTCATGCGGATGCGGTCGCCCAGCAGGGCGCCGCCGGTCTTGCGGCGCGACGGGTCGCAGCTGAGCACGGCCACGCGTACCTGCTTGAGATCGTGCAGGATGCGCACGATCAACTCATCGGTCAGGGAGGACTTGCCGGCCCCGCCGGTGCCGGTGATGCCGATCACCGGCACTTTGCGGCTTCCGATCTTGCGGCTGAACTCCGCCCGCAGTTTCTCCAGATGGCCGTTCTGCCGGGCCTTGGCGACCTCGGCGGCGGAGATCAGGTTGGCCACCAGCCGTTTGTTCTCGGGCGAGAGGCCGTCCATGGCGAAGTTGAAATCCTTGACGGTCGGAAAGTCGAGGGCCTGTACCAGGTGGTTGATCATGCCCTGCAGGCCCAGGCGGGCGCCGTCTTCAGGAGAGTAGATCTTGGCGACGCCGTAGGCCTCCAACTCCCGGATCTCCGCCGGCACAATCACCCCGCCCCCGCCGCCGAACACCTTGACGTGCGGTGCGCCGCGCTCGCGCAGGAGGTCCACGAGATATTTGAAAAACTCGATATGCCCGCCCTGGTAGCTTGAGACCGCCACCCCCTGGACGTCCTCCTCGATGGCCGCGTCCACGATTTCCTGAACCGATCGGTTGTGCCCGAGGTGGATCACCTCGGCGCCGGTGTCCTGGATGATGCGGCGCATGATGTTGATGGCCGCATCGTGACCGTCGAAAAGCGAAGTGGCCGTCACCACCCGGATGGGATTGCGAGGTTTGTAGATCTCAACCTGTGCGCTCATGAGGCCTCCTACGAAGGGCAGAGGGCAAAGAGCAGAGAGCATAGGGCAGGAGAGGAAAGACTCTGAGGTTTTTACCCTATGCCCTTTGCTCTATGCCGCTATTTGATGGAATCGTAAAAAGTCACCCGCTTCGGCGGCTTTGTAAATAGGTCCAAATCACGCGTCACTTACCGGATCCGCCCGTGCACATTCGCAGGATCGCCGCGGTTTGGAGCGTGATGTAGTCTTCGATGCCGTAATGCTTGCCGAGGAACCAGCGGCGGAAAGTCCACATATGGCCCATGACAACGATGTTGTGGGCGGTCAGCTCAATGAACCGCTCGTCCAGGTGCGGCAGCTCCCCCGATTGCGAAAGCCTCGCGAGCACGCCGACCAGCAGCCCCGTGATCTGCAGCTCGTTCTCCAGGACGCGCTGCTGCCATTGGCGGGGCAGGGACTGGGTCTCCTGGTAGATCATCAGGATGAAATCGCTCATCCGGTGGCAGACCATGAAGTACTCTCGGATGACCTTGGCCAGGGCGTCGCGTCCGCCGGCGGCGTTGGCCATGGCGGTGGCGACGCCTTGCTCCATCTGCGAGTGGATGAAATCGCAGACCAGATAGAGGATGTCCTCCTTGCTGGTGAAATACTCATAAAGAGAGCCGATCGATATGTCGGCGGCCCGGGCGATCTGGCGCGTGGTGGTCTTATGAAACCCCTTTTCAATGAAGAGTTGGACCGCGGCATCGGCGATCTGGCGCCGGCGGCGTTCGACCAGATTCGGATCTTTGACCTGGGTGGGAATAGCGTCAGCACGGGTGGAGTTGCGCATGGAACCTCACTGCCAGACCGCTATTTTCAGTCGACCGGCTGGGGTGAAGAGGATATGTTGGGAGCGTTTGCCGAGCGAGCGCTCGATCGACGGTGATTTTTACACGCCGAAGGAACGATTGTCAAGTTTTGTAACTGCTCTGACAGCGATGGATTGAGGTGAAGGTTGCTGAACCATGAGGCCTGGGAGCGGTTACACGTTCGCACGACGGCGTCTCAACGACACGATGCCGGCGGCGGCGGCGGCCAGTAACCCCAGGTTGAAGCCCCACGCCCAACGGTAGGATCCCGTCAGATCTCGGATTTCCAATTTGCTCCCGGCTCGTCCGGATTGTCAAAAAATGCCCATGCCATCAGCATATAGCACGTTCCGCCCGAAATGAAATCCTCGGCAAGATCCTGGTTAGACGCAATTCAGGATTGACAAGGGCCAGCGAGATGATTTAAAAATGAGCGAGCGCTCGCTCATATTTCCAGGGCAGCCGCCTCAATTCGCGTTTGATCTATTACAAGTCGGTTTCCGCGCTGAGGGCGAAGAGCGGCAGCGCTCCCTGCTGGGCGGATAGCCGCCGGGAGCAGCTGGCGGTCGACATCACCGCGCTGAATTATACGAGAGCTCAAACCCGAGGCCATCGAGCGGCCCTGATTTTCGCGTTTCGCGGATGCTAAAGGAGGTCTGCATGAGTGAGAATGTATTGCTGGCAAAGGAAGAGGATGGCATCGTCACCCTGACGCTGAACCGTCCCGAGGTCATGAATTCGCTCAACTTTCCCCTGCTGTTCGCGCTGAGGGATGCGATCGAAAGCTTCCGCTTCCGGCGGGATGTGCGGGTCGTCGTCGTCACCGGCGCCGGGGAAAAGGCCTTTTGCTCCGGGGCGGATCTGAAGGAGCGCGCCAGCCTGCCGCCGGAAAAAGTGAAAGAGTACATTTTTACGATCCGCAATCTCTTCACCTTGATCGGAGAGTTGAACAAGCCGGTGATCGCGGCGGTGAACGGGATCGCCCTGGGCGGCGGCACCGAGCTGGCGCTGGCGAGCGATATACGCATCGCCGCGAAGAGCGCCAGCATGGGATTGACCGAGACCCGTCTGGCCATCATCCCGGGGGCAGGGGGCACGCAGCGGCTGCCGCGTCTGGTGGGCCGGGGCAAGGCCAAGGAGCTCATCTTCACCGGCCGGCGGGTGGAGGCCGAGGAGGCCCTGCGCATCGGGCTGGTGAACCAGGTCTGCGAGCCGTCGGCACTGCTGGAGGAATGCCGCAAAATGGCGGCCATGATCTGCGAGACCGGCCCCATCGCCATCGAACAGGCCAAATACGCCATCAACCACGGGATCGAGACCGACATCGCCACCGGCCTAGCGATCGAATCCAATGCCTATTGGGTGTGCATTCCCACCGAAGACCGCCTGGAGGGCCTGGCGGCGTTCAAGGAGAAGAGAAAGCCGGTGTATAAGGGGAAATGAAGGGTTCGGGGTTCCGGGTTCAGGGTTCAGAAAGGACACCTTTAACATTGTTTTTTTCCCGTAGCCCGTAGAACCCTTACGGATTTAGAAAGAGACTGCCATCCAAACCTTATCGAACGCCACTATTCTAAGAAAGGGGTAAAAATCATGACCGAGTACGATTACTGGAAAATCTTCCCGCGCATGCCAAAGAAAGTGACCATCGGCGACATCACCGTCCGGGACGGCTTTCAGCATCTCGAAAAGTTCATTTCCACTCGGGCCAAGATCTTCTACGCCGAGGAGATGATATTCGCCGGCTGCAAAAACATCGAGGTGACAAACCTCGGCAACCCCTTCCTGATGCCGCAGTTCAGCGACGCCGAGCAGGTGCTGGCCCATCTGCGCAACGACCGCTTCCGCGAGCGCTGCGCGAAGAAGGGCATCAACATCG
Organism: uncultured delta proteobacterium; assembly: GCA_963700055.1. Lineage (GTDB taxonomy): Bacteria > Desulfobacterota > Desulfobacteria > Desulfobacterales > SpSt-501 > SpSt-501. Next base: position 31,134 of record CAVOWH010000011.1, on the reverse strand, counting down.
ACGACGTCTGCATCACGGCCGTGACCATCCGCGAGCCCGGCGTGGACCGGGCGATCGAGCTGCGCAAGAAGGGCGTCGGCCCGGACCGCTGCCTGATGATGGTCTCAACCGAAGAGGAGCACCACTTCGCCAATTCGGGCTGCACCCTGCCGCAGTACTGGAAGGAATGCGAGCGCGCCATCAAGAAGTGCAACGACGCCGGTCTCAAGATGTGCGGCACGGTGAGCACCATCTGGGGCAGCCCGATCGCCGGAGCCACCGAACTGAAGGACGCGGTGGAATTCACTAAGCGCTGGCTTTCGATCGGAGCGGCCGACATCGAGCACGCCGACCACGACGGCAGCGCCTCGGCCCCCCACGTCTACCGTTACTTCTCCATGATCCTGGACGAGATCCCGGACACCCGCGTGCACATCGCCCATTTCCACGAGACCAAGCGCGTGGCCTCGGCCTCGGTGCTAGCCGCGCTGCAGGCCGGGATCACCCACTTCGAGGGCACGCTGGGCGGCATGGGCGGCCAGCCGGCCAACTTCCTGGACGACTGCCCGGTGCCGGGGACGGGCGAGTACTACTACGAGGACCCGCGCTACGTCGGGCTGACCTGCCTGGAGGACATGCTGGTGCAGATCGACGAGATGGGCATCGAACACGGCTACGACGTGAACCGCGTGCTCTGGCTCGGCCGGCAGGTCGAGCGCACGGTGGGCCATCGCCTGCGCAGTGAGGCCGTCATCAACGGACGCACGCTCAAGGAGGGGCATCCCAAGTTCGCGCGGCCGGGCCTCAAGAAGCTCAAGGAGAAGCTGGGCGAACCGGCCGGCCAGAAGCTCCCGGCCGATTGGGGCAAGCAGGCCAAGCTGCCGGAGAGGTTTAAGAAAAAGTAAACAGGACGGAGTGCTGAGGACTGAGAAAAAAATCCTTATTCCTTTCTCAGTCCTCGCTTTTATCGAGCATCCAGCATCGCGTATCCTCAAGCGAAGGGCAGCGCTATGAACGAACATGTCGCGAACATCGACAACCTTAATCAAGAGGACTTGACCCGCTTCATCCTGGACATCCTGCACCGCTCCATTCTGCACTACGGCCTGTGGTTCACCGAGGTGCGGCACCAGATGGGGACGGCGCGGGCGCTAGGGACTCTGAAGGCGGCCTACGAACGCAGCCTGGGAATCCAGATGAACCGCCTGTCCAAGGTGTTCGGGTTCGAGCTCAAGGACGGCCTGCCCAAGGCCCTGGTGGAGATGGACCGGGGAGACCTGAAAAAACTGCTCGACGGTTTCTGCGCCAACTGGCTGGCCAACGACGGCGTCTGGTTCCAGGCGGTGGAGTTCAAGGACGGCATGAACGACGCCAAGCGCTGCAACGACTCGGTCTGGGGCCAGTTTTCGCCGATCGAAGCCTGGTCCATCAAGCGCCTGCTCAACCTGCCCGAACGGCCGGGGCTCGATGGCCTCAAGAAAGCCCTGAACTTCCGAATTTACGCCCAGATCAACGTTCAGTCCACCGTCGAAGACGGCCCCGACCGCATCATCTTCCGGATGAACGAGTGTCGGGTGCAGTCCGCGCGCAAACGCAAGGGCCTCGACGATTATCCCTGCCAATCGGCGGGGCTGGTGGAATACACCTATTTCGCGCGCAGCATCGACGACCGGATCGAGACCGAGTGCATCGGCTGCCCGCCGGATGAGCATCCGGCGGATTGGTACTGTGCCTGGCGCTTCATCTTGAAACCTTGACAGAGAGCCCTTTTCTGGACTCAGCTCTACCGAAATGGATGCGAAGTGCCAATATGTAGGATGTCCCTCATTGACCGATCGTGTGGGGCCTGCGTCGAGGGCGACGGGGTTAAAGGCTTTGGCGCGACCGTTGCAGGCAACGCGCCCAAGCAATAAATGCGGCGGCGCCCAGCCCCGCTCCCGCCGCGTTCGCGATCAAGTCTGCCAGCGATGAATCCCGGGTGGGAAGCCACGCTTGTATCACTTCGACGGCCAAGCTCAGTGCGGCGCCCATTAGAATGGCCGCTGCTGCGCTGGTCCGCAAAGATTGTTTCCCGGCCCTGAACTGCCGGAAGGCGAACGAGAGCCCCAATGGAATGAATCCCGCCACGTTCAGCATGACGTCGGCGGCGTGCAGATCGGGCAGCCGCGGCAGGTGCAGGATCGGTTTTTCAAAGATCAAGCGCGGGGAGGCCGTCAAGTCGTTCCCGCTGTTCGACAGGTCCTCGATGCGTTCGCCGCTGATCGCCCCGAAGCGGTAACCTGCCACGGCCGTCTGCGCCCTATCCCCTTCGCCAAACGCCTGGCTGCCCTCCCAGCGCCGGAAGCTCTCCGCCGCCTCGTCGGACCCCATGGCTCGACCGTAAACGGCGAACCCATAAAGGTCTCCCGCCCAGGGGCAGTCGATTGCAGGGGAGTTTCCAAAGTAAAGTTTGTGACCGTGCAGGGTGTCCGATTCTTTCAGCAGACGCACACCCGGAAATTGCTTTGCCGGCCGGCCGTCCAGGTAGATGGCGGTGCCCTCCGAGTTGGAGGAGACCGTCACGAAGCGCTTCCTTTCGGCCGCCAGCGCGTGGGCAATTCCGATCTCCTGATACGGCTTGCCGCCGGCCGGTCGCAAGGCAAAAGAGCGCACGATAAAGAAGGATTCCCATTGGCCGATGTAAAAGGCCTCGGATCCATCGGCCGTTCTGACGTCGACGATCCGCTTGAGGCAGTCGCTGTTCTCGGTCTCCGCCTTGAGCCGAATTTCGATGCTGACGGCTCCCTGCCCGCACGATGGATTCGAGCGGCAGCTGAGGCCTTCGGCCGTGAAGACCATCCCTCCGAGATTTGCTTTATGCGGCGTTGCCGGAGCCTCGAAACGTATTCCGCTGTTCTCGGGCAGGACCGACACGCGGTTGGTCTCGCTGAAATTAAATGGCCACAGGCAGGCAACGAAAACACCCGCCGTCAAGCCAAGGCATGTCAGCGTTATTGATGAAATGCGCATCAGGCAGATTCTACAATCGTTCGGCGTTCATGACTGGCATATACGGGACAGGCTTGAAATCATTCATTTCAGGAAGGGGTTTTGGATTCGGATGCCTTCGATGTTTTGGCCGTCGTTAAGATCCTCAGTGAGGATGATAGCGGCATTTTTCGAATACGCGGCGGCGACGATCAAACCGTCCCAAAACGACAGGCGGTAATTTTCCTCGATCTCGCTGGCGTGCAAAATGATGGCGCCGTCGTTTAACACTAGCTCCCATGTCAAGTAGTTTCTGATCAGGCGGCGAGCGAGGTTTCTTGTGACCGGCGAGGCCACTTTCCGCGTCAACGTTATGTAGAGCTCCTGAAGAACCTGGGCGCTGAGGATGCCGTTTCTGGACACCCACAGCTCGGCGACCGCTTTGGCGGCACTTGCATGCTTTTCGCCCGCATCGGCATCGTGGGCATAAACCAGGATATTGGTGTCCACGAAAGTCCTATCGCTCATGGAGATCTTCTCGCTTCCAGGTGATTTCCCCCCCCAGGCGAACCCCCTTCTTCAGCAGCTGAATCGCGCTGCGTTTAGCCGCTTCATAGCGCTCGTCGTTTTCAACCATGCTCTTCAGCAGATCAGCGAGCATCTTGCTGATGGAGGTATCTTTGCGGGCTGCCATCACTTTGCCCTTCTTGATGATTTCTTTTTCGATGCTCAACGTCACATTCTGTTTCATGGGGATCTCCAGCAAGTATTTCACGTAAATTACGTGTAACACGTACCCGGGCCGGTGTCAATGCAAGAAGCCAAAGCTGCAAGAACGCAAATACGAATGATCTCATCCCTAAAAGAAACCGCCCCTCTTCTCCTTTAACCTCCCGGTCATTCAGAATGCAGCTAGATTGATGCCTATCCCCTACCATTTTCTTTGGTTGCCTCGCGACAACACGTGATGAAGTGCCTCCTCGTACTCTATCCGACAGCAGCCGGGCATCGATGCCGAACTGATCTCGCTCCTGCATTGCAATAAACGCTTTATTGATTACTTATTGACTGGCTGACCGCTGCCACCCCATCTCTCCGGACCGATGCCGCCCTTGTTTCTGGCGCATACATTCCCATGTTAAGGAGTTAGGGTTCAGGCGCAGGGGGTGCAGCCCGCCAATGCGATTTCGAAAAGCTCAGCAAGGAATGAGACCCTTCATGTACGACTACATCATTATCGGCGGCGGAATCATTGGCACTTCGACCGCATGGCAGCTATCGCAGCGCTGCCCTGGGAAAACCATCCTCCTGTTGGAGAAGGAAGAGCGCCTCGCGCTGCATCAGACCGGCCGCAACAGCGGTGTGATTCACGCCGGCGTCTATTATCCGACCGGCAGTCTCAAGGCTCTTTTTTGCCGGTCTGGCAACGAGATGGTTTATCGCTTCTGCCAAGAGCACGGCTTGCCTTGCGAGAACTGCGGCAAACTGCTGGTGGCCACCAATCCCGCCGAATTTGTGCGAATGCAAAAGCTCTTCCGGCATGCGCAGGAAAACCGCATCGATGTTGAATGGCTCAGCAGGGGGCAGCTGAGAGAACGGGAACCCCATATCTTGGGGGTGGGTGCCTTCTTGGTGCGCCAGACAGGCATCACCGATTATCGCCTGTTCGCTTGCAAGCTGGCCGAGTTGTTCCGTGAAGCCGGCGGAGAGATCAGGCTTGGAACCGAGGTGTTGGGCTTGAAGGAGATGGCGGATGAGGTGAGGGTTGAAACCACCGTGGGAGGCTTCGCGGCACGCCACCTTATCACCTGTGCGGGGTTGATGTCGGATCGCCTCGTGCGAATGCTGGGGCTGAAGGCCGATTTTCAGATCGTGCCCTTCAGGGGAGAGTACTACCAGTTACCGCGAAGCAAAAGCGACATCATTCATCATCTAATCTATCCCATTCCCGATCCAGCCCTGCCTTTCTTGGGTGTCCACCTGACCCGCATGATCGACGGCAGAGTCACGGTTGGGCCCAACGCCGTCTTGGCCTTGAAGCGCGAAGGCTACCGCAAAGCGGACGTGAGCCTCCGTGACCTCAAAGAGATGGCTGCCTTTGGCGGCTTCTGGAAAGTGATCGCGGAGAACCTCAGGTCAGGGATCATGGAGTACAAGAATTCATTCTTTAAACGGGGATATCTTGGTTTGGTGAGAAAATATTGCCCGGAGATTGAGCTATGCGACCTTGAACCTCACCCGGCGGGGGTTCGGGCCCAGGCCGTCAATAACAACGGGACCCTGATTCACGACTTTTTATTCATCCATTCCAAGCGGTCCATCCATGTGTGCAACGCACCTTCACCCGCCGCCACTTCAGCGCTGCCCATCGGTGCCCACATCCTTGATCGTGCGGCACGGGGATTCAACGTGAATTTTGGATCACGGCGTGTCGCTTTGCGGACCAAGGCGAGTTCTGTTCTCGGCGGGACCGCAACCACGGCAAGGGGGCTGGGCAAGGCCTAAGTTGATCGTGCCAGAAGTTGCGTCTGCCTTGAAGTCGTCTATTCAAACAGGCTGACACCCCCCGCGCCGCGGCGGATGATCTGCGGCGTGTCGTCGATCAGCGATACGATGCTGGACGGCTCGCCGGAGACCGGGCTGCCGTCGATGACGACATCCACCTGCTTGCCGAAGTGGTCGTGGATCAGCGAGGCGTCGTGGAAGCTTTCCCCTTCAGCGGTGGCGGCGCTGGTGGTGATGATCGGGTGGCCGAGCTCGCGCACCAGCGATAGGCAGATCGCGTTGTCGGGCACGCGGATGCCGGCGGTCTTGCGCTTGGTCATCATGATCTTGGGAACCAGCTTGGAGCCCTCCAGGATGAACGTGTAGGGCCCCGGAAGCAGGCGTTTCATGGTGCGGTAGGCGTAATTGGAAACCTTGGCATACTGGCTGATATTCGTCAGGTCCGAGCAGATGAAACTGAAGGGTTTGCTCTTGTCGCGGCGTTTCAGCTGGTAGATGCGCTCGATGGCCCTGGGGTTCATCAGATCGCAGCCGATCCCATAGTATGTGTCGGTGGGGTAGACCACGACTCCGCCGGTCCTGAGAATCTCCACCACTTTCCGGATGAGACGCAGCTGCGGATTATGAGGGTTGATCGTGATGAGCATGCAAGTGCCTTTTTGCTTGAATTCGTCATCTTAGCACCAAACGCTTCAAAGTCAACCCGGCGCGCGGATAATTAGCTGAAATTGAATGAATTTCGGGGAAATCCAGCGGCCGCGCCGGAATCCAAATAATGATTGCCAAACGCCTGCCCTTCTGTTATTCGTGGCACAAATTTTTTCCGCCCGACACCCCGCTGCGTCGGTGCCGAACACGCGCAGTCCTTATTATCTATTATCTCCGGAGCACCCATTTGGGACGAGGAGGAGTTCGATGCCTAATCAACCGCTCCAGGAAGCCTATTCTTTCGACGATCTGCTGCTGCTTCCCAGTTTTTCAGATATTCTTCCCAAAGACGTTTCCGTTCAGACCCAATTGACCCGCCGCATCCGCCTGAACACCCCCATCGTGAGTGCGGCCATGGACACCGTTACCGAGGCGGACACCGCCATCAGCATGGCCCGGGAGGGCGGTTTGGGGTTCATCCACCGGAACCTGGAGATCAAGGCCCAGGCCATGGAAGTCGACAAGGTCAAAAAGTCGGAAAGCGGCATGATCGTCGACCCGGTCACCATCCATCCCGACCAGAAGGTGGTCGAAGTGCTCACGCTCATGGAACAATACCGAATTTCCGGCGTGCCGGTCGTGAAGGGAGATCAGCTGGTCGGCATCGTCACCAACCGGGACCTACGGTTCGAGTCCGACATGGACAAGAAGGTCGCCGAGGTCATGACCAAGGACCGCCTGGTGACCGTCACCGAGGGAATCGGTCTGGAGGAGTCGAAAAAACTCCTGCACAAGCACCGCATCGAGAAATTGCTGGTGGTCGACAAAAAAGGGCGGCTGACCGGTTTGATCACCATCAAGGACATCGAAAAGATCAAGAGATACCCCCACGCCAGCAAGGACAGCTTGGGGCGGCTGCGGGTCGGCGCGGCGGTGGGCGTCGGGCCGGACATGGAGGAGCGCGCCGAGGCCCTGCTCAAGGCCGGCGCGGACATCATCCTGATCGACACCTCCCACGGGCATTCCCAGAATGTCATCGATGCGGTCAAGCGCTTGAAGCGCACTTTCAAGGAGATCGAGGTGATCGCCGGCAACGTCGCCACGGCGGAAGGAACACGAGACCTCATCAAGGCGGGCGTCGACGCGGTCAAGATCGGCATCGGTCCCGGCTCCATCTGCACGACCCGGGTGGTGGCCGGGGTGGGAGTGCCTCAATTGACGGCCATCATGAACTGCCGTCCCGTTTCCGAAAAAATGGGCGTGCCGCTCATCGCCGACGGCGGCATCCGCTTCTCGGGCGACCTGACCAAGGCGATCGCCGCGGGCGCTCAGACTGTGATGATCGGCGGGCTTTTCGCCGGCACCGAGGAGAGCCCGGGCGAGCTGATCCTTTACCAGGGCCGCAGCTACAAGGTTTATCGCGGGATGGGCTCGATCGAGGCCATGAAGAAGGGCAGCAAGGACCGTTACTACCAGGGGGACGAGAGCGAGGGCGACAAGCTCGTGCCGGAGGGGATCGTCGGTCGGGTGCCATACCGCGGATCGCTGCAGGCCAACATCTTTCAGCTGGTGGGCGGGTTGAAAGCCGGTATGGGGTATTGCGGCTGTCGCAGCTTGGAGGAACTGAGGGAAAAGGCGCGCTTCATTAAAATATCCGCTGCCGGCATCCGTGAATCGCACGTGCACGACGTGATCATCACCAAGGAGGCACCGAACTACCGCCTCGAGTAATGGCTTCGCCAGAAACCCAATTTCGGCCTTCGGAAGCCGTCCCTATCTTTTGCTTTACATTCGGTTCGATCCCTGAGAAGATTTTAAACGAGTTGAGCTCACCTCCGCTCGGAGGTCCGAGGCGTCCAGGGGGAGCACCGCCGGCCGCCGCTCACGGGCATTCGCGCTCATCAGGGTTCGATCCTCGGCACTCTGTTTGGTTCGAAGGGAATCCATGACCGACTTCGTTCATCTGCACGTGCACACGCAATACAGCCTGCTGGACGGGGCGATCCGCATCGACGATCTGATCAAGCGGACGGCCGACTTCGGCATGTCGGCCGTGGCGACCACCGACCACGGTACCTTGTTCGGCGCCGTCGAGTTTTATGAAAAGGCGAGCAAGGCCGGCATCCAGCCGATCATCGGCTGCGAGATGTACATCGCTCCCCGCAGCCGGTTCGACAAAAACCCGGCCGACAACCGCGAGCTGTGCCATATCATCCTGCTGGCCGAAAACCAGGAAGGCTATCGCAATCTCTGCCGGTTGGCCACGGCGGCCCAGTTGGAAGGCTTTTACTACCGGCCGCGCATCGACCGCGAACTCCTCAAGGATTGTGCCCGCGGCCTGATCGGGATGTCGGCCTGTCTGCACGGCGAAATCCCGCGTCGGATCATGGCAGGCCGGCTGGAGCTGGCGGAGCAGGCGGCGCGGTCCTACCGCGAGATGTTCGGGGAGAACCGGTTCTTTCTCGAAATCCAGAACAACGGCATCGACGAGCAGGAGCGGGTGAACGCGGCCCTGATCGACATGAGCCGGCGGCTTTCGATTCCGCTCGTGGCCAGCAACGACTGCCACTACCTTTCGCCCGAAGACGTGCGCGCCCACGACGTGCTGCTGTGCATTCAAACCGGCAAGACCATCCACGACTCGGAGCGGCTCAAGTTCCGCACCGACCAGTTGTATTTCAAGCCGGCCTCCGAGATGGCGGCCTATTTCAAGGACACCCCGGAGGCCCTTGCGCATACGGCGGACATCGCCCGGCGCTGCTCGCTTGAATTCGACTTCAAGACCTATCATTTCCCGCGCTTCGACACCCACGGCGCCCAGACCGCTGACGAACTGTTCGAGCGCAAGAGCCTCGAGGGGTTTGATCGGGTCATGCAGCGCGTGCGCGCCAAGAACCCGCAGGCGGACGAGGCGCTTTACCGCGCGCGGCTGGACTATGAGATCCAGGTGATCAAGGAGATGGGCTTTACGAGCTATTTCCTGATCGTCTCCGATTTCATCCGCCATGCCAAGCAAAGCGGAATCCCGGTCGGCCCGGGGCGCGGTTCGGCCGCCGGCAGCCTGGTCGCCTACAGCCTGGGCATCACCGATCTGGACCCGATCGTGCACGGCCTGATCTTCGAACGTTTTCTGAACCCCGCCCGCAAAAGCATGCCGGACATCGACGTCGACTTCTGCATCGACGGCCGTGAAGACGTATACAAGTACGTCGTGGACCGTTACGGCGGCGGAGACTACGTGGCCCAGATCATCACCTTCGGAAAGCTCAAGACGCGGGCGGTGATCCGGGACGTCGGCCGAGCCCTCGACATTCCTTTGCCCGAAGTGGATGCCATCGCCAAGCAGGTCCCCGACGTGCTCAACATTACCCTGGACGATGCCCTCGAGCGGGAGCCACGGCTGCGCGAGCTGGTCGAAAAAAAGCCCGAATACGGCGATCTCATCCGGATCTGCCGCGTGCTGGAGGGGCTGCCGCGCCACGCCTCGACCCACGCGGCCGGGGTGGTGATCTCCGACCGCCCGCTGGTGGAATACTTGCCGCTGTTCCGGGGCAAAAAGGGCGAAGTGGTCACCCAGTTCGACATGAAGATCGTGGAGAAGATCGGGCTGGTCAAGTTCGACTTCCTCGGGCTGCGCAATCTGACCGTCATCGCCAGCGCCCTGGAGCTCATCCGCCGCCAGGGCAAGACCCCGCCGGATTTAGAAGACATCGTCCTGGACGATGCCGCTACCTACCAGCTGCTTTCGGCCGGTGACACCACCGGGGTTTTCCAGCTGGAAAGCGCGGGCATGAAGGACCTGCTGGTGCGGCTCAAACCGGAGTGCTTCGCGGACGTGGTGGCGCTGGTGGCCCTCTACCGGCCCGGCCCTATGGAAAGCGGCATGATCGACGATTACGTGGACCGCAAGCACGGCCGCAAGGCGGTCAGCTACCTCGTGCCGGAACTGGCGCCGATTCTCGAGGAAACCTACGGGGTCATCGTCTACCAGGAGCAGGTCATGAAGATCGCCGGTGTCCTGGCCCGCTACAGCATGGCGGAGGCCGATGACCTGCGCAAGGCCATGGGCAAGAAGATCGCGGAGATCATGGCGGCCCACCGCGAGCGGTTCATCAAGGGTGCCAGGGAAAACGGGGTGGTGCCGGAGAAAGCGACCAGCATTTTCGACTTGATGGAAAAATTCGGCGGTTACGGATTCAACAAGTCGCACAGCGCCGCCTATGCACTCATCGCCTATCAGACCGCTTTTCTGAAGGCGCACTTCCCGCTGGAGTTCCTGGCGGCGCTGCTCACCAGCGAAATGGGCTCCATCGACAACATCGTCAAGTTCGTGGCCGAATGTCGCAGCCATGGCATCCCCGTGCTGCCGCCGGACATCAACCGCAGTTTCAAGAACTTCACGGTGGACGGCAACCGGATCCGCTTCGGCCTGGTGGCGGTGAAAAACGTGGGTGAAGGCGCGATCGATGCCATGGTCGAGGCCCGGCAGGAGCAGCCGTTTGCATCGCTCTTCGACTTCTGCGAGCGGGTCGATCTGAAGAAGGTCAACAAGCGGGTGGTCGAAAGCCTGATCAAGTGCGGGGCGTTCGACACCACCGGCCTGCGGCGTTCCCAGATGATGGCCGCTTTGGAACTGGCCTTGGAGTATGGCCAACGGGCGCAGAAGGAACGCTGCGATCCGCAGATGGGGCTCTTCGGCGGGGCGGAGTGCCCGCCGCCCGTGAACCTTCCGGCCATGCCGGACATCGATGAATGGGACGAGCGCCAGAAGCTGGCCTTCGAGAAGGAATCCCTGGGGTTCTATCTCAGCGGCCATCCGCTCACCCGGTTCGAGGAGCTGCTCAGCAAGTTCACCACGGCCGACGCCCTCTCCATCAAGGAGGCGCCGGACGGCGCCTCGGTGCGCATCGGTGGCCTGATCCGCGGCACCAAGACGATCAAGACCAAAAAGGGCGAACTGATGGCGTTCGTCACCATCGAAGACATGCACGGCGCCCTGGAAGTGACGGTGTTCTCGCGCCTTTACATGAGCTGCGGCGACCTCTTGACGGAAGACAACGCCGTTTTGGTGCAGGGTCAGGTCCAGCGGGACGAACAGGCGGTCAAGCTCATCGCCGACAGCATGATCGCTCTGGAAAAAGCCGAGGAAACCTATACCGCCAGCGTGCATGTCAACTTGGAGCTCGGCCGCACCGACCGCGAGCTGCTGCTGCGGCTGCGGGACCTGCTGCACCGCTTTCCGGGACCTTGCAAGGCCTATCTGCACCTGCGCGGCCCGACCCATACGGAAGCCTTGATCGAGCTTTCAGAGGGCTTTCAGCTGAAGGCCGGCCCGGCACTGCGACGCGAGGTGCGGGAGCTGCTGGGATACGCGGCCGTCGAGACCCGCTGCACTCCGGTGGAACGTCCACGCGAAAGAATCAGCTTCGGCGCACGGACGAATGGCACGGGCGCGGCGGCGCATTAGCGGCGCGGCGGCAAAATCCGGATCTGCGCATCGAGGTGCTTCAACACTTAAACGGGAGTTCGCCAATGCCATCCAGTACCGCCGCTGCCATCAGCGATGAAACCACCCGGCGCAGTTCCTCGCTGGCCTTGGGCGTGACCGCCGCGTTGTTCCTGCTGGTGGCCTGGTCCGCCACGTTCGTCCTGACGGATGACAACCAAGTGGTGCTCTCCGCCGGCATTCTCGCCGCGGTGTGGCTTTTCAGCCGGGCGGAAACGGCCACGGGGGATTTCAACCGCGTGGTGGTCATCGTCCTGGGTTCCTATCTCAGTCTGCGCTATTGGATGTTCCGCACCACCGCCACCCTTTCCTATACGGGGCTCTGGGATTTCATCTTCCTGATGTTGCTCTACATCGCCGAGACCTACGGGATCTTCACCCATCTCGTCGGCCTTTTCGTCAATGTGGCGCCGATCCGGCGCCACAGTCCCCCGTTGCCGGCCGATCGCTCTCGCTGGCCGAGCGTCGACGTGCTGATCCCGACTTACAATGAGCCGGTGGAAATGGTGACCCTCACCCTGACCGCCTGCACCCAGCTGAACTATGCCAAAGGCAAGCTCAATGTGTTCGTGCTGGATGACGGCGGGACCACCCAGAAGCTCGAGGACCCGGATCCGGCGCGAGCGCAGGCGGCCCGTCGGCGGTCCCGGGAGCTGAAGGCCGCCGCCGCATCCCTGGGCGTGCATTACCTCACCCGCGAGCGCAACATCCACGCCAAGGCCGGCAACATCAACGCCGCATTGGGGGCGGCCATCCCCGCCGACGATCATCACCGGGTCGCCGCGCGGCACAACCCGGGATTGGGCGAACCGCGTCCCCGCGCCGAGCTGGTGCTCATTCTCGATTGCGACCATGTTCCCACCCGCGATTTCCTGCTGCATACGGTCGGCTTCTTCATCGCGGACGAGAAGCTGGCCTGCGTGCAAACCCCGCACTTTTTCATCAATCCCACCCCGGTCGAAAAGAACCTCGGCACGGCCGCGATCAGTCCGGGCGAGAACGAAATGTTTTACGGCGGGATTCAGTTGGGGCTGGATTTCTGGAATGCCTCGTTCTTCTGCGGGTCGGCGGCGCTGCTGCGTCGCCGACACTTGCTGGAAATCGGCGGGTTGGTCGAAGACACGATCACCGAAGACGCCGGCACGGCCCTGCGGCTGCACGCCCGGGGCCTCAACAGCGTCTACTTGAACAAGGCCATGGTCATGGGCCTTTCGCCGGAGTCTTTCGACAGCTTCATCATCCAGCGCAGCCGCTGGGCCAAGGGCATGCTGCAGATTCTGCTGTTGAGAAACCCGCTGCGCGAAAAGGGACTCGCCATCCCCCAACGCATCTGCTACCTGAACGCCTGTCTCTTCTGGCTGTTTGGATTCGCACGCCTCATTTTTTTCCTGGCACCGCTGATGTTTCTGATCTTCGGGTTGCGGGTCTACAACGCCTCCCTGATGCAGGTTCTGGTCTATGCCATCCCGCATCTGTTGGCATCCTATTTCTTGTCCAATTACCTTTATGGCAAGCTGCGGCATCCGTTTTATTCCGAGCTGTTCGAGATCATCCAGAGCGTCTACCTGGTTCCGGCGGTGCTTTCGGTGTTTTTGAATCCCTGGTCCCCGCGGTTCCGAGTGACCCCCAAGGCCATCTCCCTGGAGCACGACACGCGCACCCATCTGGCCACCCCATTTTACCTCATGTTCCTGCTGAACCTGCTGGCGTTTTGCGCGGGAGTCGTCCTCTGGCTGAACCAGCCGGCGTTGTTGGACACGATCGCGATCTGCGTGTGTTGGAACACGTTCAACCTGTTTCTCGTGATCTGCTGCCTGGGGGTCGTCTGGGAGCGGCGTCAGCTGCGGCGGTCGCACCGCTTTGCCACCCACGAGCCGATTCGGCTGAGGGCGCCGGACGGCCGTGCGCCGGTGGCCGCGTTCCTGCGGGACCTTTCGATCAGCGGGCTCGGGCTGAGCATGGATGCGGGCGTGGCGCCGTCGGCATCACGCCTGCGACTGGAAGCGTCCGACAGCTATGGTCAGCGCTACGCGCTGCCCATCGAGGTCCTGCGGGTCCAGGATGAGGGGGCCCGAAAGACCCTGGGATGCCGATTTGACCTCGGAAATGAGACGGTGCGACGGCAGGTGACTAGATTCGTCTATGGCGACAGCGACCGGTGGAAGTATTTTTCCGAATACCGGCGCGTCAAGGCCATCGGCACGGTCCGCGCCTTTTTCAGGCTGGCACGCATCGGGTTGAAGGGGTCGTGGCGGCATGCGGTCGGACTGATGCGGCTGGGCATCGAGCGGATCCGCAGTTAGGTCCGGACGGTCCGAATGGCGCAAGAGGGTCGGCAGGGCTCATAGCCAAGGGGGGCAATGGCACGCGGCGTAAAAAATCCGAAGCACGAAATCCGAAATCCGAAACAAACCCGAATTACCGAATGACCGAAACGCTAAACAACCACCCTCGATCACGGCCAAAACCGTTTTGGTCATTATTCTTTCGAAAATTCGAATTTGTTTCGAGTTTCGTGCTTCGGATTTCGAATTTCGTCTCGATTGATTCTATGCCCGTGGCTCGCTACCCATGCAAGCCAACATTCGCTGGTAGGACACCTGCGCCTCCTGGAGCAGTTCCGCCTCGCGGCCTTCGTAGCGCGGCGAAAAGTGAAAGAGCGTGAAGCGACGGGCCCGCGCCAGGGCGGCCAGTTCGCCTGCCTGCCGGGCCGTGAGGTGATGCGTGGCGGCCGCGCGCGGCCGCTCGCTGTCAAGGAAGGCCGCTTCGATGAACAGCTGGTCCGCATCGCGCGCCAACGCTGCAATGGCCTCCCGGGAGGCGACGGTATCGCCGACATCGGCAATATAAGCGATTTTTTGCCCGGGGGTGATGCGCGCAATCTTCTCCGCAAGGGCTCCCAGAACGAAGGTGCGTTCGGCGCTCTCCGGACCGGGCTCGATTCTAAATTCCGCGTCCCGATCAACCCGCGCATAAAGCGCATGCTTGAAGCGTGCGACCCAGGGGCCGGGCGTCAGCCCCAATCTCTCCAGGCCGGTTTTGAGGATGTTGACGTGGAACCGCTCGGCCAGGGCGAGCCCCAGGCAGGGGATGCTGTGCGGCAGGATCGCGGCCGTGACCTCAAGGGAGGGCTCGGTGTGCAGGCGGCCGTCGAACGGCTGCGCGACGATGTCGCCGGCGGCGGCAAAGCCGTCCCCGCAATGATAGGATCGGCGCAACAACCGGCCCGGATGGACCTCCGTCAGGTGCAGCGCCAGGCGACAGGTGAATCGGTCCACCAGATCCCAGGAATACCCCGCCAGCTTGCCTTCCACGTTGCCGAGGAACCCGGCCGGGCCATAGAGGCACAGATCCTTCTCCCGGCCGAGCACGCACCGCAGGAGTTGATCGAAGCCGATGAAGTGGTCCATGTGGGTGTGGGTGACGAACACCTGTGAGATCTTCAGGCGGTCGCGCGCGGGCAGCCGCGAGAGATCGCCAAGGTCGAAGAGCATCGCCCGGCGCTCGAATGGGAACGGGATGAACAGCCCCGGGTCTTCGAATGGCCCGTTGACCAGCCGCGGCTGAAACTGGGAAGGCATTACACCGGCAGGTGTTTCTTGACTTGCTGGTTGACGGTCAAATAGATGTCTTCATCCGAACCGAAAATATCGACGATGTCTTTGTGGTCCAATAGCTTTTCGATGATGAAGGCCGTCAAATAAAGGCTGACGATGTTGAAGTCCGGCACCAGGTTGCGGACCGGCGCGATCTGGTAATCGATGTCGAAGTCGCTCGCCCGGGTCAGTTTTTCAAGACAGGACCGGATCTGTTCTTCCAGTGAATTCTTGCTGGTGGTTTCCACCAGGCTGTTTTCCACCAGCTTCATGGCGACGGCGTTGGAGAGGGCATCCATGCAGTCCCGCAGGCTGCTGATCGCCAGGCGGCGCTTGTGTTCCTTGGTTGATTCGATTTTAGACAGAATCGAGGATTCGCGCGTACTCGGTCGAAAGACCTTTCCCATACCTTCCGTTCCCTTCCGCACCGGTCGTGGCCGCCGGTGTTTTTTTGAGTTCTGCCATCCCACCCCGCGTGCCGTTCACGCGAAGGTGGAGCACCGCCGTGCGCGTGTCGTAGCGGCCGATGGCCGCAAACCAAGGCCGCCCTCCGGGCGGGCGTTGACTCGATAACAGCTTATCATAGATGCCGTGCAAAGATATTTCAAGCAAAAAATACATCTTGCACCGGCGCACCTCAACGCCCCGCTGAACAGCATCGGCTCTCAACGGGGGGACACCGCCTCGACCACCAGCTGCAGAATCTTGCCGCCGTTCCAGCGGTTCCAGCGCAGTTTATAGGCCATGCGTTCGAAATGGGTCAGCGCCGCATGGCGAGGGTCCGCGTGGAAATGGATGGCCTGAAAGGTTCGATGCGCCGGTCCGGCGGCCGGGCGCAGCAGCATGCGCCGGTGGTGCTCGCCCACGCGACTGGAGGAGACGACCGCCACCTGGCGGGCCATGAACAGGGGCTCCGGGTTATCGACCCCGAACGGCATCAGCGGTTCCAGTTGGTTCACCAGGTCTTCTGAGATGGCATCCAGCCCTACTTCGGCCTCGATCGGGATTTGCGGGATGAAGGTGTCGGGTCCGCTGGCGTTGCGGACGGCCGCTTCGAAGGCTTGCTGGAACTCCGGCAGCCGCTGCGCGTTGATTCGGAGGCCGGCGGCCTGGACATGGCCGCCCAATTCCTCCAGGTACATCCGGCAGGCGGACAGGCAGGCGAAAAGGTCGATTCCGGGGATCCCGCGGGCAGAGCCGCGGCCCGAGAGGCCCTTGAAGGCGATGAGAACCACCGGTCGATGATAGCGGGCCATCAGCTTGGAGGCGGCGATGCCGATCACGCCCGCATGCCATTGCGGGTGAGCCAGAACGAGGGCCTGGCGCTTCAGAAGCTCGGGCTGGCGGGCGATCAGCGCCTCAAGATCCTCCCAGATGCGCCGCTCGATTTCCTGACGAGCGGCATTCAGCTGATTGAGCGTCTGCGCCAGGCGCCGGGCGGTGTCCATCCGGTCGGCCGTCAGCAGGTCGACCGCCAAGCCGGCGTGTTCGATGCGGCCGGCGGCGTTCAGGCGCGGCGCCAGCCGAAAAGCGACGTCGTCGGAGTCCATCGGGCGGCGGGAGATCCCAGCGGCGTCCATCAGGGCGGCCAAGCCCGGCCGCCGGCCGGATCCGATCACATCCAGGCCGGTTTTGGCCAGGATGCGGTTTTCCTCCAGCAGCGGCACCATGTCCGCGATGGTGCCGAGGGCGACCAAATCGCAGAGCGAGCGCAGGTTGGGCTCGGCGCGCTCCGCCCAGAAACCGGTTTCGCGCAGGCGTCGCCGCAGCGCCACGGCCAGACAGAAGGCCACCCCGACACCGGCCAGCCGGCCCAATCCGCCCGAGCAGTCTTGGCGCTTGGGGTTGATGACCGCCACGGCCTGCGGCAGCGGCGGGCTCACGTGGTGATGATCGGTGATGATCACGTCGATCCCCGCGGCGCGGGCGGCATCCACGGCGGCGTGGCTGTTGGAGCCGCAGTCCACGGTGATCAGCAGCGCCGCCCGACGCGGCACGGCCACTTTCGCAATGTGGCAGGCCTGCAGCCCGTAGCCCTCGTTGAGGCGGTGCGGGATGTAATAGGACACACAGGCGCCGCAGGCGTTCAGAAACTCGAACAGCACGGCCGTAGCGGTCGTTCCGTCCACGTCATAGTCGCCGAACAGCAGGATGGTTTCGCCCATGGTGATCGCCTGGACCAGGCGTTCGACCGCTTTTTCCAGATCCTTCAGCCCGGTCGGCGGCCGCAGATGGGCGATCGAGGCGTGCAGAAAGGCATCGGCCCGCTCCGGGGTGGTGATCCGCCGGTTGACGAGCAGGGTGGCGATTACGGGATGGCACCCCAGCGCCTGTGCCAGGGCGGAAACAGCCCTTCCGTCTGCGGTCGCTATTTGCCAGCGCTTTTCCATTCGGCGGGTCTTATACCCGATCTCGAGACCGTACTCAATCGAAAAGCGCGCCGATTGAACCCTGACTTTCGGGTTGCAATCCTTCCGGCGGTGGTTATACTGATTTGGAATTGACGCACGCTCAAACCATCCCCTTGCCGACGTTTCGGCATCAGCGAACATGCAGCCCAAGTTCTTTTACATTCACACCATCGGCTGTCAGATGAACGTATCGGACTCCGAGCGCATCGCTTTGAGCCTGGCGCCGCTGGGATATGTTCCGGCGGTTTCAGCGGACGAAGCCGATCTCGTCATCGTCAACACCTGTTCGGTGCGCGCCAAGGCCGAACAGAAGGCTTTCAGCCTTTTAGGCCAGCTCGCGGCCGTCAAGGTCCGGCGACCCGAGATGGTCGTTGCGGTGGCCGGCTGCGTGGCTCAGCAGGAAGGCGAGCGTATCCGCGAGCGGGCACCGCACGTGGATATCGTCCTCGGGACCCGAGCCATTCACCGGTTGGAGGCCCTGCTGCGGCGGCTGCCGTTTCAACCCCGCCCCCTCGTGGACATCGAGATGAACGGCCTCCCGGAGGCATTCGATGCCGGCCCGGCAGCGAGGGCTGCGGGCGGGGTTTCGCGGTTCGTAACGATCATGCGCGGCTGCGACAATTTTTGCGCCTACTGCGTGGTTCCCACCGTGCGCGGCCGCGAAACCAGCCGGTCGCCGGAGGCGATTCTGAACGAAATCCGCGGGCTGACCGCCGCCGGGGTGTGCGAGGTGACGCTGCTGGGGCAGAACGTGAACAGCTACGGTGCAAAAGAGGGGCATGGTTCGTTTGCGCAGTTGCTGGAGCAGGTAAACGCCGTCGAGGGCCTGGCGCGGATCCGCTTCACCACCTCCCATCCCAAAGACCTGACCCCGGAACTCATGCATAGTTTTGCACGCCTTGAGAAGCTTTGTCCGCACATTCATCTGCCGGTCCAATCCGGTTCGACCCGTATTCTGGCGCGCATGAACCGGCGCTACACGCGCGAGCATTACCTTGACAACGTTGCCAAACTACGGAATAGTTGTCCGCAGATAGCCATTTCCTCCGATATTATCGTCGGCTTTCCGGGTGAGACCGGAACCGATTTCGAGGCGACCCTGGACCTCATGCAGCAGGTAGAATTCGACAGCGTGTTTGCGTTCATGTACTCGGACCGCTCGAACACGCCCGCCCGCCATTTTGCCGAAAAAGTTCCGGAGCGCGAGAAACGCGAGCGGCTGCAGGCGGTGCTTGCTCTCCAGGAAAGCGTCACCTGCGCCAAGCACCAGGCCCTGGTCGGTTCGGTGCAGGAGATATTGACGGAAGGTTTCAGCAAACGGCCGGCGGCCGGCACCGCCGAGCAGAGTCCCCGGAACCAATGGACGGGAAGGACGCCGGGGAACAAGATCGTACATTTCCTCGACGCGGATTCCTGTGCGGACGCAGATTCCATCCAGGCAGGCCGGGTGGTGCCGGTTCGAATCGAAAGGGCGCTGGCCCATTCGCTGTGGGGGCGCCTGGAGCGATCCGATGCATCCGGACTGCCGTAGAGAGAGGTGACTCATGCTGCGCAGAGTCCATATCGCCGGGTTGACCATGGACCCGGCTTCCAACACTCCGATCATCATCCTCAAAACCGAGGATGACGAGCAGGCGGTGCCCATCTGGATCGGCCTGTTGGAGGCCACCTCCATCGCTTCCGCGCTCCAAAAAATAAAATATGAACGGCCCATGACCCACGATCTCTTCCGAAACTTCGCCGCGCAACTGGAAATTTCGATTGAGCGCGTCGAGGTCTGCGACCTGCGGGACAATACGTTCTTTGCGCGCATTTATTTTGTCTCCGAGGGCAAGACGTTCGACATGGATGCACGCCCCAGCGATGCCATAGCGCTGGCTCTGCGGTTCGAGGCGCCGATCTTTGTGGAAGAGGCGGTCATTCAACATTCCAAAATCCGCGAGCCGGACGTGGAAATTGCGGACACCAGCGAGGAAGGCAAGAAATGGGCCGATTACCTCGATAAGCTGTCATCGGAGGATTTCGGAAAATACAAGGTCTAGCATCGCCCGCTTGATTGAAAAAATGAGATAATCAAAGATTCGGGCAGCTCGAAGCGCTGACGTAATTTGTGGGCAACGGCGCATAACGCTCCGATCTCAATGAAATTGTTGTAAATCGACCTCATCGCACGCGAGGCGCCACCCCACTGGGTCCTCCGCCGGTTATCCTAAAAAACGTTGTGCTTTCGAGAAGATAGAAATTGTTGATAATTCAGACGGTTTTCGTGTCCATCTCCTCTTTTTGCCGTTTGACAAGCCGGCATCCCTTTCCTAAATACTTCGGTAGGCTCACCATCGCGCCGCTTGGCTTTTCCATCGCCTAAAACGTTTTGATCAATCTAATACCGGTACCAAACAATGCGCTGCAGCGGGTCGTTCGTCCGGCTGCATCCGGGAGTGACAGCATGGGGTCGGTGTTGGTCATTGAGGACGAGAAGGGTATTCTGGGGCTCATCGAGGCCGCCCTGGCCCGATTTGGCCACCGGGTGGAAACCGCACAGGATGGAAAAGAGGGCATCCGCAAGTACGATCGCGGAAGCTTTGACGTGGTAATAACCGATTACCTCATGCCGGAGCTTGACGGTCACGGCGTTTTGCAGCACATCCGCGGTTCTGCGCGCAAACGGACCCCCATCGTGGGCATGTCCGGAACCCCTTGGCTGCTGCAAGAGGCCGGATTCGACCTGGTTCTGACCAAACCTTTTCCGCTGAAGCAACTCGTCGAAGCGGTCCAAAAGCTCTGCGCCGGCTTTCTGGCGCCGACGACGCAACCAGACGCCTGACGCAGGCCGCCGCCGTCAACCGGTTCGGCATCTAGCGGGCGAACTCTCCATCCTCATAGATCACCTTGCGTGTGCCGTCGGATAGAACGGCCGTCACGCGCTTCTTCTCCGTATTGACGAAATCCCAGTGCAGGGCGGATTGGTTGAAGCCAAGCTTGGCTTTTATGGCCGCAGACAGCTTGCGCGGGTCGCCGGCATACGTGTTGGCATACGAGGACCCCAGCGCCAGGTGGCAGTTCCCGAAGCGGCCCCCGAAGTTCTCATCAAAGAGGGTGTTGGCCATGAAACGGTTGATTCTTGAAAACCGGCGGTCGGTGAGCGAAAACTCCCCCACCTGGGAGGCCCCGGCGTCCATGGCCAGCTGCTTTTTCATGAAACGCTCGCCCTCCGCCGCGGTGGGCCCAACCACGCGTCCGTCCTTGAATTCCAGGCGGACGCCGTGCACCCGGTTCCCGCTGCGAAAGGACGGCTGATCGGCGCTGAACACGCCCCGTATCCCGCGCCAGTCCGGACTGACGAACAGCTCGAAACTGGGGATGTTCCTGCCCGACACCCCGGCCCACCGGCGCCGGGCCCCCAGCGGGATCAGGAGATCGATCGTGGCGGATTCGACGTGAAAGTGGGCGACGGGAAGCCCGTCCAGCCAGCGTTTGATCTGGCCGGCCCGGCGGTGGATCCGTTGCCATTCGGAGACGGGCGACCCTGAGTCCAGCAAACAGGCGCTCACCACCTGGCGCGTGTAGAGGGCCAGGCTGAGGCCGGCCTGGCGCGCGAGCGCGGCGGTGGGCAGCAGGCAAAGGGTCCAGCTGTAATCCCCGCGGGCTTCGCGGCTTTCGAGCACCGCGCGCAGCGAATGGGAGACCACGGCGGCCGTGGCGATGTTTTCGGGCGCGGCCTCACGCAGATGGGTCAGGGATTCGGGCGCAAGCAGGTAAATGCTGCCGTTCAGACGCCGGGACAGGAGCTCCTCGCCGGGCGGAATGAAGGCCAGCTGCCGCCGGTTGGAAAGAAGGAAAAAGCTGCGTTCCATGCCGGCGGTGGGCGCCATCCGGGCGATCGGCTGGAGCCCGCCTTCGATGAGCTTGCGATAGAGGATCTCGGCCAGACGCAGCGCTCCTGAATGAAACCGGATCTGGACGACGTCTCCTTTTCGGAAGCGGTTGCGCCGGGCGGTCGTCAGTCCCCACCAGAGCACGTCGGCGTAGTTTTCAAGCTGTTTCTCGGTCAACATGGCATGGCCTCCGCGGCGGAGTTCGAAGCTGAAAGCATGGCGATCGAAGCAATCGGTTCGGATCGGACGGGCGGCGTCAGGAGGGTCCCCTCAGCGGCCGTCTTTACGGTTTTCGTCTTTCAAAAACAAGCGGTGGTATTCGGCTTCGGTGAAGTGGCGGCGCAGCAGCCGATTGATCAGATCGAACATTTCGGCCAACTCACGGTCCTCCAGCCGTTTGATGATGGCGGCCATGACCGCGTCGTCGGAGAACTTCTGAAGGTAACAAATGATGGTGTTTTCATCTGTTTCGCGGTCGAGGCCGAATCCAACCAGCCCCGTGTAGCGTTCAACAAAGCGATGGGTATGCCGGGTCATCGTCTGCCAACCTCCGAAAGAGCAGCAAGGAGAGGGGAATGGCGCGCGGCGCTGTTTTGCGCGATCATCAAGTGTTATCCCTGTGGAAGTGGCTGCCAGCCGCGACAACGTCGCGGCCAGATCACGCCCCCACGCGAGAAACTTCAAATACCCTGTCGGTGACTAAATTAGGCCTAAAGACCCGCGAGGTCAACGCGTAGGTCTGGCGGAGGGCTACGGAAGACCGACCCGGATCAGGCGCAGCGACCCACCGCTGCGGCCAGGGACGGATCTTTCTTGGGAATCAGGTAAGGCGGGGCGGTGTTGTTCAAGGCACTGCGGATAGCCACGGCCAACTCGTCTTTGTCGATCGGTTTGAGGATGAACTTGCGGATGCCCATGGCGATCGCTTTGTCCTCGGACATCATCTCGTTGTAGCCGGTGCAAAGGATGACCGGGAGCCCGGGCCGGATGTCCCAGATGCAGCGGGCCAACTGGTCGCCGGCCATCTGAGGCATGGTCATGTCGGTGATGACCAGATCGAACTGGTCCGGCTGGCGGGCAAACGTTTCCAGGGCTTCCGTGCTGCTGGTCTGAACGGTCACGCGGTAGCCGAGCTTTTCCAGCAATTGTTTTTCCATGTCTACGATTTGCAG
The DNA here is from genome assembly GCA_963700055.1 of uncultured delta proteobacterium. Taxonomy (GTDB): domain Bacteria; phylum Desulfobacterota; class Desulfobacteria; order Desulfobacterales; family SpSt-501; genus SpSt-501. Next base: position 8,475 of record CAVOWH010000011.1, on the reverse strand, counting down.
TTCGTCGTCCACAAGAAGGATCCGCTCGCTGCCGCCGCTTTTCGCCGTGCTCGCCGCAGCTTCGATTTCGGCTTCCACATCCTCCAGGGTCGGCAGGTACACGTGGAAGGTGCTGCCTTTGCCGGGGGCGCTTTCCACGGTGATGAATCCTCCGTGGTTTTTCACGATCCCGTGGATGACCGACAGCCCCAGCCCGGTGCCTTTGCCGGGTTCCTTGGTGGTGTAGTAGGGCTCGAAGATGCGGTCCAGAACCGAAGGCTCCATGCCCACGCCCTCGTCCCTTACGGTCAAATGCAGATGGGGTCCCATCTTGATGCCGATGCGCTTGACCGTTTCCTCGTAGTTGATTTGGGTTTCCGCCAGGCGCACCTCCAGCGTTCCGCCCGTCTCCTGCATGGCCTGGTAGGCGTTGGTGCACAGGTTCATGATGACCTGGTGAATCTGGGTGGGATCTCCCATGATTGCGTTGCAGCGTTCTTCCAGATCCGAGCTGATATCGATCGTTTTGGGAATGGAGGCGCGCAGCAGGCGCAGGGCTTCCTTGACGATCAGCTGGACGCGGATCGGTTTGCGCTCGCGGCCGTTCTGGCGGCTGAAGGTCAGAATCTGCTGGACGAGCTCCCGTGCGCGGTTGGCGGCCTTGAGGACTTCCTCGAGGTTCCCGCGGATGGGACTATCCCCAGGGACGTCGTCCATGCTGATTTCCGTATAGCCGATGATCGGAAATAGGATGTTGTTGAAATCGTGTGCAATTCCACCGGCCAGAGTTCCAATGGCCTGCAGCTTCAACACCTGCTGCATCTGGCGTTCGGATTCGGCCAGCGCCTGTGTGCGTTCCTCCACCTGCCGTTCCAGGTTCGTTTTTTGGTGGCGCAGCATGCGATAAAACTCGAGGCTCTCCAGAGCGTTGGCCGTGTTGAGCAGGATGATCGACAGCAGCGTCAAGGAAGTGTCCGGGATCTGCTTGCGGGTGTTGTCCATTTGGCCCACAAACATGCCCCGGACACGCGAGTGCGTGGCGATGACGTGCAACACCAGGCGTCTGGTGCGGTCTTTGGAGGCGACGGAGATCCCCCGGCGCTCGCGGATGGCCCAGGCGAAGAAGCCCTTCTCGATCAGGTCCTCGACGTCGGCGGCTATGGCCGCGCGCGCATCCGGAGGGTTGCACGCCGCCAGCTGAAAATCGGCGCTGTCCTGATTGACGATGAGCAGGGCGTTGGCATCAAACGGGATCAGGTAGCGGATCCGCTTTTCGGCTTCTTCCAGAATGGTTTCAGGCCCGTAACTGTTGAGAATGTTCTCCTGGAAATCCACCAGAGACAGCGCCATTTCGAGCACGTTCTGCACAAACCGCCGGTTTTCTTCCAGATAGTCGATCCGGGAAAGCAGTTGTTCCGGGGTGAATGGAATGGCGGCGTTCATGGCCTGTTTTCCGGCAATAGAAATTCCAAGGTGTTCAGTTGATTGATCGTCTGGTGGATCACCACCTCGAAGCAGCTCGGGGACAATTCCAGAGACTGCCATGCACGGGCATCCAGCGGCGGAACCAGGCGTTCCCCACTGGTGCCGATCCCCAGAGCGTTCACCAGCAGATCGGCGACATGCACGATAGCCGCCGGCACCGGGTCCGGAGCATCGTCAGGTTCATGATGGAAACAGACGGTGTTTTCAATAATCAGGGGCAGCCGCCAGCGATTCAGCAGGTATTTGCCGATCTGGGCATGATGGCAGCCCAAGCGCTTCTTTTCCGCCTGGAAAAGCCGATCGGACGTCTGCCGCGCGTGGTGCAGGGCGCCGAGGGTCTCCTCCGGGAAGTAGATAAACAGGATCAAACGACCGATATCATGCAATAATCCGGCAGTGAAAATCTGTTCGGTCTGGCGCATGGTCTTCTGCGCCGCCAGCAACCGCGAAACGATACCGCACGCCAGGCTGTGCTTGAGGAATGAGCGCATGGTCAGCAGGCGGCTGGGGATGCTCTTGAAAATAGACATGATGCTGATCCCCAGCGCCAGCGACGAGACCTCCCGGGTGCCGATCAGAGTTACCGCCAGCGACACACGGTCCACCTTGGACGGCAGGCCGTAAAAAGAGGAGTTCACGATCTTCAGCAGCAGTGCGGTCAAGCTGGGGCTCTTGTTGATCACCTGGGCCATCTGATCGGCTGTTGACAAAGGGTTGGCAATGACTTCGTTCAACTCAAACACGATGGAAGGGATTTCCGGCAGGGCGATGTCCTGATCGATGAATTTCTCAAGAAAATCCTTATTCGGCTCCTTGGGAGGTGCGGATGGCTCATCGAGCGGCACGCTGTCCGGCGGTGTAAGGGTGCGCCGGGTGGCGCGGTAGTGGACCGCCTGGTTGAAGATTTCCTTTATGGCGGGGTGGTCCCGCTCCGTGAGAACAAACAGGCACTCGGTTTCCTGGCGGGCGGCCTCCAGCCAAGCTGGATCTATGGGAGCGGGCGGGGCCGCTTCGTCTTCGGGCGCGCCGGCGATCTCTACCTGCGGAATTCCCCAGATCTTGAAGATCCGGATGTGGTCCGGGCCGATGGGTTTGCCGCGGGCCAGCAGCAGCCGGCCTTTGATGTCGCAGACATCATCGCCAATCACCATGCCTGGTTTGAGCTTTTTGGTTCGAACCGCAGTCATGACGTCTTTTCTACCGATCCGGACGAGAAGGTTGGTCCCGACAGGCCCGTTGACGGCCCTTCCGCCGGCGGCACCGGTTGTCGGGCGGATGGGCGTCTTTGTGGCCTGATGCTAGTCTATCGTCCCTTAGATGTCGGAACTTAAGCAGAAAACGGCAGGCAGGCCGGACCGACATTGAGAATTCAGGGCTCAACTATACGTCCGGCAGGGAACATGGGCCTGATACAAGCGCGGCCGAAAGTGCCGCGTTAATAAAATTATTTATTCATTTCATATTGTTATGCACAAGGAGGTGAAGTGCTGGATAGCGGTCAGATAAGCGCCGAGCGCGTTTGACAGGATGTCGTTGTGGTTGGCCCCCGGTATTTTGAGCAGGGTTTTGGCAGGCGACGGGCAGGCGTCAAAGAGCGCCTGCCCGTCGGAAAACGGGATGATGTGGTCGAATTCGGCATGGATGATCAGGACCGGTTTCCGGAACTGACCGATTTTCTCGATGTGGCCGAAGGCCTGGTCCTCGCGGAAGCCGACTCTGGCAGGGTCGGCCCCCAGAAGCTGCAGCAGCGGCCCGGCGTAGGCGAACCCGCTCTCGACGATTAGGCCGGCGACCTGCCCTGAGTAAGCCGCCGCCAGTTCAATGGCCGAGGCGCTGCCCAGAGAACGGCCCATTAGAATCAAGGGTCCGGTGAAACCGTTTTGGGCCAGCCAAGCGGAAACGAACTTAAATATCGTGTGACCGTCCTGCATCATCGCCGCCACGGTCGGATGCCCGGTCGAGCGGCCGTAGCCGCGGTAATCGACAGCCAGGAAATTGGCTCCGATCCGGTTGTAAAAGGGGCCGATCTGGTCGTAGTCGGCCGCGATTTCGCCGTTGCCGTGAAAAAAAAGGATATTGGCATGGGTGGGCTCGCCCAAATGGAATCGGGCGCCCACGACGATATCATCTGCCACCGGCACCAGGATGTCTTGTACGCGAGGGGTTCCGGTCGGCGCTCGGGGCGGAGTTCCCGCCGGCCGAACGTAATCGCGTCGCGGATGGAAGAGAACCATCAGAATTTCCGGCCGGTCCAAGGCAGAGAAATCGGCATCCATAAACTCTGTCTCCTTCTCGGCGCCAATGGCCGCAGTTCAGCGAGCGTCGGCGCGGGGATAGTTCGAAACCTGTTTTTCCCTGGCCTCTGCTTCCATGGCACGGCGCAGCTTATATATAAATAGGCTTTCGTCCATCGCGACGTCGGCGTAGGCCACCAGGGCGTCCTTGGCCACCGGGCGCGCGAGTTTGACCTGACTGGCCAGTCCCATGGGGAGAAAGCCCTGTTCAAGGCTTTCCTGCGCGCGCACGAGCCGGCCGTAAACCGTGTAGCCGCCCTCTCCGTCGAGCACCTCGCCGGGTTTCAAATCCCTCTTGGCGGCCGCCCCCACGTCGGCGACGAAGTTGCGGCTGGAGCCCGTCGGTTCGCCGCGCAGCGCCGCCGAGGCCACACTGATTCCCAGCTCCAAGCCGATGAGGTGGTAAGGACGGTAGAGCGCCGCGAACTCGCCCGAGGAGTCGGTCCGCAGGCCGTACTCGGAGAAACAGCGCTTGACGTAGTCGCTGGGCGCGCGGAACACCACATACACCCCCCAGCGCAGATCGCGCGGCACCGGCGACCGGTCGCGGTTTTCGCTGGCCACCACCTCGACCGTGCCGGCGTGTTCGAGAATCCCGCCCACGTCACGGGGTTTGAGAATTTGCGGCAGATCGTCCACGCCCACGGGGGGAAACTGCAACCCGCCGCGCTGGGGAACCATCCCGCTGGCGTTGGACACGGCGCACATCTCGATGGCCGACTTCGTTCCGTCGAGGAAGGAGTTGAACATTTTGGCGTTGTAGTCGCCGGTGGCCACGCGCTCCGGCGAGAAACCGTAATGGCCCCAGACCGTCTGGGGGGTGGAGTAATGGTACTCGGGCTGGTAGCGCGTTCCCTTGCCGGCGCAGACAACTTCCAAGCCCACGGCCCGCGCCCAGTCGATCTGCTCTGCGATGAGGGCGGGCTGGTCGCCGTAGGCCATGGAATACACGCGCCCGGTCTGCTCGGCCTTCCTTTGGAGCATCGGCCCCAGCAGCGCGTCGGCCTCCACGTTCACCATGACCACGTGTTTGCCGTTCTCCAGGGCCTGCCAGGCGTGCTGCGCCCCGGCCTCCGGCACGCCGGTGATCTCCAGGATAACGTCCAGTCGGGCCGCGATGAGCTGCCGGGCGTCGCTCGTTATCACGGTCTTCCCCTGTCTGGCGCCGTCCTCGATGGCGGCCGTGGAGGTGCCGAAAACCAGGGCCTCCTGGGGCCACCCGGTCCTGAGGCAGGCCTGTTTGGCCTTCTCCGGCTCCAGTTCGGCGATTCCGACCAGATGCATGCCCGGCGTGAGACGGGCCTGGGACAGGAACATGCTGCTGAACTTCCCCGCTCCGATGACGCCCACGCGCACGGGCCTGCCCTCGTCCGCCCTGACCTGCAGCAGCCGCGAGAGATTCATGGTTTTCCTCCTTCCTTTGGGGAGACGAAACGAGTCGGATGGTTATAGATCGTAGTGGCTGCGACGATCAACCTTTTTCGGGCATTCAGTATCGGCTTTGGCATGGATTGGATGGAGCGGATGCCCGCGGGCAGTTTGCAGCCAATTCAGTGTTTTTTCGCATCGGCGCGTTGGCTTACAATGTGGGCCGGTTGTTTATGCTCAAGGCGCAGGCTGGACGCTGGAACCGGCACCAAATGCAGACGCTGCGCTGGAAGCTCTATGAGACGGCGGGCAAGATTGTTTTCCAGTGCTACATGTGATCGGAAGGCTTGTCGCGAGTTTTCCGAGACAAAATAAGGACATGCAATAGATCATTCACGATTGTCAGGCTGATTTTGGACCTTCCTTGGCCCACAGCCCCCTTTACATAAAACCAATCGCGGGTTTCGGGTCTTTCTTATTGACACACCCTATAGACATGTGACATTCATAATGCCACCTCCTCTTAGGCGCTAAGTCTCTTCGTGGGGTGCCGGTGTCTAAGCGGAGGGATCTATCCTCCTTTAACCCTTCTTTAACCCTTAGACCGCAGAGAGATTTTTGTGTTTTTCGTGATCCACCGCACATACATTTTCATACGGGAGGATAGGCTGAAACGGATCGTTTAACTGGCGCAATCCCACGAAGGAGGAAGACTTGAGAGTGTTCATCGTGGTTTTCGCGGTAGCAGTCGTGTTGGTGGGTGCTGGACTTGGGATGGCAGCTGATAAGGAAGTCATCGCCAGCCCTGATGCGCCCAAGGCAATCGGGCCTTACTCCCAGGCCATTCGCTATGGAAATATGGTCTTTCTCTCCGGTCAGATCCCGATCGATCCCAAGACGGGGGAACTTTCCAGGGCACCATTGAGGAGCAGACGAAGACCATGCTTGAGAATCTGAAATCGGTGTTGAATGCCGCTGGGCTCACCTTTGCCCATGTGCTCTCGACAACCTGCTTTCTCAAGAACATGGACAACTTCCCCAAGTTCAACACGGTGTACGCGACCTACTTCCCGTCGGCTCCACCGGCAAGAGCAACCGTCGAAGTGGCACAATTGCCGAGAGATGTCTTGGTCGAGATCGCCCTTATCGCGGGTAAGTAAGACCGGTATTAACCGGAAAGCGAGTCGGTTTGCACTGGTACCTCTTGGGACGCGTGAGTGTGGCGAGGTGTGTGAATCCCCCATGAGGATGCGCTTTCTCAGGCATGAATTTAAGGAGCCGCGCGGGAGCTCGCCCCTCGTGTTCGGCCTATAAGGCGCCTCGGCCCACGGACCGACGCCAACCAGAGGAGGAATTCCAATGGCTAAAAATGGTTTCAGTCGACGAGATTTCCTCAAGGGACTATCCGCAGCTGGCGCGGCGGCTGGCCTCTTCGGTCTGGGAACCAAAGTCAGTGCCGCCCCCTCGCCCCCAGGGCAAAACTACATTCCTCCAGTCCTGCACACTGATCTACTTCCCCCCCGACATCTCGGGGAGCGGCGAGCGATTCTGGGCGAATGTCCGGAAGGCCTTCATTTTACCGAATGACTACATCCATATGAACACAGGCACGACCGGATCGCAACCGCTCTTCTCGCTGAGCAACCTCGCTGTATACAACCTCTGGAAGTCTGTGGATCCGCGGGACTGGGAGCGCAACCTCAACGCTGAATATCCAGATCTCTTCCCGCTTGGGACCTCACTGTTTGGCCCATCAGCCACTGCAGCGCGTCAGAAATGGGCGGCCGACGCGTTCGGCGCAAACCCGGACGAGATCGTTCTGAGTTACAACACCACCGACGCCTGCAACTACATCTTCTCCGGCACGCCCTGGAATCCCGGCGACCGGATCGTCACTACGCAGTTTGAGCACCCGGCCTGCAACGGCCCCATGGCCTGGGCGCGCGATTATAGGGGTGTTCAACTCGTAATGGTCAACATTCCGTCGCAATTTCACGGCGAGCATCACTGTGCCGGAGGTGCTCTTCGTCGTTTGACCCTGCACTCTCCGCCCCGCTCCCCTCGGGGGCCAAGCAGTACCTGGTTTTTTCCGAGATCTTCTACAAGAACGGCGTGCGGATGCCTGTGAAGGAGTTCTGTGCCAGTTGGCGGAAAATCTTGGCGCGTACACCATCGTGGACACCGCCCACGGTTGGGGGATGCTCCCAGATCAACTGCCATGAGTATGAGGCAGACTTCATCGCCGGCGCCGGCCACAAGTGGCTCTGCGGCGGCCCGGGCACAGGTATCTGGTATATCCGGAACTCCGGGTCCAACCTGCCGCCTTTCGCGATGGGGAACTTCTTCCTCTACGGGGACCCGTTCGACGAGCTCACCAGTGGATTCTATAACAACAGGAACTGGGCACCGAGTTGCTTGGGTGCAGTTTAGAGGAGAAGTAAACACCCCCGGCCCTTCTCGCGATGACCGATTCGCTGAGTTTCTTCACCTCCATCGGCCTCGATGACATCTATAAACAGGGGCGTGACCCTGGCAACTACCTCAAGGACAAGGTTGTCAAACGAGTGGGGGCCGAATGCCCTCTGGGTGCAGAAGAACCCCGACCCGGCCTTCGCGACGTTCCTCACCTCCTTCAACCCCTTCAAGGACAAGAATGACACCGACCAAGTATGCCGCAATGAACACCGCGATGAATACGGTGCTCGCAACGCTTGCCGCCGAGGACCCGAAAATTTACATCCGGACGGTGAACTGGAGGGATCAGGCGTCGAATCCCCCAACAGTCTGCGGGTCGGCTTCCGGTCTCGACGCACGCGATGTACAACAACTACCGGAGATCGACTGGATGTTCGAACGGCTCGTCGCGGCCGTTGACGCGACCGGACTCGCGCAACTACCTAACCTGAGGCGAGTGAAGCTAAGGATATAGAGATGAGCTGTTCCCCGACAGAAGCTACCCTCGCGGGTGGTTTCCGTCGGGAAAAGGGAGAAAGCCGCCGATTGCCCTGATTCATCACGCTCACGCGAGCATCGATGCGCAATCCATTTCGGCGATCCATCGGAGGAACGATTCCCATATTGTCATAGATTCCCGCACCGTGCGCTTTGGCCCGAAGCATCTCCTTACCAAAACCAATCGCGGATTTTCGGGTCTTTATTCCTTTTGATTTTTTAATTCACTATCTAAACTATAAAATTATTCCAATTCGTTCTCCTCTCGCTGCTTACACGCATGCTCGCCGAGAGGGGAATGTTATGAAGCAATCCGCTGCGCAGCGCTTCGACGCGGCGGATATCGTGTAGAGCGCCGGCGAACCCCTTATCAAGCGGCTTAATTGTACTGTTCTCG
>CAVOWH010000010.1:0-41147 GCA_963700055.1 uncultured delta proteobacterium | reverse complement strand
TTTCTTTTTTTCGCCGGTCATCACGCTCAGCGCATAGTCGCCCGTTAGGAACGCGTTCTCAATCATCCGGGCGTGGTCGTCCGTGGCCATGGCGGCATCCATCTGCCGGAAGAACTGCAGCAGCCGACCGATCATCTCCAACTGGACCGTGGTTTCCTCCCGGCTGCCCTTGTTCAGCCGGCCGATCACCACGTCGGCGTTGAGCGTGACGGCAAAGCCGTGGTGCTTGAGGATGTTGGCGATGGCGCGCGTCCGGCGGCTGCGGCGGAGGTTGTCGGCTGCGCCCCCGCGGAACAGCAGGTTGATGTAATTTTTATTCGGGGTGGGGGAGCAGTATGCGTCGAGCACGCTGAAGTGGTAGCCCACCCGGGCCGAGTAGTTCGCGTAGCAGTCCGAGATCAGGGCGTAGCAGGGGGCCTGGAACGAGCTCTGCTCCTCAGGGCTGGTGGTGGCGTGGCGCATCATGACCGAGAATAGCCCGCTCATGTCCATGGGCCGTGCGCCGAAACGGGGGATGCGCTTGTCGAGCATGCCTTTCAGGATCGCCCGCATGGGGGCCGAGGCGACTTGGGCCGGCTTGACTTTCTGGCCCTTGGGAGTTGCCTTGAAACCGCCGCCCAGGTCGATGATGAAGAGATCGATGGGCAGGTAGACGTCCAGCTGATAGCTCGCCGCCCGGAAGTCGCCCAGCTGTTCGCCCAGCCCGAACATCACCTCGTAGGATTTCTCGTGGATGAAGCGGGCCAGGTCGTGCAGGGTCCGGCAGTGGTCGGGTGCAAACGACGGGACCCGCGGGTCGGTCAGGTTGAGGGGCGACATGTGCGCGAGGGCTTTTGCTAGAAACTCGAGCTCGGCCGTCATGCGGGCGCCGACCCCGTCCGTCTGGCCTTCCAGGACCTCGAGCTGCCGTTCGAGAAGCGCCGGCACCTCGCCCGCGTAGACGTAGGCGCTTCCCGCATCCACGGTGACGATCGTCCCCGGCGGGATGGCGCGCGTGGCGGTTTTGGTGTTGAGCAGGGTGGGCACCCGCAACTCGCGCGCGAGCGAGGCCATGTGGCCGGTGGTGCTGCCGGCGTCGGTGACGATGGCCCTGGCCTTGGTCATCAGCCGCACGAACTTGGGCGAAGAGCGCCGCGCCACCAGCACGCCGCCGGCGGGGAAGGCCTCGACGTCGTCGTCGGCATCCAGGTGAACGGCCGGTCCGGCGCCCACCCCCGGGCAGGCCACCTCTCCGCCCTCCAGCAGCAGTTCGGCGCCGGGTTCCGGCGGCTCTTTCGCGGCGGAATACTGCAGCACTCGCAGGGGCCGGGACTGCAGCAGGATGAGCTTCTGTTCGGGGCTGACCGCCCACTCGACGTCCTGGGGGCAGCCGAAGTGGGTTTCGAGGGCGAGCGCCCAGCGCGCCAGCTGGACCGCCTCGGCTTCCGAGATGCATTCCCGGCCGGCCAGGGCCGGTTCCAGCGCTTCTTCCTTGATGCCGGCCCCCGGCAGCGACACGAAGCGGCTGGTTTGGCTGGAGGGCGTGCGCGCCAGTCGCGGCGGTTCCGTGTCCAGGCCGACGCGGATGATCTCGGGGGAGGTGCGCCCGTCCACGAGCGAGACCCCCAGGCCGTGCACGGCCTGAATCAGCACCTCGCCGGAGTCCGGCGCGTTCGGGTCCCGGGAGAAGGTCACCCCGCTCTCCGTCGCATCCTGCATGGCGATGACGCACGCCGCCATCTCTGCCGATTCGCCCGGGATCTGGTGCAGCATCCGGTAGTGGATGGCCTCGGGCGAAAAGAGGCTGGCGACCACTTCGAGATAAGCTTTGGCAAGGCCATCGCCGGGGACGTTGAGGACCGACGTGAACTGGCCCGCGAAGGAGAGGGCACTGTCTTCACCCACGGCGCTCGACCTCACCGCCATCGCCGGCCGGCCCCCAAGCCGCTCGCACAGCCGGGTGTAGGCATCGTCGATGGCCTGCGCCAGCCGGGCCGGGACCGGGACGCTCTGGATGCCCTCGCGCAGCTCCGCGCTTACGCCGGGCACGTCTTCCGGTGTACGCAGGAGCATGTGCTCGTTCTGGATCCACGAGCGCAGCCCCCCTTCCTCGACCAGCAGGCGAAAGGCCTCGGTGGTGACGGCAAACCCGTCCGCCGTCGGCAGCCCCAGGGCGTTGTGCAGCTCGCCCAGGTTGGACATCTTACCGCCGACCAGGTCGGCGTGGCTAGCCCGAATGGCGGCGAGGTCGAGCACCAGCTCGGCCTGCCCCGCGCTGCAGGCCGCATCCTGGCAGAGAGAGGTCAATTCGGAGGAAATGCGGCCGAGCGCTTCCCGCAGCACGGGGTAGCGCCCGGCCGAGACCACGTGGAAGCTCTCCACCATGGCGTGGATGTCGGCCACGGCCCGCACCATCTTGCGCGTGATGTAGGCCTGGTCGATGAAGGACCCGCCCGCGCGCTTTTCGTCGAGCTCGGCGAGCGTTTCGAGAAAGCTGTTGTTGGCGTGGATCAGCTTGCGGAACTCGGTGTGATAGAGCTTGAAGCGGGCGAGCTGGGCGGCGTGGTCCACGTCCTTGCGCTCGTCTCGCAGGCCGATGATTTCAAGGAAGGTGAGGAAATGCCCCCAGACCCGCCGGGCCGTCTGCTGCAGGGAGGTGTCGGTGCTGCCGTTGGATGGGGCGTTGGCGGGCGTGTCGTTCATTCCGGGTGTGCCTTCCGAGGAAGTTGAACTTTTTTTCTTGTGGGAGCGGCATCTTGCCGCGACAGTATCGTGGCTGGAAGCCACTCCCACAAGGACGACACTTCATTACCGATAGGATGGCGCTGCGCGCCATAACCTGCTTCCGAGCAAGCCCCTGAACGGGGCAGCAGTCAGGCCGGGAAAGTTCCCCGGCCGCGCCCATTCGGCCGATGGGGCAGGGCTCAGGACGCGGGGCGGATCTTTTCGCGCAGCAGTTTGATGAGCTTGCGGCCGCTTTTCCGGCGCGTGGTGTAGATGATCATGGGGTCTGCGGCCGGGGACTGCACGCGCGATTTGACCTCGACCCAGCGGCTATGCCACAGCAAACCGTGCAGCGTGCCCAAAACGCCTACGACGGCCAGCACCGGACCGGTCACATCCAGCCATTCGTAGAAGATCCAGCCGACCGTCGTTATCACCAGCCCCACGGCGACCTCGCCCCAGCGGACCTCTCGGTGGGCATGCACACGCTCGATGCGATCGAAAAATAGCGAGTCTACCGTGGTCTGGTCGGCCTTGTCGCAGGAAATCGGCCGGCCCGGCTCCATGACGGAGCGGATGCGGATCAAGCGGCGGTCGGTCAGGTAGAGGCTTACCACCTCCTGGTTGGGATCCTTAAGAAAAGACTGCGACCACCACATGTGGGAGCGGATGATGTGGTGCTCGTGGAGAATCGACTCCCCCGGCTGCAACTGCTCCCGCGCCACCGAGTTGTAAAGCCTGTAGGTGTATTCGGTGAGGGCACGCCGGAAAGGCCTTTCGGGGAGGTCTTTCGCGGCGTGCCGCGCGTACAACTCCTGAAGTTTCTCCCGGAGGGTGTTCGACTCCGGGTCAGGTCCAATCGCCATCCGGTTTAGTCGCCGATCGTATCGTAGGGGAACTCGCCGGGAGACACCTTGCTCGCGTGCAGGCTCGGCATCAGCTGGCAGACAACGGCGACGCATATCACGAAACCCACCACGAACGCAAACCAGTAGTCCTTCTCGATAATGGTGGCGTCGTACATCAGAAAGGCCAGGAACGCGTAAAAGATTACGTTGAGTAGTATTTGCATCGGCTCACCTCATTTCATCAGGTCTCTGAGGAAGACCTCATAGCAGATTGCCGCAAGGCCACAGGATATGACCAGGAGGAAAATCCAGTAACCGAACATGTTGTTGATGAACCATTTCATCGCGCTAACCTCCGTTGCAGTTAAGATCGAACTTGGACAGCTGCACCCCACGCATTAGGCCGATACCACCATGGCCGGCACCCAGTGCGGGACCGATTTGCCGTGCTGGAACCGCACGGCGAACCAGACCAGCGAGCAGATGAACAGGCACAGGAAGACCATCTCGCCCAGGGTGAAGACCACGGCGATGAAAGCGAGCCACTCGGCCGTCCCGCCGGTCAGCACGTAGATCAGCCGCATGGCCGCACCCACGGTGGCCAGGATCAGGGAGTAGCTCAGGATGTAGCGGATGGCCGGGCCGCGTACGAAAGAGGTCGCGAGGCTGCCGAACTGGGCCCCGAGCATTGCGCCGACGATCATGAAGAACACCGCCATGAAGTCCACGTTGCCCTCCATGGACTGGCGCAGGGCGCCGTAGCCGCCCGAGACCACGATCTCGACCAGATCGGTGCCGACCGCCAGGTGGCTGGTGGTGCCCACGACATAGACCAGGGCCGGGACGCGGATGAAGCCGCCGCCCACGCCCAGGAACCCCGCCAGGATCCCGGTGAGGACGCCGACGATCACGATGACCCACATGGAGATGACCAGGCGCGCCTTGCCGGCCTTGATGATGGGCATGATGGGGATTCTCTGAAAGAAAAGGGGCAGTGTACTCACTTTCACTTCGCGGCCGATTTCCTTGCCGGCCTTGCGGTCCGCATCGAGTTTCTTGTGGGACTTCTGGGTCTCGATCTGGGTGTAGATGAATAGGCCGAGCATCACGCATACCGAGGCCGCCAGCAGCACGACGCCGGACAGGCCGATGTTCTTGGTGTAGACCAGCAGCCGCACGCCCAGCTCGACGCCCAGCATGGTGCCGCCCACCATGGAGAGCGCGATGGTCCAGTCGATGTTGCCCAATTGCCGGTGGCGGATTGAGGAGATGACGGCTTTGCCGGCGATGTGGCAGGCATCGGTGCCCGAGGCCATGTAGCCGGGGAAGCCGAACACGATCAGGGCAGGGGTGACCATGTAGCCGCCGCCCACGCCGATGAAGCCGCCGACGACGCCTACGGTGAACCCGGTCAAAACCAGCAGGAAAACAGGGACAACGTGGCCTGCTACGGTGAAGTCAAACATGGTTTCCTCCTAATATTAGTGGCCAAAGTGTTCAATCTTTTTGATCTTCCAGCCGAGCAGGTCGGTGAAACCCTCGGCCATGAAGCCCAGGCAGAGCCCGATCGCGATGGTCATGGCGACGTTCCACACCCCGCACCACGGATCCGTCTTCACGCCCTTGTGGATGAAGGTGTCCTTGTACTTGAAGCCCTTGGTCTCCTTGATCTGCCAGGGCACCGTCACCACGAGCTTGTCGCCTTCCACCTTGGCCCGCTTGCCCTCTTCGACCACCTTCTTGTCGATGACGCCGTTGGCGCCCTTGGGCAGAAGATCGCCCTTCTTCACCGGCACCGCCATCAGGCCCTTTATCTCGTCCGCCTTGCCGATCGCGAGCAGGGCCGGTTTTTCCTTGGTCGCCGTAAAGAACTCGTTGGTGTTGACGGCATAGCCGTCCAACTTGGTTGAGTGGTAATACATCTGGTCGATCTTCCCGCTCGTGTGTTCGTAGACCGCATAAACGCACAGGGCTACCGCGAGAGCCCCCCAGACCACGAATTTGATTGCGCCTTTTGTCTTCATGACCCATACACCTCCTCATCAAAAGGTGTTGCATGTGAGCCCCTCGAGATGCGCATCGCGCTGCCGCAGTCGCCTGTGCCGATGTGCTTTCTTGCCGAAAAAAAATTCCAGGGATGTCTCCAGGGGTTTCTGTTGAATAGGATGGGCTTTCTTCCTTCCTCTGAAAAAATGCTGCAAGCGTTTCGATGGAATGATGAATTGTCTCTCCCCCACCTCCTTTCGCATGTGAGTTTCCGCTTCATAGCCTGGCCGCTTTCAACCTACCGGGGGTCTTGGTGCAGCCCCCTGCTATTGGCGATGGATATTCTGATCCGCGCTGAAGGACTTCAAGATGCATGCCACCGGGACGAGAGGCATTCCGCGAAAAAACTCAACAATCTGATATCGTTTGCAAAAAATGGTCAATTGGCAAGTGGGTTATAGGCTTTTTTCAAACGTCGGTGAGTGAACCCGGAACCCGATTTGTAAACTCGGAGATTACACGGCCGGCCGAAGCGCTGTGGGCGGTGAGACAGTCGCGGTTTCGCATTCGGACCGGAAGCCGTCACACTATTTCTTCTTTAGGAAGTCGATTGCTTGTGAGCTGGTTTTCTGTGGGAGTGGCTTTCCAGCCGCGATCATCGAGGCTGAAAGCCTCTCCCACACTTCGTTATCGAGAGAATGGCGCTGCGCGCCATAACCTGCGTTATAAGGGCTGAGGGCCTTCTGAGAAGGCAATCTTAAAATCCCCCCAACCCCCTTAGCCAAAAAGGGGGGGGGTAAGGAAGGAATTGCGCCTATTCGAAATCCGACGGATTTGTTTCGAATTGTCAAATCGGGCGTGTCGCAGCCGGTATCCGGCTGCGCTGGCGGGTTGGTGGATGCGGGGATAGAGGTGTAACTCAAGAGGAGACAGAAAGGGCCTTGCCTGAAATTGCTGGGTGACAATTCCCGCCTCAGGCTGCCGGTGGCTTAACGGCAGGCCTCGGTGGAAGCGTCGAGCTATCGAGTCAGTGCCGGCAAGGCTCGAGTCGATTTAAGCCGGCCATACCAGGTGGCTCCTGGGCTGCTGGCATTTCCCTTGCTTAGCTTCAGGAGAAGGTGATGCTTCCCTCGGATTGACCCGGGGCTTGCGGCTATCGGTTGTGGGGCCGCCACCGGGAGGCAACCCCGCCCATGAGGAACGCCGGATGAGGTCCTGCAAAGTCGACGCCATCATCGTGCCCTATACGGAGGAAGTGCCGCTGACCCCCAGCGTGACGATCGGAGAGAAGATCACCCGCGCCATCGAACTCATGCTCAAACACAACTTGAGCCGCATTGCCGTGGTCCGGGGCCAGCGGCTGATCGGGATGATTCGCCTGGAGGATGCCTTTCACGAGCTGGGATTGGAAATGCCGGATAGTGGTGGGAATACTGTCTGAAACCCCAGGTAGCTCCTGCCGTTTTAAGACAATGCCGCTAACCGGGAAGTGCTGCATTAAGACGGTGTTAACTAATCTCTTGCCATGAGGAGGTAAACATGTTCAGCCACATTTTACTGCCGACGGATGGTTCGCAATTATCGCAGGTCGCTGTTCAACAGGGTGTCAAATTTGCGAAGGACATCCATGCCCGGGTGACCGGCCTTTACGTGGTGCCAGAAAGGTCTTATTCGATTTATGAGGCGGAACTTCCCGGTAAGTTTAAGGATGAGGCTGCAGCAGAGTGGAAAGCGAAGGCCGAACAAAACCTGTCCGTGCTTTCAAAGATGGCCAAAGAAGCGGGGGTTTCATGTGACGTCGTTCTGGAGAGCAGCGACCAGCCGTATGAAGCCATAATCGACGTTGCGGATAAAAAGGGCTGCGACCTCATTATGATGGCCTCCCACGGCCGCCGGGGCGTCGGCGCTTTGCTGCTCGGCAGCGAAACACAAAAAGTGTTGACGCATTCCAAGATACCAGTGCTGGTGTACCGTTGAACATGGGAAAGGTGGGCCAGGTCCCGTGTCTTCAACATCTGGCCTCGGGCGGAAGCGCAAGCCCTGAGACGGTCTCTTGGCGTGTCCTTTCTCACTCTTTCAACTTGAAATCGGTAGTCTCCAAGCCTGCCTCCTTGATCAGCCGGTGCAGGTACTGACGCTGGATTCCTGCGGCTTCGGCCGCCCGGCTGACGTTGCCGCCGTTGTCCTCCAGCAGATTGCGGATGTACTGGCGGTGAAAGTGCTGGATGGCGAGATCCTTGGCCTCGCGGAAGGGAAGTTTGGCCATCTGCTCTGCGACGGTCGCCGGTGTCGACCGGGCTTCCAGCTGAAGGTCGGCGAGCGTCAGGGCTGCGCTGCGGCAGAAGATCACTCCGCGCTCGATGAGATTTTCCAGCTCCCGAACGTTGCCCGGGAAGTCGTAGGCGAGGAGTGCAAGCATGGCCTCGGGGGAGATGTCGCCGATGTTTTTTTGATTGATGACGGCGTACTTGTCGAGAAAATGCCGGCTGAGCAGGGCGATGTCCTCCTTGCGGTCCTTGAGAGGGGGCAGCTCGAACTGGATGACGTTCAGGCGATAGAAGAGATCTTCCCGGAAGCGCTTCTCGCGGATGTCCGTCGACAGGTCGTGGTTGGTGGCGGCGATGATGCGCAGGTCGGCCTTCTTGGTGACCACGCTGCCGACGGGCTTGTATTCGCCTTCCTGCAGCAGTCGCAGCAGCTTGGTCTGCAGGTGCGGGGACAGGTCGCCGATCTCGTCCAGAAAGAGCGTGCCCTCGTGGGCCTCCTCCACCAGGCCCTTCTTCTCCTTCCAGGCCCCGGTGAAGGCCCCCTTCACGTGTCCGAAGAGCTCGCTCTCCAGGACCTCCTGGGGGATGGCGGTGCAGTTCACCGTGACCATTTTCTTCTGGCCGCGCAGGCTGTGCTGGTGGATGGCGCGCGCGACCAGTTCCTTTCCGGTGCCGCTCGGGCCGGTGATCAGCACCGTGCCCATCGTGGGTGCGACCTGGCGGATGCGCTCGAAAACGTCGCGCATGATTGGCGAGGCGCCCACCAGCGAAGCGAACCCTTCCTTCTCCGCCAGGGCCTGCCGCAGGGCGAGGTTCTCGCGCACCATGGCCTGCCACTTCATGGCCTTGTCCACCGTGAGCAGAAGGCGCTCCTGCCGGAAGGGCTTGGTGACGTAGTCGAAGGCCCCTTTGCGCGTCGCCTCCACGGCGGTCTCGATGGTGGCATAGGCGGTCAGAACGATCACGGCCGTCTTCGGCTGGAGCTTCTTGACGGCCTCCAGCAGCGCGATGCCGTCCATTCCGGGCATCTTGAGGTCGGTGATGACGAGCTCCACCGGCTCCGCACGGAAGCGCTCGAGCGCCCTGGCCGGATCGGGGTCGCTGATGACCTCGTAGTCGCGCTCCTGGGTGATCATCCTGCGCAGCAGAACGAGCATGTCCTTTTCATCGTCGACGACCAATATGCGGCCGGGCATCGTTCCTCCTAATTTGACTGACAAAGGCACCAGGGTTCAGGGTTCGGGGTTCAGCTTTGGGTTTCCTGAACCCACGAAAACTTGACTCTAAACACGGTTGCTGAACCCTTTAATCCACACTGCCTTACCAACTGCCATCATTGCGCCCTCCGACCCTCGCACGTTTGCTAAATTCTCCTTTACGCCGGGAGCAACTTGACAGTGAAGGCCGTGCCGGACTGTTTGCCGAGGGCCGCCGCCGGCGCGCTGTCACACTCGATGGTTCCGCCGTAGCTGCTGACGATGCCGTAGCTCACGAACAGCCCCAGGCCCGTACCCTGGCCCTCCGGTTTGGTGGTGAAGAAGGGTTCGAAGATGCGGTCCATATGCTCCGGCGGAATACCGGCCCCGGTGTCCCTGAATTGGACCCAGACCCGGCGCGGGTTCCGCTCCAAGAGACTGCGGATGGTCAAAGTGCCGCCGTTTTTCATGGCCGCCATGGCATTGGTCGTCAGGTTTAGGAACACCTGCTGCAGCTGGCGGGCCTCGCCCTTAACCGGGGGCAAGTTTTCCGTCAGCCGCAGCGCCAGCCGGATCCCGTTTTTTTCGAGCAGGTGCCGCAGGATCTTGACGATCGCCTCGATGGATTGATTGACGTCGGAATATTCCAGCCCCTGTTTTTCAGTGCGGGCAAAGCTGAGCAGGTTCTCCACGGTTTCCTTGCACAACAGTCCCTGGCGTTCAATGGTCTTGAGGTCCTCGTAGAGTTGGGAGTCCTTTTCGGCCTGGCGCAGCAGCAACTCGCAGAATCCGAGAATCACACCCAGCGGGTTGTTGATCTCGTGGGCCACCCCGGCGGCGAGCGTCCCCAGGCTGGCAAGCTTTTCCGCGTTGACCAGCTGGCGCTGGAGGTTCTTGGTCTCGGTGATGTCGCGCGCGATGCACAGAACGGTGCCCACCTCGCCGCTTTCGGCCTTGACCGGCATGAAGTTGGCGCTGATCCAGGTCGACTGGGTCTCAAGGGGCAGTTCGAATTCCTCGCGGGTGCTCTTACCCGAGGAGTAGACCCCGGCGATCAGGCGGGTCTGGCGTTCGGCTGCGGGCTGCGGGAAAGCGCTCGCTACGGGCCGGCCGATGAACTTCTCGGGCGAGCCGCCGAAGAAATTGGCGGTGAAGGTGTTCAGGGACTGGAAGCGGCCCTCGCGGTCCACCGTGAAGATGAAATCCTCGGCGCTTTCCACCAGGGACCGGTATTTTTCCTCGGATTTGGCCAACGCGTCGGTCTTGGAAACGACCCGGGCCTCCAGGACCCGCGACCAGCTGTGTTCGAGCCAGATGATGGCTCCGGCCCCCAAGGTCACCGCCAGAACCACCAGCCCCTGGAGCATCAGGACCTGCCAAGACCAGCTCTGCACCGCCTCCTGCACCTCGGACTCCGGCGCCACGACCGCCACCGACCACAGCTGTTGCGGGTTTTCCGCAATCCGGACCGGGCAGTAGGCGATGAGCTTCTTCATCGGTCCGGTGATCCCGCGGTGCCATCCCGAGCTGAACCATCCCGTGCCCTGCTCGCCCTTGAGCATTTTATCCTTCTGGATGAAATGGATGCGTTCATGAGAGACGTCGGGGAACTTTTCCTCGCGCACCGTGAAGGCGCTGCGGCCGATGAAGTCCGAATACGGGTGGTAGAGAAAGACGCCCTCGGGATCGATCAACCAGGCATAGCCGCTCTTGCCGGACTGGATGTGGCGGAGGATATTGGATACCAGGTGCGAGACTTGGACATGGAACACCAGCAGGCTGCGGGCGTCCGGCGCGAGGGGCGTGGCGATCAAAACCTCCGCCCCGCCGGGCGCCGGCGTCACCGCCGAGGCCCAGATCGGAGGATCGATATCCGGCGGAAAACGCACGGCTTCGTAAACTCCGGCCTCCGCTGCGCCGCGCTCCGTGCAGCCGCCGTAAGGTCCGCAGGCCAGGGTGCGGCGGGCCTCCGGCTCGACGATGTCCACGCGCCGGACCCCGCTTTCCTGGACGCGCGGCAGGCTTTTCTGCAGCAGCTCCCGGGCATCCGTGTCGGAGGCTTGCAGCAGACGCGCCAGATGCAGCAGCTCGCGGCGGATGAGCGCAACCTCCCGCTCGATCCGCGCCTGGGCCGTCTGGGCGATCACCATCTGCTGGGCGTTGAACTCCTCGGTGACGACGGCGGTCATTTCCCGCAAGGCCCCGGCGGCGATGATAGACCCTATCACCAGGAAAGCCAGCACCGCCAGGCATACGATGATCACGATGGCGCGGCGGGTGCGGATATGTCGGGTGATTTGCATGATCCGGGATGAACGGTTCGGGATGAAATGGCTCTGGGAGCGCAGACGGAGCCATCATAGCGGTTTTTCCCAAAAGCGCAAGGCATGCAACGGGGGCCGGCGGTATGCGCGGGAGAAGATCGGGGTGGGAGGCCGGGCGCAAGACCATCCCCGCGGCGCCGGGCCTTCGGACCGCTGAGGCGCAGGCCTGAACCGGGCTGCCCAGGATCCGAGGCGCGGCGGGAGGCGATGGATTCAGATCACTCTTTGAGCAGCTCCGCAAATTTGGCGCAGAAGGCGCGTCGGACCAAATCGGCCGCCAGTTTGGGGCTGCTCAAGTGGTCGAAGTTGAAGACCAGGTCGAATTCGGAGGCCGGCGCGTCCTTCTTGCCGAAGGCTTTGCGGAAGAACGCCTGCTGCTCGCGGTCGATCTTGGTCAAAGTCTTGACCGCTTCCTCCTTGCTGATGGTCAGAAGCGAGGCCAGGCGCTCGATGCGGAAGGGGTCGGAGCAGATGAAGCGCACGGCCAGAACGCGCTCGCGCGGCAGGATCAGATGGGTGCCCCGGCCGACGAAGACGGTGGAGCCCAACATGGCCAGGGAGTAGACCGCGCTCGCCAGGTTGCGCAGATAATCGTCCATCTGGAACGATTTCTTGCCGAACAGCAGGGCGGAAAGCTCCACGGTCTTGCCGGGATAGAGCTCGTCGTAGAACTTGACGGTCTCCTTGTCGATCTGCGTCTCGCCGCTCATGTGCTCGAGGATCTCGCGGTCGGCCACGCGCAGATGCAGCTTCTTGGCGAGGATGTCGGCAACCTCCAGGGCGCCGACGCCGATCTTGCGCGAGAAGCAGATGCAGGGCGGAATCTCGGTGGGAGCCCCTTTCTTCTGCTGCAGCTTCTGGCGCCGGGACTCCCATTCCTGGGCATACTGGGCGGCCAGTTTCCCGGCTTCCGGCCGCTTCTTGGCATAGGTGCCGGGGACATAAGGGGTGCTGGGGTTGAACATCATCATGGCGTACCTCCCTCTATTGGGATTGCTATCCTCAGCAGTGGCGGTGTCTCCGGAGCCTGCCGTCAAACGGCCCTGCATGCCTTCCTGCGGGAAGGCTCTCGCGGCCCTTCATAGCTTTCCATATTTACAATGTTCTGTTCAAATTGCATGCCATGCCGCGCGACGGTCCCGGTCGACCCTGCCCGGGAAGGCCAGTCCAGGCCGCCGCAGAGCCATCGACTGCCGCCTTTCGTTTCGGGAACCAATGTATTTTATGAGCCTGGCCTGTCACCTCGCGGATGACATTCGCTGACAATTGGGCAGTTACATCCGCGCCGGCCAGGCCGCTGCGGATCAGCTCCAGCACACGGTCGGCGGCCGGGACCACCAGGGCCGAGGTCGCCGGCGACAGCCCGCGCTGCAGTTCGAAGCAATGCCCCCGCAGCGAAACCAGAAACGCGATGCATTCCAGGCCGGAGATGCAGTGCATCAGCCAGAGAAACGTCGCGGGCGGCAGCATGTGGCTGACGACGGGTTGCTGATACAGCGGCTGCAGGCGCAGAGCGACCAGCGGCCGGGATTCCGACCCACATGGGCGTCGACCAGCACCAGGCAGTGGCAGGCGGCGGCATCGTAGGCCAGCTCCGGCGTCAGCTGCGGCACGAAGACGGCGGTTGCGGCGCCGAGGCTATCCAGTCCGCTCTCGTCCTCCGTGAGCACCCGCTGGCCCAGACGCGCGCGCACCCGGTTGACCACATGAAAGGCCGCCCCGTCGTCGCCGCGGTCCACATTGCCGTAGCCGATGACTAATGAGCGCTGCATATCGGTTCACCGTTCCATGGTTAGACCGATTAAATCCGAAATCCGAATATCGAAATTCGAAACAAATCCGAATTTTCCAATGTCCGAAATCCGAAACCCGTTTTGAACATTCGAATTTTGTATTTTCGAATTTGTTTCGAATTTCGGATTTCGTGCTTCGAATTTTCTCCTTCGCCTGCGTTTCAACGTGCCACCCGCGTGAGCACCCGGCCGTCCGGTCCCACCATCGTCATTTCCAGCGGCATCTTTCCCAGCGCATGGGTCGAGCAGGAGAAGCACGGGTCGTAGCAACGCACCGCCGCCTCCACCCGGTTGAGCATGCCCTCGGGAACCTGTGGGCCGCGCACGAAGGCCTTGGCGACGCTGTCCACCGCGCGGTTCATGGCCCAGTTGTTGTGCCCTGTGGCGACGATCAGGTTGGCGCGGGTGAGCAGTCCGTTGGCATCGACGCGGTAGTCGTGGATCAGGGTCCCGCGCGGCGCCTCGATCACGCCGACCCCGCGCGCATTTAGCCCGGCCGGCCCATAGGCGCGGATGTCGGTGGAGAGAATCTCGGGCTCCGAGAGCAGCTGCTCGATGCGCTCCAGGGCATAGATCAGCTCAATAAGGCGCGCGTAATGATAGAAGAGCGAGCCTTCCACCGGCCGGCCGTTGTTAAGCTGTCGAAAGCGTTTGAACTCCTCGTTGGCAAGGGACGTGCCGATCCGGTCGACGACGTTCAGCCGCCCCAGCGGCCCCACCCGATAGGCCCCCTGCGGCCATCCTTGCTTGCGGTAATAAGGGAACTTGAGAAACGACCAGGGCTCCACATGTTCGGCCATGTGGAGCAGGTAGTCCTCGGGTCTGAACTGATCGATGCGTCCGCCGTCCGGACCGCAGACCCGGATCTGGCCGTCATAGAGGGACAGGCCGCCTTTCGCATCGACGAGACCCATGTAGTTGGAAGGGAACGCGGCGAAGTTCAACGCCAGGTCGCGGTTCTTCTCGATCCAGTCCGCCAGCAGGCCGACCCCCTCCATGGCCACTCCCAACTGGGTTTCGATCTCCGCGGCGATGGTGTCCCGGTCCTTGGAACTCAGGGGCGTGTTGACGCCGCCCGGTACGGCGAAATTGGGGTGCACGCGCTTGCCGCCGAGCCGCTCGATGATCTGCTGGCCGAAGCGTCTCAACCCCACCGCCTTGAGCGCCAGCGCAGGGTTGGCGGCGATGATGCCGAACACGTTGCGCACGGCGGGATCGGCATCGAACCCCAGCAAGAGGTCCGGGCCCGCCAGGTAGAAGAAATGCATGCCGTGGGATTGGACGAACTGTCCCATGTGCATGAGCTCCCGCAGCAGCACCGCCGGCCGGGGCGGGGCGGCCCCCCAAATGAGGTCGCAGGTCTTGGCCGAGGCCAGGTGGTGGCTGACCGGGCAGATCCCGCAGATGCGCTGGGTGATCTGCGGCATCTCGAAGTAGGGCCGGCCCTCGCTGAACTTCTCCAGGCCTCTGAACTCGTCCACGTGCAGATAGGACCTTTCGACCTCGCCCCCCGCGTTGAGGTGCAGGGTGATGCGGGCGTGGCCTTCGATGCGGGTGACGGGTTCGATGGTGATTTTTTGGGCGGTCATATCGAGCCTCCACGGCAGGTTAGGTGAGCAACCATTTTGGGCATTCATTCCTCAAAAAGGGCTCAAGGGGTCGAGGGGTCAAGGGGTCGAGTGAAGGACTTAAGGCGTTAATGCCGTCATATTTTCCTTTTGCAGTTCACTTGAATCCTCGAACCCTTGAATCCTCGCACCCTTATTCTCAGTCATAGCGAAAATGCTGCGGCGGCAGCACCACCGGCAGCCGCCCCGCCAGGACTTCCGAGAACACGTAGAAGAAGTCATCCGGGCGGGGCGGGCAGCCGGGCAGAAAGATGTCGACCTTCACGACCTCGCCGATGCCGGTGACGGCCGCCAGCGGTTGGCCCAGTTCGGGGGAGTCCGGGATAAGGCCGTCCACCGTGCTTTCGGTCTCCAGGTAGGCGCGTTTCAGCGCGGCCGGAGTGCCGACCAGATTGCGGGCGGCCACGATTCCGCCAAAGGTGGCGCAGTCGCCCACCGCCACCAGATAGGTGCAGCGCGCTCGCATGCGCTGCGCGACCTCTACGTTGTGGGTGTTGCTGATGGCGCCGGTGAGAATCCCAACCGTGACCCCGCTCTCCGGCGGGTGCTTCAGGTCGGTCACCGGGCTCGATGTGAACGTCACGTGGTTCAGCAGCTCCACGATGCGCTCATCCAGGTCCAGCAGCGACATGTGGCAGCCGGCGCAGGCAGCCAGCCAGTCGGTTGCGATCAGTGCCTTCGACATGTGCGTTCTCCTTTCAGACGTCGCACCGGGCCGGGTAGGCCTTGGCCGCCGCGGCATCCAGCCCCAGCCGCTCGGCCAGGCGCCCCAGAATATCCCAATCCGAACGCGACTGGCCGGAAGGCGGAAGAGCCGCATGGGCGCGCAGCGCGGTCCCGTCCGTGCTGGTAAAGCTTCCGGAACGTTCCAACCACGTGGCCATCGGCAGCACCAGGTCGGCGCGCTCCGTCAGGGGGGAGGCGTAGCAGGCCATGACGATGACAAACGCCGTGCGGCCGATTTGGGCGAGCACCGGATCCAGGGCGTCGTTTTCATCGGCGGCGACGATGAACAGGGTGCTGCAGGTGCTCGGGTCGATGCCCTCCGCCAGCCCCAGCGCCGCCGCCGTGACGGTGTTGACGCCGGATACCAGGGGGATGAAGCGGGCCTTGGGCTGTGTCTTGCGCAGCAGATCGACCTCGCTCTTGCGCAGCCCGGCGCCGCATAGGATCACCGGCCGAGCGGCGGCCTGAACCAGGTCCACGGCGATCGCCATGTCCCGGGGCAGGAAGGAGGCCTCGGCGAACGGGGTCAGCTCCGTCGACCGGTTTTCGATGGTCATCAGGCGCGCGCCCCGGTCGACGGCGCGTTTGATGAAGAACGATGCCACCGGCTGGTCGCGCGCCGGGTCGGCCTCTACCAGAAGGATCAAATCACTGCCGGCGATGTCCGCCAGCTTTCCGCAGGAGGTGAACGGCAGGGCCGGGGCGCTGGCAGCGCGGGTCCCGCACTGGGCGGCCCGCAGCTGCTTGACAAAAATGGCGTGCAGCAGCGCCAAGGACTCGCTCGTCAGGCGGGTGCTGGTGAGCATCCCCAGACGGCCCGGCGCCTCGTGGTGCAGGTGCCGGGCCGTCTCGGCCAGGGCGTAGTTCCAGCTGGCCGGCGCACGGCGGCCGTTCTCGCGGATGAGCGGCTCCAGCACCCGGTGCCGATGGTCCGCCAGCGCCTCGAAGCGGCCGCGCCGGCAGAGCAGTCCGCCGTTGACCGGCGCATCCCAGCGGCTTTCCAGGCGCAGCACTTGGCCGCGGTGCATCACCACGTTCAGCCCGCACCCTAAACTGCATTGGGTGCAGATGGTGGCGACCCGGGCAAGGTCTTTCGGTGGGGCCATGAAGGCGCTGCGCTTGTCCACGAGGGCGCCGGTCGGGCAGACGTTGACGCAGGTGCCGCAGCTCACGCAGGTGGAATCCCCCAGCGGCACGTCCATGTCCGCGCACAGCATGGAGTGCGCGCCGCGCTGGCGCACGTCCAGGGTGTGGTTGCCGACCAGCTCCGCACAGGCCCGCACGCAGCGGCGGCAGAGCACGCAGCGGTTGTGGTCCATCAGGTGATGGGGCGGAGAGGCATCCACCGCGAATCGCTGCGTGTAGGTCGGATACACCCAGTGATCCAGGCCGTAGCGGTAGCCGAGGGTCTGGAGTTCGCAGCCGCCGCTCATTTCGCACGCCATGCAGAAATGGTTGCGCTCGGAAAACAGCAGCTCGAGCACAAACTTGCGCGCGCGGACCACCTTCGGCGATTCGGTCTGGATCTGCATGCGGTCGGCCACCGGAAAGGTGCAGGCCGGCTGCAGGGTGCGCTGGCCGGAGACTTCCACGAGGCAAATCCGGCAGCCGCCGCTGGGGGCGAGGGCCGGATGATGGCAGAGCGTGGGGATGTCGATGCCCGCGGCCTGGGCCGCCTGCAGCACGGTCTGGCCGGGCTGCGCGGAAACCTTTTGTGCGTTGATCGTCAGGGTGATTGAGCTCATATGTCGCCCTCCAGTCGGAATCTCCTAAGCCGGCAGCGTTTCGGCCACCTTCGTCGACGTTGCAGGCATTTGCTCGCGCTGCCGGCCCCATTCGAGATCGCAGCGCAGGCAGCGCCGGCACTCCGTGCGGATCTCGGCCTCGCCGGCCGGCAGTTCCACTTCCGTGAAGCTGCCCGCGCGCGCGGCTACCGGCGCCAGCGTCGCGTGCAGACGAGGCGTTTCGCTGTGCTCTTCCATGTTCCAGGTGAGCGGCGGCAGGCGGGCCTCGAGCGGAATGTCCACTTTGGTGCGCGTGCCGGTGGAAAGATAGAGGTCCACCTCTTTCGCCACCCGGTTGCCCTGGGCCACGGCTTCGATCACCGAAGCCGGTCCGCTCACGGCGTCCCCGGCGGCAAAGACCGCTTCGCGCGACGTCGCCAGGGAAGGGCCCACCTTCAGGGTCGAGTTGCGGTTGGTTTCGATGCCGGCCTCCAGGACGCAGAGCTTGTCCGGCTCCTGTCCGATGGCCGGTATGACGACATCGACCGGCAGGGTTCGCAGCGCCTCTTTCGCCGGGATCGGGCGCCGCCGGCCGCTGGCGTCGAACTCGGACAGTTTCTGCTGCTGAATTTCGAGCGCCGTGACGCGCTCGGCGCCGACCACGCGCACCGGAGCGTTCAGGAAGTGGAAGGTGATACCCTCCTCGTGGGCGGCCTCGATTTCCTCGGGGTAGGCCGGCATGTCCTGGCGGGTGCGCCGGTAGACGATGTGCACCTCGGCCGCCCCCAGGCGCCAGGCCGTGCGGGCGGCGTCCACGGCCACATTGCCGCCGCCGATGACCGCCACGCGCCGACCCTTCACCGCCGGCGGCCGGCCCAGGGCCACTTCCCGCAGAAAGTCGGTGCCGTTGATAACCCCGGTTGTTTCTTCGCCCGGAATTCCCAGCCGCAGGCTGCGATGGGCCCCGATGGCGACGATCACGGCCTTGAAGCCTTCGCGGTCGAAAAGATCCTCCAGGCGGAAGTCCCGGCCGAGGGCCCGGTTGCAGACGATCTGCACGCCCGCCTGGCGGATGTAATCGATTTCGCGGTTGAGCACGTCCCGCGGCAGGCGGTATTCGGGGATGCCCACCGCCATCATGCCGCCCGGAACGGACAGGGCCTCGAAGACCGTCACCGGAAACCCCGCTTGGGCCAGGCGCAGGGCGGCGGTGAGGCCAGCGGGGCCTGATCCGATCACGGCCACTTTTTCGCTGCGGGCGATTCGGGGCTTGGCGGGAAACCAGGGGACGGCCGCCTCATGATCGGCCATGAAGCGCTTGATCGCGCGGATGCCGACCGGAGCGTCGATGTCTGCGCGGCGGCAGCGCTGCTCGCAGAAGGCCGGGCACACCCGGCCGCAGATCATGGCGAAGGGGTTGCGCTCGCGGTGGACCGAGAGGGCCTCGGCAAACCGGCCTTCGGCGGCCAAGCTGACGTAGGCCGGCACGTCCACGCCGGCCGGGCAGGCGTTCAGGCAGCGCGCCGGGACCAGCTCCTTGCAGGAGCCGGCCGGGCAGCGTTTGTCCTCGATGTGGGCGCTGAACTCGTTTTCGAAGTAGCGCAAGGCCGCCATGACCGGGCCCGGGGTGAGCTGCCCCAGGGCGCAGAGCGCCGCGCTTTCCATGCCGTCGGCGATGGTGCGGATCGCCGCGAGGTCCTCGGGCCGGCCCTTGCCGGCGCAGATGCGGCTCAGGATTTCGAGCATGCGCTTGCCGCCGGCGCGGCAGGGCACGCACTTGCCGCAGCTTTCGGCCGTGGCGAAGGTCAGGAAGAATTTGGCGAACTCCACCATGCAGGTGTCCTCGTCCACGACGATCATGCCGCCGGAGCCCATGACCGCGCCCACCTCCCGCAGCGAGTCGAAGTCGACCTTGACGTTCAGGAACTGCGGCGGGATGCAGCCGCCGAGCGGCCCGCCGGTCTGCACCGCCTTGAACTGCCGGTCGCCGAGGATGCCGCCGCCGATGTCGTAGATGATCTCCCCGAGGGTGATCCCCATGGGCACTTCGACCAGGCCGGTGTTGCGGACCTTGCCGGTCAGGGCGAAGATGGCCGTGCCCGGGCTCTGCGGCGAGCCGATGCCGGCGAACCACTCGGCGCCGTTGAGGATGATCTGGGGCGTCATGGCATAGCTCTTGACGTTGTTGAGGTTGGTGGGCTTGCCCCAGAGCCCCGAGACGGCCGGGAACGGCGGCCGCGGCCGGGGCTCGCCCCGCCGGCCCTCGATGGAGGCGAGCAGGGCGGTCTCCTCCCCGCAGACAAAGGCGCCGGCGCCTTCTTTGACCGTCAGGTCGAAGTTGAATCCCGAGCCCAGGATGTTCTCGCCGAGCAGGCCCTGCTCGCGCGCCTGGCCGATGGCGACATGCAGGCGTTTGACCGCCAGGGGGTATTCCGCCCGGCAGTAGACATAGCCCTGGTGGGAGCCGATGGCATAGCCGGCGATGGCCATGCCTTCCAGCAGGCTGTGGGGGTCGCCCTCGATGATGCTGCGGTCCATGAAGGCGCCGGGGTCCCCCTCGTCGGCGTTGCAGACCACGTACTTGGGCTCGCCCGGCGAGCGGCTGGTGAACTCCCACTTGAGGCCGGTGGGGAAGCCGGCCCCGCCCCGGCCGCGCAGACCCGAAGCCTTGACCTCGGCCAAGACCTCTTGGGGGGACATGTCGCTCAGCACCTTGATCAGGGCCGCGTAGCCGTCGCGCGCGATGTACTCGCGGATGTCCTCCGGGTCGATCATTCCGCAGTTGCGCAGCGCGATGCGCTTCTGCTTGGTGTAGAAGGGGATTTCGCCGTAGTGCGGGATGGCCCGATGCCCGAGCGGCTCCTGGTAGGCCAGCCGCTCGACGATGCGGCCCTTGAGCAGGGTTTCCTCCACCAGGTGCGGCACGTCTTCGGGCTTGATCTGGCAGTAGAAGATGCCGTCCGGATAGATCATGACGATGGGGCCCATGGCGCAGAACCCCCGGCAGCCGGTCTGGACGACGCGGATTTCACCGTCCAGGCCATGGCGCTGGATCTCCGTCTTCAGGGCCGCCAAGATATCCCGGGCCTGAGAGGCCGCGCAGCCCGTACCCTCACAGATCATCACGTTGGATCGCAACAGGGCTTCAGCCATACGAAAGCCTCCTTTGCAAAACGGCGTCTCAGGCCGTGATCCTTCGTTGCACGGCTTTTGGAACTACTCACAACCCATCGAGGTTGCTCCGCTTTCCAAAACGCCGTGCGCCTCGGCTGACGGCCTGATACTTGTTTTTTCAACATTTGGCTAGTCCTTTGCCAGACGGCCCACCACCCACTCGTTTACCACGCGGCCGTTGATCAGATGCTCTTCGATCAGCCGCGGGATCATGTCCGGCTTCACCAGCCCGTAGGTGATGCGGCCGCCGTCCGCCTGCTCGATGTCGACCAGCGGCTCGGAAGCGCACATGCCGATGCAGCCGACGGTGGTGACATGGGCGTCGATCTCACGCCGTTGGAGTTCGGTCATGATGGCCTGCAGGGTCTGCCGGGCACCCGCGGCGATACCGCAGGTCCCCATGCCGACGATGATCCGGGTGCCGGTCTTGGTGCGCATGCGGATGCTGCGCCGGGATTCCTCCTGCAGCTTCTTGAAATCTTCGATGTTCATGAGTTTAGGCATGGGTCCGGTCCTCTCTCTTCAGGGGTTCAGGGTTCAGGGTTCAGGGTTCAGGAAAAAAACAGGTTTAATCGATGGCGTTTCGGTCTCCCTGAACCCCGAGCCCCGAACCCTTCATGGCCTATTCCAACCCCCTGAGAATCGCGACCATCTTTTCCGGCGCGAGTTTGCCGATCGTCGTCTCGTCCACCACGGCCACGGGCGCCAGGCCGCAGGATCCCAGGCAATAGACCACCTCGCAGGTGACCCGGTAGTCGGGCGTGGTGCCGCCGGCCGCAACGCCGAGCTCCTGCTCCATGCGCTCGACAATCTTCCCCGCACCGCGCACATGGCAGGCCGTGCCGTCGCACTGCCGCACGATGTGCCGCCCCCGGCGCGTCAGGTAGAACTGCGAATAGAAGGTCGCCACCCCGTAGATCTTGCTCAGGGGCACGCGCAGCCCGGCGCTGATCTGCCGCAGCACCTCCGGCGGCAGGTAGCCGTAGATCTTCTGCGCCTTCTGCAGCACGGGGATCACGGCCCCTTTCTGCCCGCGGTGTTCGCCCAGAATGGGCTCCAGTTGAGTGAGATCCGCTTTCTCATCCGCGCTGATCCTGGTCTCGGTCATGCGTTTGCCTCCTTCAGGAAGTGGTCTCATCAGCCCGCCTGGCCTCCGGGGTCAGGAAACCACCTCTACGCTGTCGCTGCCGTCGGCAGATGGACCACGAAGATCGTGCCGACCCCTTCCTCGCTTTCCATGAAGATGCGGCCGCCGAGCTGGTCTACGATTTCCTTCACGATGGCCAGGCCCAGGCCGGTGCCGATCTCCTCCAGGGCCTTGGCGTTTTCCGCCCGGAAGAATTCGGTATACAGCTTGGATCGGTCCGCCGTCGGGATGCCGATGCCGGTGTCGCTCACCTCGATGCGCACGGTTCCGTTCGCCCGGGTGAAGCGGACTTCCACCGACCCGTCGGCCGGCGTGTATTTGATGGCGTTGGACACCAGGTTTTCGAGCATCTGCTCCACGGTTTCGAGCCGCCCGCGCACGTCCGGGAGATCCGTCGACAGGCTCACCTTAAAGCCGATCCGTTTTTCGGCGGCCTTGTCTTGGAAGGTTCGTTGGACGCGGCGCGCCAGCGCGGCCAGCTCGGTGACGCCGAGGTCGACTTCGCGGCGCTGGCGGTTGCGGGAGAGCGCCATCAGCTCGTTGACCAGCGCCAGCATGGTGCGGGCTCGCCGGTCGAGCCGCCGCAGGTATTCGCTTTGGTCGTCGTTGATCGGGCCGAGGTAGCCGTCGCGCACCACTTCCAGGATGCTCAGCATGCCGGCCAGCGGAGCCCTGAGGTTGTGGGCGACCTTCATCATGAACCAGGTCCGTTCGCCGCTCATGGCGGTGACGGCTTCGTAGGCGCGGGCGTTTTCCACGGCAATCGCCACCAGACGCGCGGTCAGGCGGAAAAAATTCACCTCCTCCGCGCCGAAGCGGTCCGGTTTCTCGCAATAGGCCCCCAGGATGCCGATCACCCGTCCCTCCAGGTTCAGGGGCACGAAGAGCACGGATTGAAAGTGCGCCGCTGAAAGGGTCTCGCCGAATTGGAACATCTCGGTGGCGGTGACCTGGCCGGTGACGAACGGTTCGCCTTCGATGACGCGCTTGTTGAGAGGGCTGCGCGCGACCTCGACCACCTTCTCCTGGACCATGCGCTCCGGCAGGCCGAAGGCGGCCGCATAGCGCAGGTACTTGCCGTCCTCGCTGAGCAGTTTGACCGAGACGCCCTTGATCCGCATCACCAGGGCCACCTCCGAGACGGCCGTCTCCAGCACTCGGTTCAGGTCGCGCACCGATCCGATGGCCTCCAGGATGGAAAAGACGCCCTGCAGCTGGCGGCTGAAGGCCGCCTCCGTCTGCCGGGGCTGTTCCGCGTCGTGACCCTGCCGTGCGAAGCCGCCGCCGGCGGAGGCCAGGAGGCCGGCGGTCAGGAACGCCGCGGCGGCCAGGGCCCCCAGAGATGCCAGCGTTCGCATCGGGTGGGCGGCGGGGACGAGGTCGGCACCCTGGTAGGAAAGGGACTGATGCGGCAGCCAGCCGTAAAATTCGGCCAGCGCCATGAAGCCCAGGGCGGCGAGAAGGGCGGCGCAGAATCCGTAGGCCGGGCGTGCGGGCAGCAGCACCGCGGCGAAAAAGACCGGCAGCAGAAAACCGGCCGCCAGCGGGCTGGTCACGCCGCCGCTGAAGTAGATCAGCGCCCAGACGGCGGCGCCGTCGATGCCCGCCTGCCAAGCCACCAGGTGCTGGTGCCCCTGGCGCGATCGGGAACGAATGTTTTCCGGGCGCGAGAAGTGTCGATAGATGCAGATGTTGCCGACGAGAAGGAAGAGGGCGACGAGAATAAAGGCCCGCGCCGTAAAAACGACACCGGCGGCCTGCGCCGCCAGAACGGCCGCCAATAGGCTGGCAGCCACCCCCCAGCGGATGCGCACCGGCCACCAGGAGAGCTTGAACTGCTCCCCGCAGGCGGCGTCTGGGTCGGCGTCATGCGTACCGGCTACCATCACCTTCCCTCCTCCTCCGTGGAAGTGGGTCAGGGTGCAGCATTCGATAAAAATGGTTCCCGGCGGCGGTCAGCTGCTGGGAACCATTTTTTTGGCCTTGAAAATGGCTTCGATCTTGGCCAGCAGTTTCTTCGTATCCAAGGGCTTTTCGAACAGCCATTCCACCGGCCACTGCTCGCCCAGGATGAATTCGAAGGGGCCGGGCCCCTCCGTGCGCACTTTGTCGAGGAAGGCCGTCAGCATGATGATGGGGAGGTCTTTGAACTCCGGGTCCTCCTTTAACTTGAACGCCAGGTCGAACCCCTCCGTGTCCGACGCCATCATCACATCCAGCAGCATGAGATCTGGTTTTCGATGCGAAAGCAGATCCAGGGCCTCTTTTCCGCTGGAGGCCGTCTGCACTTCAAATCCGTTGCTTTCCAGGATGATCCGCGACGTCGCCACGATGTCCGGATCGTCGTCGACCACCAGAATCAGCCCTTTGCTAGTCATCGCTCACCGCCTCCTCGGCTTGGCGAACATGCCGGCTGGCAGCGCCTGAAATGGTTCCGGGGTTCGGGATTCAGAGTTCAGGGTTCGGGGTTCAGGGTTCAGAAAGTCTGCAAAAACTGACACCTTCATTCTATGATTCTTCTGGCTCAAAAGAATTAGCCCAGTGGCACTCAGAGCCCAACTTCTGTTCTTTTCCTGAACCCCGAACCCTGAATCCTCTCTGAGGACGACTCATCCTCGGTTCTCCCTCCACCTTCCATCGCACAGCAGCCTTAGTCCGCTACTTTGAACGGATTCACCACCATCACCGGAACCGGGGAGGATTTGACCACGCGCTCCGCCACCGATCCGAAGATGACCTTGTCGAGCCCCTTGCGGCCGTGCGTCCCCATGACCACCAGATCGATCCCGTGCGCGGCGATGTAGCCGAGGATCTCCTCGGAGGGATCGCCGGCGACCACCTGGGTCCTGGTTCCCGGAATGCCGGAAAAGTTTTCGTCGGCGAATTCATACAGGCGCTTTTCCGCCCCCTCGATCACTTCTTTTTCGAACTGGCTGACCGAGGGATGGGGCACGTACATACTGGTGAAGTAATCGAACACCCGCGCGACGAACAGCAAATGAACCCGGGCGTCGTAGCGGCTGGCCAGGCTTTTTAAGATGGGGACGATCTTGATGGACGATTCCGAGAGGTCCACCGGGAAGAGGATTTTTTTGAAGTCTTGCATGCGTCAGCTCCTTTCCGCTCTGCCGCGCCGGAATGCCGGCGGGGACCGTTGCCCCGAATCCGCGTTCAATGAACCATCCATACCGACCGATCGCGGGCGAGGTGCAGCACCTTGTTGGTGACCCGTCCGATAAAGAAGTCCCGCACCCGTGAAACCCCGCGGCGGCCCAGCACGATGATGCCGTAGTTTTCGGCCTCGGCGCATTTGGCGATTTCAGCGGCCCGGCTGACGGCGCCGGACACGAACCGGGCGGTGATGCGCTCCGGGGCGACCCCCAGGGCGGCGAGCTTCGAACGGGCGGCCTCCAATCGGCGCATGATGTTTTCGCGCACCGGCGGCAACTGCTCCTCCGGGAGGAACGCACGGCGGAGTTCGGGGCGGGCGTCGCTCCCGCCGCGCAGGACATGCATCAGACAGATCTCAAAATCAGGATGCGGCCCCACGAGGCCGCCTGCGAACTTGAGGGCATGCATGGCGCCGAGGGAGCCGTCGAACCCAACCAGCAGCCGGTTTCCGGGCGGTTTGCGGCCGCTGATCAATAGGGGGGCGAAGGTCAGCCCCTGCAGGACCTTGAACGTGACGCTTCCGATGACCATGCCGGCCAGCGCCCCCATGCCCCGGCGGCGCATGACGACGAATTCGTAGCCGTTGCGGGCTTCACGCAAAATGTCGCGCGCCACGCCGCTGATGCGCTTCTGGATTCGGACCTCGACGGCGGATTCCGGGAACCCGCCGGAAACGAGCATCCGCCGGGCCAGATGCAGGTAGTCCTCCATCTGGCTGAGATGCTTGGATCGCCAGGACCACTGCATCGTCCGCGACGGGTGAAGCACGCCGGGGGCGAGATCGTACTGGGCCTCCGGATAGCGGCCGAAGACGTGAAATAGGACCGCGTGCATGCCGCGAAAAGGTGTAAACGACGAGATCTGGCGGCAGACCAGCAGGGCGCGTTCGGAGCCGTCCAGCGGGACCAGGAATTTCTTGGGCTTCTTCATGCGCGGTCGCCTTCAGGCCGAGGCGGAATCCCCGCCGACGTCCCGGCCCGAGCAGAATCGACGGCGGGCTGAGGATGGGTACAGCAACAGATGTGCCACCCGTTTCAAGGCGATCGACGGGGGTTCAATACGCTGAGATCACAAGAGTTGTCGGCCTGAGAGGGCGATGGCGGCGGGTTGGCGGCGGTCTGCGCTGTCGGATTATTTTACAGCGTGTAAAACGCCCCTCGGCCGAATTGAGCGGCCATTGTTAATGGCTAGAGATAGGGCGGAGCCCTTGCTTCCTCGCCGCCCGGAGCCGGCTCCGGGTGCCCCCGGTTTCGGAGATGGGCGGGGGGGTGACGATGCGGTTGCGCCGGCGCTCAGTTCGGGTCTTGGAAAATCTCCCGCCGGTTCTCGCGGTGGTCCACCAGGTAGAGCAAAGTGGCGGCCTTGGAGAGCTCTTCCTTAAGGCTCGTCAGCTGGGCGCGTTGGATGCCGTGCATGCGGATATAAACTTTGCGGTAGCCCGCCGGCACGTTTTCATAGGAGCTCAGGATGCTCACCATGCGGCCGCCGTAGCGGCGGATGATGTCGGCCAGATCCTTGATGGAACCGGGCCGGTCCTCGGTCTGGAAGGCGAATTGGATGCCGCGCTTGCCGACGCCGGTCAGGGCGATCAGCACCCGGAACAGGTCGGTTTGGGTGATGGTGCCGACGACCCTGCCCTTTTCGTCCACCACCGGAGCGCCCGATATTTTGTTGTTGAGCAGGACTTCGGCGGTTTCCTCCACGGTCAGGTCCGGCGACACGGAGATGGGGTTCTTGGACATGATGTTCTTCACCTTGATCTTCGAGATCAGGTAGAGAAGCTCATGCACGTCCAGGGTGGTGGCATCCGAGGCGGAGGCCCGCTTCAAGTCCCGATCGGTCACCACGCCGACGAGCTGGCCGTTCTTCAAAACCGGGATCATGCGGATGGTGTGCTGTTTCATCAACTTGAGGGCGTCCTGCATGGAGTCGTCCTCGTTGACGGTGATCACGTTCTTGCTCATCCAGTTTTTGACCAGCATCCTTTCACCTCCGTTGGGGTCCCCCGCCCTCGGGGGAGTGAGACGCCCGGCAAGGCGCCGACGGCGTCATGGGGTTGATGCGTGCGCCGGTTCGGGCCGTGCGCGGGGCGCGTCGTTGTCGCCCGCTGCATATCACAATTAGCAAAGCATGTGCCACCGTCCTGCGGCCGGCGGAGCGGTTCTAATCTAATGATTTCAATGCGTTTTTTCGAACAGGGCCGCGCCCGGTCGGCCGGCCGCGGACTGTCCGGTATTTTTACAGAACGTAAAGCGCGCGCAGATGCCAAAGCGGCCGGCCGGCAGGGTCAGGCGGGCGAATCGTCTTCGACCGAAGTCCTCAGCCGCAGCCGGTATTTTTCGATCTTGGAGTGCAGGGTGGGCCGCGAAAGCCCCAGGAGCCGGGCGGCCTGCGACCGGTTGCCGCGGGTCATGTTCAGCGCCTCTCCGACCAGAATGCTCGCGAAATGATCCATGATGACATCGAACTTGTCCGCTTCTTCGCTGGTGGCGATCGTTTCGCGCGCCCACTGCCGCAGCACCTGGTCCGTTTCCCGCAGCGAGATACCGGTGCGGGTTGCGCTGCCCGCGCCCGCGGCCTGAAGGATATCCTGGGGCTGGATCGGCGCCCCGCGGTTGAAAATCAGGGCTTTCTGGATCGCGTTGGCCAGTTCGCGGACATTGCCCGGCCAGGGATGACTCCGCAGGACGGCCAGGGCTTCCTTGGTAATGCCGGGGTTGTCCATGTCCAGCTCCGCCGCGTAGCGCGCCAGGAAATAGTCCGCCAGGAGCGGAAGGTCGTCCACGCGCTCCCGCAGGGGGGGCAGGACGATGGTCACCACTTTCAGCCGATAGTACAGATCTTCGCGAAAGCGGCCCTGCTGCAGGGCGGCTTCGAGGTCGCGGTTGGTGGCGGCGAGGATACGCACGTCCACCGGGATGGTTTCACGGCCGCCCAGCCGCTCGATGCTCTTCTCCTGCAGCAGGCGCAGGATCTTGGACTGGATACCGAAGGGCATGTCGCCGATTTCGTCAAGAAAAACCGTGCCGCCGTGCGCCTGTTCGATCTTCCCCACGCGGCGGTGGGCGGCGCCGGTGAAGGCGCCCTTCTCGAAGCCGAAGAGTTCGCTTTCGAGCAGGTTTTCCGGAATGGCGACGCAGTTGATGACCTGAAACGGCTTGTCGGCCCTCAGGCTGTGGCTGTACAAGGCACGCGCCACCAGCTCCTTGCCCGTTCCGGACTCCCCGCGGATCATCACGGTGGCGTCGGTGGAGGAGACCCGGCCGATCGCTTTGTATACCTCCTGCATGGGGCGGCTGCGGCCGATGATCGCCTCGCGATGGGGGGTCCCGGGCGCGCCGTCCATGTCCACCGGCGAGCGCATGAAGCGGCCGGCCTCCAGGGCTTGGCGGATGATGCCCAGCATCCCCGGGATCTCAAACGGCTTCAGCACATAGTCGAATGCCCCCAGCTTGATGGCCTCGATGGCGTGGTGGGTGGTGCCGAAGGCCGTCATGATGATGACCGGCAGCTTGGGGTCCAGCGCGTGGATGGCCTGGAAGGTTTCAAGGCCGTTCTTGCCCGGCAGTCGCATGTCGAGGATGACCAGATCGGGCGACCGCTTCTTGACCTTCTGGATCCCGTCCTCGCCGGACGCCGCACTTTCGGTGGCATAGCCCTCTTCGGCCAGCAGTTTCTGAAAACTCCGACGCAGCTGGTCGTCGTCGTCAATGATCAGGATCGTGCCCATGGTTTCGCTCCCGGCACGGCAGGATGATGATGAAGGCGGCCCCGCGGCCTTCGGTGGATTCCATCTCCAGTTTCCCGCCGTGTTCGCTGATGATGCGCTGGGCGATGCTCAGCCCCAGCCCGGTGCCCTGTTCTTTGGTGGAGAAAAACGGTTGGAATACTTTCTCGCGGAGGTGGGACGGGATGCCGGGGCCGTTGTCGCGCACGACGATGACCGCGGCCGGCCCCAGGTACGGGTGGGTTTCCGTCCGTTCCTCGATGGCGATGGTCCCTCCGGGGGCCATCGCTTCGCAGGCGTTCACGATCAGATTGACCACCACCTCCTTGAGCTGTTCGATGTCAACCGGCGTCGCCGGCAGCGGAACCGAGCGGTTCACGGTGACCGTGACCTCGTAGGACTTCAAGCGGTGTTGGAGCAGCCGGAGGGCGGCATCCACGACGCCGGACGGGCTGACGGAAGTCATCCTCAGCCGGGGCGGGCGCGAGAACTCGAGAAAGTTCTGCACGATCGTGTCGATGTGGCGGATTTCGGCGGAAATGACCTCGAGGTCCTCTTTCTGGACGTCGTCGAGATCGAGAGACCGGCCGAGCGAGAACAGCCGCATCTTGACCGAAGTGAACGGGTTGCGGATGCTGTGCGCCATGCTGGCGGCCAGCTTGCCGACGAGGGCCATCTTCTCGGCCTGGGCCAGGGACCCGCGGCTGCGCTGCAACTCGGACTGGGTCTGGTCCATGTTGTGCAACAGCACGCGAACGCTGCGGCTGAGCGCCTTGACCTCGTTATCGGAGCGCGACGGGGCGTCCACCCGGTAGGCCTCCTGCGTCAAACGCCGCAGGGGCTCCAGGATCTGGTAGACGAACACGAACGCCAAGAGCAGGGTCAGACCGGCGGAAACGGAAATGGCGGCCAGCGCCAGGATCCGGAGCCGCTGGGCTTGGGCATGGCTGTCCGCATTCGCGGCCAGCATGCGGTCCGCGTGGAACTGCTTCACGCGGTCGCACAGCTGGATCAGAACTTCGAAGTGGGCATGCGCGCTGCGGTGCTGAATCGCGCCGTCGGCCGCGTTTCCGGAGCGGAAGAGTTCCGCCACGCGCTCTTTCTGGGTGATGTAGCGCCCGTATTCGGCGGCGATCTCCTCGAGGATTTCGCTCTGGCTCGCCGTCTCGGCGGCCGCCCGGATCCGTGCCAGCTGCGCGCTGAAATCCTGCTGCAGGGATTCCTGCTGGCGCAGCCAGTCGGGGTTGCCGTCCAATATAAAATAGGATACCAGCCCCTTTTGTTTCATGAGGGCGTTTTCCAGCCTCTCCGCCCGCTGAAAGGCGAGGAGATCCTTTTCCGTGATGGCGGCGATCAACCCCTCCATGCGGAAGGTGTACCACACCAGAATCAAGCCAATCAAAAAAGTGATCAGGACGAAGCCGGCCAGGATCAGCAGGATGCGGTGGCGCAGCGTGAATCGCATCAGTTGCCCTGGGCCCGCGACTGCAAGACTGCCTGCTGGAGATGTTCGAACACCGCCGCGCCCTGAACGGCGGCTTTTTCCTTGCCGGCGGCCAGCGCGTGAAACCGCTCGATCGTTTCTTTTTCCAGGCTTTCGAAGGGTTCCTCGGTCAGTTGCAGCTCGTTGCGCATGAGGCTGTAGATCATGGCCGGGCCGAGCCGTTCTTCTCCGCTTTCCTTGCGGTAGACGGCGGCGTAGATGGTGCAATGAGGAACTTTGAACGGCTTCGGGGGCGGCCGGTAGCCCAGCAGCTCGGCGAACAAGGCCAGCGATTCATTCACCCCCTCGGCATAGTTACTCTCCAGCGACGCGATGCCGTCCCGGCGCAGGTCGTCGATGTCCTCGGCGTTGAAGGACAGATCGAGCCGGGCGATGCACTCGGCTTGCACGGTTTTAAGGGACTCGGCCTTGCGGCTGATCTTGACGTCCGAGTCCCTCAGGATCTTGATGATGTTGCGTGGCTTCACCATTTCGGCGACGTCGGGGCTTTTGCGCATGGCCACATCCGCCACGGTGGTGCGATAAATCGGCAACTCGTTGTCCAGGACGAGAATCCTTGCCGGGGGCGCGCCGGTATCCCAGACATAAAGGTCCAGATCCCGCTCCCGGCGATGAACGAAGGGGCTCAGCGACAGCAGCTGGCGCATGGCGGCCTTGTCCAGTTTCGATTCGGCCCCCTCCGGAGCGATGCTCGCCAGCACCTGGGCGGCCAGTTGATCGATGCGGATCTTCTGCAGCAGGTTTTCCTTGAAAGCCATACTTCCCCCTTGGTCGGAACGGGGTTGAGCGATTTCAGCTTCGCGGCCGGAGCCCGGCGGCCGATAGCCGGCCCTCTGCCGGACGTTTGCTCGCACGGAAAATCGCCCAACATGGGTTTGAGTTCCGCTCTAACACAACTGCTTGAGCAAGTAAATCCAATGACGCCGGGACCTTTCCTCCATCCCAACGAAATCTGGCGGTTGACCGGCTCGCGGAAGTTGGTGTATACGAAACCACATGCCGCGGGGATAGGCATTTCCATCAGCGGGATTCCATCAGGCGACGCCCTCATGGCGGCGAGTTTCATTTCGCCGCGGTCGTCGCCTCCAGGGGCGCACATGAACGACCAAGTCACTCTCACCTATCAGGGGCGCGAATTCCGGTTGCCGCTGGTGTCGGGGTCGGAAGGGGAAACGGCCATCGACATTTCCCGGCTGCGGCAGGAGACGGGTCTGATCACCCTGGACCCGGGGTTCGCCAACACCGGCAGCTGCCGCAGTGCCATCACGTTCGTGGACGGGGAACGGGGGATCCTGCGCTACCGCGGAATTCCGGTGGAGCAGCTGGCCGAACGCTCCACCTTCAAGGAGACCGCCTTTCTGCTCATCAACGGCGCCCTGCCCAGCCAAAAGGAGCTCACGCGCTTTTCCGTTCTGCTGAACGACCACTCCCTGGTTCACGAGGATATGAAAATCTTCTACCAGAGCTTCCCGCGTTCTTCGCACCCCATGGGGATTCTTTCGGCGATGGTGAACGCGTTGCGCAGTTTCTATCCCGAGCTGCAGAACCTGGAGGAGGAAATCAACATCACCGTGACCCGCCTGCTCTCCAAGGTCCGCACCATGGCCGCCATGTCCTACAAGATCTCGCGCGGGCACACGGTGGTCTACCCTCGCTCCGATCTGACTTACTGCGCCAACTTTCTCAACATGATGTTCGACTCGCCGGTCAAGCCTTACGAGCTGGACCCCGATGTGGTCAAGGCCTTGAACGTGTTCCTGATCCTGCACGCCGACCACGAGCAGAACTGCTCCACCGCCGCGGTGCGGGTGGTCGGCAGCGCGCGGGTCAACCTGTACGCGGCCATCTCGGCCGGCATCGCGGCTCTATGGGGGCCGCTGCACGGCGGCGCCAACCAGGCCGTGATCGAAATGCTCGCCGAGATTGCGCGCCACCGCAACCTGCATGCGATGGTGGCGCGCGCCAAGGACAAAAACGATCCCTATCGGTTGATGGGTTTCGGCCACCGCGTCTACAAGACGTACGATCCGCGGGCCCGGATCATGAAACAGATGGCGCACGTGTTACTTGAGAAACTCAAGTTGTCCGACCCGCTGCTGGAAGTCGCCCGCGAGCTGGAGGAGATCGTCCTGAAGGACGACTACTTTATCGAGCACCATCTTTATCCGAACGTGGATTTCTACAGCGGCATCGTGCTGCGGGCGATCGGCATCCCCACCAATATGTTCACGGTGTTGTTCGCTATCGGCCGGCTGCCGGGTTGGATCGCCCAGTGGAAGGAAAGCATGGATGACCCGGCCTGGAAATTGTGCCGGCCGCGACAGGTTTACAGCGGGCCCGGAGCCCATGATTATGTGCCCATCGAAGAGCGCTGAACACTATGTTCCGGCTATTCGGCACAGCCGGAACCGCCGGGATAAAATACGAAATTCGAAGCACGAAATTCGAAACAAATTCGAATGTTCAAAAGGACAATGACCAAAACCGGACTAACCGCTACCAAAAAGAGGTTTTTGCAGTTTCGGTCATTTGGTCATTCGGATTTGTTTCGGATTTCGGATTTCGTGCTTCGAATTTGTAAAATCACTCGCGCTGCATCGAAGGTTTCAGAGGAATAAACCTTAAGGGGAGGAGAGTCATGATTATCGGTGTGCTCAAGGAAATCAAAACCAAGGAGAACCGGGTGGCTATGACGCCCGCCGGCGTCGAGCAGCTGATCGCCCGAGGCCACGCCGTTTGCGTGGAAACCCGAGCCGGCGATGGCTCGGGGTTCAGTGACGCGCAGTACCAAAAAGCCGGCGCAACCATCATGGCCGCGCCCAAGGCGATCTATGCCAAGTGCGCGATGGTCATGAAGGTCAAGGAGCCGCTGCCGGTGGAGTATGCCCTGATCCGCAAAGGGCAGGTGATGTTCACCTATTTTCACTTTGCCGCCTCCGAGACCCTGACCCGGGCCATCATCAAGAGCGGCTGCGCAGCGGTCGCCTATGAGACGGTCAAGAAAGCCAACGGCTCCCTGCCGCTGCTGACCCCCATGAGCGAGGTGGCGGGCAAGATGGCCGTGCACGCGGGGGCGAAGTATCTCGAAAAAACCTTCGGCGGCAAGGGCAAGCTTCTAGGTGGCGTGCCGGGTGTGGACACCGGAACGGTGCTCATCCTGGGCGGCGGCGTGGTCGGCGTCAATGCCGCTAAGATCGCCTGCGGACTGGGCGCCAAGGTCTATCTGCTGGATACCAACCTGGAGCGGCTGCGCTACCTGAGCGACGTCATGCCGCCGAACTGCTTTCCGGTCTATTCCAGTCCGGCCAACATCCGCCGCTACCTGCAGGAGTCTGACCTGGTGGTGGGGGCGGTGTTGATCCCCGGGGCGACCGCGCCGCGGCTGGTTACCCGGCAGATGCTCAAACTCATGAAGCAGGGCACCGTCATCGTGGACGTGGCGATCGACCAGGGGGGCTGCATCGAGACGGCGCGTCCCACCACCCACGACGATCCCATTTATGAGGTCGACGGCATTATCCACTACTGCGTGGCCAACATGCCCGGCGCGGTGTCGATGACCTCCACCATCGCGCTGACCAACGCGACCCTGCCTTACGCCATTGAAATCGCCGACAAGGGGATTCGGCGGGCCGCCTTGGAAAACCCTGAAATCGCTCAGGGCATCAACATCATCGACGGCCAGGTGACCTATCCCGGCGTGGCCGAGGCGTTCGGCCTGAAGTGCCAGGCGCTGGAGAAAGTGCTGGGGCAAAAGAAGCGTAAGTAGATCCCCATCCGAACCAGCCGGAAATAAAATCGAAATCCGAAGCGCCAAACCCGAACCCGATTCGAAGGAGACCGACCGCATGGTGAAAGTAAAGCTGCCGCTGGACGGGTTGTGCATCAACACCCTGCGCGGCCTGGCGATCGACGCCGTCGAGGCGGCCCGCTCCGGTCATCCCGGTGCGCCCATGGGCTTGGCGCCGGCCGGGTATGTTCTCTGGACCCGGGTGCTCAAGCACAACCCCCAAAATCCCGCCTGGCCGGACCGGGACCGTTTCGTGCTTTCGGCCGGCCATGCCTCGGCGCTGCTTTACGGTCTTTTGCATCTGTGCGGATACGACCTGCCTCTGGATGAGCTCAAGCAATTTCGCCAGTGGGGCAGCCGGACGCCCGGGCATCCTGAATTCGGGCACACCCCGGGCGTGGAGACGACGACCGGCCCGCTGGGCCAGGGGTTTGCCAACGCGGTCGGCATGGCCATCGCCGAGCGTCATTTGGCGGCGCGCTTCAACCGCGGCGCCCGGAAAATTGTCGATCATTTCACCTATGTCTTCTGCGGCGACGGCGATCTGATGGAAGGCGTCAGCTCCGAAGCGGCCTCGCTGGCCGGTCATTTAGGACTGGGCCGGCTGATCTGCCTCTACGACGATAACCGCGTGACCATCGACGGCGGCACCGAGCTGTCCTTCAGCGAGGATGTGGCCCGGCGGTTCAGCGCCTACCGCTGGCAGGTGCTGCGGGTCAGGGACGGCAACGACCTGGTCGCCATCGAGCAGGCCTTTTCCGCGGCGCGGGCGGAAAGCGACCGGCCCTCGCTGATCCTGTGCCGCACCCAGATCGCCTACGGCAGCCCGAACAAGCAGGGGTCGCACGAGGCGCATGGCGCCCCCTTAGGCCCTGAGGAGGTGCGGCTGACCAAACTGCGGCTGGGGATGCCCCCGGACGAGACTTTCCGCGTGCAGGAAGCGGTGCGGCGCCACTTCCAGCGCTGCGTTGCGAAGGGTGCGAAGGCCGAGGCGGCCTGGCGGAAGAAACGGGACGCCTGGGCCCGGCAGCACCCCGAGCTGGCCGAAAGCTGGCGGCAGGCCATGGAGGGACGCCTGCCGCCGGACTGGGACGCGGCCCTGCCGACCTTCGCCGACGGCAAGCCGGTCGCCACCCGGGCGGCGTTCGGCCAGGCCCTGAACGCGGTGGCCGCGCGGGTGCCGACGCTGATGGGCGGTTCGGCGGACCTCTCGCCGTCCAACAACACGATGATCCAGGGCGCGCGCGATTTCCAGAAGGGCGCCTACGACGGGCGCTATCTGCGCTTCGGGGTGCGCGAACACGCCATGGGAGCGGTGCTTTCCGGCCTGGCCCTGCACAAAGGGGTGCGTCCCTATGGCGGGACTTTTCTGGTGTTCGCCGACTACATGCGGCCCGCGATCCGCCTGGCCGCCCTCATGAAGCTGCCCGTGCTTTACATCTTCACGCACGACAGCATCGCCGTGGGCGAGGACGGACCCACCCACCAGCCCGTGGAGCATCTGGCCTCCCTGCGGGCGATCCCGGGCCTGACCGTGATCCGGCCGGCGGACGCAACCGAGACCGCCGCCGCATGGCGGACGGCCCTGCAGACGATGGACGGCCCGGTGGCTTTGATCCTGAGCCGCCAGAACTTGCCCGTCCTCGATCGCCAGAGACTGCCGTCAGCGGATGAGCTTGCCCACGGGGCTTACGTGCTCTCGGCGCCGGCGGGGGCACCCCAGGCGATCCTGATCGCTACCGGTTCCGAAGTC
The DNA here is from genome assembly GCA_963700055.1 of uncultured delta proteobacterium. GTDB lineage: Bacteria > Desulfobacterota > Desulfobacteria > Desulfobacterales > SpSt-501 > SpSt-501. The sequence goes on along the minus strand of CAVOWH010000010.1, from coordinate 5,686 downwards.
CATCTGGCCGTCAAAGCCCAGGGCCTGCTGGCCGAGAAGGGAGTGGCCGCGAGCGTGGTGAGCATGCCGAGTTGGGAGCTTTTCGAAAAAATGCCGCAGAAGTACCGCGACGCCGTGCTGCCGCCGGAGGTGTGCGCACGAGTCGCCGTGGAGGCCGGCGTCGGCATGGGCTGGGAGCGCTATGTCGGGCCGTCCGGGGTCGTGGTCGGAATGAACGGCTTCGGCGCGTCCGCGCCCGGCGGGATCGTCATGGAGAAGTTCGGTTTCACTCCCGAGCGCGTCGTGGAGGCCGTCCTGGGGATTCTGAGCAAGCCGGCAGCATGATCCTCGGACTTTTTCCCATATCGGCTACGAGCCAAATTGCCATCTCATGAGAATATCACTTTTTGAAAAGAAAGAAACAACCCGAAACATAAGGCTGTCACTGTACGTAATAAAACGATGATTGACGGATTTGCGTAAGAAGTTCATCATCTGCCTGTTTTTTCTACAAAAACAAGAAAGGAGGCAGAGATGAACCTTGAAGTTGTTTCTGTAGAAAGTCCCCGTTTAGTCCCCTCGCAACCAAGTGCCCCCGATGAGTTGAGACGAAAAACGGCTTTCGGCAACGATGGCCGTGACACAGCCGAACGGAACACATCCGAGGTCTTGCTCAAACAAATCATGATCGAGATCGCGCTGGAGAAGATTGCCGCCCATGGACTATGCGGCCGTGAGTATGTCCAGCAGTACTTGATGGACCTCTACCGGCGCAATTGTCGGCCCAACACCATTCGTTCGCGTTTTGCTTTAATTTTTCTGTTTCTGAAGTACTTGAAAGCCCAGGGTCGGCATTTGATCGAGCTTGTCAGGCGCGAGGACGTTTGTGGCTTTATCGAGCACGAGCAGGACCGCGGGCTGAGCCCGGCTTCGGTTAGCTGTTGCGTGGATGCTCTTTATGCCTTCATCGGGTTTTTTGTCAATCGGGAAGTCCTCAGCCCCGATCTACTCAAACGCAAGCTGCGCGTCAAGGTCCCCGACAGTCTGCCGCGGGCCATTGATCCGGACGATGTGCGGCGGCTGCTGGCGGTGATCCGGCGCCCGCGGGACCGGGCGCTGGTGTTGGTCTTGTTGAGGACCGGCATGCGTATCGGGGAGCTGTTGAACACAACGCTTTCCGATGTGAACCTGGCCGAGAAGCGCATCGAAATCTTTGAGACCCAAAAGAACCGCGTGGGCCGCGTCGTTTATCTGGCCAACGACGCCTGCCAGGCGCTCGAAGACTGGCTTGAGGTCAGGCGCTGGAAAACGGAGTTGATCTTCAGTGGCCAGCACGGCGGTCCGCTGAGCTATGAGGTGGCGCGCTCGCGTTTTGTAATGCTCTTGGATCAGGCGGATCTCGTGCACAAGGGCTACACGCTGCACTGCCTGCGGCACACCTTTGCCAGCGAGCTGCTCAACGCCGGCATGCGGCTGGAGTGTTTGCAGCAGCTTTTGGGACACAGCTCGATTGAGATGACCCGGCGCTACGCCCGGCTGACCGACATCACCCGCAAAGAGGAGTACTTCCGGGCGATGGCCAAAATCGAAAAGGAAGGCGTCCATGGCGATTACCGATGCCATCATCAACTATCGTAGGTTCCTGAAGCGTCGCAACTGCTCCCGGTGCACGTTGCGAAACTACATGAACACGCTCAAGCACTTTGTCATCTGGCTCTCTGAGCCGATCGAGGAGGTCTCCTCTCGCAGCGTGCTCGCCTTCATCGACCACCTGCTGGATCGGCGCTTGAGTCCTAAAACCATCAACTGCTATCTGGACGGCATCCGCGGCTTTTACGACTATCTGATCCACGAGGAAAACGTGCCGATCGCAAACCCGGTCAAGCGCGGTTATGTGCTCAAGCTCTCCCGGCCGCTGCCGCGGTATCTGCGGGATGAAGAGATCCCGCGGCTGTTTGCCGAGATCGATCACAAGCGGGATCGGGCGATCTTCATGCTGATGCTGCGCTGCGGGCTGCGGGTTGAGGAGGTCGCCCAGCTGACGCTGAGCGCGCTGGACTTGCCCCGCTCACAGCTGTTCGTTTACCACGGCAAGGGTGCCAAGGACCGGATTGTTTATCTCAGCCACGATGCGCAAGAGACCCTGGTGGAGTACCTCAGGGTCAGAGCCTTCTCGCGGGTGAAAAGACTCTTCCTGGTGGACAAGGGTCGCTGCCGGGGCAATCCCGTATCGGTGCGCGCGATCCAGAAACGCATGGAGCACTACGCCCGGAAAGCCGGATTGAAAGTAAGCTGTCATCAGCTACGACACACCATGGCCACACAGTTGCTCAATGCCGATGCGGATCTGGTGACGATCCAGGATCTCTTGGGACACTCTCGGATCAAGACGACGCAGCGATATTGCCAAGTGTCCAATCTCAAGGTCCAGCGGGACTACCAAAAGGCGATTACCCGGGTGATGGAGCGACATGCGCTATAAGATGGGAATGGACCCGGCGGCCGCGCTGGGGGGATTATGGGTGATCCCCCCAGCGCATCCGCCTGGCAGTAAACGTTAAACCCGAGAGCCGATCACAGCGTTGAAGGGAAAAAATGACTTGACAAAGAAGAAAAATTAGAAGAGAAAGACGGTAAATAACTAACTAATATCAAAAGAAAAAACAGGATTTATTACGTACAGGCTGTCAGTAACACCCGTTCTACCGTTACTCGTATTTAATGGGATATATCCCCGAGACACAATCTATTCAGGTTTTCCCAGTCAGGATGATACTGCATTCGTAGTATTGGTATTGCTCAAGTCCCGTGGCTATTAAGCAGGCACGTGCGTCGTCGTTACCTCGGCGAGCAGTGCGTTGTTTTGCCCAAGAATCGTGGTTCGGATGACTGTAACCCGTTTGCCTTTTCGCACGAGCTTTGCCTCCGCAATGATCTCCCCCTCTCGCTGGTTCCCGATAAGATTAGTGTTTATGTTGATAGCGAGCGGAAATCCTCTGCCGTCGGGGCCTACGCTTGCGTTTTGAAGTGCTAAAACGGTTGCCGTAACGTCGGCCATCCAAATCATCGCACCTGCGTGAATCGTTCCGAACGGATTCAGCATACCCTTCGAGATAGGCATGCGGCTTGTAACATGGGCCTCGTCCTTTTCTTCTATGAAGAATTCAAGTTCGCCAATATGTTTGGTAGCCAGAGCGAGATTACAATCAAACATGTCACGAGACTCCTTTTTTCAGTCGATGTGCACTTGCCAGGTGGATGACCAACCCTAACCCGTAGAGCGCGATCGGATAAATTATCTTGGCACCGAAATTAATAAAAACAAGAGCTACTCCTACAAAGGTTCCCATGCCGAAGATTTTAGCAGCAATTTCAGGGACACGTTTGATATAAGCGGCGACCGCTAAAACGTAGGACATAAAAAAACTGATCCCCGCCAGCTCGAAAAGCAAAGACTGAGAAACCAACCCGATGTAATGCACCACAGCAACCGCGCCGAAGGCTAATGTGCAGGCCATGATGGCATTTCTTGGTATCTTTCCATCAGACTGCGTGCGGGCAAGAGCACCAGGCAGAAGTCCTTCTCTTGCCGAAGAAAAAGACAGTCTGGAGAAGGCCCAGACCACGCTGATGAAATTTGCCACCACGATTAAAATGCCGAGAATTGAAATAAAGCGGTTCCCTGTTTTCCCAATTGCCATACCCAGCATTGCCGCTATTGGTGTGTTGGAAATCTCCGGATGACTTCGTGGAAGCACCAGCTGTATGGCAATTCCAACCAAAAAATAGAGCGTAACCACAATTAAAAAACTGATTGCCACCATTAATGGGAAATCTCGTTTCGGATTCTTGAATTCTTCGGTCGTAAAGGACATGAGTTCCCAGCCCACAAATGCAAAAAACACCAAGCCAACCGTAGGCAGCGAATCGAGAGCATGAGACAATGGTGCGACTCCTTCACCTGCCGAAGTATCGCCGAAAGCCATGGATGCTATAGCGACCAGGGACAGGAGCGCCACCAGGATGAATGCCAAGACCTGTTGAACCTTGCCAGACACCTTTCCCCCGAAATAATTAACCGCCCCACCGGCGAGCAAAATGAAACAACAACCGGATATTTCTATTCCGAGGCTGCCGTCGAAAAACGCTCGTACGTATTTGCCGCCCGTGATGGCGATGGCCGCACCCCCGGGAATTGTCCCCAGGATGAGAATTTCCGTAGCAGCCCCTGCTCGCCGCGAAAAAACTGCTTGCATGAAACCAGCAACACCGCCTGCTCCCGGTATTTCAGCCCCAAGCCTGGCGAATACGATTAATAGCGGGATAGAGACCAAAGCACTGATGCCCCATGCATAGATTGCCGAGGACCCAGCCTTAAGGTAGGCTAAACCAGGTAAAATGATCAGACCGCTGCCAACCACCATGGTGATCGCCAGGCCGACAGCTGTAAAAAGCCCCAGCGTTTTTTTCAGCTCATTGTTTTCGTTCATGAAAGTCCCCTGATAGCAGAGTGTTACAGATTGTCAGGTTGAGACGATTGGACGCGGTTGTTCCCAAAAGTAGAATCAGCTGCGATAACGCGGTCAACTATATTGCGAATTTAGGATGGTGTCTTGTGGATTATTGCTGTGTGCTGCGGTAGTGCCCCGGTGTCGTCCCGACGAGCTGTTTGAATCTTTTGGCGAATTGGCTCTGGTCGCAGAAACCAGTTTGCAGGGCAACCTGAACGATTGGGGTGCCTTTGGACAACAAGCGCCTTGCCTTACCAATGCGGTATTGGGTCAGATAGGCGTGTGGTGCCAGCCCGATCTCCTCTTTGAACGTCCTCAGCAAATAAAAGGGCTGATGTTGACGGCCAGCGCAATCTCTTTGAGGGTGACATTGTCGTGATAATGATCCTCAATAAACTCCTTGGCCATTTTAACGAATTTTCGGTTGGGCCGGTCTTGAATCACAAAGGGCCGAGGCGTTGCGTGGCGAACCAACAGATTGGTCAGCGCCAAGATCAACCGAGATTCTTTTTCAATTGCAGGTGCTTGAAGGCTTTCTATCGCTACGTGGAGGGAGTGCAGCAACTTAGCTGTTTCTTTGTCTTCAATGTTTTGGTCCCGGAAAAATAGAGACTCAACAGGTTTTCCGGAGAGATGTTGAAAGAGCTCACGAAGGTTTGTCGGGTGCACATAGAACATCCGATACTTGCAGCCATGGTCGCCCACACACCTTCCCGTATGCACCTCACCGGGATGAATGATCATGATATTGCCGGGAGGGACAACCTCTGATGGAGATTTAGGTTTAAAAGACAGAGCTCCTGACTGGACAACGCCGATTGCGTAGAAATCGTGAGTGTGGGGAGCAAATTCTTGCGTCAGATAGTCGGCATACAGCAGCTCAAGCCCACCAAGCGATTCATCGGCCCAGAACTTTGCTTTATTTTGAAAAGGGGTGTCGCGGTCCATTCTGAAGAAACCCCCGTTGTTTTCAGATGGTCGAGTTATGCATACTGAAATCCGCAATATTTTTCAACCACCAAGGGATAGTGTACCTGCAACGAATCTTGATGCAGGCAGAAGGGATTGGAGATTAGCAGATCAAAGGAACCGGTTTAGAAAATTGCAGAATTGGCAAAGATCGGCAGGCTTTTTGATTAACTATGCTTTGAGATAGGTTGGGACTATCTCCGAAAAGGCCACTCGGTGATACGTCG
>CAVOWH010000009.1:0-94113 GCA_963700055.1 uncultured delta proteobacterium | reverse complement strand
GAAGAGCGCTGAACACTATGTTCCGGCTATTCGGCACAGCCGGAACCGCCGGGATAAAATACGAAATTCGAAGCACGAAATTCGAAACAAATTCGAATGTTCAAAAGGACAATGACCAAAACCGGACTAACCGCTACCAAAAAAGAGGTTTTTGCAGTTTCGGTCATTTGGTCATTCGGATTTGTTTCGGATTTCGGATTTCGTGCTTCGAATTTGTAAAATCACTCGCGCTGCATCGAAGGTTTCAGAGGAATAAACCTTAAGGGGAGGAGAGTCATGATTATCGGTGTGCTCAAGGAAATCAAAACCAAGGAGAACCGGGTGGCTATGACGCCCGCCGGCGTCGAGCAGCTGATCACCCGAGGCCACGCCGTTTGCGTGGAAACCCGAGCCGGCGATGGCTCGGGGTTCAGTGACGCGCAGTACCAAAAAGCCGGCGCAACCATCATGGCCGCGCCCAAGGCGATCTATGCCAAGTGCGCGATGGTCATGAAGGTCAAGGAGCCGCTGCCGGTGGAGTATGCCCTGATCCGCAAAGGGCAGGTGTGTTCGCCTATTTTCACTTTGCGCCTCCGAGACCCTGACCCGGGCCATCATCAAGAGCGGCTGCGCAGCGGTCGCCTATGAGAAGTCAAGAAAGCCAACGGCTCCCTGCCGCTGCTGACCCCCATGAGCGAGGTGGCGGGCAAGATGGCCGTGCACGCGGGGGCGAAGTATCTCGAAAAAACCTTCGGCGGCAAGGGCAGGCTTATAGGTGGCGTGCCGGGTGTGGACACCGGAACGGTGCTCATCCTGGGCGGCGGCGTGGTCGGCGTCAATGCCGCTAAGATCGCCTGCGGACTGGGCGCCAAGGTCTATCTGCTGGATACCAACCTGGAGCGGCTGCGCTACCTGAGCGACGTCATGCCGCCGAACTGCTTTCCGGTCTATTCCAGTCCGGCCAACATCCGCCGCTACCTGCAGGAGTCTGACCTGGTGGTGGGGGCGGTGTTGATCCCCGGGGCGACCGCGCCGCGGCTGGTTACCCGGCAGATGCTCAAACTCATGAAGCAGGGCACCGTCATCGTGGACGTGGCGATCAACCAGGGGGGCTGCATCGAGACGGCGCGTCCCACCACCCACGACGATCCCATTTATGAGGTCGACGGCATTATCCACTACTGCGTGGCCAACATGCCCGGCGCGGTGTCGATGACCTCCACCATCGCGCTGACCAACGCGACCCTGCCTTACGCCATTGAAATCGCCGACAAGGGGATTCGGCGGGCCGCCTTGGAAAACCCTGAAATCGCTCAGGGCATCAACATCATCGACGGCCAGGTGACCTATCCCGGCGTGGCCGAGGCGTTCGGCCTGAAGTGCCAGGCGCTGGAGAAAGTGCTGGGGCAAAAGAAGCGTAAGTAGATCCCCATCCGAACCAGCCGGAAATAAAATCGAAATCCGAAGCGCCAAACCCGAACCCGATTCGAAGGAGACCGACCGCATGGTGAAAGTAAAGCTGCCGCTGGACGGGTTGTGCATCAACACCCTGCGCGGCCTGGCGATCGACGCCGTCGAGGCGGCCCGCTCCGGTCATCCCGGTGCGCCCATGGGCTTGGCGCCGGCCGGGTATGTTCTCTGGACCCGGGTGCTCAAGCACAACCCCCAAAATCCCGCCTGGCCGGACCGGGACCGTTTCGTGCTTTCGGCCGGCCATGCCTCGGCGCTGCTTTACGGTCTTTTGCATCTGTGCGGATACGACCTGCCTCTGGATGAGCTCAAGCAATTTCGCCAGTGGGGCAGCCGGGCACCCGGGCATCCTGAATTCGGGCACACCCCGGGCGTGGAGACGACGACCGGCCCGCTGGGCCAGGGGTTTGCCAACGCGGTCGGCATGGCCATCGCCGAGCGTCATTTGGCGGCGCGCTTCAACCGCGGCGCCCGGAAAATTGTCGATCATTTCACCTATGTCTTCTGCGGCGACGGCGATCTGATGGAAGGCGTCAGCTCCGAAGCGGCCTCGCTGGCCGGTCATTTAGGACTGGGCCGGCTGATCTGCCTCTACGACGATAACCGCGTGACCATCGACGGCGGCACCGAGCTGTCCTTCAGCGAGGATGTGGCCCGGCGGTTCAGCGCCTACCGCTGGCAGGTGCTGCGGGTCAGGGACGGCAACGACCTGGTCGCCATCGAGCAGGCCTTTTCCGCGGCGCGGGCGGAAAGCGACCGGCCCTCGCTGATCCTGTGCCGCACCCAGATCGCCTACGGCAGCCCGAACAAGCAGGGGTCGCACGAGGCGCATGGCGCCCCCTTAGGCCCTGAGGAGGTGCGGCTGACCAAACTGCGGCTGGGGATGCCCCCGGACGAGACTTTCCGCGTGCAGGAAGCGGTGCGGCGCCACTTCCAGCGCTGCGTTGCGAAGGGTGCGAAGGCCGAGGCGGCCTGGCGGAAGAAACGGGACGCCTGGGCCCGGCAGCACCCCGAGCTGGCCGAAAGCTGGCGGCAGGCCATGGAGGGACGCCTGCCGCCGGACTGGGACGCGGCCCTGCCGACCTTCGCCGACGGCAAGCCGGTCGCCACCCGGGCGGCGTTCGGCCAGGCCCTGAACGCGGTGGCCGCGCGGGTGCCGACGCTGATGGGCGGTTCGGCGGACCTCTCGCCGTCCAACAACACGATGATCCAGGGCGCGCGCGATTTCCAGAAGGGCGCCTACGACGGGCGCTATCTGCGCTTCGGGGTGCGCGAACACGCCATGGGAGCGGTGCTTTCCGGCCTGGCCCTGCACAAAGGGGTGCGTCCCTATGGCGGGACTTTTCTGGTGTTCGCCGACTACATGCGGCCCGCGATCCGCCTGGCCGCCCTCATGAAGCTGCCCGTGCTTTACATCTTCACGCACGACAGCATCGCCGTGGGCGAGGACGGACCCACCCACCAGCCCGTGGAGCATCTGGCCTCCCTGCGGGCGATCCCGGGCCTGACCGTGATCCGGCCGGCGGACGCAACCGAGACCGCCGCCGCATGGCGGACGGCCCTGCAGACGATGGACGGCCCGGTGGCTTTGATCCTGAGCCGCCAGAACTTGCCCGTCCTCGATCGCCAGAGACTGCCGTCAGCGGATGAGCTTGCCCACGGGGCTTACGTGCTCTCGGCGCCGGCGGGGGCACCCCAGGCGATCCTGATCGCTACCGGTTCCGAAGTCCATCTGGCCGTCAAAGCCCAGGGCCTGCTGGCCGAGAAGGGAGTGGCCGCGAGCGTGGTGAGCATGCCGAGTTGGGAGCTTTTCGAAAAAATGCCGCAGAAGTACCGCGACGCCGTGCTGCCGCCGGAGGTGTGCGCACGAGTCGCCGTGGAGGCCGGCGTCGGCATGGGCTGGGAGCGCTATGTCGGGCCGTCCGGGGTCGTGGTCGGAATGAACGGCTTCGGCGCGTCCGCGCCCGGCGGGATCGTCATGGAGAAGTTCGGTTTCACTCCCGAGCGCGTCGTGGAGGCCGTCCTGGGGATTCTGAGCAAGCCGGCAGCATGATCCTCGGACTTTTTCCCATATCGGCTACGAGCCAAATTGCCATCTCATGAGAATATCACTTTTTGAAAAGAAAGAAACAACCCGAAACATAAGGCTGTCACTGTACGTAATAAAACGATGATTGACGGATTTGCGTAAGAAGTTCATCATCTGCCTGTTTTTTCTACAAAAACAAGAAAGGAGGCAGAGATGAACCTTGAAGTTGTTTCTGTAGAAAGTCCCCGTTTAGTCCCCTCGCAACCAAGTGCCCCCGATGAGTTGAGACGAAAAACGGCTTTCGGCAACGATGGCCGTGACACAGCCGAACGGAACACATCCGAGGTCTTGCTCAAACAAATCATGATCGAGATCGCGCTGGAGAAGATTGCCGCCCATGGACTATGCGGCCGTGAGTATGTCCAGCAGTACTTGATGGACCTCTACCGGCGCAATTGTCGGCCCAACACCATTCGTTCGCGTTTTGCTTTAATTTTTCTGTTTCTGAAGTACTTGAAAGCCCAGGGTCGGCATTTGATCGAGCTTGTCAGGCGCGAGGACGTTTGTGGCTTTATCGAGCACGAGCAGGACCGCGGGCTGAGCCCGGCTTCGGTTAGCTGTTGCGTGGATGCTCTTTATGCCTTCATCGGGTTTTTTGTCAATCGGGAAGTCCTCAGCCCCGATCTACTCAAACGCAAGCTGCGCGTCAAGGTCCCCGACAGTCTGCCGCGGGCCATTGATCCGGACGATGTGCGGCGGCTGCTGGCGGTGATCCGGCGCCCGCGGGACCGGGCGCTGGTGTTGGTCTTGTTGAGGACCGGCATGCGTATCGGGGAGCTGTTGAACACAACGCTTTCCGATGTGAACCTGGCCGAGAAGCGCATCGAAATCTTTGAGACCCAAAAGAACCGCGTGGGCCGCGTCGTTTATCTGGCCAACGACGCCTGCCAGGCGCTCGAAGACTGGCTTGAGGTCAGGCGCTGGAAAACGGAGTTGATCTTCAGTGGCCAGCACGGCGGTCCGCTGAGCTATGAGGTGGCGCGCTCGCGTTTTGTAATGCTCTTGGATCAGGCGGATCTCGTGCACAAGGGCTACACGCTGCACTGCCTGCGGCACACCTTTGCCAGCGAGCTGCTCAACGCCGGCATGCGGCTGGAGTGTTTGCAGCAGCTTTTGGGACACAGCTCGATTGAGATGACCCGGCGCTACGCCCGGCTGACCGACATCACCCGCAAAGAGGAGTACTTCCGGGCGATGGCCAAAATCGAAAAGGAAGGCGTCCATGGCGATTACCGATGCCATCATCAACTATCGTAGGTTCCTGAAGCGTCGCAACTGCTCCCGGTGCACGTTGCGAAACTACATGAACACGCTCAAGCACTTTGTCATCTGGCTCTCTGAGCCGATCGAGGAGGTCTCCTCTCGCAGCGTGCTCGCCTTCATCGACCACCTGCTGGATCGGCGCTTGAGTCCTAAAACCATCAACTGCTATCTGGACGGCATCCGCGGCTTTTACGACTATCTGATCCACGAGGAAAACGTGCCGATCGCAAACCCGGTCAAGCGCGGTTATGTGCTCAAGCTCTCCCGGCCGCTGCCGCGGTATCTGCGGGATGAAGAGATCCCGCGGCTGTTTGCCGAGATCGATCACAAGCGGGATCGGGCGATCTTCATGCTGATGCTGCGCTGCGGGCTGCGGGTTGAGGAGGTCGCCCAGCTGACGCTGAGCGCGCTGGACTTGCCCCGCTCACAGCTGTTCGTTTACCACGGCAAGGGTGCCAAGGACCGGATTGTTTATCTCAGCCACGATGCGCAAGAGACCCTGGTGGAGTACCTGAGGGTCAGAGCCTTCTCGCGGGTGAAAAGACTCTTCCTGGTGGACAAGGGTCGCTGCCGGGGCAATCCCGTATCGGTGCGCGCGATCCAGAAACGCATGGAGCACTACGCCCGGAAAGCCGGATTGAAAGTAAGCTGTCATCAGCTACGACACACCATGGCCACACAGTTGCTCAATGCCGATGCGGATCTGGTGACGATCCAGGATCTCTTGGGACACTCTCGGATCAAGACGACGCAGCGATATTGCCAAGTGTCCAATCTCAAGGTCCAGCGGGACTACCAAAAGGCGATTACCCGGGTGATGGAGCGACATGCGCTATAAGATGGGAATGGACCCGGCGGCCGCGCTGGGGGGATTATGGGTGATCCCCCCAGCGCATCCGCCTGGCAGTAAACGTTAAACCCGAGAGCCGATCACAGCGTTGAAGGGAAAAATGACTTGACAAAGAAGAAAAATTAGAAGAGAAGACGGTAAATAACTAACTAATATCAAAAGAAAAAACAGGATTTATTACGTACAGGCTGTCAGTAACACCCGTTTACCGTTACTCGTATTTAATGGGATATATCCCCGAGACACAATCTATTCAGGTTTTCCCAGTCAGGATGATACTGCATTCGTAGTATTGGTATTGCTCAAGTCCCGTGGCTATTAAGCAGGCACGTGCGTCGTCGTTACCTCGGCGAGCAGTGCGTTGTTTTGCCCAAGAATCGTGGTTCGGATGACTGTAACCCGTTTGCCTTTTCGCACGAGCTTTGCCTCCGCAATGATCTCCCCCTCTCGCTGGTTCCCGATAAGATTAGTGTTTATGTTGATAGCGAGCGGAAATCCTCTGCCGTCGGGGCCTACGCTTGCGTTTTGAAGTGCTAAAACGGTTGCCGTAACGTCGGCCATCCAAATCATCGCACCTGCGTGAATCGTTCCGAACGGATTCAGCATACCCTTCGAGATAGGCATGCGGCTTGTAACATGGGCCTCGTCCTTTTCTTCTATGAAGAATTCAAGTTCGCCAATATGTTTGGTAGCCAGAGCGAGATTACAATCAAACATGTCTCGAGACTCCTTTTTTCAGTCGATGTGCACTTGCCAGGTGGATGACCAACCCCAACCCGTAGAGCGCGATCGGATAAATTATCTTGGCACCGAAATTAATAAAAACAAGAGCTACTCCTACAAAGGTTCCCATGCCGAAGATTTTAGCAGCAATTTCAGGGACACGTTTGATATAAGCGGCGACCGCTAAAACGTAGGACATAAAAAAACTGATCCCCGCCAGCTCGAAAAGCAAAGACTGAGAAACCAACCCGATGTAATGCACCACAGCAACCGCGCCGAAGGCTAATGTGCAGGCCATGATGGCATTTCTTGGTATCTTTCCATCAGACTGCGTGCGGGCAAGAGCACCAGGCAGAAGTCCTTCTCTTGCCGAAGAAAAAGACAGTCTGGAGAAGGCCCAGACCACGCTGATGAAATTTGCCACCACGATTAAAATGCCGAGAATTGCAATAAAGCGGTTCCCTGTTTTCCCAATTGCCATACCCAGCATTGCCGCTATTGGTGTGTTGGAAATCTCCGGATGACTTCGTGGAAGCACCAGCTGTATGGCAATTCCAACCAAAAAATAGAGCGTAACCACCATTAAAAAACTGATTGCCACCATTAATGGAAAATCTCGTTTCGGATTCTTGAATTCTTCGGTCGTAAAGGACATGAGTTCCCAGCCCACAAATGCAAAAAACACCAAACCAACCGTAGGCAGCGAATCGAGAGCATGAGATAATGGCGCGACTCCTTCACCTGCCGAAGTATCGCCGAAAGCCATGGATGCTATAGCGACCAAGGACAGGAGCGCTACCAGGATGAATGCCAAGACCTGTTGAACCTTGCCAGACACCTTTCCCCCGAAATAATTAACCGCCCCACCGGCGAGCAAAATGAAACAACAACCGGTTATTTCTATTCCGAGGTTGCCGTCGAAAAACGCTCGTACGTATTTGCCACCCGTGATGGCGATGGCCGCACCCCCGGGAATTGTCCCCAGAATGAGGATTTCCGTAGCAGCCCCTGCTCGCCGCGAAAAAACTGCTTGCATGAAACCAGCAACACCGCCTGCTCCCGGTATTTCAGCCCCAAGCCTGGCGAATACGATTAATAGCGGGATAGAGACCAAAGCACTGATGCCCCATGCATAGATTGCCGAGGACCCAGCCTTAAGGTAGGCTAAACCAGGTAAAATGAGCAGACCGCTGCCAACCACCATGGTGATCGCCAGGCCGACAGCTGTAAAAAGCCCCAGCGTTTTTTTCAGCTCATTGTTTTCGTTCATGAAAGTCCCCTGATAGCAGAGTGTTACAGATTGTCAGGTTGAGACGATTGGACGCGGTTGTTCCCAAAAGTAGAATCAGCTGCGATAACGCGGTCAATTATATTGCGAATTTAGGATGGTGTCTTGTGGATTATTGCTGTGTGCTGCGTAGTGCCCCGGTGTCGTCCCGACGAGCTGTTTGAATCTTTTGGCGAATTGGCTCTGGTCGCAGAAACCAGTTTGCAGGGCAACCTGAACGATTGGGGTGCCTTTGGACAACAAGCGCCTTGCCTTACCAATGCGGTATTGGGTCAGATAGGCGTGTGGTGCCAGCCCGATCTCCTCTTTGAACGTCCTCAGCAAATGAAAAGGGCTGATGTTGACGGCCAGCGCAATCTCTTTGAGGGTGACATTGTCGTGATAATGATCCTCAATAAACTCCTTGGCCATTTTCACGAATTTTCGGTTGGGCCGGTCTTGAATCACAAAGGGCCGAGGCGTTGCGTGGCGAACCAACAGATTGGTCAGCGCCAAGATCAACCGAGATTCTTTTTCAATTGCAGGTGCTTGAAGGCTTTCTATCGCTACGTGGAGGGAGTGCAGCAACTTAGCTGTTTCTTTGTCTTCAATGTTTTGGTCCCGGAAAAATAGAGACTCAACAGGTTTTCCGGAGAGATGTTGAAAGAGCTCACGAAGGTTTGTCGGGTGCACATAGAACATCCGATACTTGCAGCCATGGTCGCCCACACACCTTCCCGTATGCACCTCACCGGGATGAATGATCATGATATTGCCGGGAGGGACAACCTCTGATGGAGATTTAGGTTTAAACGACAGAGCTCCTGACTGGACAACGCCGATTGCGTAGAAATCGTGAGTGTGGGGAGCAAATTCTTGCGACAGATAGTCGGCATACAGCAGCTCAAGCCCACCAAGCGATTCATCGGCCCAGAACTTTGCTTTATTTTGAAAAGGGGTGTCGCCGTCCATTCTGAAGAAACCCCCGTTGTTTTCAGATGGTCGAGTTATGCATACTGAAATCCGCAATATTTTTCAACCACCAAGGGATAGTGTACCTGCAACGAATCTTGATGCAGGCAGAAGGGATTGGAGATTAGCAGATCAAAGGAACCGGTTTAGAAAATTGCAGAATTGGCAAAGATCGGCAGGCTTTTTGGTTACCTATGCTTTGGGATAGGTTGCGACTATCTCCGAAAAGGCCACTCGGTGATACGTCGGATGGTATTTAAATCTTCAAACAACTTAAAATCATTGCAGATTTATTCCGTATATCCTATTATTGCCCTCGTCTGCCCCTTCCTGTCAAACCAAAACTGAAAAACGAAAGAATTATGGCTCGATCTGACCTGATGAAATTCTGGAAGTTGTTGACCGATGCCAAGTTCACCGGCAGCCCATCGAAGCTGAACGAGGACATAAAGCGGATGGGTAAGGATGCCGGGGTGATTGAAATGGAAATCGAGGCGGCGATACGCGGGCTGCAGGAGTTTGTGAATCAGAAGGATTGAGAACCAGGTCGCCTGAACTGCTACCCATTGCTTCCCAACCCCGGATCAGGCGCCACCCAGTTTAACGTTGCTGCCACATAGGCCAATTTTCCTGCCACATAGGCGGTTCCAGCTGCCACATAGCGAGGCAAAATGGAATTAAGGGGAATCTGCCAGAGGATGACGAGGAGGAAACCGGTGGCACAGGCGAGGATGAGGATTTTGACCTGGATGTGAAGGAGGCGGGAATAGTAGTTGTGAAAAACAAGAAAGACTAAAACGGGCGTGCAGGTGAAGAGGACCTTGCGGTTATGAAGGGAAAAACCCCAAGATTCAGAAAATAAGCCATCAGCTGATAAGTCAGGACTTGCGGGATTCGTAGCATTTCCGCTCGATAAATGAGGCTGTCTTCGAGTCCCAGACGGCATCGTTTTCATGGATGATGCGCGGGGCGCCGGCCCAAAAGCCGCAAGCGTAGACGGCGATCTCCCCCAAAGTGAATTTTTCACCACAGGCGGGGCACCCTTCCGCGTTGAGGGTGTTGAGTTTTTCGAGATCAATCAGCAAGCTGTGTTTCCGGCGCAGAGGGTCTTTCATGGCGGCTGCTCCTGCAGATCAGCTGGAAGGGGTCATCGGACATGCTTCGTCCACATTTGGACTAACTCAACCTATGGGCGCAGCCGACCTCTGTCAAGCGCGTGTGTGGATAGGAAGCTCTTCTTCTGTTCAGCTGGGCGTGAGGCGGCCGGTATCAAACCGACCAGGGTCACCGGTTCGTGAATATAGGCCGTCTACCTCACGTTTTCAGAAATCTGATATAGTGCCCGTCGCTGTCAGTACCACCTGTTTTGTGCCAATCGTTTTTTGTGGGATATATCCCCGGAACACAGTATATCCGAATTTCTTATAGACAGGATGATATCCAAGGTTGTTTCGCTTTCGGTGGTCGATTGTTACATCGTCATCCTCCTGACCATCCTGCCGCATCCCTCAAGGCTTCAAATTCCATTCTTTGAGTTTCTTCGATGCCGTGCCGAACTGGCCCAGTTGGTAAACGGCCGCGCCCGCGGGCGAGAAGGTGAACGACTCAAACTGTTCAGCAAGCATCTTGTCGAGGTATTCCCGGAGGGCGACGCCGGTGGTGACGTGCGGATTGAAATGCTCGCCGGAAGCCTTCGGAACGAACGCCGACACGTATTGGATCAGGAACGGGTCGATGACGGGATCATCGGGCGTAGTGACGAACGCGGTCGAGGCTCCGGTTTCCACCGTGAACGGGGTCACGGCGGCAATCAGATCCGCTTGTAGCTTGAGCAATTCCGGGGTCGGCTTCGCGACAATGCCCGAGAGGCCAATGTCCTTGCTCGGGATGTAGTAGTATTTGAAGGCTTCCAGCTTCATAGCGGTCACGTTGGCGCTGGCGAGAACCTGGCCAGCGGCGGCATAAACCTTGTCGAGATCCGCGGTGCGAACGAAACGCTGAATCATCGTGATGTGCGGACGATGCGTCGCATCCAGGGCGAAGCCTTTCGGGTAAACCTTGAGCAGACGGGCGTTCACGGCTTCGGCATGCTGGAGCATCGTGGCGTCCGGCTCCAGCAGGATGTCAATGGCCGTGACCGGGCTTCGCTCGAACGGGAAGACCTGCTTCCAATCGTCCTTCATGCTGACCACGGTCCAGCCCTCTTTCTGCGCTTTGTCGTAAACCGCCTGCGTGAACGCCCCCAGCTTGACGTCCGGCAATCCTTTGGCCGGGCCGTAGGCGTATTCGCGCGCCGCATCATCGTGCAGCACCAACAGCATGAACCGCGCGCCGCTGCCGCCCTGCGTGTATTCCAGCATCTGCTCGTCGCCCGCGGAATTTCCGAACGCAGCGATGGGCCGACGGCCGATGTGCTGGTTGATGCCGACGGGCTTGCCGCCTTTGTCGTCATTGAAATTCAGCTGCGGCAGACGCACGAGGACGGGCTTGCCGTCACGCATTTCAAACTTTGTCTTGATGCTGCTGCCGACGACCTGCTCGGGCGGGATGCCATAGACCTTTTCCGTCCACGGCCGCATGAATTCGATGCCGCCGCCGGAGACGATGTAGTTCTTGAAACCGTTTGCCCGCAGATAGGCGAGCAGTTCGAGCATCGGCTGATAGACCATCTCGGTGTATAGCTTGCCGGTCTTCGGATGTTTCGCGGTGGCGATCCAGTCCTTCACAATCTGCTCGAATTCAACCGTGGTCATGCCCGTGTGCGTGGCCATGACGATTTCGAGGAATGCGCGGTCGCCGCCCGCGAGCGCGGTTTTCAAATCGCCCTTGAGCAGTGAGGCAAAGGGTTCCTTGGTTTTCCATTCGGGATGCTGCGGCGCAAGCGCCTTCACCCGGTCGAGCGCGAAGTATAATTGAACCGGCAGCGGCTGCTCGCACCAGAGCGTCCCGTCGTTGTCGAAGGTGGCGATCCGCTCGGCGGGCGGAACAAACGCCGGCGAGCCTTCCTTCGTCACCTTATCCACGAAGCTGATGATCCCCTGCTTTGTGGGCCCGTCGTTCCAGGATGGAAGCGGGTCGGCGGCAAAGGCCGCGTTTGTGAGCAGCAGCAGAGCGAGCAGAACCTTCATCAGTGCGCTTTTCATCCATTGCCTCCTTGATGCGAATGAATGACGAGGCGCTACTCGAAGCGCCCCGCATCCTCCGTCCTACTTCGACCCGCTGCTTTCGTTCAGCTTCTGAAGAACTTCATCCAGGTTGAAGCTGGCCGCCTTCTGCCGCTGAGGGTAGTCCTTGAAGGTCATCAGGAACTGGCCCACATACGCCTGCGCAGGGACCATCAGAAAGGCGTGGTCCAGCAGCCAGTCGTAATAAGTGTTCGAAGTGATATCCGCCCGCTCGTACGGGTCCGTGCGGAGATTGAAGATCTTCGGCACCCGCAAACTGGTGAATGGGTTCGCCCAGATAAGCATCGTTCCGGGGGCCCGTTGCTCCATGAATACGAGCTTCCAGTTGTCGTAGCGCAGGCCGGTCAATTGCTGGTCGTCGTTGATGTACAGGAACGATTCCCGCGGGCTCTTCTCGACTTGGCCGGTCAGGTAGGGGACGAGGTTGTCACCGTCCAGATGGACCTTGTAGGTCATGTCTCCAACCTTGTAGCCCTTGAGCAACTTATCTTTCACTTGCGTATCACCGGCCACGGCCAGAAGGGTCGGCAGCCAGTCAAGGTGAGCAACCATCTCGTTGGACACCTGGCCCGGTTTGATCTTGCCCGGCCAGCGGACCATGCCAGGTACCCGGTAGGCACCTTCCCAGTTCGAGTTTTTCTCGCTGCGGAACGGCGTCATGGCACCATCCGGCCAGCTGTTCATGTGCGGGCCGTTGTCGGTGCTGTACATGACGAAGGTGTTGTCCGCGATGCCGAGGTCGTCCAGCGCCTTGAGGACCTGGCCGACATTCTTGTCGTGGTCGATCATCGTGTCGTGATACGGGCTCTGCCAGCGCCCCGATTGGCCGATGCTCTCCGGCTTGGTGTGGGTGCGGAAGTGCATGTGGGAGAAGTTCACCCAGACAAAGGCTGGCTTGCCGGCCTTGTTTTGTCGCTGGATGAAGTCCACGGCCCGGTTGGCGACGTCATCGTCGATCGTTTCCATCCGCTTTTTGGTCAAGGGACCGGTGTCTTTGCACACCTGTTTGCCGACCTTGCCGAAGCGTGGATCCACAGTCTGATCGTCCGTGCTCGAGGCCTTACAATCCATCACGCCACGGGGGCCAAACTTTGCACGGAACGCCGGATCTTTCGGGTAGTCAGGCAGTTCCGGCTCTTCCTCCGCGTTCAGGTGATAGAGATTGCCGTAGAACTCGTCAAAGCCGTGCACGGTGGGGAGGAACTCGTTGCGGTCCCCCAAATGGTTCTTGCCGAACTGGCCGGTGGCATAGCCGAGCGGTTTGAGCAGCTCGGCAATGGTCGGGTCTTCCTTTTGCAACCCTTGCGTCGCGCCCGGCAGACCGACCTTGGTCAAGCCAGTGCGCAAGCCGGACTGACCGGTGATGAATGACCCCCGGCCGGCGGTGCAGCTCTGCTCAGCATAGGTGTCGGTGAACATCATTCCTTCTTTGGCAACCCGGTCGATGTTGGGCGTCTTGAAGCCCATGAGGCCTTGCGAGTAGGCGCTGACGTCCGACAGGCCGATGTCGTCGCCCCAGATGATGACGATGTTGGGTTTCTTGTCCGCCGCTGCCGCCTGGCTGGCGATGCACGCCAAACCGACAGCGGTTATGGCGAACAGGTGTAACAGTTTCTTTTTCATTTTCTCCTCCTTGTTTAAATTGTGCCTTGCACAAAGATCCTTGACACGCGTGTCCTCCAAACATTTGCCCCGGAGGTCTTCTTTTAGCTTAATGGCGTTATTACAAAATCGGCCTTTCGGTGTAGGTTTGGACTATAATCATGCCCCGCCAAGCTTACAATCGGCAAAAGAAATAACATGAATCCTAAAGCGGCTTGAAGATTAGATTGCTGCAACGAATCCTGACTCTGGCAGAAGGGGATTGAGATTAACAGATCAAAGGTATCGATTCAGGGAATTGCAGATTTATTGCTGCTTCGGAGGATTCGGGGGGCTATGGGCTCCTGAGATTGGCTGAAACTATCTCAGAAATGGCCTATCGGCGATACGTCGGATGAAATGTCAGGTATCCAACAATCAGAAATTATAGCAGATTGGTTTCGTGTATCTTATCCTTACCTCGGTTGGTCCACCCGTGTCAAAACCAAACTGGATGACCTTGGCCTCCCCGTGGTGGGAGATACAGGCTGTTAATCTCACGATTTCAGGAAGCTGATATGAGTAGGGCCGCTGTCAAAAACACAGTATTTTGGGGCGGTGAGCTGCACGTGACATTTGAGAACGCTTTTCTCACGGATTAGGGACGTTTCTTGGCGCTAATCCAGTCGATCCAGTGGTTGAGCTCCAATCAATTATCTACATAAGCAACTAGTAGATCTCACTGGGCAGCGGTTCGTTCGTAATTGACTTAATTATAACTCCTAAAACTTTGTCAGCTTCTGCAATGTTTGCAACAGACCTGGGACAGGATTACGGGTGGAGCTCCAAGGAATAGATCGATGGCGGGAACCTGCAATATAAAGATCAAATGATAGAATGGAGGTGAGACCCATCTACCACAAGCAAAATAGGCAGCAGGTTGCCATCACGCATGTTTAGGTATAAAGGCTAACTCCAAGATCTAAACCAAAAAAAGCTACCCACCTTTATTTTCCTGTTTCAACCCGGATTTTCGACCAGGATCCCGAGCCCCGAGGTTCGGGGGGCTTTTTCATTTCAGAAAGGCGCTCTCCGCTGCGGCCGAAAACCCTCAGAGCTGCTTCAACTCCTTGTCCAGCAAGAAATGACTTTATACCGTCCAGGCGTAACGCCAAAAGCTTACTCGTATATCCCGAATGAGCGGTCGGATCGAAAAATAAAGTCAGCGTGATCATTGAATTTGGGTAGGTCGAAAGCATCTGAGACACTTGCATCAGAACCTTAAAGGACTCGCCTTCCAACTCCGCTGAGTCTGACTTGAAAAGGAGATAAAACTCCTGCACCCGGGATATCGGGGTCAGAGATGATAGAACTATTTCAGGGGACTTTTTATAAAAAGCATCTTGAGTTTCGGCCGCAGGGCGAATGTCCAGAAGAGACCGGGCCAAGAACGGCAAATAGAGAAAGAGGGCCACTACGCCCACCCGGGCGGCTGTCGCCCACGGGGAGCTGCGCCTCCGATGTTCATCCGGAACCCCGCCTGTGGCTGACTTGGCTGCAATGAGGAGAATCTGATTCGTAACGATTCGATAGGCCCGTCCGACGCTGATTACTCGCCGCAGGCGGATGGCAAGTCTCTCGAAATGCCCACGCAAAGCAACTAAATGTTCGAGCAAACTCCGCCAATGCCGGTTTGGCAGCAAGGCCCGGGAGCCGAAAGCCGAAAGTCGAGCGAATGGCGCCTTTTCCTTCGAGCATCGCAACCTTATCTTTGAGCGTATGATCTCTGACACTCGAGCTGGGACCCAGGTCTCGGAGCCCCTTCTATCGACCGGCCCTGGGATGCCCAGGGATACGTCAAGCTCGGCTAAACATTCCCGGATGGTCTCCGCCCCTATCTGCTTTAGTTCGTTCACACAGCCAGTCGCCAGGGACCGGTCGCAGACGACATTGATGAGGCGCGGCGTGCCACCCGTTAACCGAAAAATTTCGCGAAGGGCCTCGGGCGTGAAAAGGTCTTTCTCGGAACCGGCAACCCTCAAGCGGTGACTGATGTACCCCCGCGTTTCCTGTCCATCGAGGGGCGAAACGTGGTAGCTGACAGCAATCCGCTGCCGGACCGCCTGGTTGCGCCTGTCCATCAGCCTGCGGTTGAACTCGCCCTGCCCGACGAGAAAAATATTTATTAGTCCTCGGTTGTCGCAGTCGAAGTTGGAAAGCACCCGGATATCGTCAAGCAGTTCACAGCTGAGCCGATGTGCCTCCTCTACGATGATCAGCAGCTTTTGTTGCGCAGCATAAACGTCGATCAGAAATCGCTTAAATTGGATCAGGAAATCCGCCTTCCCCTCGAATCGGTCGGCGATCTCGAAATCTGCGGAGAGGATTCGATAAATATCCAGCGCTTCGATGCCGGGATTTCGGATGAAAGCAACCTTGACGTTAGTCGGGAGGGTTTTTCTCAGCTGCTGCAGGAAGATCGTTTTTCCCGCGCCCACGTCGCCGGTCAAAAGAATAAAACCCTTGTTCTCGAGGATGCCATACCGAATTCTCGCAAGGCCTTCCCGGTGCTTTTTGCCCAACCATAGGAATTCCGGGTCAGGCTCGAAGCTGAAGGGATTGAGTCTGAGATTGTAAAACTGGCGATACATGGCTGCGGCCTAGTGCAGTGTAAGAAGCAATAGTGAGATGTGGTGCCGAACGAATCAATTTTTTATTACGAGTAGCAGGGCTAATCTTAGATATGCGGCCGCTTTAAGCATAACATCGAAGGCGGTTCTATTGACCAAATGGTTGGGGTCCAGAACTCTCACTGAATAATTTCCCCCGTGAACCGGTCTCGGATTGCCCAGTATAAACATTTCGGGCACTTTTTTCCTTCAGGGTAGTCTTTTCCTTCTTCGTGTGGGCAGCCGAGTATCCGATCAGGCATGACTACTGACTTCGCACCGTGTTTTCTGAGAAAGCGCACGATCTGTTCGTTGACTTCTGGGTCCTTGCGAATATCCTGCCTTTCGTTGAACCATCTTTCGAGAAACGCAACAGCGCCTCCCTCATCAAGAACGATCCCAACAGAAACTTTGCTCGCCTGTCGATCGTCAGGGCCGTAGTACGTGATCGTCGCGACCGGATAACCCTCGAAGCCCCGCTTGGCTTTCTTATCCAGTTTGTCTCGGAACCAGGTTGCCTTGAGCGACATAGACGAGTCCTTGTAATCTGTGCCTCAGCATTTGAATATCACCGATTTGGCGCTTCGGTGATTTGTCGGATATTTCAAGCACAAAACGATTTAAAATCATTGCAGATTAGCTTCGGATATCCAATCCTTACCTCCGTTGGCCCATCCATGTCAAACCCAAACTGAACCCCCTTAAACCGCCGTGGCCAGAAATACTGCCTGTCAACCTCCAGTTTTCAGAAACCTGATATGATGCCTGTCGCTGTAACAAACACATCGTTCTTGGGAGTAGAGTTGGCGGTGATATTCTCATAACGCATAACGCCTGAATTAGGCCGTGCCGCGAAGCGGCGTCGGCTTGAATGAATTCGTTAGGCCTGCTTGAGACAGAGCTTTCTGTTGATTGCACGGATAACTAGACCATAAGAAATGAATTCAGGCGCAATCACATCTCGGCGAGCCACCAGCTGTTGCGCGGCACAGCCGTTGACGATCCGCCGGATGCGCCAACGCATCACCGCGGCATCAGCGCGAACACACCCCAGCCCAGGTATTCACGCGTGTAACCGGCGTAGCGCTCGGGTTCCGAGGTCAGTTTGGCTCGAACATCTTTCGCGAACTCGTCGTCGGGATTGGCTTCAAGCCAACGGCGCATGGTGAGCCATTTGGCCGCCTCGTATCTGTCCCAGCCGTCTTGGTCAGCCAGAACCATTTCAACGACGTCGTAGCCAAGGTGGCCGAAAGACGCGAGAAGTTCTGGAAGCATGAGAAAGTCGGAGATTGAGTTGGCAAGACACCCCTTGGCAACATCTTCCGTCGGCGGTAACTGCCGCCAGTAGGGCTCGCCGATGAGGATGATCCCTCCGGTGCGCAGGCTCCGCGCCAGAAGCTCGATAGTGCCGACGACTCCCCCGGCGATCCAAGTGGCACCGACACAGGCTGCCACACTGACCTTCTCGTCAGAGACATAGCCGGCAGCATCGCCATGGATGAACTTGACTTGATCGGCGACGCCGAGTTCTTCAGCACGGAGTTTCGCTTGCTCGGTGAACAACTGGCTCATGTCGATGCCGATGCCGATGACGCCGTGATCGCGTGCCCAGGTGCACAGCATCTCCCCCGAACCGCTGCCGAGGTCGAGCACTCGGGCCCCCGATTCCAGACGCAGCGCCGCGCCGAGAGTGGCGAGCTTTTCGGGTGTGATCGGGTTGTGGATGCGGTGAGCACTCTCAGTGATGTTGAATATCCGTGGGATGTCCACTGTGGAAAATTTCCTTACGGGTGTGAATAGATT
Organism: uncultured delta proteobacterium; assembly: GCA_963700055.1. Lineage (GTDB taxonomy): Bacteria > Desulfobacterota > Desulfobacteria > Desulfobacterales > SpSt-501 > SpSt-501. Next base: position 76,262 of record CAVOWH010000009.1, on the reverse strand, counting down.
CGATCACGGCCTAACCAGTCATTATGCAGGTCTGTTTATCATATAAATTGTAATGATATACAAAAAGGCTTGCCAATATCACCGAGCTGGTTCATCGGTGATACGTCGGCGGTATTTAGAGTATTCAACAATCCAAAATCATTCCGGATTAGTTCCTTATAACAAACTCAAAACGCTGCAGCTTGGTCCATGTCAAACCCTGACCGGAGGAAGATGTCGTGGTATCCTTTGTGCCTGTAAGTTAGAAACTCTCGAAATTGGTATCCTTCTGCGAAAGCGAAAGCCACGCTTCAGGGGGTCGGTTGCATCTCCACCCAATCGCCGCGCTGCTCGACATTGGGGTTGTAATTTGGGTTGTCCGTGAGGATGTACTCCCCGCTGCGGCTGACCCACGCGTGCCGGTGGGTGGATGGCAGCTCCACGGGTTCGCCCCGGACCGGGTCGTTATAGGTCTCGGTTCCGCGGATGTACTCGCTCCATTCGCGGTTGAGCCGGTCCTGGCGGCGGTTGGTGTCCTGCCACTGCTGCATGCGCTGCTCGCTGATCTGGGCGCTGGTGCGGGACAGCGCTCGGCTGAACTCGCCGATCGCGCGGATTTCCTGCATCTTGGCGCGGATGAAGTGTTCGACCAGCTGGGCATAGCGGTTGAACCACTGCACGTTGACCCTGGCGGAGTTGACGATCGACAGGTGCACCGGCCGCGCGGCGTCCAGCCGGCCGCGCTCGGCACGCATGGCGACCACGCGGTCGGCCACCTGGATGACGATGTTGCCGACCGGCACGCGCGTGACCTGCATTACGGTGAAAACGTCCTCTTCCACGGGCACGCCGTTCAGCACGTATCCGATCCGCACCCGCGCGGCATCGTAGGTGACCTGCGCGCCGGGCTCGGCGGGCGTGTTTCTGCGGTGGGCGTCGGCCAGCCGGGGGAGATCCTCGCGGCCGACGACGTTCCAGCGGACCGTGCCGCGGATGCGAGGGATGATGCTGGCCTCGAGACACTCGCGGGCGGATCTGAACGGCGGGTGCACCTCGTTTCCGAACCAGCTCGCACCAATGGGCATGAGCTTGCCAGGCCCACAGTTGTCCCCCCATGTGTAGGGAAAGGATGGAAAGGCCTCGACCTGCTGAAGGCTGTGTGGGTCAAAGGCCCTGATCCGGGGGCCGGCCGGCAACACGGGGTGCTGCCGCCAGGCGATGCCGCCTTCGACGGTCCAGTCCGTCGGCACGAGGAACGAGACCGCCTCGCCGCCGATGACCTGGCGGTCTTCGATGCTGATGCGCCGGAAGCGGGTCACCCCCTGGGCCGGGGAGGCTGCCGGCTTCTGCGGTGACCCGGCCTTGGCGGGAGCCGCCGCAAGGTGGACGGCCTGATCCGGGGTCCGTGCGGCGGAGTGCAGTTCGACCTCCACGTCCTCGCTGCCGTAACGGCCGGGAAAATCCGGGGTATCGGCCTGCACGACGACGGGCAAGACCGTCAAAACCACCAGAAGGGCAAGGGCCCGAGCCATGTTCGACCGCCTTTCGCTGGAAGGAGGACCCGCTTCAAAGGGACCCGCTTCAAAGGAATTGTTCGCGCGGAGTCGCCGTTCTTGGCGGATGGGAGCGTCAGCGGGAATTTTCCCGTTCCGAACTTACCGGAGCCCGACCCCGCCTGTCAATCACGACCCGCTGTAGAACGTAGAGACTCTGAGCAAGCCGAGAGGATGATCTCCATTTTTTTTTGCATAAGCGGATTGTTTGCGATCAGCTGACGAACACCATGTATGTTGGAGCCGAACGGCAGCCTGCCCACCTTGGAGAGCTTCTGGATGCCGAGGATGATCAGGTCGATCGAGTTCTCCTCGGCGAACTGGACCAGGTCCTCGCCAGGCTCCAATCCCTGGTCGGAGAGCTTGGCGGTGCAGCGGATGCCTGCCGCCGCGATCGAATTTTTGGCATAGGTCAGATTCTCCTCCGCCTCCATCGATTCATCTCCAGTCGGCTGTTTTTGCTTTCCTGTAAACAAGGCCTCCGGCCGCCGCCCACCGCAAACCCGGCCATGAGAAAAAATTATCCTTGTGGTAATAAATATTTTTGATTGACTTATAAGAGCCTATCATACAATTTACGTCTGAAAAACAGGAGTAGTCCCATACGCCGGCAGTGAAGGGCCCCCTCTGTGCGGAGCGTTTCATGTTCAAATTTTTCTTCAAGAAAGAGCAGCAGCTTGAGTCCCTGATCTCTCAATACCTGGAAAACTTGAGCCGTACCCAGGAGCACTTCGTCAAGGCGATGGACACCTGTCTGGACGAAGGTCTGTGCAGCCAGTTCGCCTTTCTCATCGAACAGACCCACAAGTTCGAGTCCAAGGCCGACGAGATCCGCGACGAGATCAATTACCTGATGTACAGCCGCGCGCTGATCCCCGAGTCGCGCGAGGACATCATGAGCCTGATCGAGCAGGTCGAGGTGATTCCGCGCATCTTCGAGCTGATCCTGCACCTGATCCGCACCCAGAAGCTGAAGATCCCGGACATCATCATGCTCGATGTGAAGGACCTGATCCGGATCTCGGTCGAAAGCTGCGAGCTGATGATCAAGCAGATCGACCTGATGCTGAAGAACCGGCAGGGGATCCGGGCGCTGGTGAGCACCATCGACCACAACGAGAGCCACTGCGATCACATCGAGCGCAACCTGATGCTGAAGGTGTTCGAAGCGGACATGGAACTCGTGCACAAGCTGCAGTTGAAGGAGCTGATCATCGCCATGGGGGAGGTGTCGGATCAGGCCGACCGGGTCTCCAAGCGGGTGAACATCCTGACTTTGAAGAGGCGGGTGTGATGCTCTCTCTGTTGGGTGGGGTGTTTCTGGGTTGGTCGCTGGGTGCCAATGACGCCGCCAACTGCTTCGGCTCGGCGGTGGCTTCGCGCATGGTGCGCTATTGGACGGCGGCGGCCCTGTGCGCGGTCTTTGTGCTGGCCGGCGCGCTGCTGGAGGGGCAGGCGGGTATCGAAACCCTCAGCGGCCTGACATCCATCGATCTGGAGCAGGCGGTGGTGATTACGGTGGCCGGCGGCTTGACGGTGACGATCATGACGCTCTTCGGGCTGCCGGTTTCAACGTCCCAGGCGGCGGTGGGGGCGATTCTGGGGATCGGTTTCTTCAATCAGGAAGTCAACGTCGCCGGCCTGGGCAAGGTGGTGGCCTGCTGGCTTGGAACGCCTACCGGCGCGGTGCTGGTGGCGCTGGTGGTCTACAAGGCGTTGGCACTGGTCTATAACCGATTGCGGATGAGCCTGTTCCAAACCGACATGCTGCTGCGGGCCGCCCTGGTGGTGGCCGGGTCCTACGCCGCCTATGCGCTGGGCGCCAACAACGTCGCCAACGTCACGGCGGTGTTCGTAGGGGCGGGGACGCTGACGGTTTTCATGGCGGCGCTGATCGGCGGGCTCAGCATCGCTTTGGGGGTGCTGACCTACAGCCGCGGGGTGATGGAGACGGTGGGCCGCAAGCTGGTGCGGCTGGACCCGTTTTCGGCGCTGGTGGTGGTGCTGACCGAAGGGCTTACGGTGCACTTCTACACCGTTCTCGGAGTGCCGGTGTCCACTTCGCAGGCCGTCATCGGCGCCGTGCTGGGCATCGGCATCATCAAGGGCGCCCAAACCATCAAACGCAAGACGCTTTACGGCATCTTCACCGGCTGGTTCTTGACCCCGCCGGTAGCCTGCTTCATCGCCATGTGCATCTACTTCGCGCTGCACTTGGAGTATGTCCCCAAGTAAACCATCCCCGCCGCTTACAGCAGGGATGGTTTATTACCGAAGTCCTAGACGAAAAAAACCGGGAGAGAACCTCGCCCGTTCAATGTCGAGAGCCATCTGGTGCGCTGATAACCACTTCTCGATCTTCTTCAACGCTATCCTCGCGTTCGTACAAAGGAATCAAACCTTTCCCATTTGAAGAACAGCTTCAGGCGTCCTTCTCCTTAAAAGTGGTTTCTGCTGGAAGGCTATGGCTTGCGCCGGTTGCGGAGCCTCTGACCGATGACCAGCCCGATAAGGATCGACCCGAACACAATTACGACGATCGCCAGGTACTCCACGCATTCCTCCTAGTGTTTTTTTGCGCCACCGGACGAGAGCACCGCCACTACACCCGGCGGCAGCCGTTCGGCGCGCGGTTCGGCCAAGGCCATGGCGTTGTCCGCATCCACCTGCTGGACCACGGCCGTGAAGATCGGCCGGCCGCTTTCCGAGCAGATGTCCACCCTCCTCCCCGGCTCCACCCCGTGCCGTCTGCCCAAACCGAAATAGAGCTCTATCCCGCCGGGGATCGTTTTCACGAGAAACACCTCGGCCCGGCCCTGGTCCGCCATCAACCGCTCAACCCTTCGGCCCAGCAGGTAGATCAGGCCCAGCACCAACCCCAGCAGGGGAAGGCATGCCAAAGCCACCATTCCCGGGGCGACGTCGAAGGTGCGCCGAATCACGGATAGAAAGCTCCGGCGCAGGGCCGCGTGGTCCGGATACACGATGGCCTGAAATGCCGCCACCGGGGTTTCGGGCGGCTGATTGGGAGCGAGCACGCGCAGGTCGTAGGTGCCGACCGCGGAATCGGGCGCGGCCGAGATGGCGCCGATCCACATGTTGCCGCCGAGCCATGTTCCGGATTGAAACCGGTCGATCTTCAGTTGAACGCATGCATTCGAAGTTTCGACGTGCAGCAGGGACAGGTCTTTCAGGACATGATCGACTTGCCCCTCGACCCGTTCGCTTCCGCCCGGCAACAGATGCACGGTGAAGAGCGGCTCCCGAAAGCGCGCCACACAGCTGTCCAACACCGAGGCGAAGAAGAGCATGACGATCAGAGCGCCCATGCCGCCAAGGAGTTTTCGGATACGAAGGAACCGGTTTAAGGTCACCGCAAAACCTCTGCCAGTCGATAATCAAGCGGATGCGCCGAACGGCGCACCGCTCATTTGGGTGTTAGGCGGCTCGCCGCTCTGGAAGTAGAAGGAGGAGAGATGGACAGAGAAAGTCAGCATCACCCGGAAGGCCAAGACACAGATCATCGCCGCCACAGCCCCCGGATCCAACTCGCCCCGCCCTGCGCGTAGGAAATGGACGGCGGTCTCCAGTCTCATCTGGTGCAAAAGCCGGGTGACGATGATCTTGCGATTTCTGGGCGATTCAGATCCGGGTTCCATATGGAGCGGGTTTTGGCTGCGGCGCCATCCTGGGAAGAACGAAGTTGGTCATTTGTTTCAGCCACTGTCATGGCGGCAAGATGCCGCTTCCGCCCAAAAGAGCCCTCCTTCCCCGGGGGTGACATTATCATAACGCCGGTGTGGGTTCACGATGTATTTGCGGTGCTCTGCTCTGGGCGCGACCGCAGAGGCGTGGTTGACGCACCTGCAGCCTTGGGATATGGTTTTTCCCGATTTTGATGACCTGGCCTTTTTTGCAAAGTCATCGAAACGGATGACTTTTTCAGCTTCATCCATTTTGGTCGGGAGGAGGCGGCGATGAAAGTGGTCAGCATCCAACTCGAGATGGCCGACAAACCCAAGGCGGAAAATGTCGAACACGCGCTGGCCGCCATCGATCGGGTGCCCGCGGCCGACCTCGTTCTTCTGCCGGAGATCTGGCCCTGCGGCTTTTTCGCCTTCGACCGCTATGCGTTCGACAGCGAGCCCCTGGACGGGCCAACCGTGAGCGCCTTCAGACAGAAGGCGCGCGAGCGGGGGTGCCACCTCGTCATGGGCAGCCTGGTCGAACGCGACGGCGAAGGCCTTTTCAACACGACCGTCTTCATCGGCCCCGGCGGAGAGATCATCGCCCGCTACCGCAAGATCCACCTGTTCGGCTACCGGTCGGATGAAACCAAGCTGCTGACCCCCGGCCGAGAGATCGTCGTGGTCGACACCCCGTGGGGCCGGGCGGGGTTCTCCACCTGCTACGACCTGCGATTTCCCGAGCTGTTCCGGCGCATGGTGGACCGCGGTGCGGAAATATTCCTCGTTCCGTCCGCCTGGCCGTCGGCGCGCATCGAGGCCTGGCGGCTCTTCAACCGCGCCCGGGCGCATGAAAACCTCGCCTTCCTGGTCTCCTGCAACTGCGCCGGCGAAAACGCCGGCAAGCGTTACGGCGGCCACAGCATGGTCGTGGACCCCTGGGGAAGGGTGCTGGCCGAAGGCGGCGAAGACGGAGAAATCGTTGCGACCGAGATCGATGTCCGGGAGGCGGGGCGGGCACGGGGCGAATTTCCGGCTCTGGCGGACCGCGTCCTGCGCTGAAGCGCATCAATGCCGGATAAAAACCCTGCTCTTTTTTTATCCGGTATCCCCTATCCAGCATCCAGCTATCTTTTATGAAATCTAAAAAAATGAACTTAGAAGAAACGCCCCTCTCAACCGCGCGCCGAGAGACCGTCGCCGGCGTTTTATACGCCGGAGGCGCTTTTCTCGTCTGGGGCCTGAGCCCGGTCTACTGGAAGGCCATGCGGCAAGTCCCGGCGCTCGAGATCGTCACTCATCGCGTGGTGTGGTCGTTCCTCTTTCTGATGGGGCTCACGCTGGTTCAGCGCCGCTGGGGCGAATTCAAGGACGTTCTGGAAACGCCCCGCACCCTGATGATCCTTGCCCTGACCACGCTGCTCGTGAGCTGCAACTGGCTCCTTTACATTTGGGCGGTCAATGCCGGCTTCATGCTGCAGGCCAGCCTCGGCTATTACATCAACCCGCTGGTGAACGTGCTGCTCGGCATGGTGTTTCTGAAGGAGCGCTTGCGGCGGCCCCAGGCGTTGGCCGTGCTGCTGGCCTGCGCGGCGGTCATTTTTCGTACGGTTTCATACGGTGAGTTGCCTTGGATCGCGTTGACGCTCGGGTTCACCTTCGGGTTTTACGGGCTGATCCGCAAGGTGGCCCCGGTGAGCTCCCTCGTGGGCCTCACCATCGAGACGCTGCTGCTGACGGTCCCCGGCGCTGCCTACCTGGCCTTCCTTGAATCCCGGGCGGCCGGGGCCCTGTTCCACGGCAGCCGATCGCTGGATGCTCTGCTGGTCGGCACGGGCGTGTTTACAGCGGTCCCCCTGCTGTTCTTCAACCTCGGCGCCCGGCGGATCAACCTCTCTACGCTCGGTCTCATGCAGTACATCGCGCCGAGCGGCATGTTCCTGCTGGCGGTGCTGGTCTACGGGGAGCCCTTCTCCGCGGTCCAGGGGTGGACCTTTGTTCTGATCTGGACGGCCCTGGCGATTTATTCCATCGACTCCGTGCGCACCTATCGGCGCATGGGGTCAACCGGTTGATTTCTTCGGGCGGTTCATGCCATGTTTAAATTCATTCGATTCAATGGGGCGAAATGAGCATGCGCGATCAGGGCGGTGAATTGGAACAGCGGCTTTGGAGGTTGAAGGCCGGCGATCATCTGTGCTGTTTGTATGCGTCCGAGCAAGAGCACCGCGCCCTGCTGTCGCCCTTCCTGCGCCAGGGGCTGGAGCGCCATGAAAAGGTTTTCTACATCGTCGACGACCATACGGCCGGGCAGATCTTGGCTTACTTGAGCGCGGACGGGGTGGAGGTGAACCAGTACCTGCAACGGGGGCAGCTTGTGGTTCTGAGCAGCGACGAGGCCTACATGCATGCGGGCGCCTTCGAACCCGAGCGCATGATTGCGCTGCTGCGGTCGGAAACGGACCGGGCCGCCGGGGAAGGTTACAGTGCCCTGAGAGTCACCGGTGAAATGAGCTGGGCCTTGAAAGGAGTGCCCGGCTCCGAGCGCATTGTCGAGTACGAAGCCAAGCTGAACACTTTTTTTCCGGGAAGCCAGTGCCTGGCCATCTGCCAGTACGACCGGCGCAAATTCGGTCCCAGCGTTCTGCTGGATGTTCTGGCGACCCACCCCTTGGCAGTGATCGGTACCGAGGTATATGACAACTTCTACTATATGCCTCCGCAGGACTTCTTCGGGGCCAATCCGGTCGCCGCCAAATTGGACAGCTGGCTCACCCATCTCAAGGAGCGCAAGCGTTCCGAGACCCAGATCCGGACCCTGACCCGCAAGCTGATGAAGACCCAGGAAGACGAACGGCGGATGATTTCCCGGGAACTCCACGACCGCGTGGGCCAGGACCTATCCAGCGTCAAGCTGGCACTGGAGACCCTGTTCGATCAACACCCGGGCGCGATTCCCGAGATCCGGGAGAAGGTCATTCAGCTGAGCAGCTTGTTGGACCGAACCATCTTCACCGTCCGCGACCTGGCCTATGACCTGCGGCCGCCGGGGCTCGACGAGATGGGCATCGTCCAGGCGTTGTCCATGTTCTGCGACGATTTTTCGGAGAAGACCCAGATCCGCATCGACTATCATTCGGTGGGCATCGAGAAAATGAAGCTGGACTTCAATACGCGGATCAACCTCTACCGCATGATCCAGGAAGGCTTGAACAATATCCACAAGCACGCCGAGGCGTCTCGTGCGGTCGTCAAGCTGACGGCCGCCTATCCCCACATCATCTTGCGCATCGAAGACAACGGGAAAGGCTTCGACGTCGAGAAGCGGGCGCGCGAGATCGACGTCGAAAAGCGTATGGGACTGCGCAGCCTGCAGGAACGCACCGATTTATTGGGCGGAGTCATGATCGTAACCTCCAGTCCCGGAAAAGGCACCAAGATCCTGATCAAGCTGCCCTACGCGGGGTGAGGCCATGGCGAACAAGAAAACGATTTTGATCGTGGACGACCACACCCTTTTCCGGGAGGGGCTGAAAGCGATCGTAAGCCGCAATCCGTCCTGGGACGTCGTCGGCGAAACCGGGAGGGGCGATCATGCGGTCCAAATGGCCCGAGCGCTTAAGCCGGACCTGGTGCTGATGGATATTTCGCTGCCCGACCAGAGCGGCATCGAGGTGACCCTGCAGCTGCGGAAACACCTGCCCAAGACCGTCGTCATGATGGTGACCATGCACTCCAAGGTCGACTACATCGTCAACGCCTTCAAGGCCGGCGCCACCGGGTTCGTGACCAAGGACTCCGCGCCTGAACGGCTGCTGCAGGCCATGGATGTCGTTCTCAAGGGCGAATATTTCCTGGATTCGGCGGTTTCCCAGAAAGTGGTTCAGCGGCTGGCCGGTGTCAAGGCGGACGCCAAATCGATGACGGATACCGGCTACGAGACGCTTACTTCTCGCGAGCAGGAAATTTTTGCGCTGCTGGCCGAAGGCCACTCCCTGAAACACATCGGCGAGCGATTGTTCATCAGCCCCAAGACGGTCGAAAACCACCGCACCAACATCATGCGCAAACTCGGCGTCCGCAGCACCATCGAGCTGATCCGCTACGCGGCCAAGGTCGGCATTATCGACGTCGACCTTTGGAAGGACTAACCGAGTTTTTATCCCCGATGGATCCGCCGCTTTCCCTCCCCCGCGGGAAAAAGTCCCGGTCCTAAGCATTTCCCTTATTGAAATGAGGTCTCTTCTCTATAGACAACCGTTTTAAATTGTTAGACAAATAGGCCGGGCTGCAAGGGGGATCCATGGGGGAAGACTTCTGCGATCTGGTCGGACTGATCCGGAGCCTGCAGCGGCTCGAGGGCCATCCGGATTGCTTCGGGACTGCCGGAGAGTTCTGTGGAAAGACCGAATGTGCATGGCGCGAATACTGCCTGAAACCGGATGGAACCCCGATGGCGTGGGCGGACGGAGATTGCGCCAAGGTCAGTCGCTAGCGTGTTTGAAGCCTTTGCCCTCTTTTTTCAGAGGAGAATGAAATCGCTTTAGGGAGGGGCGCGGAGATGGAAAAAAGAACCAGCCGGCGCCATGTCATCGACACGTCCATCGTTTGCAGCCACCTGAGCTCCCTCCGTTGCAGCGAAGCGGTTGACGGCCGGATGAAGAACTGCTGCACCAACGGCTTGTATGCCGAATTAAGAACGTGCTTCAAGGCGGGGACGATCCTGGTCGTCAGGACCACCGGCGGTTCACGCGGGTACTCCAAGGACCAGGGATTTCGCTCACTCGCGCTGGCGGAGGTGAAATGGTCGCTGCCCAGGTCGGTTGAAGGGGGCGTCTGTTACGCCACCGGTCTGAAGTATCTGATGATTTGAGGTCATGATGAAGGACCTGCACCCGAGCGACGGCCAGCGGGTTCTGGACTACGACGGTCATCGCGTGTTGCGGAATTTCACGCTCAGTCAACCCGGCCAACCGATATATCATGAACCGTAATGATCCGGTTGGCGTCGATCTGCCTGAAAGGAGGCTTGCATGCGCGAAACCCACGATGATGTCATTCGTGATTAACACCTGCCGAGGGTCGGCCAGTCCGTGCGCAGCAGGAAGCATGGGACCCTGTGGCGGCTCGGGATGCGATTCCCAGAAAGTGTGGGCGCATTCCAAGATCCCCGTACGGGTGTATCGCTGAACCTGTCCGGAACGAAAAGGAGGCACCTATGTTCAAGCACATCCTGATGCCGACGGACGGCTCGGAATTGTCCGTAGCGGCGATCCAGCAGGGGGTTCGGTTCGCCAAGAGCATCGGCGCCCAGGTGACGGGTGTTTGCGTGATGCCGCGGCAGCATCCGTTTTTCTACGAAACGGAGATCCCCATGCAGGCGCTGCAAGAGGCCGGCAAGCGCTACAAGGAACTAGCGAACGGGTATCTGGCCGTTATCGAAAAAGCCGCCAAGGAGGCGGGCGTCGCCTGCGATCTCGTCTATGAGGCCGACGACGCTCCCTACGACGCCATCATCCGGGTGGCTGAGCAGAAGGGCTGCGATCTCATCATGATGGCCTCCCATGGTCGACGGGGTGTCGGAGCCCTTTTGCTCGGCAGCGAGACTCAAAAAGTGCTGACGCATTCCAGGATTCCCGTTTTGGTTTTTCGCTGAGCCGCGCGCCGCCGTTTCAGGGGCTCTCGCCTAGTCGGTACGGGTGTAGATGTCGGAGCGGCGCTGGGGCAGAAAGTAGCGCATCGGATGGCGGCGGACGGCACGCAGGCGCTCGGCATTCAAGGTGGCGACCAGCAGGCCTTCCCGGCCGCTGGCGTCCGCTGCGATCACCCGGCCGTCCGGCCCGAGCACGATCGCCACGCCGGGAAAGGTAAGCCCGGCGCCGTTGGCGCCGGTTTGATTGCAGGCCACAACGAAGACGCCGTTGTCAAAAGCGCGCGCCGGAAGGTGCCGCATCCAGGATGCGCGCTTTTCCGCCGGAGTTCCCCGCGGCGAGGCATGCGGCATGAAGATCACATCGACGCCGTCCAGCGCCATGCGCGCCGAGAGGTCAGGAAAGTGAGCGTCGTAGCAGAGCTGGAGGCCGAAACGGATTCCTCCGGCCTCAAACACCGGGATGCGATCCCCGGCGTCGAAGGTGGCTTTTTCAGGCGGAGCGATGTGCAGCTTGCGGTAGACGCCGCGCCACCCCTCGGGGGATGCGACCCCATGGCTCGCGTAGATGCAGCCCTGCTCGTCTGTCTCCGCCAGGCCCGCCAGAATAACGGCCTGGTGGCGCGCGGCCAGGGCGCAAATCCGCTCGCTGATCTTCCCGGGCAGCGGTTCGGCGCACTCGCGGATGCCTGCGTCCACCCCGTAGCCGGTGATGTTCATTTCCGGAAAGCAGACGATGGCGGCGTCTTCCCGGCGCGCGGCGGCGACCCAGGCGTCCATGCGAGCGAGATTTTCGAGGACGTGCCCCCGCGGAGAATGGAAGACGACGGCGGCGATACGGACAGAATGCATGCGCAGAGTTTAAAGATTAAAGTCTAAAGTGTAAAGCGGGCCACACCCCAGCTCGTTAAACGTTTAACGTTAAACTTTAAACCGACTTATACATCGAATTGCGCCTTGATCTTGAACACCTTGGTGGCCGGGAGGTTGAGGATTTCCGTAATGCCGGTTTCGGCGCTGATCGCCCTGAGATGGTCTTCGATTTCCGCCATGGAGGGAGCGATGAAGGTGAACCACACGTTGAAGGTGTTTTCCCTGAGGTAGTTGTGGGTGACGCCGGGATGCCGGTTGACGGCTTCGGTGAAAAGTGCGAGCTTTTCCGGCGGAACCCGGGCGGCGCAGAGTGTGCTCACATAGCCCAGTTTTCCTGGCACAAAGTTGCCGCCGATGCGCCGGATGATGCCTGCCTGCTTCAGTCGCAGCACCCGGTCTATTACCGCCTGCTCGCTCAGCCCGATCCCCTCGGCGATGGCAAGATAGGGGCGCGGAGTGATCGGGAAATCGGATTGGATCCGGTTCAGGATGGCGCGGTCGTCGTCGTCCAGCAGGATGTCGTTTGCAGCCATCGGTGCGCCCCCTATTCCTTGAACGGGCCTTCCAGGATTCGCACATGCACGCTGCGGCTGCGCGGACCGTCGAACTCGCAGAAAAAAATACCCTGCCAGGTGCCCAAGATCAGGTGGCCGTTTTCCACCGCGATCGTCTGCGAGGCTCCCACCAGGGTCGATTTGACATGGGCCGGTGAATTGCCCTCCGAATGGCGGTAGTCCGCCTTCCATGGCACCATCTGATTCAAAACCATCAAGAGGTCCGTCCGCACGCTCGGGTCGGCGTTCTCGTTGATGGTAACGCCGGCGGTGGTGTGGGGGACGTAGACCATGCACAACCCCTGCCGGACGCCGCTTTGCGCTACCCTCCGGCCGACCTCTGCGGTGATATCGACCAGCTCGGTCCGGGAACGGGTTTTGACTGTCAGCACCATGGCGTTATTCCTTGCACGGGTCCGGATTCGGGCCTTCAAACAAAAAAGCCCTGCCTTGTCGGCAGGGCTTTTTTGCAACCATGAACGTCACATCGTAGACATCAGACGCAACCGGTCGGCTTGGGGAGGCCGGCCATTTTGCAGGCTCCCTTGCCCGGTCCGGAGGGAAACAGCTCATAGATGTGCTTCAGCTTGAAACCGGTGACTTTTGAAAGAACCCGCACCATGGGGGCAATGCCGTTCTTCTCGTAGTAATCGCGAAGAACCTCGATGAGCTTCTTGTGCTCATCGTTCAGCTCTTCGATGCCTTCCTGATGCTTCACCCACTGGACCCATTCCGGGCTCCAGTTGGCGTAAGAATCGATGAAACCGTCCTCGTCTACCGTGAAGTTTTTTCCCATCCATTCGACTGTCGGCATGTATTCATCCTCCTTTGCGTGTTTTGATGTATGTTTAGGCGTTCAGCCTGTATCCGCGTTTTTGAAAGTTGATTTGTAATGGATGCCGGCGCATATGTCAATACGAAAAATGGCCCGGTGAAACGGCTTCCCTTCGTGAGCGAAAATCCCGCCGGTTCAACCGGGCGAGGCTCGGGGTCAATACTCGCGCGGGGTTTGGTTGAGCTGCTCCAGGGTGAACACCGGGCCGTCCTTGCAGACGAACTCCTTGCCGATGTTGCAGCGGCCGCACATGCCGATCCCGCATTTCATGCGGTTCTCCAGCGACATGATGATCTTGTCATGGGGATAGCCCAGCTTGTCCAGCACCGGCTGGGTGAACTTGATCATGATCGGCGGGCCGCAGACGATGGCGTAGGTATCGCTGCCGGCGGGCGGCGCCTTCTTCTCGGTGATGGCCGGGACGAAGCCGACGTTGTATTTCCAGCCGGGGTCGCTGGTGGCATCCACGGTGATGTGCATGTGGATATCGTCGCGCCGCTCCCACTCCGCCAGCTCGTCGCGGTACAGGAGCATGCCGGGGCTGCGTGCGCCGTAGATCACATGGATCTCCTTGAATTTCTTGCGATTCGCAGGGTTCAGCATGTAGACGATGGAGGAGCGCAGGGTGGTGAAGGCGAAGCCGCCGCCGATAATCACCACGTTCTTGCCCTCCATTTTGTCCCAGGGGTACCAGTTGCCCATGGGGCCGCGGACGCCCATGATGTCGCCGGGTTGCATGGCGTGCAGGAACGACGACACCAACCCGACCTTGTTCACCGTGAACATGACGAACCCCTTTTCGGTCGGCGAGGAGGCGATCCCGATGGGGATCTCGCCCCTGCCGGTCACCGACAGTTCGGCGAACTGGCCGGCCCGGTAGGCGAACTTCTCTTCGTCGGCGGGGTTCAGAAACGTGAACTTGAAGGTCTTGAGGTTCTTGTCCTCGGTTTCGACCGCAATGTCGTCGATGCGAACCGGATACGGCAAATAAGGGTTTTGCACGTGGATCCTCCCTCGTTATTCGATCGCGCAGGCCTCGCCGGAGGCGGCGAAGCCGTTCATCATCAGGGCCACCCGGCGGATGTCGATGTTGACCGGGCACAGGCGCACACAGCGGCCGCAGCCCACGCACTGGATGCCGCGGTCGTACTTGTCCACGAAATATTTGAGCTTGTGCATGAAGCGCTGGCGCACCCGGTGCAGCTTGGTGCCGCGGGGGTTGTGGCCGGTGCCGTGCAGGGTGAAGAGCGGGTACATGCAGCTGTCCCAGTTTTTCATCCGCACCCCGGATTTCCCGCGCGTTTCGTCCTGGATGTCGAAGCACCAGCAGGTCGGGCAGGAATAGGTGCAGGTGCCGCAGTTGATGCAGGCGAAGGACACGTCCTCCCAGAAGGTGGCGGTGTAAAGATCGTTGTTGGGCAGGGACCTCAAATGGTCCGTCGGCACGAACGAGGTGATCTTTTTCTCGGCCGCCTGGCGCATGGCCGCGAGGGTCTGATCAGAGCCCTTGGCGGCGGCGGTCTTCCAGCCGCCGGCGGCGAGAAATTTGGCGCCTTTCTCGGTGAGCACCTTCGCCAGGTAGTGATCGCCGGCGTCGGCCAGCAGCACATCCAGGCCTTCCTCGTGGTAGGGCCCGCAGCCGGCGGTGGTGCAGAAGCAGGAACTGCAGGGCGCCTCGCAGCCGAGGCCGATGAAGGTGGTGGACTCGTAGCCCCTGAGCCAGTAGGGATCCTGGTAGTCGGGCGTATCGAAATTCAGGCGCACCAGCACGAAGGCCTTGGCGTCGCACGGCCGGATGCCGATGACGGCCCGGGGCGAGTAATCCTTGGCGGCCTCCCGCAGTTGGTGATGGTCGTCGCGGCTTTCGTCCAGCGAGTAGTCGAACATCACCTCGGACTGCGGGTAAACGAGGGCCTTGGGCGAAAGCCGGGTGTTCAGGCAACTGAAGTCCGGCAGGGTGCCGTTCACCAGCGGCTTGAAGCTGTGAAACTCTTTTTCCTTGAGCGGGCCGAGCAGGCGGTAGGCCGTGGCCGCCTGGTTCAGGCCGGAGGCCCACTGGCTTTTGTCGATCTGGATGATTTTCATGGGCGATGCCTCTGCGTCAAATGAAATGGGTCACTTGATGAAATCGTTCGGATCGTTCGGCCGGTAGACGTCGAGCGGCGGCCGCACATCCAAACTCAGGCCGGCTTCCCAGCCGAAAAGATCCAGGCAGTCCTTCTCCAGCTTCTTGGTGAACACGCGCATGTTGATGCCCACCGGGCAGGAACGCTCGCAGGATCCGCAGTCCGTGCAGCGGCCGGCGCAGTGATAGGCCCGCAGGAAGTGGAAGGTGCGCACGTCGCTCGGGTCCTGACCCTTGCCGACCCACTGCGGACGGGATTCGTCCACAAAGCAGGTCGGACAGTAGCACAGCGGGCAGGCGTTGCGGCAGGCGTAGCAGCGCACGCAGGGGGAGAGCAGGTCCTCGAAGTACTTCCAGCGCTGCTCGGGGCTCATGGCCTCGACGGCGCGCACGTCGGCGTAACGGTCGACCTCCTTCTGCTCCTCGACCGGCGCAGCCACCAGCTCGTCGTGGATCACCGGGTTGCGGTGGATGCACAGCGAACAGTTGTGCTGCAGCACGTCCTTCTTGTCGAAGGTCTGGCTGAAGCCGCTGCCCTTGGCGGTGATACCGGTTTCGTTCTCGATCACTTCGGTAATCTCCCCCGGGCACTTCAGCGCGATCTTGCGCTTGTCCATCATCCCTTTGCAGGGCACGCCGATCACCACCAGCTGCTCGCGCTTGATCTTGTTCTCGATGATGTGGGTCACGATGTTGCGCGAGTCGCAGCCCTTGGCCACGATCCCGATCTTCTCCTTGCGGTCGGTCAGGTAGTTGGCCAGGTTGATGCCGCAGTGGCTGTCCCAAACCAGCTGGGGGACTTCCGCCGGGGTCTTGGCGAAATGGGGCTCGTTCATCATCGGGATGGTCCCTTTGCGGAAGCCGATGACCATGTCCACGGCGCCGGAGGCGAGCAGGCGCCCGGCGATTTCCCTGATTTTCTCGGCATACCTCAGCATGTCAGGCCACCTCAGCCAGTTTCTTGGTGAAATCAGAGTTCGGGCCCAGGTCCCGAATGGCCTTCGTGACCTGGGTGACCACCTCGACGAACTTGGTGGATTCGGCCGACGAGATCCAGGAGAACTGCAGACGGCCGGGTTCGATCCCCATGTGCTCCATGAGATTCTTGAACAACGCGAATTTGCGGCGGGCGTAGTAATTACCTTCCAGGTAATGGCATTCGCCGGGATGTCACCCCGAGACCCAGACGCCGTCGGCCCCCTCGCGCAGGGCGGCCAGGAAGAACTTGGGGTCCATGCGGCCGGTGCAGGGGATGCGGATCACCCGGATGTTGGATGGATATTCCATGCGGCTGACGCCGGCTAGGTCGGCGGCGCCGTAGCTGCACCAGTTGCAGAGGAAGGCGGCGATTTTCGGTTCCCAATCAGTCATCTTTTTCTCCTCAAGCGATATTCGAATTTGTTTCGGATTTCGATATTCGAATTTCGAATTTCACTCTTAGGTGCTACATCGCTTCGCTCAGGCTGAAGATCTGGGCGAAGACCTGGTCGTTGTCGAACCCCTTCAGGTGGATGGCTCCCGAGCGGCAGGAAGCGACGCACAGGCCGCAGCCCTTGCACAGCACCGGGTTGACCTGGGCCTTGCCGGCGAACATGCCCTTCTCGGTCCAGGACGGGGCCGAGTAGGGGCAGACCGAGACGCACACGCCGCACTGGCTGCACATGCGCGGATCGACCTCGGCCACCGTGCCGCTGGTGTAGATCTTCTTGCGCGCGAGCAGGGTCACGGCGCGGGAGGCCGCGGCCTGGCCCTGGGCGATGGCTTCGTCGATCGGCTTCGGATAGTGCGCCAGGCCGCAGAGGAAGACGCCGTCGGTGGCGAACTCCGAGGGCCCCAGCTTGGCGTGACGCTCCACGAAAAACCCGTCGGCGTTGAGCGGCACCTTGAAGAAGTTGGCCAGCTTCTCGTCACGGTTGGGAATGACCGCCGTCGCCAGCGTCAGAAGATCGGCCTCGAGCTCCAGGGGACGGCCAAGGATGTGGTCGATCACGGTGACGAAAAGCTTTCCGTTTGCGGCCTTCACCGCCGGTTTCTGATCGCGGCCGAAGCGGATGAAGATGACCCCCAATGCGCGGGCCTTTTTATATAGCAGCTCGCGCTCGCCGTAGGTGCGCAGATCCCGGTACAGCACGAACACGTTCATGTCCGGGTTCATTTCCTTAAGGTGGATGGCGTTGTCCACGGAGTGGGTGCAGCATACCCGCGAGCAATAGGGCCGCTCCGGCTCCCGCGACCCGACGCATTGGATGAACACCGCGCTGTTCAGCGCCTTGAGGGCGGGAGCCTTGTCCATGATCTTGCGGTCGAGCTCGAGGCTGGTCACGATGCGGGGGTCGGTGCCGTAGGCGTATTCTTTCGGCTGGTAGGCGCGGCCGCCGGTCGCCATGACCGCCACCCCGTGCTCCAGCACCTGCTGCTGGCCGCCGGCCGCGAGCGTGGTCTTGAAGTTGCCGACAAAGCCTTCGACGTTGGCGATCTCCGTATTGAGGTGCACGTGGATGTTGTCGTTTTGCTGGATGTCCGTGATGAGCTGTGCGAGCTCTTTCTGGACATCTTCGCCCTTGGCGGTGCGGAAAAGGTTCAAGGCCTGGCCGCCCAGACGGTCGCTGCGCTCGATGATGTGGGTCTCGTATCCTTGGCGCGCCAGGGAGCGTGCCGCCGCCATGCCGGCGATGCCGCCTCCCACCACCATGCCCTTCTGAACGACGTCGAGCTCGGCTTCCTTGAGCGGTGCGATCAACGAGGCCTTGTTGACGGCCATGCGCACCAGGTCCTTGGCCTTTTTGGTGGCCAGCTCCGGGCTGCTCCTGTGGACCCAGGAGTTCTGGTTGCGGATGTTCGCCATTTCGAACAGGTACTTGTTGAGCCCGGCATTGACCAGGGTTTCCTGGAAGAGCGGTTCGTGGGTCTTGGGTGTGCAGGCCGCCACCACCACGCGGTTAAGGTTCTTTTCGCGGATGATCTGCGAAATGGACTCCTGCGTGTCCTGCGAGCAGGCGTAAAGGTTGTCCGTGGCGTATTCCACGTAGGGCAGGCCCTTGGCGAACTCGGCCACCGCAGGCACGTCCACCGTCCCGGCGATGTTCGTCCCGCAGCGGCAGACGAAGACCCCGATGCGCGGCCGCTCGTTGACCACGTTGACCTCGGGCACCTGCTCCTTGGTCTTGGTGAGCGTGTTGCGCGCCGCGGACAGCATTTCGCCGGCGGCCATGGCCGCTGCGCTCGAATCGATGACCGACTGCGGAATGTCCTTGGGTCCCTGGAACGCGCCGCAGACGAAGATGCCCTCGCGCGAGGTGGCCACGGGCGCGAAGCTGGAAGAGCTGCAGAACCGGCCGGCGCTGAGCGTGAGGTCCAGGCGCTTGGCCAGGTCCGCGACCGACGGAGAAACCTCCATGCCCACCGAAAGCACGATCAGGTCGAAGACCTCGGTCTTGATCTCGCCGTTCTCGGCGACGTAGCGCACTTCAAGATCGTCGCTGTCGCCGACCGGGGTGACCGAGTGTACCTTGCTGCGGATGAAGCGCACGCCGTGCTTTTCGCGGGCGTCGTCGTAGAAGCGCTCGAACTCCTTGCCGTGGGTGCGCATGTCCATGAAGAAGATGGCGCAGTCGAGGTCCTTGCCCGCGTGCTCCTTGGCGATCACGGCCTCCTTGATGGCGTACATGCAGCACACCGAGGAGCAGTGCGCATTGTCGCACTTGTTCATGTCGCGCGAGCCGACGCATTGGAACCAGGCGATCTTCTTCGGTTCGCGCTTGTCCTTCGACCGTCGCTGGACATGCCCATGCGTCGGTCCGGAGGCCGAGAGGATGCGCTCGAATTCCATGGCGGTGACGACGTTGGGCAGCTTGGCGTACTGGTAGTTGTCGAACTTGGTGGGGTCGAAGGGCTTGAAGCCCGGGGACAGGACGACGGAGCCCACGCGCAGGGTCGCCGAGGTCTCCTTCTGGTCGAAGTCCACCGCGTCGACCGGACAGATTTTTTTACAGGCGCCGCATTTGCCCTTCTGGATGAAAATGCAGCTTTGGCCGTCGATGGCGTATTTCAGCGGTACGGCCTGGGCGTACTCCACATAGGCCGATTTGCGGGTGGCCAGCCCGACATTATAGTTGTCGACGATCTTCTTGGGGCATTTCTCGGCGCAGGCGCCGCAGCCGATGCACTTGCTGATGTCGATGTAGCGGGGGTGCTCGATGAGCTCCACCTCGAAATTGCCCGCTGCGCCCCTGATCTCCTTGACTTCGCTGAGGGTCCTCAGCTCGATGTTCAGATGCCGGCCGACCTCGACCAGTTTAGGCGAGATAATTCACATCGCGCAGTCGCAGGTGGGGAAGGTCTTGTCCAGCTGGGACATCACTCCGCCGATGGAGGGGCCTTTCTCCACCAGGTACACATAGTATCCCGAGTCGGCCAAATCCAGGGCCGCCTGCATGCCGGCGATCCCGCCGCCGACCACCATCACCGAACCGATGACATTTTTTGGCATTCCGTTCGTCTCCTCACCGATGGGGCGGCCACTTGGGGCCGAACCCCGAACTCCAGCCCGGCGTCGGGCTGGGCCGTGCGATGCTTCCCGTCAGCGCGAGGCGCCTGGCGATAAGCAGTTAAGGGAGAGGTCGTATCAAAACCGTGCATCGTGGATCCGTTGCCGGGTCAGCAGACTGCTGCACGTGCACGCAGACCAAGCGCCAATTTTTACCCGCGGCCCCCCCGATTGTCAATAGAAATCCCGATCATTTTCCACGCAAGAAGGCATTCTGGCGCGTGCTTGCGGATACCGGTCCGCAGCCCGCTGGAACCGCCTATGGCCCTGCCGGTTCGGCCGCCTCATGTCGCGCGGACGACCGCTCACGCTTGCGGATCGCAGGCGGCCGCTCCTCCCGCTCCGCGTTGCGGTTTGCAGCGCGGTCTGGTATAGGATTTTCATTCACGCGCTCTCCTGCGCACGGTGGAGCGGGCCCGGTCTCGCAAGGATATGCCGACATGCCACAGACGGTTCTGATTGCGGATGGGAGGGTGTCACGACGCAGACGGCTGAAGACTCTCGTGTCCAACCTCGGGTACCGGGCGCTGGAGGCCGGAGACGCTGCCGGCGCCCTTGAGACGATCCGTGCGTCCCGGCCGCAGGTGGTCCTGACGGGAAGCGGATTCCCGGACCGTGACGTCGATGGGCTGGTGCGCGAGATCAGACGCCGGTTTCGCGAGGTGGAAATCCTGGTGCTGGCCGACGAACCCTGGGTGATCGAGGAGCTCAAGCCGATCGTCGCCGGCTTCCTTACCAAGCCGTTCAACCCCCATCTGCTGGATGTGCACATCCTGCGGGCCTGCGAGCGTGCTTCGCAGCGCCGTCGGCTGCGGGAACTGCCCCAGGACATCACCCGCCGGGTCGAGAGCAAGGTCACCGAGCGTCTGGAGACCGAGCGCTTTCTCGTCGTCAAGCAGATCGTCGACAAGCTGTCCACGTTCATCGGTCAGATCGCCCGGGACGTGGAGGGCGGCGTCCGCTATTTCAACGAGATCCCCTATTTTGTTGCCATTCATGACCGCCACGGCCGCGTGCTGGCCGCCAACCGACCCTACCGCATGCTCCTCGGGGGCGGGGCCGGCGACGCCAGCTGCCTGATCTACGAAGGTCGATCGGGCGGAGCGGAGGAATGCCCCGCCGGCCGAACCCTGCGCACCGGCAATGCCCAGGAGTCCCGCGAAATCATCCGCTACCGCAGCGGCGCCAAGGTGCCGGTGATCGTCCACACGGCGCCGATCTACAACAACGACGGCGAGGTGGAGCTGGTGCTGGAGGTATCCGCCGGTACCCAGGATATGGATCAGCTGCGGGATGAGTTGCGGAATACTCAGCAGCGCTACCAGCTGCTGTTCGACGCCGTTCCCTGTTACGTGGTGGGGCTGGACCGCAACCTGCGCGTTACGACGGCCAATCGTCTTTTTACGGCCGAATTCGGCGAGAAAACGGGAGCCTCCTTTCGGGAGGTGTTTCTGATCGACGACGACACCTTTGCCGAATCCCCGATCCAAAAGACCCTGCGGGAGGGCAAACCCCTTAACGGCGAGGTGGCACTGACGGGTCCGAACGGCCGGCACTACCATATGCTGGTCTGGACCTCGCCCATGACCACTGCGGCCGGCAAACTGATGCAGGTGCTGGTGATTCTTCTGGATATCACCCAGATCCGCGAGCTTCAGAGCAACCTCGCCTCCCTGGGTTTGATGATCGGCTCCATTTCCCACAGCATCAAGGGGGTTCTGACGGGACTGGATGCCGGGGTCTACCTGCTGAACAAGGGGCTCTTTAAGCGTGACGACGCCCAGGTCCAAAGCGGGCTGGAAATCGTCCGCAACATCGCCGAACGCATCCGCAAGATGGTGATGGACATTCTCTTCTGCGCCAAGGAACGGGAGTTGCAGCGCGAGCGTATCGACATCCGGTCTTTTGCCGAGGACGTGGTGCGGAGCGTGCAGCCCCTGTTCGACAGCAAAAACGTAAAGCTGGTGTGCGAGTTTGAGAACGATCTGGGCGCCTTCGAGGTGGATTCCGCCATGCTGAGATCCGCGCTCATCAACGTGCTGGAAAATGCTGCGGATGCCTGCGCGGCCGAAGGCTCCGCGAAATCCTACCGGGCGGTCTTCCATATCGAGGGCAACGCCGAGGTGGTGGGAATCATGGTGGAGGACAACGGCATCGGCATGACCCCCGAGCAGCTCAAGAATCTGTTCACCGTCTTTTTTTCGACCAAGGGGAGCAAAGGGACCGGGCTGGGGCTTTTTATCACCGACAAGATCATCCGCCAGCACGGCGGTACCATCACGGTCGATTCGGCCGTCGGCCGCGGAGCCAGTTTCGGCATCATGTTGCCTCGCCGCGCACCCAAGTCGGAAGGCAAAGAGCAGAGGGCATAGAGCATAGAGCAAAGGACAGAGGGAGAAAGCAAACTGCAACGAAAGCCAGGTTTTTTTGTTTTCTACCCTATGCTCCATGCGCTATGCCCTCTGCCGCATCTATTATGACCATCCCGCATTCCGCATCCAGTATGCTGCATCCCATTGAAGCCGGCCGGCCGCGCGTCATCGTGATCTGCGGGCCGACGGCGGCCGGGAAGACCGCCGCCGGGATCGAGGTGGCCCGCGCCATTGGCGGCGAGATCGTCAGTGCCGATTCGATGCAGGTGTACCGCTACATGGACATCGGAACGGCCAAGCCGAACGCAGCGGAGCAGCGCGCGGTCCGGCACCACCTGATCGACGTTGCGGACCCGGATGAGCCTTTCGACGCCGCGGTCTACGCGGCCCTGGGCCGTCGGGCGCTGGCGGAACTGATCCGCCGCGGCAGAACCCCGGTCGTGGTCGGCGGCACCGGGCTTTACATCAAGGCGCTGCTGCACGGGCTCTTCCGCTCGGATGCGCGCGATCCCGCGGTGCGGGCGCGGCTGCGTGCCGAGGCCGAGTCTCGGGGGGCGGCCGCCCTGCACGCGCGGCTGGAGCAGTGCGATCCCCAGACCGCCGCCCGGCTGCACCCGAACGACGCGCTCCGCGTTCTACGGGCGCTGGAGGTCTTCGAAGTGACCGGCCGGCCCATCTCGGAACTGCAGCGCGAGCACCGCTTCGGGGAAGCACCGTTCCGCACCCTGAAGATCGGCCTGGCGCTAGATCGCGAGACGCTCTACCGGAGAATCGACCGGCGCGTGGAGGCCATGGTGGCGGCCGGGCTGGAGGACGAGGTGCGCGCGCTTTTGGCCAAGGGCTACGGCCTGCGTCTCAAATCCATGCAGTCCATCGGCTACAGCCACATGGCGGCCTTCATCGCCGGTGCGATGAGCCATGCGGAGTGCATCCGCACCCTCCAGCGCGACACCCGCCGCTTCGCCAAGCGTCAGCTGACCTGGTTCCGAGCAGACCCCGACGTCCGGTGGATGTTCCCGGATCGCGGGGCGGAGTTGATCCGAAGGTCAAGCGAGTTTCTAAGTCTCTAAGCCTCCCTTATCCCTCTGGCCTTACTTGCCCTTATCTTTTCGTTCCTTGTGGGAGCGGCATCTTGCCGCGACGCTATCGTGGCTGGAAGCCGCTCCCAGTGCGCCTGCGAGCAGGCGCGAGCAGAGGGGTGCAAGTCCCCTTTCAGGAGATGCCCGCTCCTGGTAGCTGAAAGTAACTGCACCACTGCGAGGTGGTGTGGGGAGCAACTGGAGGCGAACTTGCGGTCCGCAGGATGACGAACACGATTCGGCCGGGCGTAGCGACGAGCCTGCTGGGAAAGGGCGAAGTCCAGACTGAAGCCGCCGTCTGCCAGAGGTTGGCATAGACCCAGGGTGTGCCCGCCGAGGGTGGGTAGCCGGAGACACAGGCATCAGGAGCCCATCACGCTGGGCGGGCAGCCGGAAAGCGATGATGGGGCGCGTCAGGTGGTTGGTGGCAGAACGCAAGGAAGCTCGCGCGGTGTGAAGCAGGGAGAGCTGCCGGGCAGAAGGTCGGCGGAGAGCCGGTCGGGCAGCAGTCAGAGCACCCGTAGTAGCGAAGAGGCCCTGGAAACAGGGAGGAGCCAAGGGGTGCAGGAAGGTGGATGGGTGAAGTCCGTTTCGAGCCAAGATAGAGCAGCGCAAGTGCCGGAGCCGGCTAAACAAGCTGCAGAGGCCCGCCGCGCCCGTTGGGGGTGGGTTGAAGGCTCGATATGGACGGAGCGCATGCTGGAGGCCCTGGAAGAAGGGGTGAGAGGAGGTGTTTGGTTCAGTCTGATTGATAAGGTCTACCGGCCGCAGAGCCTGGCGGTGGCCTGGCATCGGGTGAGGCAAAACGGAGGCAGTGCGGGCTCGGACCAGCAGAGCGTGCAGGGGTTTGAGCGAGACCTTGAGCGCAACCTCAAGCAGTTGCACGAGGAGCTGCGCACCGGCAGCTACCGACCGCGGCCGATCCGTCGCCAGTACATTCAAAAGGCAGGCAGCCGAGAGAAGCGTGCACTGGGAATCCCGGCGGTACGGGACCGTGTGGTTCAGAGGGCGTTGCAGATGGTGATCGAGCCGATATTTGAACGGCAGTTCAGCCCTCACAGCTACGGGTTTCGTCCGGGCCGAGGGTGTAAGGACGCGTTGCGGGAAGTGAAGCGGTTGTTGGACAGCGGATACAGCTGGGTGGTGGATGCGGATTTGAAGTCTTATTTTGACAGCATTCCGCATGCCGGGCTGATGCAGGAACTCAGCCGGTACATAGCCGACAGCAGGGTACTGGCGCTGATAGAGGCGTTTCTGAAGCAAGACATTCTGGAGCCTATGCGGCGCTGGCAGCCGGAGGCGGGCACCCCGCAGGGGGCGGTCATTAGTCCGCTGCTGGCCAACTTGTACCTGCACCCCGTGGACGAAGCGATGGCAGAAGCGGGGTTGGCCATGATTCGCTATGCCGATGATCGTGCGCCACGACGGCGCGGAGAGGAGGCGGTGATGTAGCAGCCGAATCGAAGCAGCCTTGCTGTGCGAGAGATGAGGGTAGGCCCCTTGGGACCGGCCGGCAGGGGCAGGTTCCAAACCACCGGCTGCTGCTGCGGCCCAATGGCTGTGGTGGTGAGCGAGTCGGAAAAGGTGGAGCAAGACTCCATCAGGTGTGATCCGGGAAGGCGAACGCGAGTGAACCGCCGATGACGTGTCGAAAGCGTAGGGATGCCGTCGAAACCAGGGTCCAGTCGTTGCCCTGGGATAAAGCCTGGGGGACGCCTGTCTTCTGCCCAGGCGGCGGCCGGCATGAAGGCGGCGCGAGCCCGGTCCAGGCTCTCGTACGGAACGTGGGAACCTGCCGCTCCGATGCCAAGGGAGAACCCGCAAGTGGAAGACCCACGAGGGGGAGAGTACCGATGCGGAGCGGAGGGGCGGACCGATGCGCAGTAGCGCTGATCCCCGGTAATGTGGGGGGAGCGAAGGCGTCGGGCTGTCCGGCCGAGGACGAAGGCCAACTCGGAAGAGGAGGAGCCGGTGTCTGAAGCAAAGCCGTTCGAAGTACCCAAGCGTTTGGTTTGGGGGGCGTACAAGCGGGTCAAGGCGAACCACGGTGCCGCGGGTGTGGATGGGCAGTCCCTGGCCGACTTCGAGAAGGACCTGGAGGGCAACCTCTACAAGGTCTGGAACCGGATGTCGTCGGGGTCCTACCTTCCGCCCCCGGTCCGGCTCGTCGAGATCCCAAAAGCTGGAGGAGGCATGCGCCCGCTGGGGATACCCACCGTGGGTGACCGTATCGCGCAGACCGTGGTCAAGATGGTGCTCGAGCCCCTCGTGGAGCGGCATTTTCACGAGGACTCGTACGGGTACCGTCCGGGCAAGTCGGCGCACGATGCGGTCGGTGCCGCAAGGAAGCGGTGCTGGCGTGCCGACTGGGTCATCGACCTGGACATCAGAGGTTTCTTTGATACCCTGGACCATGGCCTCGTCCTCAAGGCCGTCGAACACCACACGGACAACCCGTGGGTCCGGCTCTACATTGCCCGGTGGCTGCGCGCCCCCGTGGAGATGTCGGACGGGACGCGGGTCGAGCGGACCCGGGGCACCCCGCAAGGGGGAGTCATCAGTCCGCTCCTGGCCAACCTCTTCATGCACTACGCGTTTGACGCCTGGATGGCGCGGAGCCTTCCGTCCGTTCGGTTCGAGCGCTACGCGGACGATGCGGTTGTCCACTGCGTGAGTGAGGCCCAGGCCCGGTACGTGCTGGAGGCGATCCGCAAGCGGCTTGCCGACTGCGGGCTCGAGCTTCACCCCGTCAAGACGAAGGTCGTGTACTGCAAAGACGACGACCGTCGGGGAGACCACGAGCACGTCTCGTTCGAGTTCCTCGGCTACACCTTTCAGCCACGGCGTGCTTGCAACCGCCACGGGAAGTTTTTTGTGAGCTTCCTGCCGGCGGTGAGCAACAAGGCCGCCAAGGCGGTACGCCAGACCATCCGCAAGTGGCGGATGGCGTCGACCAGGAACAACCAGAGCCTGGAAGACCTCGCGCAGCACGTGAACCCGGTGGTGCGGGGCTGGACGAACTACTACGGGCGGTTCTACCGCTCGAAGTGGAAGCAGGTCTTGCGTCATCTGGACCGAGCCCTCGTGGCCTGGGTGTGCCGGAAGTTCCGTCGCTTCCATCGTCGCGAGCGGGCGGCGGCTCGCTGGTTGGGTCGCATCGCCCGGCGAGACCCGAACCTATTTGCCCATTGGCAGATTGGAGTGCTCCCAGCGGCTGGGGCAGGAAGAGCCGGATGAGGCGAGAGTCTCATGTCCGGTTCCGTGAGGGCTTGGGGGGGAGGTTCCCCCGGGCTACTCGACTGGTGGTCCTCTGCCGCAGCCAGCAGCAAGCACAGGCAGCGCTTGAGCGGTTGCAGCGGCTGATAGAAGAACGCGAGCTCACTCTGCACCCGGAGAAAACCCGCGTGGTAGACACCCAGGCAGCCGGAGCCAGTTTCGAGTTTTTGGGTTACCGGTTTGCAAAGGGCACCCGCTGGCCGCGCCACAAAAGCTTGAAGAAGCTCAAAGAGAGCATCCGCTGCCAGACTCGGCGCACCAATGCTCATAGTCTGGAAGTGATTATTGGGAAGGTGAACCGAAGTCTGATGGGCTGGTTTGAGTACTTCAAGCACAGCAACAAGTGGACCTTTGCGGCGATCGATGGATGGACGCGACGGCGTCTGCGCAGCATTCTTCGCAGGCGCAGCAAGCGGAAAGGCATCAGCGGCGGGGGCGATCATCAGCGCTGGCCAAACAGTTACTTTCGGGTTCATGGACTCTTTTGCCTTAAGGAGGCCCATCGCGACCTGCTTCAGTCCTCTTGAGGTCAACCACCAACCGGAGAGCCGGATGCGGGAGATCTGCATGTCCGGTTCGGAGGGAGGGGCGACTCGGTCGTCCCTACCCCTATCAATAAAATGGCTGCAACGAAGAACAACCTCATCGGAACGTGTTGGTGCATTTGGCACTTTGGAAAAAAGACTGACACCGGATTTTACGCTCAAGGCCCTGCCCCAGGGGTCCCGTCAGGATAGGGTGTTATTTCAGATGCCTGGGAAAAAGGTCCGGCCGATCTGGTGGCATGCCTCTTGCTCAACCATCGGTACTCGAGCAGGGCCGGAAGGCGAACCCCGTGATCGGTTCCGAGGCGCCCGGCCAGCGTCTGGCATCACAGCATGGACGGTCCATTTTACGGTGAGGGTTTTGCGCCATGGACATACGAGCAGTGCTGACGGCCATCCTGGTGGTGGCCCCCTTCTGCGGCGCGCTCCTGTGCATCGTGCTGGGGGCCAGCAAGACCATCCGCTCCGCCATCGTTCTGGCCACGGGCGCGGTGCTGATCGCAAGCGCCCTGATGCTGGCGCCGCTCGTTCCCTTCCGCCTGAGCGTCGCCGCCTTCCTGGGGGTGGACCTGCATCTGCTGATCCAGGCCGCGGACGCGGCGCTGCTGCTGATCATTCTCTACTACGGCTTCAAGCACCAACACGTGGTGATCATTGTCCTGGCGGCGCTCCAGCTAGCCCTGGCGATTTATCTGGAGGTTTTTCTTGTCAAGGGGCCGCTGCCGGTCGAGCGCATATTCTGCGATCATCTGGCGCTCATGATGCTGCTGATCATTTCCATCGTGGGGTCGATCATCTGCTTCCAGGCCATCCCCTACATGCAAAACCATGAGCACCACTATCGTGTAC
This sequence comes from uncultured delta proteobacterium, assembly GCA_963700055.1. Classification (GTDB taxonomy): domain Bacteria; phylum Desulfobacterota; class Desulfobacteria; order Desulfobacterales; family SpSt-501; genus SpSt-501. Next base: position 48,340 of record CAVOWH010000009.1, on the reverse strand, counting down.
TGAGGTCGCGACAGCCCCGCTTTTTCTTCGTCATGCTGCTCTTTTTGGGCGGTATGAACGGTTTGGTGCTCTTCAACGACCTGACGTTCATCTATTTTTTCTTTGAGGTGACCACCCTGTGCTCATTTTTGTTGATCGGCCACGACCGCACCACCATCGCCATTCGCAACGCGCTGCGGGCGTTATGGATGAACAGCGTCGGCGGGGCCGCTTTCGTGTTGGGGATGATCGCCGCCTATACGGCGACGGGCTCTCTCGAGCTGCAGAAGATCCTGGTGGCCCCCTGGCTGGCCGGGGCGGGGATGTATCTGCTGGCCCTGGCGCTGCTGTGCCTGGCGGCGTTTGTCAAAGCCGCTCAGTTTCCCTTCCAAAGCTGGCTGCTCGGAGCCATGGTGGCCCCGACGCCGGTCTCGGCCCTGCTGCACTCCAGCACCATGGTGAAGGTGGGCGTTTATATGGCGCTGCGCCTGGCGCCGGGGTTCACGGGAACCTTGCTCAGCCAAAGCGTGGCCGTGTTCGGTGCTTTCAGCTTCCTGGCCGGCGCGGCCCTGGCGGTGGGCCAAAGCAACGGCAAGAAGGTGCTGGCGTACTCGACCATCAGCAACCTGGGGCTGATCTTCGCCTGTGCGGGCCTCAACACGGCAGAATCCATGATCGCGGCCATGCTGCTGCTCGCTTTCCATGCCGTGGTCAAGGCCCTGCTCTTCCTGAGCGTGGGGGCCATCGAGCAGCACATCGAAAGCCGCGACATCGAGGATATGCGCGGGCTGTATGCCGTTATGCCGCTGACGGCCCTGATCACCGTGTCGGGCGTCATCATGATGATCATGCCGCCCTTCGGCGTGTTGCTGAGCAAGTGGATGGCCATGGAGGCAGCGGCCCGAAACCTGTACGTCATCATGATGATCGCTCTCGGCAGTGCCCTGACCGTCATCTACTGGGCGCGCTGGGCCGGCACCCTGATGAGCGACCCCTTCGCGGGTCGCTTCCGCCCGGAGCGCCAGCCGGCACTGACCTGGCTGGCGCTGGGGCCGCTTTGCATCGGGGCCGCGCTGATGAGCGCCGGCGCTCCCTGGCTGTATCTGCGCATGATCGCGCCGATGATGACGGGGCCCTACAGTCCGGCCTATGTCTTCAAGGCCGGGGGTTGGAGAATGCGTACGGGACGTTTGCCATCCTGCCGCTGAGCGTGGTGGCGACCCTCGGCTTGATCGTCGCCGCCATCGCTCTCAAGCGGGCCTTTCGAGCCAAAATCGTCTCACCCTATCTGAGCGGGGTTCAAACCGGGGAGCCGTCCATGTTCCGGGGCCCGATGAACCAGTCCGTCAAGGCCGAGGCCAAGAACTATTATCTGGACACCATCTTTGGGGAGGCCCGGCTGACCGATTGGGTCAACCTGGGGGGCGGAATTCTGCTGACCTTGATTCTGGGAGGTGCGCTGTGACGAAGACCGCCGTCATGATCCTCTGCGGGCTGGTTGCCGGCCCCGTCATCGGGGGGCTCGTCAGCGGACTGGACCGCATTCTGACCGCCCGCATGCAGTCGCGCATCGGGCCGCCGGTGCTGCAGCCGTTTTTCGACGTGGTGAAACTGCTGGCCAAGGAACCGCTGGTGGTCAACGTCTGGCAGGCCTTCTGCGCCTACTGTTACATCGCCGCCGCCTCCATCGCCCTGGTGCTTTTCTTTCTGCAGTCCGACCTGCTGCTGATCTTTTTCGTTCAGGCCGTGGGCGCCGTGTTTCTGGTGGTGGGCGCGCTTTCATCCACCTCGCCTTACAGCCAGATCGGCGCGCACCGGGAGCTGCTGCAGATCCTTTCCTACGAGCCGTTGCTGGTGCTGGTGGTGGTGGGGTTTTATCTCGAGGCCGGCAGCTTCAAACTGGCCGACATCTACGCCTGGCCGCAGCCCATGCTGCTGAAGATGCCCTTTCTGTTCATCGTGCTCGGCTATGCCTTGACGATCAAGCTGCGCAAGTCGCCTTTCGACCTCTCGACCTGCCACCATGCCCATCAGGAGCTGGTCAAGGGACTGCTGACGGATTACTCCGGACCGCTCCTGGCGCTGACCGAGATCGGCCACTGGTTCGAGGTGGTGCTGCTGCTGGGTGTCTGCACCCTGTTCTGGGCCACCAGCTGGATCGGCATGGGGGTTCTGCTGGTGGTCACGTATTTTCTGGAGGTGCTGGTGGACAACATCACCTCGCGGATGAACTGGCGTTGGATGTTGAGCTATGTCTGGGGCGTGGGGTTGACGCTGTCACTGGTGAATCTGATCTGGCTGCAGCAAGGATAATGACCCATGCAGGCGATCAAACGCTTTATCAACCAGCTGCGGGCCAAATCCCCATGGCTGCTGCATTTCGACTGCGGCAGCTGCAACGGGTGCGACATCGAAATCCTGGCCTGCCTGACGCCCGTTTACGACGTGGAGCGTTTCGGCATCATCCACGTGGGCAATCCATTCCACGCCGACCTGCTGCTGACGAGCGGCACGGTCAATCACCGCAACAAGAAGGTGCTGGCCAATCTGTACAGCCAGATGCCGAGCCCGAAAATCGTGGTGGCCATCGGGGCCTGCGGCCTTTCGGGAGGAATCTTCCGTGAGGCTTACAACGTGGTGGGCGGGATCGACAAGGTCATCCCGGTGGATGTCTACGTGCCGGGCTGTCCGCCCAAGCCGGAAGCGATCATCGACGGGGTCGTGCTCGGTCTGGGCAAATTGCAGACAGCCCATGAACGGAAAGAGGTCTAGGACATGCGCGAAGAGATCATGACCGTCAGCGCGGAGGCGCTGGTGGGGGAGGCGGCCAAGCTCAAGGTGCTGGGCTATCGGCTGGTGACGCTGTCGTGCACGGAGCTCGATGCGACCACCGTGGACATCCTGTACCACTTCGACAAGGACCTCGGGCTGAAACATCTGCGGCTGACGGCGCTGAAAACCGCGGCGGTGCCGAGCATTTCGCCGGTCTACTTTGCCGCCTTGCTGGTGGAAAACGAGATCCAGGATTTCTTCGGCCTGCGGTTCGAGGGCCTGCTGGTGGACTACCGGGGCACGCTCTATCTGGAAGAGGAGGCGCTCAAGACGCCCTATTGTCGCTTCAGCCTGCGGACGGCCGCGCCGTCCGCAGATCAAGCAGAACCGGCGGACAGCCGAACTGCGCCGGGGCCAGACGAGTCGACCCTAACAACGTCAGGGGGGCCAGCCCAGGACAAGATGAACCCATGATGCGGCCGTCGCCCTCCGGCCATGCGGCGTTGATACCAACCCGTGGGAGCGGCTTTCCAGCCGCGATTCAGAAAACGCGGAGACCTGCTGATGCGCAAGACCGTGATCCCCTTCGGGCCCCAGCACCCCGTGCTGCCCGAGCCCATTCATCTGAAACTGACGGTGGAGGATGAACGCATCACCGAAGCCATTCCGAATTTGGGCTATGTCCACCGCGGCCTCGAGCGGCTGGCCGACATCCGCGACTTCCACCAGATGATCCAGATCGTCGAGCGGGTCTGCGGCATCTGCTCGGTCATCCATGCCCTGTGTTACTGCCAAGGGATCGAGGAGATCATGGGCATCGCGGTGCCGCCCCGGGCCAAGTACTTGAGGGTCATGTGGTCCGAGCTGCACCGCATCCAAAGCCATCTGCTCTGGCTGGGGCTGTTCGCCGACAGCTTCGGCTTCGAGAGCCTGTTCATGCAGTTCTGGCGGGTGCGCGAGAAAATCATGGACATCAGCGAGGCCACGACCGGAAACCGCGTGATCGTTTCGGTCAACGTGATCGGCGGTGTGCGCCGCAACCCGGATGCGGAGCAGCTGCGGTGGCTGCTCACTCAGCTGGAGTGGGTGGAGGAGGAGGTCCGGCGGCTGGAGAACACCATGTTGGAGGACTACACGGTCAAGAAGCGCACCGTGGGCAAAGGGGTTCTCACTCGGCAGCAGGTCTACGAGCTCGGGGCCGTGGGGCCGGTGCTGCGCGGCAGCGGCGTGGCCCAGGACGCTCGCCAGACCGGATACGCGGCCTATGGCGAGTTGCACTTCGAGCCGGTCGTGGAGACTGACGGGGACTGCTATGCGCGCAGCAAGGTCCGCTTTCGCGAAACCCTGGCCAGCATCGACCTGATCCGCCGCGCGATCCAACGGCTGCCCGATGGCGAGGTGCGGGCCAAGATCAAAGGGATCAAGCCTCCCAAGGGGGAAACGGTCAACCGTGTGGAGCAGCCGCGGGGCGAACTCCTGTACTATCTCAAAGGGTCCGGGGAAAAGACGCTCGACCGCGTGCGCATCCGGACCCCCACCTTCGCCAATATTCCGCCCCTGCTGGTGATGCTGCCCGGCCATTTCCTGTCCGATGTGCCGGTGGTGACGCTTTCAATCGACCCGTGCATCAGCTGCACCGAACGATGATGACTTCGTCAGAAACCCAATTTCGGCGTTGCGTTCGCTCCGCGCCCGCTGCGGCGTACCGGCAGGTCGCCTCGTTCGGCGGAAGCTCGCGCGCCGTGAACTTGGGCTTCCGGCGAAGGCATCCGATGGAAGGCTTTTACGCATGTTCAAGATGACGCCCAACATCGTGCGCAACCTGCTGGTCAAGAAGTCCACCCGGATTTACCCGGCCGAGATGCGGGAGACCTTCGCAGGGGTCCGCGGCGAGCTCATCAACGACATCGAGCGCTGCATCTTCTGCGGCACCTGCGAAGTCAAGTGCCCCTCCCAGTGCATCCAGGTGGACAAGAAGGCCTACACCTGGATCTACGACCCCTTCGTCTGCGTGTATTGCGGGGTGTGCGTGGACACCTGCCCGGCCAAGAGCCTCTACCAGAAAACCCAATACCGGAGCCCCGCCGGCGCGCGGATCATCGTCAGCCAGCAAGGCCAGCCGCGGAAAAAAGACAAGGCCAAAGACAAGACCGCGGAGAGGGACGCACAGAAAGAATTCGGCGAAGAATAGGCGGGCTGAAATCACGCGAGGGAGCCTATGAAAGGGTAAGGGTCGCTCCTTGTCAATAGCATTCCGAAATAATTAGTAAAACGTTTGAAGGTGCATCCCGTCGCGCAGCTAAAGTCTATTTGGCCTCAAAGGAAACCTCTTCAGATTCCTTGCTCTCGGTTGAGCCCTCCACAGCAGTAACAACCAGGTAATATTTTTTTCCGCGGGCCAGCCCCTGCAGGGTGTAAGGGTTCGTTACGTTCTCTATCTTCTTTCCATTCAGCTTGGTAACCCCGGGGGAGGTCCTCCAGTAGATGTTGTAGGAACCCGCATTCGGCACGTCATTCCAAGATAATGTCATCTGGCCATCGGCCCCGCCGGCACCTGTGGCTTGGGCCGGCGGCGCCTGCTTCTGGGCAAAAAGGTCATTAAAATGAATCGACCCGACGGACTCCGCCGCCTGGTAGGATTTTTCGTTGGATTCATCGCTCTCCCCTTTCGCATCATCGACCGTTACGACAAAATAGTAAGTTCTGCCGGGTTCGAGATCGACGATCGTCATGGGGTTGGTCGCGTTGCGGAATTTAAACCCGTTCAATTTCGTCACGCCGGGGGATCTGGAGAGATAGATGTTATACGAGCTGGCGCCTGGAACATCGTTCCAAGACAAGGTGACCTTGCCACTGATCAGTTTGCTTGCCGGGGCGAGGTTCGAATTCGCGCATCCGATAACCGATGCGATCGACAACCATCCCGCCAACAAAAACAAGGTGTAGGACGAACGATAACGGCCGGTGCTCGTTTTCATGGTCGCATGCCCTCCAATATGCATTGAACCCCCCTTCTGCGGTTTGATTCGATCACAGGAGCGGATGAAAATGAGAAAGGCCGGAGGCCAATCCCAGCAGCGGGTTCTCCCGGATGTGACATGTTGTTCCGATTGAACGTGCCGACCGTGACCTTCACGCGGCCACCTCCAGAGATTAAGGTGAATCAGAAAGAGCGCCGATGATCGGTTCGGGAAGAATATGATTATGGGTGAAACTCAGGAAGAGAAGGATTCAGCCACGTAAAAAATATCTGCAGCCGTCTGATTTGTCAATATTCCGAAAAAGAACCCGCGCGGCGCCCCGATGATCCACGCGCGTCAACCGGGTGGAGAACAACTGCGCGGAAGGCATCGCGCCCTTGGAGGGCGGCCGAGATCAGGCCAGGAGCTGTTGCAGGAAGGTCTGACGCTGGCTGGTGTCCTGGTTTCTTACCGCCATGGCCAGGGCCTTGCGCGTTCCGACGAAAACCGTGAGGTGCTTGGCTCTGGTCAGGCCGGTGTAGATGAGGTTTCTGAAAAGCATCTTGAAATGCTGGCTGAGGACCGGGATGATGACGGCCCCGAACTCGCTGCCCTGCGATTTGTGGATGGTGATGGCGTAGGCGAGGTCCAATTCCGGAATGTCATCGCGCTGGTATTCGACCGTGCGACCATCCGGAAAAAAGGACACCACGCAGGTCAGCTCCTCGTTGTCGATGGCTTGGATAACCCCGATGTCGCCGTTGAACACCCCGAGGTCGTAATTGTTCCTGCGGTGAATGACCCGGTCGCCGACTCGAAAAATCCGCTCCCCCACCTGAAGCTGGCTTTTGCCCGCCTGCGCCGGATTGGCGGCCTGCTGGATCATGCGGTTCAAGCTCAACGTGCCCAGGCTCCCGCGCGTCATGGGGGTGATGATCTGGATTTCGATACCATGGCCGCGATAGCGCGGAATCCAATCCAAGTATAGCTTGCGGACCACGTCGGATGCCGCCAGTCCGTAATGCAGAGATGACCACGGATGAACCCTTTTCACAATGGCCAGCAGCTCCTCGACCTTGGTCTGCGCGGACAACAGCTTTTCAAGGTCGACGTGCTGGAATTTCTTGGGGATGACCAGTTCGGTTTCATACGGGACCACAGGTTCGTTGATTCGAAATTCATACAGGTTGGCATCGGTCTCGGGCGGCTGATCGCCTCCGGTCGGCTTCAGCTCGCGGTGTTTCCGCACCTTGGCGATGAACCCGAGCTGCTCCTGGGTGGCTTCGTCCGAGTCCAGGAAAAGGCAGTCGGCGCCCTGCTTCCATAGGGCCGGCATTTTAAACGGCGAGTCGATGTAGGGGAACTCGCCGTGGTTGATCAGGTGGGCATAACGGATGATGAGGGATTCCTGCGCCTGCCGGAAAATCCGGGTCAGCCGGAAACAGGGAACCGCCCCCGAGGCGATCAGGTCCCTCAGAACGTTGCCGGCGCCGACCGAAGGCAGCTGATCCGCATCCCCGATGAAAAGCACCTGGCTGTGTTCGGGAACCGCCTTCAGCAGGGAGGCGGTCAGGCTGACGTCCAGCATGGAACACTCGTCGACGATCAGAAAATCGACATCCAGGGGGTGGTCCTCGTTTTTCTTGAATTTTCCGATCTGCCATTCCAGCAGGCGGTGTATGGTCTTGGACTCGCTGCCGATCACCTCCGTCATGCGCTGGGCGGCGCGGCCGGTGGGAGCGGCCAGCAGGACTTTCACCTTCATCGCTTCAAGCAAGCGGACGAGCACCTGGGTGGCCGTGGTCTTGCCGCAGCCCGGTCCGCCCGTCAGAATCGAGAATTGCTCACCGGCGATCCCCTGAACGGCGGCGGCCTGCTCGGCGCTGAGCGAGATGCCCTTGGCCCTGCAGTAAAGACGAATCCAGTTTTCGATTCTGTGCCGGTCCACCTTGGGAGGCGGCCGCATGCCCGCTGCTCTTTTGGCGACGTAGAGCTCGTCGAAATAAAGCGTCTTGGAATAGTAGCACGGTTCCGCCGGGCCGGCGGCCGGAGGGCGCACGCGGACCATCAGATGGCCGTCCTGCTGCATGTGCTGGAGCAGCCCGGGCAGCCGTGCGCCGATATCCATCTGCAACAGCTCGCCGACCTGGGCTCGGATCTGGGACTCGGTCAGGTAGCAGTGGCCGAACTCCCGGCTGGCCGCGAGGACGTGCTTGATCGCAGCGCTAAGGCGTTCATCGCTGTCGAGCGCCAGGCCGATGCTGAGCGCCACCTTGTCGGCCGAGAAAAATCCGATGCCGTAGAAGTCGTTGGCCAGCCGGTAGGGATCCTCGGTCACATAGGGGATGGCCTTGTCGCCGTATTCCTTGTAAATCCTTACGGCGAACAGGGTGCTGATCCCGTGGGACTGCAGAAACATCATCACGTCCCGGATCGCGCGGTGCTCGGCCCAGGCCGCGCTGATCGTCTCCAGCTTCCTCTGGGCGATCCCGGGGATCTCGGTCAGCCGCGCGATCTCGCCCTCGAAGATGTCCAGCGCCTGGTCGCCGAAATGGGAGACGATTTTCTGGGCCGTTTTCGGGCCCACCCCCTTGATGAGCCCCGAGCCTAAATATTTCTCGAGCGCCGCGGCGGAGGCCGGCTTTCTTTCGGCGGCCTGGGTGGCTTTGAATTGACGGCCGAACCGGGGGTGGGTGGTCCATGCCCCCTGAAACTCCATCGTGGCCCCGGCAAAGACCTTCATTTGGTGGACGATGACCGTCTCCTGCTGACTGGGGCTGTTGAATGGAAACACCCGCAGGACCGACCAGCCGTTGTCCGGATTGTGGTAGGTGACCCGGTCGACGATCCCGCGCAGGGTTTCGCTGATCGTTCCGGTGAGTGGGAGACCGGTGGGTGGCATCCGAAAACGGGCGTCCTGAAAAGGGGGCGTCAACTGGAACCCATTTATGTGGGGAATCTAAAGCATCTCGATGGCGCACGCCATGGACACGCCGCCCCCCCCGCAGAGCGTGGCCAGCCCCAATGTCTTGCCGCGCTTTTTCATGGCATGCATCAGGGTGACCATGATCCGGGCGCCGGTGGCGCCGACGGGATGCCCCAGGCCGATGCCGGAACCATGGACGTTGGTGATCTCACGATTCAGGCCGAGCTCCCGCTCGACTCCCAGATACTGGGCGGCGAAGGCTTCGTTCACTTCGATCAGTTCGAAGTCGCTCAGCTTGAGCCCGCTGCGCGCCATCAAATGCTTGACGGCCGGCACCGGCGAAAGGCCCATGACGGACGGGTGGCAGGCGCCCCGGCCGACCGCCTTGATCCGGGCCAGAGGCCGGATGCCGAGATCCTTTGCCTGATCCGCCGACATGATCACCATCGCCGCCGCGCCGTCGTTGAGGCCGCTGGAGTTGCCCGCGGTGACCTTGCCGATCTCCGGCACGAAGGCCGGCGGCAGCTTGCGGAGCTGGTCCAGCGTGATGCCCGGTCGGAAGTGCTCGTCCTTGTCGAAGACGACCGGCTCCCCCTTGCGCTGCGGGAGGATGACCGGAACGATCTCGTCCCTGAAATCGCCGTTTTTCGTGGCGCGCTCGACGTTGTTGTGGCTGCGCAGCGCGACGAGGTCCATCTCCTCGCGGCTGATGTTCAGATGCTGAGCCACGAATTCCGCCGTGGCGCCCATGATGTAGGGCTTGCCCTTGAACCGGCTGAGCGGCGGCTGGGAGGCGTCGACGGGTCCGTGCTCGGGATGCGGGATGAGATGGGAGCCGCAGTGCAGGCCGCGCATGATGTTGTCCACGAACTCCTGGTCCTGCAGCCGGCAGCCCCAGCGGGCATTGAAGACCGAATAGGCCGCGCCGGACATGTGCTCCGCCCCGCCGGCCAGGACCACGTCGGCCATTCCCGCCTGGATCATGGCCATGCCCGAAAGGGTGGCCTCCATGCCCGAGATGCAGACCCGATTGATGGTCGCCGCCGTCACCGTGTCGGGGATGCCGGCCATCAGCGCGGCGACCCGGGTCATGTTCATGGAGTCGACGGGCTCCAGGCAGCAGCCGAAGCGCACGTCGTCGATCCGGCCCGGGTCGATGCCCGCCCGCTCCACCGCCGCCTTCATGGCGACACTGGCGATTTTGGTCACATGCAAATCCCGCAGGCTTCCGCCGAAAGCCCCGATGGCGGTGCGACAGGCCGAGGCGATGACGACATCTTTCATGCAACTATCCTTTCCGGTTCAGGTGTGCATCCGCGGGGCCCGGTCCGTTTACGTTCCCGCCCGCTGCATGGAGCCCGACGGCATCCTATGCAATGCGTCAAACAGTTGTCAAGGAGAGAGTGGCGGCCAGCCGCAGGCGTCCGTGCGGGTGTCGCCCTGAGCCGGTTCTCTGCTCACCGAACGAAGATCATCGCCATGCCAGAAGCCCAACGAGCCCTCCCTCTTCCGTTTGATCAAGGATTGGTTGCCGTCGACTTCCATCGACGGCAACTAACCCTTGCAGGTGAAGGGAAGAAAATGATGGAAGCAGTAGCCCGCCGTGTCGCCGTAGGGCCTTCCGGTCGTGTCGATGCAATCGGCGATCATCTGCTTGGACTGGTCCGGATAGTCCGGACGCGTTTCTTCGGCTTGCTTGCACGCCAGGCAGATGGGATGATGGTCGAATACCGAAAGGATCCGTTGGTCCTTCGGCCCCAAGGCTTTCCCGCAACGCTGGCAATGGCTGGCACAAGACAGCTGCTTTTCCCAATTCGCTTCCATTTTGACCTCCGGTTTCACCGATTCGGGCATCGGTCGGTTTTAAGGTGACCATTATCACGGCCGCCCGGTTTTTCAAGGCCAATCTCTCGGCTGTTTTTCATAGAATTTCACTCTTAAAGACCCCCACCCGGTTTACTTGCCGGAGGATTTAAGATTTGACTTGCCGAGGCGGGTTGGGTATGAATGGATTCTACGTGGCGCCCCGTCCGTAATGATGTCTTTTCTTGGTATGCTCTTCTTTCAGCTGAGATCGCTGGTTCATGTGCCCCATTCCATCCAAACGGCCGGCAGCCATTTATCCGCGCAAGGAGGTCAGCATGCAAAAAAAGTGGGTCTATCTCTTCGATGAACTGGATCAGGTGGACGCGTACGTGGGCAGTTCGTGGGACGCGGTGCGCGGGCTGCTCGGCGGGAAAGGAGCCAACCTGGCGGAGATGGTGCGCATCGGGGTGCCCGTGCCGCCGGGATTCACCATCACGACCGAAGCCTGCAACGAATACCTGGCTCGCGGCGGGGCCTTTCCGGAAGACATGTGGGACCAGGCGATCTCCGGCCTGGAGAAAGTGGAATCGCTGAGCGGCAGGCGCTTCGGCGACGCCCAGAACCCGCTGCTCGTCTCCTGCCGTTCGGGGGCCAAGTTCTCCATGCCGGGCATGATGGACACGGTGCTCAACATCGGCCTGAACGACGAGACCTGCCAGGGCATGATCGCGCTGACCGGCAATCCGCGCTTCGTTCACGACTCCTACCGCCGGCTGATCCAGATGTTCGGCAGCGTGGTCATGGAGATCCCCGACGAGGCCTTCGAGGACGTGCTGACCAAGGCGCGCCGGAAGGCCGGGGTCAAGGCCGACCCCGAGCTTTCCGACGCCGACCTGCAGGAGGTGATCGCGGAGTTCAAGAAGATCTTCCGGCGCCAGTCCAACCGCGACTTCCCCGCCGAGCCCTACGAGCAGCTGCGCATGGCCACGGCGGCGGTGTTTGAGAGCTGGAACGGCAAGCGCGCCATCGACTACCGCAATGCCGCCGGCATCGCCCACGACCTGGGCACGGCGGTCAACATCGTGGCCATGGTCTTCGGCAACATGGGAGACAACAGCGCCACCGGCGTCGCCATGACCCGCAACAGCACCACCGGCGAGAAGGACATCGAGGGCGACTACCTCACCAACGCCCAGGGCGAGGACGTGGTCGCGGGCATCCGCCTGACCAAGGACATCAACCAGCTGATCAAGGAGCTGCCCGAGGCCTATGCCGAGTTTCTCGGCATCGCCAAGCGCCTGGAGCAGCACTACCGCGAGATGCAGGACATGGAGTTCACCATCGAGCGCGGCAAGCTGTGGATGCTGCAGACCCGCAGCGGCAAGCGCTCGGCCCAGGCCGCCGTGCGCATCGCCACGGACATGGCCGAGGAGAAGCTCATCACCCGCGAGGAGGCCGTGCTGCGGGTCTCCCCCGAGCAGGTGGACTTCTTCATGCACCCCCAGTTCGACCACGTCACCAAGCAGGAGGCCAAAACCGCCGGCGCGCTGCTGGCCACGGGGCTCAACGTGTCGCCGGGGGCGGCGGTGGGCATGGTGGCCTTCGACGCCAATCTGGCCGAGTCCTGGGGAAAGGGTGAAAAAAAGGCGGTCATCATGGTCCGGCCCGAGACCAAGCCCGACGACGTGCACGGCATGCTGGCGGCCGAGGGGATCCTGACCAGCCGCGGGGGGCGCACCAGCCATGCGGCCCTGGTGGCGCGCCAGTTCGGCAAACCGGCCGTGGTCGGGGTCTCGGCCCTGGAGATCGACCTGAACGACCGCGTGATGAAAGTGGGCGACAAGATCGTCAAGGAAGGGGACTGGATCTCGATCGACGGCACCTCCGGCGAAGTGTACCTGGGCAAGCTCAAGGCCGTGGTGCCGGACATCAAGGACCCCTGGCTGATCAAGCTCCTGCGCTGGGCCGACGAGTTCCGGCGGCTGGGCGTGCGCGCCAACGCCGACTACCCGCGCGACGCCCAGCGCGCCCGAGAGTACGGGGCGGAGGGCATCGGGCTGTGCCGCACCGAGCACATGTTCTTCCAGACCGAGCGCCTGCAGCACTTCCAGAAGATGATCATGACCGACCTGCCGAGCGAACGCCGCGAGGCCCTGGAGATCCTGCTGCCCTACCAGCGCGAGGACTTCGCCGGGCTCTTTCGGATCATGAACGGGCTGCCGGTCATCATCCGCCTGATCGACCCGCCGCTGCACGAGTTTCTGCCGAACATCAACGAGCTCATGCAGCAACTGGCCGATCTGAAGATCCGGCTGCAGCACGCCCCCAACCTGGCCGAGGTGGACAACCTGATCGATGAGATCCGGCTCAAGGAGAACCTGCTCAAGCGCGCCATGGCCCTGGACGAGTCCAACCCCATGCTCGGCATGCGCGGCGTGCGGCTGGGCATCATGATCCCCGAGCTCACCCGCATGCAGGTGCGGGCCGTGTTCGAGGCCGCCTGCCTGGTGGCGGGCGAGGGGGTCGACGTCCACCCCGAGATCATGATCCCGCTGACCAGCCACGTGCACGAGCTCAAACGCCAGCGGGAAGCGCTCGAGGTCGAGGCCAAGAAGGTCATGGAGGAGCAGAAGATCAGCGTGGAATACAAGTTCGGCACCATGATCGAGATCCCGCGCGCGGCCCTCACCGCCGACAAAATCGCGGACTACTCGCAGTTCTTCTCTTTCGGCACCAACGACCTGACCCAGACCACCTTCGGAATTTCGCGCGACGATGCCGAGGCCAGCTTCCTGGTGCCGTATATCTCGGCCGGGATCCTGCCGGACAACCCGTTTGCCACCATCGACCCGGAAGGGGTGGGGGAACTGATGCGCATCGCCATGGAAAAGGCCCGGCGGGTCAAACCGAACCTGGTGTGCGGCATCTGCGGCGAGCACGGCGGAGACCCGGAATCGATCATGCTCTGCCACAAGCTCGGACTGGACTACGTTTCCTGCTCGCCGTTCCGGGTGCCGATCGCACGCCTGGCGGCCGCCCACGCCGCGCTCAAAGAGCGTGCGATCCAATCAGCATAGGGCATAGAGCATGGGGCAAAGAGCACAGAATTCTTTTGAAGGCTGCGATAACCGAATCGCGGATGGAAAGCCGCTTCCACAGTTACATACGCGCGGGGGTGTTTCATGAGACGCTTGTGGTTCATCGTCAGACTGAAACAGGCGCTCGCCGGCGAGTGCGTTCGGAGGCGGTGCCGTTACCGCTCTGCGGCGCCACGGTGCAACGAACGTGGCTGACCTGTCTCATATTCGCAGGGCTATTCAGGCGGCTCCCAAAGCCGGATGGCTTTGCAACCCTTCATTATCAATCGATTATTTGGTTTCGAGCCATGGATTATCTTCTGGCATGAGTTTTGATTGCAGTTTTCACCTTACGCACAGACACGGAATTTTGCGATCATCGCTCCACCACATCTAAAAAGGAGGAAGGACATGAGCAAGACCGAAAAGAATCTGAAAGACGCTTTCGCCGGTGAATCCCAGGCCAACCGCAAGTACCTCGCCTTCGCCCAGAAGGCCCAGACCGAAGGCTATCCCCAGGTGGCCAAACTGTTCCGGGCGGCGGCCGAGGCCGAAACCGTGCATGCCCACACCCATCTGCGCACCCTGAAGGGGGTCAAGAGCACCCTGGAAAACCTGAAGGAATCCCTGGGCGGCGAGACTTACGAGTTCCAGTCCATGTACCCGCCCATGATCGCGGAAGCCAAGACCGAGGGCAACGAGGCCGCCGTGCGCACCTTCACCTATGCCAACGAAGTCGAGAAGGTGCACGCCGCTCTCTACCAGAAGGCGATCGACGGCTTAGGCAAGCCCCAGGCGGACGCGGATTACTACGTCTGCTCGGTCTGCGGCTACACCGTTGAGATGGAGGCCCCGGAGGAGTGCCCGGTCTGCAAGGCCAAGAAGAAGGCCTTCATGAAGGTCAACTGATATTTTCCGCCGCCGGCGGAAAATATATTGGGGGTAAAAGCAATGGAATGCCCGTTGTGCGGTTGCGAGGAGTTCTACGTCAAAAACCCGGAGGACGAGTTCGAGACTTTCGAGTTCAGCGTGGCTTCGGGCGATGTGCGTTTCAGCGCGGATTCTGAGGACGCATCGGCTCCCGAGGTTCAGGAAGCGACCGAAACCTTTTGCAACAGATGCTCCTGGCATGGAAAGCTTCAGGAGCTGAAAAAAAGTTAGACTTCAGATTTACGCTGGTAAAAATCGCCGCCGGTGTTGCCGGCGGCGATTTTTTTTTCGATCCTCACGCCGGCCCAGGTCAGTACCCCCATGGCGCCGGCCAGGCCCAGATCCTTCAGGGCCAGCGGCGTCAGGCCGAAAAACCGCTCCAGGAAAGGCAGATAGATGGCCGCCAATTGCAGAACCAGCGTGGCCAGGGTCAAAAGCGCCATCAGCGGGTTGGCGGTGATCGAGAAGCTCGAATGCCCGGTCGCGCGCAGTCCCAGGGCGTGACCGATCTGGGTGAACCCCAGGGCCGCGAAGATCATGGTCTGCCAGGTGGTGTCCTCCGGCTGCAGCGGGTCGAAGTAGGCGGCGCCCAGCCATAGCGTGGCGGCGGCGATCACGACCCCCACCCAGCCGATATGCACCCGGGCGGCCGTGTCCAGCACTGGGGCGGCCGGCGGCCGGGGCGGCCGGCGCATGGCGTCGGCCTCGGCCGGCTCGACCCCCAGCCCCAGGCCCATCAGCCCGTCGGTGAGCAGGTTGAGCCATAAGAGCTGCAGCGGCCGCAGGGCCACGTTGATGCCGAACAGCGGCGCCGCCAGCATGACCAGCACCTTGCCGAGGTTGCCGCCGAGGGAGAACTTGATGAAGCGCATCAGGTTGCTATAGATCGTCCGCCCTTCCTCCACGGCGGCGACGATGGTGGCGAAGTTGTCGTCGATCAGCACCATGTCGGCCGCTTCCTTGGCCACGTCCGTGCCCGTGATGCCCATGGCGACCCCGATGTCGGCCTTCTTGAGCGCCGGCGCGTCGTTGACGCCGTCGCCGGTCATGGCCACCACCTGACCGCGCTGCTTCAGGGCGTCCACGATGCGCAGCTTGTCCTCGGGCGACACCCGTGCGTAGACCGACACCTCGTCGACGATCGCGGCCAGCTCCGAAGGCCCCATGCGGCTGAGGGACGCGCCGGTGACCGCTTCCGGACGGCCGCCAATGCCGAGGTCGCGCGCGATGGCGGCGGCCGTCAGGGGGTGGTCGCCGGTGATCATCACCGGGCGGATGCCCGCGGCCTTGCAGGTGTCCACCGCCGGCCGGACCGCGGCCCGCGGAGGGTCCATCAGGCCGATCAGGCCCAGAAACGTGAGATCGCGTTCGAGGAGGTCCGCGTCGGCGGATGCAGCCGGCGCCTTCAGCAGCCGGCAGGCGACCCCCAGCACGCGCATCCCGGCCCGTGCCAGCTCGTCGCCTGCCGCGCGGATCTGCGCCTGCAGCGCGTCGCTGAGCGGCTCCGGCCGCTCTCCAGTCCACACCTTCGCGCTCAGCGCCAGCAGGCCGTCCGCGGCGCCCTTGGTGAAGGCCACAAGCTCCGTGCCTTTAAAAGGAAGCAGGCCATCGGGTAGGTCGCCGGCCAGCCGATGCACCGTGGTCATGCGCTTGCGGTTGGAATCAAACGGCGCCTCGGCCACGCGCGGGGCCGCCGCCTGCAGCCGGTCCGGGAACATCCCGGAGCGGGCCGCCGCCACCAGCAGGGCCCCCTCGGTCGGGTCGCCGATGGCGCTGAAGCACCCGGGGCCGGAATCAGGCTTGAGCACGGCGTCGTTGCACAAGGCCCCGGCGGCCAGGGTCAGGCGGATGGGCAGCGGCAGGTCCCAGCCGGCCGAGATGCGGCATTCATCCGCCGTTACCGAGGGCCGCTGGCGGCGCAGGGTTTCCATGAGATCCAGGCGTTCGCCGGCCGCGTCGACCACCGTGACCGTCATGCGGTTTTCGGTCAGCGTTCCGGTCTTGTCCGAGCAGATCACGGTGACCGCTCCGAGAGTTTCCACCGCCGGCAGCTTGCGGATCAGGGCGTTGCGCCGCAGCATGCGCTGGGCGCCTAAGGCGAGCGTGATGGTGACGACGGCCGGAAGCCCTTCGGGGACGACCGCCACCCCAACGCTGACCGCTGTGAGCAGCATATCGGCCAGGGGCTCGCCGCTTAACCAGCCGACGAGCGCCACCAGGACCGCCGCCAGCCCGCCCGCGGCCGCCAGAGCCTTGGCGAGCTGGTCCAGGCGGCGCTGCAGCGGGGTGCGCTGCGGGGCCGCCTCTTGGATGAGGGTTGCGATCCGGCCGAGCTCCGTGTTCATCCCCGTGGCCACCACCACGGCGCGGCCGCGGCCGTAGGTGGCGGAGGTGCCCAGGTAGGCCATGTTGCGGCGGTCGCCCAGGGGCAGCTCGGCTTCGGGGATCGCCGCCACGGTCTTTTCGATCGGCTCGGACTCGCCGGTCAAGGCGGCTTCCTGGATCCGCAGATGGGCGGATTCCAGCAGGCGCAGGTCCGCCGGTACCGCATTGCCCGCTTCCAGCAGGACGATATCGCCCGGGACCAGCTCGCGCGCGGGCATCTCGCGCACCCCTCCGTCGCGACGCACCCGGACCGCCGGCACCGCCAGCTGCCGAAGGGCCGCCATGGCGCGCTCGGCGCGATATTCCTGAATGAAGCCCAGAACGGCGAAGAGCGCCACGATGGCGAGGATGGCCGCGGTTTCGGTGCCCTTGCCCAGGAGGGCCGAGATCACGCCGGCGGCGATCAGGATCAGCACCATGGTCTCCGTGAACTGCTCCCAGAGCATGCGCAGGGGGCCTTTGCCGCGGCGCTCCTTGAGTTCGTTGGGACCATGGGCCTGCATCCGCTCCGCGGCCGTGGCGGCCGTGAGGCCGGCCTCGGAGGTGGACCAGGTTTTCAGAACCGCGTCGACGGGTTGCGTGTGCCAGTGAGGTGCCATTCGCATTCACCGAAAAAGAAATCGCCGCCGACGCGCTCGGCGGCGATTTCTTATTGGAAGTAGCGCTTGCTGGCGCGGGAGATGAAGTCGGCCAGGCGCGAAACCATTCGAATCAAGAAGCGCCAGCCCGCCAGGGCTGCCTCCTTCGGCCGGCCGGAAGTGGCGGCCGGTGCGCGGAAGGGCGTCCGCCGCGCTTCAAGCTCGGCGACCCGGGCGTTGAGGCGCGCGGTTTCGCGTTCCATCTCCGCGCGTAGATTCTTCAGCGAGATCGTCAGCGCCCGGGCCGCGGCTTCGGCGGCCTCGCGCCCGCGGCGCGCTTCTTGAATCTCGGCGAAGAGCTGGCGTTCACGGGCGTGCGAGCGCAGGCTGCGCAGCATCCAGGCCATGCCGGCGCCGATCAGCGCCGCGGCCGCCAGAAAAATCAGAACCTCGCCGATCAGGTATGCCATGAAAACCTCTCCTTTACTCGATCACGACCAGCTCGACCCGGCGATTCATGGCGCGACCCTGGCGGGAGTGATTGTCCGTCAGCGGCCGGATCTCTCGGTAGCCGCGCGTTTGCAGCCTTGCGGCGTCGATCCCCGCCGCCACCAGCCGGTCGGCGACCGCTCGGGCGCGCCGCAGGCTGAGCTCTTGGTTGTAGAACTTGGATCCGAGGGCATCCGCGTGGCCCGCCACTTCGATCCGCCCATCCGGCCGGTTGTGCAGCTCAGCAACGATTTCCGCCAAGCGGAGTTCGCTGTCCGGCGTCAGACGGGTGCCGGCGAATTCGAAGTGCAGCAACGGCAGCTGCCGCTTGGCCGGTGGGGGATCGAGGGGCTTCGGTTCAGGCTCGGACAATGCCGGCGGGAGCTCCCGTGCGGAGGGCGGACCTTCGGCGGGCGGCGGGGCCGGCTCTGCGGGCATCGAAGGGGCCGCCGCGGCGACACGCGGCGGATCGAAAGCCGACTCCGCGACCCCCTCCGGCCGGTCCGGGGGCGGAGGGGCGTTTGCAGCGGCCGGGTCCCTGGAACGGCCGCCCGCCGGAGGCTGCTCGGGCAGGGAAGGCCGGGAAGCATCCTCGGCCGGCGGGAGGGGTGCCACGCTCAGGCGATCGATAACTGTGCGCACGCCGCGGATGGAGCCGGCAATGGCGCGCATGCGGGCATGGGTATACGTGTTGGGCACCTCGCCGCTCAAGGTCACGGTGCGACCCTCGACCGAGACCGCGGCGCGGGGGTCCAGACCGGCGGTCTGCAGGGCGGAGACCGTGCGCGCCGCGATGTCCTCGGGGATGCGCAGCACCGCCCACCCCACACCGGCCGCCGCCAGGACCAGCAGGGCAAGGGATCCTGAAAACCATATCCGACGGCGCTTGCGGCGGTCTTCCTCGTAGAGCATGGACGGACTCAAGGCCAGGTTCGGCACCGTCGACCGGCGAATCCAGGCCGGCCGGTGCGTTTCTTCTTACGAGCTGGATAACCCGACGCCGTCCGAAAAGTCAACCGCCGCCGCTCGCCAGCCGGCAGCCATCCGGCGCTTGCCGGCGGGTGGCGCGCTTCAGCTCGGCGACCCGGCCGGCAAGGAGATCGGGCAGGTCCGGCCGGTCGAGGTTTTCCTCGATCAGGCGCTCGAAGGCGCTGCCGATGACCACGCCGTCGGCGATGCGGGCCACAGCGGCGACCTGCGCGGGGGACGAGATGCCGAACCCCACGCAGACCGGAAGCCGGGTCACTGCGCGCAGCTCGTGCAGCTTGCCGGCGATCTCGTCGGGTCGCAGCCCCCCGCTGCCCGTGACCCCCAGCTGGGAGACGTGGTAGATGAAGCCCGAAGCGCAGGCCGCGATCCGGCGCAGGCGCTCCGGCGGAGTGGTGGGCGACGTCAGGCGGATCAGGCACAGGCCGTTGTCCGGCCAGCGGTCGGTCAGCTCGGCCGATTCCTCCGGCGGCAGGTCCACCACGAGCACCCCGTCCGCACCGGCTCCGCAGGCGTCGTGCTGAAAGGCCGCCGCGCCGTAAGCCAGGATGGGGTTGTAGTAGCTGAACACGACCATCGGGATCTGGGTTTTGCGGCGCAGCGCCGCGACCATGTCGAGCACCTGGGAAAGGCCGACGCCGGCCGCCCGCGCCCGGTCTGAAGAGCGTTGAATGACCGGGCCGTCCGCGGTGGGGTCTGAAAAAGGCACACCGAGCTCCAGCAGGTCCAGCCCGGCCGCGCACATGGCCGCGATGATATTCAGGGATCGGCCCAGGTCGGGGTCGCCGGCCGTGACAAATCCCACCAGCGCCTTTTCGTTCTGGCGGCCGAGCCGCTCGAAGGTTGCATCGATCCGGTTCATGTCGGGCGTTCCTCCTTTCGGTCCTTGAAAAGGTCCTGCAGGCGCGGGACCGCGATGGATAGGTCCTTGTCCCCTCGACCTGAAAGATTCACCACCAGCAAGTCCTGCTGCGGCCGCTCCCGCGCGGCCTGCATGGCCCAGGCCAGGGCGTGCGCGCTCTCGAGCGCGGGGATGATGCCCTCCAGGCGGCAGAGGGTCTGGAAGGCGTGCAGGGCCTCGTCGTCGGTCACGGCGACGTAGCGCGCGCGCAGCCGCTCTTTCAGGAGGGCGTGCTCGGGGCCGACGCCGGGGTAGTCCAGGCCGGCGGAGATCGAATGCGCCTCGCGGATCTGGCCGCCGGCATCCTGCAGCAGGTAGGATTTGGAGCCGTGCAGCACGCCCACGCTGCCGGCGCAAAGGGCCGCGGCATGCCGGCCGGTGCCGATGCCTTCCCCGGCGGCCTCCACCCCGATCAGTTCGACCGGGTCTTCGATGAACGGATAGAACAGGCCCATGGCGTTGCTGCCGCCGCCGACGCAGGCGATGAGGACATCCGGCAGCCGGCCGGCCAGCGCCTGCATCTGGCGTTTGGTTTCGAGGCCGATGACCTGTTGGAAGTCTCTCACCATCATCGGGTAGGGGTGCGGGCCGGCCACCGAACCGATGACGTAAAAGGTGTCCGTCACGGCCTGCACCCAGTAGCGCATGGCCTCGTTCATGGCGTCCTTGAGGGTGCCGGTGCCGGAGGCGACCGGCACGATCTCGGCCCCCAGCAGCTGCATGCGTTGCACATTGGGGGCCTGACGTTGGATGTCCGCCACGCCCATGAAGATCCGGCAGGTCATGCCGAAGAGGGCCGCGGCGGCCGCCGTGGCGACCCCGTGTTGGCCGGCCCCGGTCTCGGCGATGAGCCGGCGCTTGCCCATCGCGCGGGCGAGCAGGGCCTGGCCGATGGTGTTGTTGATCTTGTGGGCGCCGGTGTGGGCCAGGTCCTCGCGCTTGAGGTAGATGGCCGCGCCGCCGATATGCCGCGTCAGGCGTTCGGCCGGAAAGAGCGGCGTCGGCCGGCCGGCGAAGTCCCGCAGCAGGCGGGCGAGCTCATCCTGGAACGCCGGGTCCGCTGAAATGCGATGGTAGGCCTCCTCCAGCTCCAGAACGGCCGGCAGCAGGGTTTCGGCCACGTAGCGGCCGCCGTAGGGGCCGAAATGGCCGGCCGCGTCCGGTGCGCGGCCGACCGCCTTCGTCAAAAACGCTTGCGAAGATTTCATGTGAATATGGTCCTCCTTGCGCTAGCCGAGGAAACGGCCGCAATCAATTGCGTGACCTTGCGAAGGTCCTTGCGCCCGGGGACTGCTTCCACGCCCGAGCTGACGTCGACGGCGTCCGGCAATGCCGCGCGAACGGCCTGCGCGGCATTCCCGGCGGTTAGGCCTCCGGCCAGGATCAGGGAATGACGTTCGCCAAGGGGCGCGGCCTCACCCCATTTCCAGGCGCGGGCATTGCCGCCGGGCAAGGGCCCCATCCCGCATTCCACCAGAAAAGCCGAAGCCGCAAACCGCGACGCTTCCGCGAAGCTGGGCGCCTTGGCGGCAAAGAGCGCCTTGATCACGAAGAGGCCTTCGCGGCGCAGCCTGTCTACGAGTTCAGGCGCCTCGTTGCCGTGGAGCTGGACGGCGGTCAAGCCGGTGCGGCCGGCGATGCGCATGACGTTCTTGAAGGACTCGTCCACAAAGACCCCCACGCAGGCGATCTCCGGCGGCAGCGCGCGTCGGATCTGCGCGGCGATAGCCGTATTGACGCTCCGCGGGCTGCCGGAATAAAACACGCAGCCGATGGCCTGCGCGCCCGCCCGGGCGCAGGCCACGGCCTCGTCGACCCGGGTCAGGCCGCAGATCTTGACTTGAACTGGATTGCCAATTTTTTTCTCCACGGTACCACCTTCTTTTTTGCCAGCCACCTTTAGTATAGGTATTAGGGTTCAACGGTTCACGGTTCAACGGTTAAAAAGATCAACCGATGGTAATTGTTTTCAGGCACGAGGCGATCCTTCCAATTGGACGATTTAGGAAGCCATCAAATCTTTCAAAAACGTCGCAGGGTTTTCCGAACGGACCAGGCTTTCACCGATCAGGAAATTGAACACCCCCTGCTGCTGGTAGCGCCGGATATCCTCCCGGGTCTTGATTCCGCTGGCGGCCACGGCGGTCTGCTCCGGCCGCAGCTGCGGGAGCAGGCGCAGGGTGTGGCCGAGGTCGGTGTCGAAGGACCGCAGGTTGCGGTTGTTGATGCCGATCAGGCTCGCGCCGGCGCGCTCGGCTGTTTCCAGGTCCGCTTCGGAGTAGACTTCGACCAGCGCCGCCAGGCCGAGGCCGGCAGCCAGGTCGATCAGATCGGCCAGCTCGGCCTCCGAGAGAATCCGCACGATCAAAAGCAGCGCGTCGGCCCCCATGGCAGCGGATTCATAGACCTGGTAGTCGCAGACGATGAAGTCCTTGCGCAGGACCGGAAGCGGTGCGGCCGCGCGGGCGCGCACGAGGTCAGCGGGCGAGCCCATGAAGAAATTCGTTTCGGTCAGCACCGAGACGGCCCGGGCGCCGCCGGCCGCATAGGCCGCGGCCAGGCCGGCCGGATCGAGGTCCGCGCGGATCACGCCCTTGGAGGGCGAGGCGCGCTTGACCTCGGCGATGATGTTGACGCCCCCTGGACCCGGCGTCTGGAGCGCGTCGCCGAACGGCCGGATGTCCCGCCGCGCCTCGGCCGCTTCGCGCAAGCGGTCCAGCGGAACCTTCCTCCGGGCGGCCTCAATCTCCGCCCGCTTGGCGGCAACGATGCGTTCTAAAATATCGGTGGGCATGTGTGTGATCCTAAGGTTCATCGGTTCAATGGTTCAACGGTTCAGCGGTTAGTGGGTTCAAATGGTTTATAATGCTTTGCCAACCGTGAACCGTGAACCTGGAACCCATTTGTCTAACCGTTCTCATTCGTGAATTGGACCAACTGCTCCAGCTTGGCGCGCGCCGCGCCGGAGTCGATGGACTCGGCCGCCAGGCGGAGGCCGTCCTCGAAGCCGTCGGCCCGGCCGGCGGCCATCAGCGCGGCCGCGGCGTTGAGCAGCACGACCTCGCGCGCCCCGCCCGTCTCGCCGGCCAAAATGCGCCGGGTCAGCGCGGCGTTGAACGGCGGGTCGCCGCCGGCGACTTCCGCCGGGGCCGCCCTTCGGCCCAGGTAGCGCTCCGGCGCGATGTCGTAGGTGCGGATGAGCCCGTCCTTGAGTTCGGTCACGCGCGTCGGCGCGCAGGCCGAGACTTCGTCCAGGCCGTCGTGGCCGTGCACGACCAGGGCGCGGCGCGAGCCGAGCAGCCGCAGGGTCTCGGCGAACATCTCGGTCAACTGCGGGGCATAGACCCCCAGCAGCTGACAGTCGGCGCCGGCCGGGTTGGTGAGCGGACCGAGCATGTTGAAGATGCTGCGGATCCCCAGCTCCTTGCGCGCCGCGGCCGCGTGCCGCATGGCGCCGTGGTAGAGCGGCGCGAACAGAAAGCCGATACCGATTTCCCGCACGGCCTCTTCCACCAGCTCGGGCGGGGTGTTGAGGTTGACGCCCAGGGCCTCGACCAGGTCGGCGCTGCCGCAGCGGCTGGAAACGGAGCGGTTGCCGTGCTTGGCCACGGTCACGCCGCAGCCGGCGACCACGAAGGCCGTGGTGGTCGAGATGTTGAAGGTGCCGGTGCCGTCCCCGCCCGTGCCGCAGGTGTCCACCACCGCCGGCGCCGCGGCCTGGATTCGCCCGGCCCGGCGGCGCATGGCGCGGGCCGCGCCGGCCAGCTCTTCGAAGGTTTCGCCCTTGGCGGCGAGCGCGGCCATGAAGGCCGCGATCAGGGTGTCCGACAGCGTGCCCGAAAAAATCTCGCCGATCATCGCGGCCATCTGGTCATCGCTCAGGTTCTGGCGTTGGGTGATTATTCGAAGGTGTTCGCGGAACATGGGTATTTCCCTCCTATGACTCGACAAGATAAAGTGCCAAGACTTCTTATGGTGCCCAACCCGGTTAGGCAGAACCAAATTCGAAATCCAAAGCCCGAAACTCGAAACAAATCCAAATGTTCAAAAAGACAATGACCCAAACCGGGCGGATCGTGAGCTTAGATTGGTTTTTGGAGTTTCGGACATTCGGACTTGTTTCGGATTTCGAATTTCGTGCTTCGAATTTTTCATTCCGCCTGCCCTCGCCTCCGCCACCCGATTTTGCAATTTGGGGCCGTCAAGCATAAATAGCCTGATGGGTCATCTTCAAAAAATTGCGCAGCAGCCGCTTGCCGACGTTGGTCATGATGGATTCGGGGTGGAACTGCACCCCTTCGGTGGGGTGGCTGCGGTGACGCAGGCCCATGATCTCGCCGTCCTCGGCCTCGGCGGTCACCTCCAGGCAGGCAGGCAGGGATCCGCGCGCCACGGCCAGCGAGTGGTAGCGCATGGCCTCGAACGGGCTCTGGATGCCCTGGAAGAGCTCGCGTCCGTCGGCCAAAACCGCCGAGGTCTTGCCGTGCATCAGCCGCCGGGCGGCAATCACCTTGCCGCCGAAGGCCAGCGCGATCGCCTGGTGTCCCAGGCAGACGCCCAGGATCGGGATGCGGCCCGAAAAACGCTCGATGGCAGCAACGGTGATGCCGGCATCCTCCGGCCGGCCGGGGCCCGGGGAGATGACCAGGCCCTGGGGGTCCAGGGCTTCAAGCTCTTCCAGGGTCAGGCGGTTGTTGCGGGCCACCCGCACTTCCGCGCCCAGCTGCATCAGGTACTGGTAGAGGTTGTAGGTGAAGGAATCGAAGTTGTCGATCATGACCAGCATAATATCCCTCCTTGGCTTAACTGGAGTTTGGTTGACTTGGGCAGCTTGCGACTCGGACAAGCTAGAACCGAAATCCGAAATCCGAAGCACGAAACTCGAAACAAATTCGAATGTTCGAAAGGACAATGACCAATACAGGTTGGACGCGACCTGTGATGGTTTCTTTTCGTTTTGGTCATTCGGTCATTCGGGTTTGTTTCGGATTTCGGGTTTCGTGCTTCGAATTTTTCATTCCTGTGCCCCACCTTTTAAAAATTGGCCTTCTTGCGCAAGCATCAAAATACTCCTTGAGCGGTGAGTTCGAGGGCCTTCTGAAAGGCCATGGCCTTATTGACCGTTTCCACGCGCTCGCGTTCGGGATCGGAGTCGGCCACGATCCCGGCCCCGGCCTGCACCGTGAGCCGGCCGTCCATGATGCAGGCCGTGCGGATGGTGATGGCCATGTCCATGTTGCCGCTGAAGGACAGGTAGCCGGCCGCGCCGCCGTATGGACCGCGGGGCTCGTGCTCCTGTGCGGCGATGATCTCCATGGCCCGCACCTTGGGCGCGCCCGAAAGCGTGCCGGCCGGGAAGGTGGCGGCGAGCAGGTCCCAGGCGTCCAGGCTCGGGCGCAGGTCGCAGCGGATGTTGGATACCAGGTGCATCACGTGCGAGTAGCGTTCGACCGCCATCAGGTCGGTCACCTGCACGGAGCCGATTTCGGCCACGCGGCCGAGGTCGTTGCGTCCCAGGTCCACCAGCATGACATGCTCGGCGCGCTCTTTTTCATCCTTGAGCAGCTCGTCGGCGAGCCGGCGGTCCTCCTGTTCGGTCCTGCCGCGCGGGCGGGTGCCGGCGATGGGCCGCAGGGTGGCGATGCCGTTTTCGAGGCGCACCATGGTTTCGGGCGAAGAGCCGACCAGCACCGTGTCGTCCAGGTGCAGAAAAAAGAGGTAGGGCGACGGGTTGACGTGGCGCATGGCGCGGTAGAGCCGCCAGGGGTCCGGCGTCTGGCTGCTGCGGAAGGGCTGGGAGAACACGGCCTGGATGATGTCGCCGGCGCGGATGTGATCCTTGATGGCGTGCACGCGGCCGCGGAAGTCCTCCTCGTCCACCGGCGATTTCAGCTCCGGACGGCCGTTCGCGGCGACCGGCGTGCGCGGCAGGGGGGCCGCGATTTTCGCCAGCACCCGCTCCAGACGCCCGCCGGCCTCGACCCAGTCGCGCTCGGGCTCGCCGTCGGGGAAAGTCAGCGCCGCGATCAGCAGGGTGTGGCGGGCGTTGTCGAAGATCAGCACCGTCTCGGGAACCATGAAGCAGGCGAGCGGCCGGTCCACCGGCCAGCGGTGCGGGATGTTCTCGATGAAAGAAACCATCTCGTAGTTCAGGTGTCCCACCAGGCCGCCCCAGAACCGCGGCAGGCCGAAGACATCGGCCGGGCGGTAGGGCGCCATAAACTCGCGCAGGGCCTGGAAGGGATTGCCGCCGTGCGGGAGGCTGCGCCGCTGGCCGTCGCCCTCGATGTCCACCCGGTCGGCGAAGACCCGCACCATCCGGTGGGCGGAGAACCCGAGGAAGCTGTAGCGCGCCCAGCGTTCGCCGCCTTCCACGCTCTCCAGTAGGAAGATCGGCCCCTGGCCCGCATAGAAGCGGCCGAGCAGCGACACCGGCGTCAGGGTGTCGGCCAGGATCTGGGTGCACACCGGCACCACGCGGTATTTTTCGGCCAGCCGCAGGTATTGGTCTTTTTCGGGGAAGCGCTTGAGAATCATAAATCCTCCTTAAATCAAAAGGGCCGTGGGATGCTTCCCACGGCCCTTTTGCAAATAAAAAAAGATCGCGGGCTTGCTGGAGTCGCCCGCGATCTTTTTATTTCAGCTCAGTTTGTCTCGTCCGCGCAGGCTACCCCATAGGATTGGCCCGCCACCACCATGAACAACGTTTGAAGTTCGAATCGATTGTTTGAAAGTTTCTCGGCATCATTTTTTTATCCAGGTTGGCGCCCAGCTTAGCGGATTTTTTTAACCTGTCAAGGATTTTTTCAAACAGGATTTTTTCAAGCCATACGCTCCTGGAATAGGCATTGGTTTCAACGGCTTCTCGGCGGCTGATTCAAGGTCCCCCTTCGATCTGTTTGCGGAGCGAGTCCAGGAATCGCACGACATCCTGGTTTTCTCCGGCCATGACTTCCAAGAAGTCGAACTGGTCAAAAACGGATTCGAACTCCCTGGGGCTGGCCAGTTTTCGGGCTTCACGATACGCCTCCGCGATGCGCATGGCCGTCTCTTCATCGAGCTTGGGATCGGCCAGGGCCGCGAGCAGGTCGATATCGCACAGACCGATTCTGCCCCAGACTTCCGGAGCCCGCATCTGGGCGCTTTCAAGCTCGCTGCGGCTGTCGGACAGCCCTTTCGTGAAAGCCTCCCGCGCCTCGGGCGCAATGCCGTGTATTTTCTTCTGCCAGGTCATCGCCAGCTCGGCGGTCAGGCGGTTCAGCAGAGGATAGGGGTCCACCCGCTTTTTCTTCTCGAACGCGAGGCGGCTCGCTTTTTGGTAGTACGCCAGCATCTGCTCCAGAGACGTGAGTCGATCCGGTTCAGAAACCAAGGCCCTGCGCTTGCAGGCGCTGCCCAGCAGCGAGAGCCGCTCCACCGTCAGGGCTTTCGCCGGCTCGTCCATGATGCGCGGGTCGGCAATGGTGCTGAGCCGGCCGATGGCCCGGTCGATGGCCGCCAGGGCCTCCTTCGGCTCGCCGCGGCCCGCCAGCCGGACGGCATGGCGGGACTCGAAGTTGGCCAGCTGTTCGATGTCCTTCAAGGTGGCCTGGGAGTTCTCCGCCTGCACGGCGCGCCGGTAGTACTTTATGGCTTTTTCAAAAAGACCGGCCTCCCCGAACCCCCGGCCGAGCGCGGCCCACAGCCTTGCGTCGTTCTGCCAGGGCTTCTTCTCGAGCCAGGCCGCGATCGCCTTCAGCCGCTGCTTCTCGAACGAGGCGCTCCGGCCGGCACGCGTGGCCAGCCGGGCCGTCGTGTTGTTGATCTCCGCCACGGCCTGGGAGGGGCTCACCCATGCGAATTCCTTCTCGTCTTTGGCGGAGTCTTCCGCTTGGATCAGATGGTAGTCCGGATCGCCGTAGCACTGGTAGGCGCCCCAGGTGTTGGTGCCCGGATGGCGCTCGAAAACCTCCTTGCGAGCGGCCTGGACCGCTGCGCCGAAAGGTCGGCCCTTGAGCATCTGATCATAGAAAGCCGTGGCAAATGTGAGGGCCGCCGAGTCGTCCACGGCCCAGCCGGCTGCCACCACGGCCCGCACGCCCATGCGGATGAACTCGGTGGCGACGTTGGCAGCGATCCGGTTGTAGTCGCTGCGCTCATTTCTTTCCGACGGCGGGCGCTTGTCGCCGGCCTCGATATTCCCCAGGTGGCAGCAGTTGATGAAGACCAGCTCGGGAACGGAGCGCATCTGGTGGACCTCCTGCGGAGACAGCACCACGCCGTCGCCGATGATCATCCCCGTCAGCGTCGGCATCGACTCTTTCAGCCTTTCGGCCGTCTCGCGGGGCAGCGGCTGCCGGCAGGCCGCACACTGGCCGGCCTCTTCGGGCGTCATCCGGTAGACCCCGTGGCCGGCCAGGTGCAGCACTTTATAGCCGGCGGCGTACAGCGCGTTGATGACCTGCTGGCTGCTCGGCCGCTCGCGGATTTCGCAGCGAAACCGGCCGTCGCCCTGAAAGGCACGGTGAACGGCCTTGGCTTCCGCCTGGGCGCCCTTGAGCTCCGGGAACTTGCTCAGCGGGTCTCCGATCACCAGCGCCGTGTTGTCGATCACCCCCCGGACGTTTTCCCGGAATTCAAAAGACTCCAGTTGGCGCAGCAGGCCGTGGGCCACGAAAAGCGGCTGGTCGCGCTCCCCGCGGCTGAAGCGGTCGTCGAGAAGCTCCCACGGATAGCGCGCGGCCTCCTCGTCCAGGATGAGCACCGTGTCATCCTGGTCCGGGGCCTGATCCTTGATCTCGTTGGGCAAGAGCAGCTCGAAGAGGGTCCGGGCGGCCGCCCGGTTGTCGCGCGTCGTCAGGATCGACTGTTGAATGAATTGGTCCAACAGCGCGCGCTGCGTAGCGAGCAGCCGCACCTCGCCGCGCGCCCTGCGCGTGGAGGCGGAGAAGCGCAGGGAGCCGTCGGTCGGAGCGCCCGGCTTGGGTCCTCCGAGGATCTGGAGCCGGTGCCACCACCCGCCGGGTTCGTCGTAGCTCACGCGGCTCAGCCCGCCCTTGCGGGCGTCGAGCCCGTCCTCGAAGCGGAACGAGTCGCGCAACGGGGCCTGGGAACCGAGCTGCCGGAGAGCCTCAACGGCCTGGATGGCGCGGTCTTCATAGAGTTCGATGAATTCCACCTGGCGGATGCGCTGGATGCTCTTGGCGGAGGCGAGCGCCCGGTTGGCGCCGCTGACCGCTTGAAGCATTGCAAACACCGAGTCGTCCACCGGAATCCCGCCGGCTCCGGTGCCGATCAAGAGCGCGCTCACCCCGAGTTCATCCCCCGCGCCGCCGGACGCCCCTTGAACCGCCTTGGGGCCGAAATCCTTCCATTGAACGGCATATTCCAGCAGCGCCCGCCGGATGCTGCGGGTCAACATGGCGGCGTTCAGGCTTCCCACGGTACCGAGCCCGACCACGATGGCGCCTTTCGGAGAGGCGGCGGGGTTGACCGACAGCTTGGGGTTGATGAAAACGGCGTTGGTGCCGATTTCGGCCGGATAGAGGCCGATCTGATGCCGGCGGGTCAGAGCCGATGCGAGCGAAAGGTCGAGGTGTCTTTCGGCGCTGATGATGGTATCGCCGGCATAGTGGCCGACGGCCACGGGATAGCGGGCATACGCCAGGTTGCCGTGCGCCACGCGCACCTGGACCGGCCGCTCGCGCTGCGTGGTTCTGCGGTGCTTGCGCGGACCCGCGCCGAGCGCATCCCCCACCAGACTGTCTTCGTCGGGGAAGATCTCTTCGGCCGGCTCCGGCATGGGGAACAGCACCTCGGCGGCGCGCGCCACCGGAGGGCTCTGGGGCAGGCGATGGGTGGTCCCCTGCTGGAGCAGCTCCTCGATGGCCTCAAACCCGTCCGGGTAGGCCGTCAGATCGCCGTGCTCCACATCCTCCATATACCAGGTCGGGACTCCCGGTGGGATGCCGTTTTCCCAGGTGACGCGGCCGTCGCCCCGCGTGGTGGCTTCGAACCGGATCCGGTTTTCTTGCGGATCCAGGTGCATGCCGGCGGCCGTCACGTCGGCGCAACCCGCAATGTAGATCATGTGCGCCGGATCGATCGGTGCGCCGTCCATCAGACGCCTGAACTCGCGGGCGCGCTCGAGGTCCTTCTCGGCCGGGAGGACCCAGCCGTGGCCGGCCTTTTCATGGTAGGCCTGCCAGGTTTTAAGCGAAAAATAATCCTCGCGGTGGTCCCTGGGCAGGATGGAGAGTATGCCCGGAAAGCGTGCGATGACCTCCAGCAGGTCCTGGCGGCTGTGGGTGATGTCGAAACGCGCCAGCTTGCGCAGGATCGAAGACTGCGCCACCAAAAGCTCGGTGATCGCGTGCGAGCCGCCGTTCGGGGTGCCCAGCATGACCAGACGCGCTCCGGGGATTGCGCAGATCTCCCGCCAGAGCGCTTCATGCCGGGCGATCATGGCCCGTGCGACTAAGCCCCCCAAAGAGTGGGCCAGGATTCGCACCGGCTGGCGGTGGCTGCGGACGGCATCGAACTCGCGCCGCACTTCGGCGGCCAGGCGGTCCGCTTCTTTCTCCAGCGCGATCCGCCAGTCGAAGGCAAACGGCACCACCTTGTGAGTTTGAGCCAGATATTCGATGATCTCCCCGTAGTAGCGTGCAAACGGCCGCCGGGCGACGACGTTGGCGGCCTCGATGCGCAGCTGTTCGAATCCGCCGAAAGTGAGGCCGGGGACGTCCAGCCAGACGTGGTCGCCGTCGACCTCAAGCTCGCTTCCCATGATGCCCGGCAGCACGAACACCACGGGCCGCGGCTCGGCGCTGCGCAAAACGATGGCCCGCGCGATGTCGACGGTCGGCTTGCGCAGCGGCTCGAATCCCTCGGGTTCTTCCGCCGCCGCCGCGGTCAGGGCATGCACCAGGCGCCTGGCGCTGTCCGGGTTCTGGAAATAGCGGAAGTGATTGACCTCCGGTCCTTTGTGAAAACTGGCAATCGACCGGCCGGAGCGTTTGGCGCCGCCGTACATCGAGGGGGTGTTGACGACCAGGTCGTGGTCGCCGTCGTAGAACCGGTCGGTCACCCATACGAGCAAGCGGGTCCACCATGCGTCCGGGTCGATGTCCCCGGCGATCACCGCGAGGTCCCCCGCGGCCCTGGCCGTGGGCCAGTTGATGAGCTGCATGAAGACCGAATCCGGCATCATGGCCTCAAGGCCGGGAAGCGTGGCAGGGTCGGTGCGCTGCTTGATCACGGCGGCCATGAAGTCGCCGATGTCTTTGACCATATCGGCCAGCGGCGAATCGGGCAGGGCGGTGCCGGCCACGTTGCCGAATACGGAAAGCCAACGGTCGAGCCGACCCGAAGCGAGCGTCGTGCCCAGGGCGGGGCAGGCAACGCGCACAAAACGATCGACTTTTATATTTTTCTCGGCAAGCTCGCTCAAGCGCTCATCGAGTCGTCTGAGCAGGTGAGCCTGGCCCGCCGGTGCCCGCTTGCCATCTTCGAGAAGTTTGTGCTCTTCGGGCGAAAACGGCGCGGCGGCCAGCGGCGGTTCGGGGCCGGCCGCGCCGGCCCTGAATTGCTTGACGGCCCCGGCACGGCAGATCAGTTCGCCGATCAAACCGCCGCTTGACTGGGTCACCAGGTGCAGGCGCGCGCCTTCGGGAAGCTTTTGGAGTTCGGCGGCCAGCTGCAGCGCGCTCTCGATGGGGCTGCGCGTCAGGCTGGGGTACTCGAAGGCAAGCGCCTGTTCTCCATAGGTCCGGCGCAGGGCATCGAGCTCGGCGCGACGGTCCGTGGACCAGAGGTCCCCGAAGCTGCCCCAGGTGCTGGAGGCAATGCCGTGGATGAACAAGAGGAAGGGTGGCTGGGCGGTGGCGGCTTTCACGTCCGCCGGCTCCAGGAAAAACTGGTTCGTCTCCAGACGGCAACGGTATAGGCCGGGGCCCGGGCGCCTCTGGCGATCGTGCGCCGCCACCAGGGTGCGCTCATCGATCAGCTTTGCGATGCCGGCGGCCGTCCGGCCCTCCAGGTTCACCCCGAAGACCTTGAGCGACTTCAGCGCCCAGCTGATCGGCCCGCGCGTCCGAAGACCCTCCGGGAGCAGAAGAAGGTCCGGGGGGACCTCGACGATATCTTCCTCTGCGTCGGATCGCGCAGCGCCCGCGCCAAGGCGCGACCGGTAGTCGTCGCCACGCATCCATAGAACGCCTCCGTCGGAAAACTCGACTTCGACGAGGTCGTCCGGCTGAACCTCGACCGGCTCTGATCGCAGGGAAGCGCGGGCCGCCCCGGGGGTGAAGTGCCCCTTGGCGCTGAGCTTGACGGCGGAGTGGGTTTGCAGGGCGGGGGTCGGCGTATGGCGTTCACACGCGCCGCGCAGCGTGAAGGGACCGGAAGCCTTCGATTTCTGTAGTTCAGGGGGTGCCGCCGGCGGGTGCTTTCTCCGACTCGGGCCTGACTTCTTCGACACACGCGGTTTCTGAGCCATCACTGCCTCCTTGACCAAAGCCGCTTCGGCGCGCGGCGCGGCGGTCGCTAGGCGGATTCGTACCTTGAAACGGCTTGGAGCAGCCCCGATCCGCCGCGTGTAGCACGGGGACGGGGCCTGCAACGGTTCAGCTGAAAATGCGTTTCTTTTTATTGGCGCTATTGCCTTCAAGCTGCGGGTGTTGCGGGTAGCCGGCTTCGTCCAGCAGGTAGAGCAGCCGGCTGCGCAACTGGGAGTAGGTGATGTTGTAGTTGGCCTCGCGGATCGCCTGGATGGCGAAATAGGTCATGGCGCCGTGGTACTTTCCGCCGATCAGCGCATCGTAGGAATACTCGCTGGCGGTGCAGCCGGAGAGCAGGACATCCTTCATTTTCGACTGCGGGTGTTTGACCTTGCTGCGGTCGACGGCTTGAAACGGATTGGAGAGGACCGATTTGCCGATCAGCGACGGATGGAAAAAGCGCACCCGGCGGTCGTCCGGGGTCTTCAGCCAGGGGATGTTTTCGTTGATGGCCGCGCGCGTGACTGTGCCCGAGTGGCAGGAGTCGGAGATGACCGTGAGGGCCACCCCCTTGGCCAAACCGGAAAAAAGCGCGCGCAGCTCGTCGTCGACGATAAGATTCCGGTCGCAGTCGAAGGGGCACAGGGCCTCGTCGTACATCGCCTCGTCGCCGCTCGTGTCGGCCAGGTAGGTGCCGTGGGATGAATTGGTGAAGACCAGCACGTCGCCGGATTTGGCGCCGGCCAGGAGCTTCTTCAGCCCGTCCATGATGGCGGTTTTTCCGGCCTGGGCGTCGAGCAACACGTTCACGCTGCCGGAGGGAAAGGAATAGTTCTTGATGAGAAGGTCGGCCCAGGCCTTGGCGTCGTTGACGCAGCCGTTGAGGTCGGAGCCTTCGCCCGGGTAGTCGTTGATTCCCACACACAATGCCTTCTTCGCCATGGTGTCCTCCTGTTGCGGATGGTTTGACGTTCGCTTGGAAGCGAAATCAAACGGGTGGGTGGAGATGAAGCGGAACGTTTTTTCAATGAGCGGACCGGCCGCGGTCCGTTGATCGAGCCAGGTCGTTGGGTGAAATGAGGTTCTTTTTGGGGCGTCGCCTGAAATACAAGGACGGCTCACCAGACGGCGCCGCCGGATTTGCCAGGAGTCGGTCGGCTCTAAAGTCGACGAGGATAACTATAGTTGCTTTTTACGCGGCCGCAAGGGGTGCACGCCTGCGACGGGGTGCGGATCGGGAAGAGAAACCGAAAGCGTCATGAGACTGCTGTTCACGCAGAAATAGTATTTCATCAAAAAGGGAGAAGTCAAGATATTACTCCGGTAATTAAACAAGTGCACCTTGAGCTGCGGCACCGATGAATGACATGACCGAAGTAGACATATTTAGCTGCCGGAGTAATCGATCACTCGAATATTGCGTGCATGAGGCGGGTGTGTTACCTTGCAGGGCAGACTCGACCTTTCGTTTTCTGCTTGCACCCTTAGACGTTTCGTCATTATTTCATCCTAACCATCCGTTGCGCGTTTCGCAGGCAGATGACTTGATATGCAGTCACACCGTTGTGTTTTCAGGCCGGGCGATCCGCTCTGCGGCCTGCCTATCGCGGCTGGCGTTGGCGTTTGCGAAACGGGCGGAACTGACGGATATACGAATGAACAGGAGGAAGCCATGAACCTGACGGAGCCACTGCGCGACGAGGTCAGCCGGTCGATCCATACGCTGCGTCGGCGGTACGCCAACACGGCGGACGAATCCGAGCGGAAAACCATCACGAAGCTCATCGCGGCCTTGGGGAAAAAGCTGGCGCTGCTCGACCGGGCGGCGCTGCTCGGCGCCGCGGACATCCTCGCCGACAGCGGGATCGAGCTGGAAAAGGCCGTCGCCGCCGCCAAGACCGGCCCCTTCGACGGCTATCTTGCCGCGATGGAAGCGCACCTGCAAAACCTATACACCCTTTCGGGGGTCATGCATGAAAGCGAAAGCCTGCTCCCGGCCCCCGAGGAGCAACGGGCGGCAAGAGCGCCCGCGCGGCGTGCGCGCCGGGTCAAGAGAGCGGCGCGGGCGGCGGACCTTCCGCTGGCGGTCAAGGACTATGGCCCGCTTAAAGCGGAGTATGCGGCTTACTTCGACGCCTGCAGCGTGCGGCCGGAGCACGTGGGCAATGTTGCCTACTACGTCAAGCGGCTCAACCAGGGCCGGCCGATCTACGCGCAGGTGGGCAATGATCTCAACGGCATTCCCTGGATGTTCATCGGCGTGATCCACGGCATGGAGTGCGGGTTCAACTTCGCCGGCCATCTGCACAACGGCGATCCGCTGCAGGTCCGCACCGTGCGCGTGCCGGCGGGGCGGCCGGTGGCCGGCTCTCCGCCTTTCACCTGGCGGCAGAGCGCTGTGGACGCGCTTACCTTGAAAAGATTTCACGAGGTCAGCGATTGGTCCCCCCCCCCACATGCTCTACCTGCTCGAAAAGTACAACGGCTTCGGCTACCGCATGCGGCGTGCACCTACGCCGTACCTATGGAGCTTCTCCAACCTGTATGAAAAGGGAAAGTTCGTCCAGGACGGCCGCTTCGACCCCGAAGCCGTCAGCAAGCAATGCGGGGCGGCCTTGATGCTGAAGGCGGTGGTCGAGGGCTGAGGGCGGGCAGAAGGCCGAAGATCCGACTCGGTTACTACTTCTTCGGCACCTCGCTGCGCTTGGCGTCAGCGCAGGGTGTATCTTGTCGCCGGAGTAAATTATGATGACGGACATCTTCATCAGCTATGCCAAGGAGGACCGCGAACGGGCCGGCCGGCTGGCGGGTGCGTTGGAGTCCTGCGGCTGGACCGTGTGGTGGGACCGCAAGATCAATGCGGGGCAGGCCTTCGATCAGGCGATCGAGCGCGAACTCGAGGCCGCGAAATGCGTCGTTGTGCTGTGGTCGCAGAATTCGATCGCTTCGGAGTGGGTCAAGAACGAGGCGGCCCTCGCGGCGGAGCGGGAGGTGCTCGTCCCGGCGCTGATCGAGCGCGTCAAGCTGCCGCTTGAGTTCCGGCGCAAGCAGACCGCCGATCTGGTCGGCTGGAACGGGGATGCCGCGCACGAAGGGTTTCAGGCGCTGTGCACCGGGGTGGCGGCCAAGGTGGTCCCGAGCCAGGGTGCGGCGCCCAACCGGCCGGATGCCCGTCCGGCCTCCGGATCCCGCCGAAAACGGCCCTGGGTGTGGGGAGCCGTTGCCGTGATGGCCGTTGCGCTGGGCGTGGCTGTTTATTGGGGTCTGACCGCCGCAGATCGCAAGCCCGCTGCGATTGAAGCCCCAAGCCCTGGTGACCTGACCGAACTGGTCGCGGGCGTTTACTATGGCGACGTCATCTCCGACGCGAAAGGCGGTTCGAGGTCCGATGTGACGGTGACCATTACCAAGGTAAGCCGCGGAAGAGTCAGGGTCAGCTCCGATTATGGGAGATTGGGCGTGGTCGAGATCGATCTCAACAGGGTCGGCAGCACGATCCAAAATGCGGGCGGCAACTCGCTCCTCTTGCTGGAGCTGGAAAACAATCCACCGCGCTTGCACTACAACCCGAATATGGAAGTGGCTTATGTCGGGCAGCGGCGGTAGAAAGCGATGCAGGTGCCCATGAAAACCAAGAAGCGGCAGCGTGGGCAAACCGCGCAAGGATCTGCGGAAAGCCGTCCGCGGCGCATCGCTCTTCTGATCGGCAACGCGCGTGTGCGCAATTCCGAAGGCAAGGGGTACGCACTCGACCTGCCGGGCATCGACAAGGACCTGGCCGGGCTGAGCGAAGTTCTCGGCGACCGGGAGTACGGCGGCTTCGAGATCGTGAGCCTAATGGGCCCCACCCTGATCGAGGTGCGGCGGGAAATCGCCCGCGTGGCGGACAGCTTGCGCTCGGAAGACACGCTGCTGATCTACTACTCCGGCACGAGCACCCTCGGCCGCGACCAGTTGCTCTACCTGCCGGTCAGCGACTCGGACGTGAACTTCCTCGAGGCGACCTGTTTGGACAGTGAGTATGTACTCTCCGTGCTGCGCCGCTGCAACAGCCGCCGGCAGGTGCTGCTGATCGACGGCTGCCACAGCGGCGCGTTTTTCGTCAACAACCGCGGCATCCCCGACGGCTTCTGCGCCATCACGGCCTGCGGTGCGAATGAGCTCAGCTACGGCGATGCCGACGGCGGATTCTTCACGCGCCTGTTGGTCGAGGGGCTGCGTGGGGCGACGGCGGACGCGGATGGCGACGGGGTCGTCACCACCGACGAGCTGTTCCGCTACGTTCTGCCGCGCGCCCAGACCCAGAGCAGCCCGACCACGCCGCAGATGTGGTCGTGGAACCTGCCCGAGCCCATTGCCCTGGTGCACGTGCGCCAGCGCGTCTTCGTGAGCTACCGGCGCGCGGACGCGGCCGTGGCCGATGGGCTGCTCAAGCGTCTGGAGTCTGCCGGTTACGGGGTCTGGCTCGACCGTTCGGATATCGGCGGCGGCAGCCGCTGGCGCGAGGAGATCGAGCAGGCGCTGCAGCAGGCCGATGCCGTGGTCTTCCTGATCTCTCAGCCCGCGCTGGAATCGGACGAAGTCTACCGCGAGCTGGCGCGCGCGATCGAGCTGGGCAAGGCGATCGTGCCGCTGCGCCTGGATGCGGCACCCCTGTATGGCTGGTTCAAGGAGAAGCTCGGAGCGATCCAGCACATCGAGTACGACACGCTCGACCCGGCCGAAAAATGGTGGGGCAGGCTGCTGGGCGCTCTTCGCCGCGCGCGGCGGGCGCTACCCCTTAAAGAAGCGCCGGTGAAAGCACAGCAGGAACCGCCGGAGCCGTTATCGCCTGAAATTCCCCGCAGACGGCGTTCCCCCGCGCGAAGGCTCTAGCCCGAAGCGTTTGGCAGTGCATTGCTTGCCCACCTGAAAGGAGGAAAACATGAAGGAGAGAATGTTCATCTGCCTGTTCGCCACTTTTCTGGTCCTTGCCGGCTGCGCACGGGTGGTTTTCGTCTCGGACCGCGACGGCCGCCAGCAGATTTACAAATCATGGGCCAACGGGAATTTCCAGACCAATATTTCCAACAACAGCTACATCGACGATTTCCCGGATCTCTCCCCCGAGGCCGACCGGATCGTCTTTGCTTCCTTTCGAGAACAGGCCGGTCAGAACCTCTACATCATGGACCTCGCCGGCGCCAACCTGCAGCAGGTAACTGCCGGCAGCGGCCAGCGTGTCTACCCCCGCTGGGCGCCGAACGACCTCATCGCCTTCGTCTACCCGGCTTTTTCGCAGAACGCCCAGATCTGGACGGTGAAAAGCGACGGCACGGGGCTGCACCAGGTGACGTCCCCGACCGCGATGGAAAGCGACGGCGCCGGCCACGATTTTTACGCGGCCGGGCAGCGGCTCGTGTTTTCGAGGTACGACCGAACCACCCAAAGGTACGACCTTTACACGACTGCGGCGGATGGGTCCGGCGGCGCCCAGCGCATCACGCAGACCGCGGACATCAGCGAAACGCTTCCGGCCGTATCCCACGACGGCCGCCTGCTCGCCTGCCGGGCCTTTTACCATTCCCCGCCACGGGATGCCATCCGGATTTTCCAGGCGGGAAGCTGGACCATGGTCCGGGAAATCAGCCTGCCGCCCCCGGCGGAGATCAATATCTCAGGCATTGGTTTCTCCAGAGACGACCAACAGCTGTTTTTCTCCGCCCAGGCCGCCGGCGTGACGACTCCGAACGTGCAAAACCGACAGGAGATTTTTTCGATCAACCTCGACGGCTCCGACCTGCAGCGGCTGACCGCAAACCAGGCCAGCGATTTTCAGCCGGTAGCCATCGGCCGCAACCGCCAGGCATCGGCACGCGTGCCGGTGCTATTCGTTCACGGCCACTCCGGCAATGCGACAGCTGCCTGGCGGCAGCCCGGCAGCCCGGGCACCACCTCCTTTGAGGCCGTGCTGGCCGCCAACCCCGATCTTGCCATCGATCCGGTCTATCTGGACCTGCCGGTTCATGGCGGAAGCGATCCTGCCATCCTTGCACGCAGCATCGCCGACGATGCCCTCGACATTCTGGCCGCCATCGAGGGTGGGCTGGACTCGATGGGCGTTCAGCAGACCGGGATCCTCAACCGGCCCGAGTATGCCTCGGTGGAGAAAGTCGCCCTCGTGGGTTACAGCCAGGGGGCCATCAGCAGCCGGTACTACCTCAAGAACCTCATGGGAACCCGGCGCAGCGGAGCCATCACCGTCTCCGTGTTCGCGGCGCTGGCCGCCCCCAACCACGGCGCGGGCGGAACCTTCTCCTGCGGAGATGCCTCCCAGCCCGACCGCTCCGGGCGCGAGCTCTGCGGCGGCCGCACGGCCACGGTGATCAGCCAGGCCTCGCCTTGCGGGGCCTGCATTACGGGCGACCCGGATCTTTTTTCAACCAACCAAGCGGGGGACGCCACGTTTTTGACCGATTTGAACGGCCATCCGTTCAGCGCCGACTGCGGCGGGTCCATCGCGCAGCCGGAACTGGAGGCGCCTCGCAGCCGGCCGACCACCCCAGGCGGCGTGCTCTACCTGAACTTGTACGCAGCCAACAACGAAGACCTGATCGTCGGCGGCGACACCCAATCCCTCGACTGCTACGGCCGGCGGCTGGCGCGGCTGCACGCCTCGGATGCGGCCAACCGCCAGATCAGCGGCGTGCCGCTGTCGGTTCACGGCAACTTCCCGCACCACCGGCCGGCCATCTGCACCGCACTCAAAACCATCGTGGACCAGCAGGTTCCGGCGGCGAATGCAGACGCCTGCGCCGGGCTTTCCGTGCCATGATCCTGGGCGGGGGTCATTACCATTGATGCCGCCCGGAAACGGGCGGCCTTGACAAACTATCCGAAATTCTTTATCTTTTATCCATAATGATCTTTTACATACACTCCCTGCGCTGATGGTCTTCGTTTTTTTCCTGCCAATGTGCCATCAGCTATGAGCGATCAGCTTTAACTTGGGGGCGAAACGGTTTCGACGGGGACAATGATATTCAAGTTGCATGCCGAGCGTCCTGTCGGCTCGTAAATCCTGATGGGGATAAACATAATCGCAGACGATTATGCTTACGCCGTAGCTGCCTAGCGCAGCTACCGTCCTGCCGGGTCCTCTCCTGCAGATCCGGTAAAGGGCGTCGACTAGCGGGATAGTTGATCCGGTGCGCCTGCGGCCGGATCGGCGAATGTCAGTGGGCTGGCCGATTGCGCATCCCGCCTGGAGGAGACGCATGAGGCGAGACTCAAAATCCGGGAAAAGCATGTAGACGCTTGGGTTGAATGTTTTCGGACGCGGGTTCGACTCCCGCCGCCTCCACCATTTTTATCCAGTTTTTTCAGACAGTTGCAAATCTGCATCCTTGGTAGGGTGGTAGAATTCCACGCTTCTTCCAGCCGATCGCCATCGTCCGGCGCAGGCACATGCCGGTAATAATGGTCCACGATCAGCCCATTCAACAACTTCTTGATACTCTTCGATAACACTGCTATCCTGACCGGTACCATCGACACTCCCACGGCAACCGCTGCACTGAACCGCTTGTAGACCGAAAAAATGGACGGGTACGACCTGTTCATCCTCGAAGCCATGAGAAGACACGGCATGGTGCAGGTCAGCACCGACGACGGTGACTTTGCCGCCGTCCCCGGCATCCAGGTCTTCACCGCGAACTGCAATGTCATTCATGCGGCCAGAACCCAAGGAAGGTTGATCCCACGATGACATCTGCTTTTCAGCCTCAATTCACCATCACCAACCGCATGACGGCCGCGATCACCCGGATCGAGCGGGCGCGGGGTTTTCTGGAGGCGGCGCAACTCTCAGCCGACTGGGTGCGTGAGATGGGCGACCATGCTTTGATTCTGGAGGCGCATCACACTACCCATATCGAAGGCACCCGGCTGACGCTGGATCAGGCCGAACGGTTGTGGAAAGGCGAGGCGGTGCCGGAGGCCGATCCAGATGATGCGCAGAGAGCTGCTTAACTATCGCTCGGCCTTCGAATTCGTCTCCGAGTGCCTGGGCAGCGGCGACCCCATCAGCGAGGGGATGATTCGCGAAATTCACCGCAAACTGGTGGAAGGCGTGCGCGGCGGCAAGGCGGCCCCTGGTGAATACCGGCGCATCCAGAATTATGTAATCAACTCCAGCCACCGGCCAGGTGATCTACACCCCGCCCACCGCGGTGGAAGTGCCGGTGATGATGTCGGAGCTGGTCAAGTGGCTGAACGCCGACCTCGATATCCATCCGGTGCTGGTGAGCGGCATCGCCCAGTTTCAACTCGTGCACATCCACCCGTTTCTGGACGGCAACGGCCGCACCTCGCGCCTGCTTTCCACCCTCTGCCTCTACAAAGCCGGGTACGACTTCAAACGGCTGTTCACCATCAGCGAATACTACGACCGCGACCGGCCGACCTTCTACAAGTCGATCCAGAGCGTGCGCGAAAACGGCATGGACATGACCGGCTGGCTCGACTACTTCGTCACCGGCCTGGAAACCCAGATGGTCGAGGTGCGCAAGCGCAGCGAGCAGGTCATCCGCCGCGACGTGCTGGTGAAACAGTACGGCCTGAACGAGCGGCAGGCCAAGGCGCTGGGCTACCTCATCCAGTATGGCAATCTGACCATTCAGGATTTCGAGGCGCTCTGCCCGTCCGTCAACCGCCGCAGCCTGCAGCGGGATCTGAAGGGGATGCTCGATAAAAAACTGATCGTGGAAGTTGGCGCAGGAGCGACCGACCCCACCCGCCATTACGTGTTGGCCGAGCTATGACAAGCTGTGACAACGAGCTGTGACAGAGCTATGACAAAAGCTGTGACAACTTGGGGGCTGACTATGGGATTTTCTTGTGGTCAATTTGGGGTCAGACGGTTTTGTGTTCCGTGAACGTATTGAAGAAATTGAACGGAATGAGGTTTTGCCTCGACCGGTTCCAAGTGCCTGAAATGCTGTAAAAGCCTGATGAATCTCGGTTTTTCGAATAAATACAAACTCATATTCGACTCCCGCCGCCTCCACCATTTTTATCCAGTTTTTTCAGACACTTGAAAATCTGCATCCTCGGAGGGTGGTAGAATGGTGTTCCACGCTTCTTCCAGCCTATCTCCATCGTCCGGCGCCGGCACGTGCCGGTAATAATGGTCCACGATCATGCGCGTCGTGGTGTGCCCGACCTGCTTCTGGATGAAGCTCATGCGCTCGTTCCGATCCAGGGCGTTGGTGATGTAGGATGATCGAGCCATCACACAACAACCGATTTATCTCTATCTTGACTGAACAATAGAGGGGATGCAACTCCCGACAGCGACTTGGATTTTCTAATCATCAAGAATGACACCCCGTACAGGGGGCGGGACCGGATGATTGAGGTCAGCCGCTTGATCGATCGGAACTTGCCCGCCGACTTTCTTGCCTACCGCCCCGAGGAATTTGAAAAACGCCTCGCGATGGGAGATCCTTTTCTTGAAATGGTTGTTGCAGAGGGCAAAGTGCTGCATGGCTGACAAAGAGATTATTCGGGAATGGATAAGTAAGTAAGCGGTAATTTATCCCCACCTACACGGTGGCGGGGTTCAAGCGGGACGGGTCCATGTTGGGCGGTAGCAGATTGCGGTAGTCCTCTTCGGTTTTTGCCAGGGGCAGTTGATCGAAGAGGTGGCGCATGTAGAGATAGGGCTTAAGGCCGTTGGCCTTGGCGGTCTCGATGAGGCTGTAAAGAAAGGCACTGGCCGCAGCCCCGCGGGGATGCCCGGAGAACAACCAGTTCTTGCGGCCCACGACGAAGGGACGGATCGCGTTTTCCACGAGATTGTTATCCGGCCGCAGGCGGCCGTCCTGCAGATAGACGATCAGCCTCGACCACTGGTTCAGCGTATAGCCGATCGCCTTGCCCAATAGCCCGCCCGGAGGGGTCAAAGGCGCTTTTTCCTCCAGCCAGTTTTTAAATTCCTTTAGAACCGACTGGGCCTGCTGTTGGCGCAGCTCGTAGAGCGCCGGTACAGAAAGCTCTTTGACACGGGCCTCTTTTTCGATCCGGTAGAGCTGGCGGATGAACTCTATGGCATCTTCCGCGGCCAGCCTTCTTTTGGCCACCTGGGGACCGGCGGCCTGCAGCACGTCATGGAACTTTCGCCGGGCATGCGCCCAGCAGCCCACCATGACAATGCCGGGTTTGCGGCCCAAGGCATCGTAGCCGTTGTAGCCGTCGGTCTGGACGTAGCCCTTGAAGCCTTCAAGATAGGAAAGCGGCACGCTGCCCGCCCGGGTCGGATGATACTGATAGCGCAACACGGGCCGCTCGGGGTCCCCACCGCGGAAGACCCACATGTAGGACTTCTGGGTGTCGGCGCGGCCGGGCTCCTGAAGCACCTGCACGGTGGTCTCATCGATGTTGACGATCGGCCCCTCGCGGATCGCCCGGTCCATGAGATCCGCCAACGGGGCGGCTCTCTCGGCCGCTTGCCGCGCCCAGTTGCACAAAGTGGCCCGCGGCAGGTCGATGCCCATGCGGGCCAACTGCTTGCTCTGGCGGTG
Organism: uncultured delta proteobacterium; assembly: GCA_963700055.1. Classification (GTDB taxonomy): domain Bacteria; phylum Desulfobacterota; class Desulfobacteria; order Desulfobacterales; family SpSt-501; genus SpSt-501. Next base: position 5,512 of record CAVOWH010000009.1, on the reverse strand, counting down.
AAAGGGCAGCGCGTCTTCAAACTTGGAGACCACGATATGGGCTAAAAGCCCAGCGGTTGCCATCGTCTTGGGGATCAGCTGCGGGGGCGCCGGCGCAATTTGCACGGTCGGGGTTTCACTTTCAATGCCCTCACAGCCCTTGCAGGCGTATTTGTAGCGGATGTGGCGGATCACCTGGACTTTGGCCGGAATGATGTCGAGTTTTTCGCAGACCTCTTCCCCGATGCGGCTGAGCATAGTTCCACAGGCGCACTGTTTCTGAGACTCAGCAATATCGTGGATGACTTCGATGCGCGGCAGGTTATCAGGCAGAGGCTTTCTGCCGGCTTTTCGCCGTTTGTGGGGAGCAACCTGGATAGGCTCTGGCTGGCTTATTTCCTCCGATGCTTGCCCCTCGGCCTCATCAAAGAGCGGCTGTTGCCGGTCATCCTCCGGCGCCGGGCGTTTTTCGGATTTTCGGCCGAAGATCTCGTTTCGCAACAGTCGCACCTGTTCTTCCAAGTGCTGGATCTTATCCTCGTAGCGGCCGCTCAATGAGGCGATGATTTGCTTGAGTTCGGTGGGGTCATCCGGGAGGCTGTGAACGTCTAAAAGCATGCACATCGTATAGCAGAAGCATAAATCGATTGCAACACTTTTTTACTAGTTTTTTACTAACCGGGCAAAGAATAATGAAGCGCTTCGTGAGAACGGTACTGCCGGATATCGAGTCCCTCCAGAAGCCAGTTGAGCTCTCGGCCCTCCAGGCCGAGCACCTGGTTTTGACTCTCGGGCCAAACAAACCGGTGCCGCTCCAGCCGCTTCTGCCAGAGACAAAAACCGTTGCGGTCCCAGTAGAGGATCTTGACCATGTTCCGGCGGCGGTTTGAGAAGGCAAACAGGTGCCCGGCGAACGGGTCCAGCGCCAGGTGCATCTGCACCAGCAGGCAAAGACCGTTGATGGACTTTCGCATGTCGGTGGCCCCCACCGCGAGGAAGACTTGCAGATGCTGAGGAACCATCATCGGATCCCTCGCAGCGTGGTCACCACCTGCTGTAGCGTGGGCGGATCGAATCCGGGAGAGACTTCAATGCACAGGTCCGGGGCCAGTGCCACCCGCAGCGCCGACGATCGCAAGCTGTAGCCGGCTACCCGCGCTACTGCCGCCGCGGGCACCTGAACCAGAGAAATGGGATCTGTGGCCTTGGGAATGTACTTCCGGCGCCAGTAGACGAACTGATGAAACTTCAGCTCATGCCGCCGGCAGTATTCGGTCTGGCTCAGCCGGCTGGCCTGCCAGCTGGTGATATGGGCGTTCCAGTCGCGGCGCTTTTGCTCCAGTTCCTGCTGACGAATGGTGTCTTCTTGTGCCATGGCTCCTCCTGCGATGGTGAAATTGATCTCCAACCCTCGCTGTGAACCATGGCACGGCGCGCGCGGCCTGTGAAGATGGGGTTAATTTGACGGATACATAAGTAAAGCAGAAGACGATTTCCATTTCGCCCGTATATCCCTCCCAGGCCAGGCACCGGGTCGGACCATGGCAACTATTTGTATTTATCTAAAAAGAATAATAGAACAGGGCCATTTAGAGCCTTAGAGAGGCACTTTTGGTCCTCAAAACCTAGCCGGCAGGCACCGGGTCGGACCATGGCAACTATTTGTATTTATCTAAAAAGAATAATAGAACAGGGCCATTTAGAGCCTTAGAGAGGCACTTTTGGTCCTCAAAACCTAGCTGCAAGCAAGAATGAAGGCTTATGCCGAGGGCGAGCAGGCATTACATTCCGGGCCATGTCTGGCACATCACTCATCGGTGTCATAAGAAGGAGTTTCTTCTGAAGTTTGCCCGTGACCGCCGCCGATATTTGCGGTGGCTATTTGAGGCGAGGAAGCGCTATGGTCTGAGCGTGCTCAATTACATGGTGACCTCGAACCACATCCATATCCTGCTCAGAGACCATGGCGATAGGGATGTCATTCCAAGGTCGATACAGTTAATTGCGGGAAGAACTGGGCAGGAATTCAATCAGAGGAAAGGCCGGAAAGGGGCTTACTGGGAAGATCGTTACCATGCAACGGCTGTAGAAACCAACGAGCATTTGGTTAAATGTCTTGTATACATTGACCTCAACATGGTTCGAGCTGGGGTCGTAAGGCATCCGTCGGAATGGGCGTTTAGCGGGTACCATGAGATCCAGGCTCCCCGTGAGCGATATGCGCTGATTGACTATGCGGCATTAAAGGACCTGCTCGACTTTCGATCGATGAAGGATCTTGCCAAGGCCTATCGCGGGTGGGTTGAAGAATCGGTGCAGGAGGCAAGTTGTTTTCGAGACGGGAAGTGGACGGAAAGCGTCGCGGTTGGCAGCGAGGAATTTGTCACGGCGACGAAGGAGGCACTTGGATTCAAGGCAAAAGGTCGTGAAGTGGTTGGCGGGAATGGCCGCTTTGAATTGAAGGAATCCCCGACAGCTTACAGGGGCATTTTGGAACTTGAAAATGCTGTTTTAAGTTCTCAGAATCAGTATTTATGGGAAGATATGCATTCCATTTCAACATGATAGCTTGGTCCGACCCGCGGGGGGACGATGGGATTATCTGGCGAACATTACTTATTGTGACCCCGCAGACGTGGCGATAAAACAACTGCTGCCGCCCCCGCTGCTTCCGGCCGAGGTGTTGGGGTTGTCTGCAGGCATAGCGGCTGAGGCCGAGAAAACCTCAATATTATCGTCCCCCATATCAGTCATCTTGCCGTTAATGCCCCCGTTCATATTGATGAAATCAGACGCCCCCTTCAGATGATCGCGCAAACCGACGAAATTGTCGGGATCGTGTTCGCCAGTGGGACTCCCGCCTAACGGCTGCAGTACATGCTTGGCGGCAAAATAGTCAAGGGCCACCGGATCGATTCCCGCCAGCAGAATATCGGCGCGATGGGTCGCGGAAGGAGGGTATCCGCTCAGGCTTTCCGGGCTTACCCAGATGCAGTCGAGGATGTTCAGGTCCGGCGCCCGCACAAGGCTGATCATTTTCCCGCATTGCGCGCCTGCTTGGCTGTAGTGCCGAATCTCGGAATATCCGTCGGCCATGGAGAGAATCCCGTAGCAATGCTTCAGTGCGCCAGTAATGCCTGTACCGCCGTGGGTTTTCAAAACGGGCAGATTTATCAGCTTCAGGTTGCTATCGAATCCGGACCCGTTCCAGAGCCCCTCGCGCAGTTCGATGCGGTGTCCGCCGGCCGACATAAAGCATGGATACGAAACATCCGATACACGGCGGTATCCGTCCGTCGTGTGGTCCGAATCCGAAATAAACATGCTGCGAATCGGATCAAGCAGGTAGGCAGAGACCGGATCGCTCCTAAAAATCGTATTCACCAGATAGTCTACCGTCAGAAGGGTCTCCTCCTCCGCATTCACGTAAATGCCGTTGTCGATCTCAGGCCAGGCTGAATAGCTCCCCCAGGCATGTGGACGGCCGTCAAAGCTGCCCTGGCCCTGTCCATTCTCGAAGATCACGACTTCGCCTGAAAATCCATCCGGATGCTGCAAAATCCGGTAAATCAAACCCTGCAATACGTCTGTATTGGTTGTGCCGCGGCATTTCCACTGGCAATTGACTTTTATGAGCACGACATCATCGGGGGCAATGATTCCTGCGGGTCCGGCCCACGGGTGCACACTGTCGGTGCGGTACAATCTAAGGCCCGTAGCTGCGAGAAGATCAAACAGGGTATCTATTCCGGAGTGGCGAAGTCGGCCGTCGTGAACCGGGCATTCCTCAACCATAAAGATCGCGGATTTGTCGATACTCGAAGACACCGGATCAATCCCCACCCATTTGCCGGCAAAAACCAGAGCCCCTGTTGCGGTCAGAGTCCGGATGAATTCGCGACGGGTCAGTATTGCACCGCACACCATTTTGTTTTCTCCTCAGAGATGAGTTCTATTTTGCTAGTGTATCCGGCAGCAGGGAGTTCTTGGCCCTCAGCAAATGCTGGAGCTCAACCGCGGCTTGCACCGCGTCCACCACACTGGCAAACTCGGCGAGCAGGTGTCCACCGTCGAGTCCACCACTCGGCCCCGGTGCTGTTTGATCAGATCGGAGATGATCTGCTTGTAGGCTTCAAGAGTCTTGACGGTGGCAGCCTCGTCGTCTTGCATCAGACGAGGGAAAGATGCTAAAGCTGATGGCAAATATACCTTAGCCAGGCGGTGAAAATCAAATAAAAGGTTCCTCGCTATTTTAGGTGGGTAAGTCAAATTTGAGTTTTCCCGCCAGCAGATAGATCATGGTGATGAGGTTGCGAGATGAGCGGTAGCCGCGGGCGCGTGCTTTGGCGGCTTGCACGAGGCTGTTGATGCCTTCCAAGATGCCGTTGTTGATTTGAGAGGTGAACCAGCGCAGCACTCCCTGCCAATGGCGCTTCATCGTGCGTGCGGCATCGATCATGGGCTGCAGGCGGCTATGCGTGGCCCAGAAATACCACTTTTTCAAAAAGACTTCCGCCTGATCGAGGGGCTGCTGCCAGAGCTCCTGAAAGTTCAGCCGGATGTGGTAGGCGCGGACGGTTTTTAGTTCAATCCTTTAACGGACAGTTTTTCGAGCAGGCTGCTTTGGCCGGCTTTGAGGTTCTTGGGGTTCTTAAGCCACACGTAGCGGCTGTGTTTAAGCTCGGGGCGTTGCTTTTTTTCCTCACGACGGACATGGTCCACCGCGTCGTTGACGATCTTCATGACATGGAACTTGTCGAAGGTGAACTGGGCATTGGGCAAATGCTGCTCCACCCCGTCGATGAAGGCCGGTGACATGTCGCAGCAGACCTCTTTAACCTTTTTCGGATCCCCCTGATGGGCCAAAAGATCCTGGCTGAAGCGCTCAACGGTTGTGGCATCCTTGCCGGGGGTGGCAAAGATCACCGTGCGCTCGTCGAAGTCCACAAACAGGCTGACGTAATCATGCCCACGGCTCTTGGAGGTCTCATCCATCCCCACCCGCACGGTGGCCGACATGTCCACTTGCTCACGGGCGCAGTCCACATAGTGATGCAGCAGCCGCCAGAGGCGGGTATCGTGCTCCCCAACGAGCTGCCCCAGGCTGTAAATCGGCATCTGCTGAGCCATCAGGATCACATAGGCCTCGAACAGAAGCGTAAACCCACTTCCCGGCCGCGCCCACGGCACCGCTATCAACCGCGGGCCACACCGAGGACACTCACTGCGCGGCACCCGCGCCGTGATATAAGCCTCATGCTGAAGAAGCTCAAATGCCGCCAGCTCTTCTGCTCGGTGTCGTAGGCCTTACAGTCCGATTGACCGCAGACCGGACAGATGAACCGGCTGCCTTTGGGAAAATCGATCATAATGGTCAGCTGGCTCTTTAAAGCGTCAAACTCAACCTTGCTGACCTGCCAAGGGGCCTGAAGCCCCAACGCCATTTGGAAAAGATCGGTGTCTTTCATGACCTGAAAGACTACAACAGCCGACCCAAAAAGTTAAACGGTTACCCATTCAAAACAGCGAAGAG
>CAVOWH010000008.1:0-614544 GCA_963700055.1 uncultured delta proteobacterium | reverse complement strand
CTCCGTCACGCTGCCGACAAAGGTTCTCAGGGCCACCATGATGGCCGCTCCGGCCACGGGACCGAAGAAGGTGAACCACCCGCCCAGGAGGCACATGATGAATACCTCCAGCGACAAAACCCAGAAGAGCATGTCCGGAAAGATGGAGCCCTCCAATACCACGAACAGCACCCCCGCCACACCGGCGAAAAAAGTGGCGATGACGATGGCCAGAAGCTGATGCCGGCGAACATCGATCCCGACGGATTCGCAGCGTTGCGGGTTGTCGCGAATCGCCCGCAGGGTAACGCCGAAGGGGGATTTGTAGATCAGAAACATAATGATGAGACACACCGAGACGACAGCCAGCAGAAAATAGTAGACATTGTTGGTGCCCGACAGGACCTCCGGCATGCGGATGCCGTGGATTCCGTCGTCGCCGGCAGTCAGGCTGTACCAGCGCAAGGCGACGATCCAGATCAGCGACCCCAGGGAGATTTGCAGCATTCCGAAGTACAGTTTGTTCAGGCGCACGCAGAAAAGGCCGATGACCCACCCCGCGGCGGCCGCCATCACCGGCCCGGCGCAGAAGCCGATCCAGAAGGGCAGCGAGGTTTTGGCCGCGATGAGCCCGGCCGTGTAGGCACCGACCCCGTAAAAAGCCGCGTGATGAAATTGATAGATCCCGCCATGCCCCACCAGCAAATTGAGGCTCATGGCCAGCAGGGCGGTGACGAAAATCACGGCCAGAATGTAAATATAGAACCGTTCGGCGAAAAGGGGCGCCAGCATCAGCACCGTGAGAAGCATGGCGTTCCATAAAAAAGAGGAGCGTGAGATGATAATGTGCCTATCCATGGCGCGCCCCTCTTACCAGACGGATTTCAATAGCCCGGTGGGTTTGATGGTGAGGATGATGACGACGGCCAAATAAGGGAAGACAATGGCAAACTGTGGCCAGAGCAAAACTCCGATGGATTGGGACACCCCGAAAATAAGCGACCCCGTCATGGCCCCCCACATGTTGCCGAGGCCGCCGATGGTTACGATCAAAAAGGCCTCGATGATGATGGTGTGGTCCATTCCCAAGGTGATGCTGAGCGTGGGCGACACCAAAGCACCTCCCAGGCCGGCCAGAAAGCATCCCAGCACAAAAGCAAATGCAAAAACCCAGCTCACGTTGATCCCGATGGCGCCGACCATCTCGCGGTCCACCGCCGCCGCCCGGGCGATTTTGCCGATCTTGGTTTTACTCGAAAAAATCCATAACCCCACCGCAACAACCGGGCCGACCGCCAGGAGAAACAGGTTGTACTTGGGGAAAGGCGTTCCGAGCACCGACACGGATCCCTGCAGGAAAGGCGGCGCCACCAGGGAGCGATAGTCCGCCCCCCAGGTCAATTTGGTGAGGTCCCCCAGGATCAAGGCCAGTGCGAACGTGAAGAGCAGCAGCATCAGGTGTTCGCGCTCATAGAGATGGCAAAACAACAGGCGTTCGGCGATCAGGCTGATCAAGGCCACGATGAGCGGCGCAATGAAGAGCGCCATCCAGAAACCGGCGACCCCGCCGCCGCCGGCCGTCGCCAGCGTGTGGGCCGTAAAGGCTCCGATCATGTATAGCGAGCCGTGGGCCACGTTGGGCACCCGCAGAACACCCAGGATGAAGCTTAACCCCGAGGAGACGATGAAGAGGATCATCGCCCGGCTCAATCCCACCAGGAACTGGCTGATCAGGCCGGCAAAGGTGATGTTGAATTCCATGCCTCAATGAAAATATCTGCCTGCCGCGGCCTCGCGCGCCCGGCGGGCAGACGGTTCAAAAAGCCTATTTTTGTGTGCGTGCTTCGGCGATCTCCTCGCAGGAGGGCATGACTTCGGCCCCCCGCAAGGTGATGATATCCGTGGAAATAGCCCCTCCGAACTCCTTGGAAATCTTGGTGGTGCCGAGGAACATGGGGTAGACGGCCTGGTGGTCGCAGGCGCGCATTTCAACCTTGCCCACCGGCGTGTCGACCTTGAGGCCTTCGAGGGTGTCGATGAATTTTTCTTTGTCGATCTTGCCGGCCTGGCGGAACGCTTCGGCGATGAAATAGGCGGTTGTGTAGGCATTAAACGCCGGGAAGCCGGGCGGGTTCCCGTAGGCCGCCTGGAAGTCTTTCACGAACTTCTTGTTAGCGGCCAAGTCCGGGTAATAATAATGGTATTGAATGGTGCCCATGACCCCTTCCGGAGCGTTCATCCCGAGAGGCTTCAAGACGGACTGGTCGGTCGCGGTGTGGATCCAGACCGGGATCTTGTTCTCCATGCCCGTGGTCTTCATCGCTTTGAGCACGTTGGCCATACTCAAGCCGCCGGTGGCGAAAATAATGCAATCCGGCTTGGCGGTCTGAATCGCCGTTAGGTAGGGGATCAGGTCGGGCTCGCCCGGTTTCCACCAGGTCTTGCCGATGACTTCCACCTCCGGTTTGATTTTTTTCAGGTTGCGCCAAACCGCATCGGCAATGGCATGGCCGTATTCATAATCATCCCCGGCGATCCAGAATTTCTTGTACGGCTTCTGGGCAAAGGCGACGGCGGCCGATTTGCCGGCCATGGCCGTGTTCTCGGCCGTCGAAAAAACGTAGCGATGTCCGGCCTTGCCGGTAATGTTTTCGCTCTTGGCGGTCCAGACGATGAAGGGGATCTTCTCTTTCTTGGCTACGGCCTCGGAAATCGCCATGGACGCGCCGCTGTTGATGGTGCCGACCAGGACATCGACGTTCTCTTTCAAGACCAGCTCCTTGGCCATGTTGAGGGCGATGTCCACCTTGAACTGCTCATCCCGGGTGGTGAACACGATCTTTCCGCCGAGGACCCCCTGCTTGTTGATCTCGTCGACGGCCAACTTGAAACCGTTGAGCGCGTCGTTTCCGAAAACCGCTGCCGGCCCGCTGTAAGTATCGACGATTCCGATTTTGATATCGCGCGCCTCGGCCGCGGCAGGTAGCAGGGCCGCCAGAGCGCACCAGGTAAGAATCAGGAGCAAACCGAGCGATAAAAACCGTCTCTTTTTCATCGAAGCCCTCCCTTCATTTACTAAGGTTGAAAGCACCCCCTCAACAAGGGGAATCCATAGGGCGCAATTGCGCGCAGCGCATGAAGTAATCAAATTTTCCTAATAAGGATGCCATCCTAAGTCAAGAACTATGTTTTTAATACGGGGAGTCAAGGGAGAGAACCGGCTCAGAGTGGCTGCGCCCAATTCATTTGGGCACCCACAGCACCATGCGGGGTTTTTTCTTCATTTCCCTGGCCAGCTCCTCAATCGGACCATATTGCATGCACCCCGCCATGCAGTGTTTGACACAGGCCGGCGCGAGCCCCTTCTTGGTACGCGGCTTACATAGGATGCACAACTCGGTCGGAAAAGGCAGATAGGTCAGGTAGGCTTTGTCGTTCGGAAGCTGCTGCACGATTTCCTGGACCCGGATCCCTCCCATGCCGGCCGGCCATCCGTACTCCTGGGCGCACGCCACCTGGCAGGTATGACATCCGGTGCAGTACTCATAGTCGATAAGAAGGCCATATTCAGGACCTCTGGCCATGGATCTCCTCCTCGGATGTGTATTTGCGTATTCTGCACATCGAATGCTTGATCGGGGCGCCCATTCCGTCCTTGCCCTGGTGGTTCATGGGGATCAGCTGGTTGATGTTCGACTCCCAGGCCCCGAAGAGACAGGGCTCGGCGGGGTCCTTTTCCGGAAACCACCATCCGTGGGGCGCCATCACCATCCAGGTCGGCACAACCAAGGTGAGCTTGGCCTTGAATCTGGCCCGCCCCATCCAGTTCTCCACCCAGAGCCACTCTCCGCTGCCGATTCCATGCTCCCTGGCGGTTTTGGGATGGATCTCCAGGACCGGGTCCGGGTCGATGTCCCTCAGCCAGGGAATGTTGCGGTGTTCCGAATGGAAAAAGGCCGGTGAGCGCCGGCCCGTCGACAGGATCAACGGGTAGTCCCGGGCCAGGTCCGGCCGGCTCACCGGTGTAAACGGCGGCTCCTCGTGATGGGGCAGGGGCTCCAGATCCCATTCTTCCCGAAGAGTCGAATACAGCTCGAAGCGACCGGACGGGGTTCGGAACCCCGGCTTCCGGTCCGGCCGGAGAAGCCCCTTTTCATGCCGGCGGTAGGGGCAGCTCGTGGAACCCTCCGGCGGGTAGGCATAGATTCTATTTTGGAGCTCTTGGAAGGTCATGCCGGAGGGCTTGAGGATGTCGTCGAAAAGATCGCGAACCGTCTCGAATCGGAACTCCGGGTCGAAGCGCCTGGCCAGTTCGAAATTGATCTCAACATCGGGCCGGCAATCCTCCACCTTCATTACTTTTCGGATGCTTTGCAGCGGCACCCACCAGCTGCGGAAGCTGTCTTTCTCAAGGAAGGTGCCGGCCGGAAGCACCACGTCCGCATATTGGGTTGTCGGCGTGTGGAACAGGTCCACTGCCACGACAAAGTCCAGTTTTTTCAGCGCCTCGCGCCACCGCTGAGGGTCCATCCCCAGGCCTTGCAGGATGCCCGCGGTCTGCAGCCACAAGCCCTTGATCGGATAGGGTTGACCCGTGAAGATCTGCTCCAGGGTCAGGTCGGTCTGGCAGCGCCAGTAAAACTTGTCGAGCGGCATGTAGCGGTCCGCGCCGATGCGGGGCTTGTCCAATTCTCGGTTTTTCAGACGGATGGCACCCTCGCTTCCCGGCAGCGCATAGGGCGCCACGTCAAATGCAAGACGCGCGGTGACGTTTCCGCCCGGGACATCCAGATTGCCGGTCAGCGCCCACAGGCAGGAAATGGCCTGGACCAGGGGGGTCAAGGCCGGGGTCATGTCGACGGCCACTCCCCAGTGGATCGAGGCCGGCTTGCTCTTGGCGTAGAACCGAGCCGCTTGCGCGATATCCTCGGCCGGCACGCCGGTGATGGCGGCAACCGTGTCAGGCGAATACAGGTCGGCTTCGCGGCGGAAGGCGTCCCAGACCGTCTCGCACTCCACGTACTCGCCACCGGACAGCCGCACGCGGCACTGACCTGCGATCATGGGATGTACTTTCTTCTCCCGGCAGGCGACCTGCTTCGTGTCCCACACCACTGCATTTTTCTGCGTGGAGTCCCACACCACGAAATTGGCGGCAGAGCCTCCGCTGGTAATGTCGTTTTCCCGCAGGAGCTTGCCGGTGTCCTTGCGAATGAGGTGGACGCCGTTGGTCCATTTTTCCAGGAATTTGTGGTCGTAAAGGTCTTCGTTGATGATGACGTTCAAGAACCCCATGGCGAGCGCGGCATCGGTCCCCGGCCGGAGCGGCAGCCAATGTTTGGCGCGGGATGCGAACCAGGACAGCCGCGGATCAATGGCGATGATCCGGGTCCCGCGCTTCATCAGATCGATGATCCAGTGCCCGAAGAGATTGTCCGGGCAGGTGGCGTGGATGTTATATCCCCAGATGATCATGCATTCGGGGACCTTGAAACGCGGGTCGTCGTACCGGTCCGGAAACCACTGGCCGGCGTCGAAGACGGCGTAATCCCCCTGCACGGTGTCCACAGCCGCCAGGCGCGGCCCGTAACAGGCCTGGCCGGTAAGACCGAACATGACGTTCGGGCTGCCGAAGGCATAAGCCAGCATGCAGATCCAGGGATAGATATCCCGTCCCGTGCCCGCGTTGAAAACGACGCTCTCAGGTCCGTGGGCCGCGCGGATGGCCTTCATCTTCGTTTCAATCAGGTCAAAGGCCTCATCCCAGGAGATCGGCTGCCACTGGCCTTCACCGCGGCCGCCGATGCGCTTCAAGGGTTGGCGCAGGCGATCGGGATGGTGGACATACTGGGTCATGGCCAGCACACGGGCGCACAGCCGCCCCTGGTTCCAGGGGTGCTCGGGGTCGCCCTCGATCTTGAGCAGCTTGCCGTCTTTTACATGCGCCAAAACCCCGCAGCCGCCGTGGCAGCCCGGACCGGCGGACCATGTGGTGGTTCGCATAATTTTCATGCCTTCAGAATTCATTGCGACGCCCCTCATTCAGAGGTTGGGTTGTTTTTCCGGTCCGGTTAGATAGGTGTTGAAAAATAAGTATCAGGCCGTCAGCCAGAGGGCACGGCGTTTTGGAAAGCGCAGCATATGGACTGATGGGTTAGCATTCACAAAGGCCGTGCAAGGCCTGATCACGGCCTGAGGCGCCGTTTTTTAACAACCTGCCAGAGCTCTTGCAATGACCCATTTTTCCTAATAAGGATTCTATACGAAGTCAAGAAATAGCTTTTGCTGAGGCTAAGAGATCTCGAAATTTCAAATATCCTTTTTTCGAGGAAATCCAGATAGCAAGGAGAGGTCCATGATTCGGATCAACGAACATTACTTGAAGCTTCAAGCTTCCTACCTGTTTTCGGACATCGCCAAACGAGTCGCTGCGTTTCAGAAGGCCCATCCGGACCGGGAGGTCATCAAGCTGGGCATCGGCGATGTCACCCGGCCGCTGCCGGCGGCCTGTATCCAGGCTTTTCACGAGGCCGTCGATGAAATGGCCGAGGCGGCCACTTTCCGCGGCTACGGCCCCGAGCAGGGCTACGACTTTCTGAGGGAGAAAATCGCCAGAGACGATTTCCAGGCCCGCGGCGCCGGTATCTCCGCCGATGAAATCTTTGTAAGCGACGGCGCCAAGTGCGACAACGGCAACCTTCAGGAGATCTTTGCCACCGACATCACAGTGGCGATTCCCGACCCGGTTTATCCCGTCTACCTCGACACCAACGTCATGGCGGGCCGCACCGGCACCTTCACCGACGGCCGCTACGAGGGTGTGGTCTACCTGGACTGCACCCGCAACACCGGCTTCATCCCCACACTTCCCAGGCAGAAAGTCGACCTGATCTATTTGTGTTTCCCCAACAACCCCACCGGCGGAACCATCACCAAGCCTCAGCTCAAGCATTGGGTGGACTATGCCCGAGAGAACCAGGCGATCATTCTTTTCGATGCGGCTTACGAAACCTTCATCCGCGACGAACGCCTGCCGCATTCGATCTTTGAGATCGAGGGCGCCAGGGATGTGGCGATCGAGTTCCGCAGCTTCTCCAAGACAGCCGGATTTACCGGCACGCGCTGCGCATACACCGTGGTGCCTAAAGCCTGCACGGCCTATACCGCGGCGGGCGAGCCGCAAACGCTGCACCCTCTCTGGCACCGCCGTCACACCACCAAGTTCAACGGGGTCTCCTACCCCGTGCAGCGGGCGGCCGAGGCGGTTTACAGCCTTGAGGGCCGGGCCCAGTGCCGGGAGCTCATTGACTACTACCTGCGCAACGCAGCCCTGATCCGCAAGGAGATGACGGACCTGGGGTATGAATGCGTCGGCGGGGACAATTCACCCTACATCTGGGTGGACGCGAAGATGGACTCGTGGAAGCTCTTCGATCTCTTGCTTGAGAAGGCCAGTGTGGTCTGCACTCCGGGGGTGGGCTTCGGCCGCTGTGGCGCCGGTTTCGTCCGCATAAGCGCCTTCAATGACCATGAAAACGTGCAGAAGGCCATGGACCGCATCCGCAAAGCCATCCGGGCAGCGTAAGGGATCTCGCGCGGCTTGGATGGCTTGATGGGGTGGCTTATGAAAAGGGCGGTTGCCGGTTTGGCAAACCGCCCTTATTGTCTGGATGGTTTGGTCTAAGGAGGGATCAGACCGCGGCCTTTAGTTTTTTCCCGGCTTTGAACTTGACGACCGTGGCGGCCTTGATCTTGATTTCGGCGCCGGTCTGCGGGTTTCTTCCCTTGCGGGCCTTGCGGCGGCCCTTGGAGAAGGTGCCGAAGCCGACGAGGGTGATCTTCCCCTCTTTCTTTTTGAGGGTTTTAACGATCCCGTCGACAAAAGAATCCAAAGCGGCGCCAGCGGCGACCTTGGTGATGCCGGCATCTTTGGCCATGGCCTCGATCAAATCTGCTTTCGTCATTCTGACCTCCTTAGGTGAGATGATTAGGTTCTTGCGTGTGCCCGTTTCAAGGGGTGATTTAGCCATCACCCCGGTTTCAGCCAATAGCGCAATATAGACAACGCCTGCGAAAGTCAATAGGAATGTTACGCCAAGTCCCCACCCATCGGGCTTTGCCGATGGCTGTCCGCTCCAAGACCGGTGATTCCCTGCTCCTGCGCCTTGTCCTCCTGCTGGCCGCGATGCTGGCCATGGCGGCGACGGCCCATGGCGCCCAGCCAAGCGACACCGTCAGGCAGGGCATCGAGGATGCGCGGCGCATCCTGAGGGATCCTTTCTACCAGCCGGCCGACCGCAAAGCCATGCAGCAGGAACGGCTGCGCGATGTGCTCTACCGCGACTTCGACTTCATGGAGTTTTCGCGCCGGGTGCTGGCGGACAAGTGGGCCTTGTTTTCTCCCGCTCAGCGGCAGGAGTTCGTCCAGGTCTTCTCGCGATTCCTGGCGGATTATTATCTATCCCGCCTTCAAAACCATTACACCGATGAAACAGTGGCTGTGCGGGAACAGGCGTTGACCGCCCCGGGAAAAGCCCGGGTGTGGGCCAGGGTGGTCCGGCGAGATCTGGAATTCCCGATCGAGATCCGGCTGCACGATCGCGGCGGGGGCTGGAAGATATACGACCTGAGCGCGCTCGGGATCAGCGCCGTGCAGATTTACCGGGCGCAGTTCCAGGAGATCATGCGCACCCAGTCCCCGGCCGAGGTCATCGACTTGATCCGGGGGAGGCTTGAAGAGTAGGGCCGGGCCATTTCAGCCTTTTTGCCCAAAATGAATCGGGCTGCGGCGCGCCGCAGCCCAATTCATTCTCCGAGCTGTTTCTTGAAGGCCTCGATGGCGTCGCGCAGCATCCGCCGGATAAACACCTCTTGGTCGCCTCGCGTCAACTGTCGGTAGGCCCCATGGTCCGGATGGGAGTCGTTCAGCTCCGGAGAATGAAGTTTGAACTGCTGCTTCACGGCTTCGAAACGCTGGATTATTTCGATCAGACTGATGTCTTGGCCAGGCAAGCAGGTCAACCAGCCCAGGCGCCGCATCATTTCAAACCGAACATGGTCGGCCAGCAACAGGTGGATGTCGACCACCCGCATCTGCTCGTCATTGGCAAGGTAGTAGAACTTGGCCGCCGGGCCGAGGTCGAGCGCTCCCATGATGATCTCATAAAACGCGGTTGAGCTGTTCTCTCCCGGTTGCGCCAGGCTGAACAGGGTTTTGTCGGAAAGGTCCGACAGGCGCGTATGCGTGCCGTAAGATTCACCGAAGCGTTTCTGCCAGGGCGTGAAACTCCTCTGTTCAAGCGCCTTTTCGCGGAACGCCTGCAAATCGACAATTTTGTTCATCCCCGTCCCCCGGCGGATGGTTCGCGGCCGTTGGTTCTCCGGCCGTCGATGGAAGAAAAACGGCGCATGGAATTCAAAACAGAATGCCATCCTTACGGACCGGCGTCAAGCCGGCTGATCGAAGCATCCGGACACCCGGGGTGTGGGCCGATACACCATGGGATAGTTGAACCTGAATTATCTGCGTCGGTCGATTTTCGACCTGTTGGGTCATTTTTCGCCTTATGCGGGCTGCGGGGATCGGCTACATTTAAAAAAAGCCCGCTCGAAGTCCCCGTGAAGGAGTGGTGCGCCGTGGAAGTCGTATGTCCTATCCCCATTGACCTCCGCTGTTTGCCCTTCTCGGAGAGGCACCTTCCGCCATCGGCGTGCAGCTCACCGAAAGCCTCCTGATGCTTCCCGAAAAATCCGTGTCCGGCATATTCTTCCCCTCTGCCTCCACTTTTCTCAGCTGCCGCCTCTGCCCGCGTGAGCGCTGCGAGGGGCGCAAGGCGCGGTATGACGAAGCCGTCGCGCGCGAATACGGGATCCTCAAATAGATGCGGCTCCGCACCTCGCTCAGTGTGCGTCCTTGGCCGTCTTTCCCAGGCGCATGCCGATCAGGCCGATTTCAAACAGCAGATAGAGCGGAACCGCCATCATGGCGAGGTTGAAGGCATCCGGCGTCGGCGTCAGAATGGCCGAGATGATGGTGATGGCGAGAATGGCATAGCGCCGATTCCTCGCCAGACCCTGATGCGTCAAAACTCCGACCCGTCCTAAAAGAATCATCGCTAAAGGCATTTCAAAGATGATCCCGAAACCGAAGAGAAACAGCAGACAGAACGACGCAAACTTTCGCACGGAGATGATGGCTTCCAGGTGCGGACCTTCGAATTCCAGCAGGAACTGAACCCCGTAAGGCAGGGAGATGTTCAGGCAGAAGAGGACCCCGGCATAGAACAGGACGACGGCGCCCAGCCAGAAGCCGATCACCATCCGGCGCGTAAAAGCCGGGAACAGGGGCTGAACGCCGGAAAGCAGGGCATAGAGCATATACGGCATGCCCGCAAAGACCCCGCAGGCCAGCGCAAGATTCAAAAAGGTGAACAGCGCCTCTGGAATGCCGTAAGACGCCAGCTTGACCCCCGTCAACCGCTGAAGGTGGCGGAGGATCGGCTCGGCCAGGTAGTACCCGGCGATCGAACACACGAGCACGGTCAGACCGATGCGGATGAACGACCGGCGCAGGTTCTGCAGGGTGTCAAAGACCCGGTCTGACTTTTCGCTAGCCGCTTGTTCGGCGGGTTGGGTTGAGTGCATTTCTGGTCAATTTCCCCCAATTTAAACGGCCGGATCACTTATCCTGATAGCGGTTCCTTTTGGCACGAGGACTTGGAGTCTGTCAAGGCGGCCTATGAATCCGTCCGCCATCTTAGAGAAAGGATAATTTAGTTTGCAAATCCGAAAGACTTCGTCTGGACCTACAGTGGGAAGACGCGTTGCGAGATTCTCGTCCTTTGGTTCTGGACGAGGCCCAAAACTATGCGTCCATATTTCCCCGAATTCGAAGTGCGATTGATGTTGATCGCAAGCGCAATGGAAGATTTCTTATCCTCGGTTCCGTCTCGCCCGGCTTGATGAAACCGGTTTCGGAGTTCTTAGCAGGTCGGATCGCGTTGGTCGAGCTATCGCCCTTTTCGATGGAAGAACTTCCGGACGCCTCGGCTGACCATCTGTGGCTGGTCGGCGGATACCCCGACGGAGGCATCCAGAATAAGAAGCATTACCCTGCCTGGCAGAGGAACTACCTGGACGTTCTGGCGATGCGCGATTTGCCGAACTGGGGACTGCCCAGCAAGCCGGCCCTCGCGGCGCGCTTTTTCAAGATGCTGGCCGCAGCCCACGGCACCCTGTGAAATGCCACCCAACTCGGCAAAAGCATGGTATAGGGGTCGCATGGTATAGGGGTCGCGTCTCGATTAAGGATCAAAACGGCTCAAAGGAACGGATAGATAAGGCATTTTTATTGCTGCTTGGCGAACTTGGTTTTCCCAATACATGTTTTCCTGAGTCAGGCCGCAAACCATGGGCGTACTGAAATCCCCTGGCGGGTGTAAGCCTCCGCGCCGCCATAAACCAGCGTGGGAGACTTGGCTGCCGGACCTGCCAGATCCATCCAGCGTTGAGGGCCTGACAACATATCCGGCGCCACGGTGCTGCCGGATTTGATCTCGACCGGACACAGCGTGTTTTCCTCCTCGATCAACAAATCGATTTCGTTACCGGTCTGGTCTCGCCAGAAATAGATCGGCGGGGTGCGGCGGCAGGGAGGGATTTCTCCTCTTTGGAAAAGAGGGGCCAGGGGAGATTTCAAGTCCATGTCCGAACACGTCTGACGGCCCCGTGCCCGATCGAGGCTGCCTTGCTGGATCGCCGTTGAATCGAAGATAAGGGTTGAGTTCGAAGGGCCCGTCTTGTAGTTTGACATTAAAACGTTATGACGTTATAGTGTTATAGCTATATATGGAGGTGGCATTATGGCAACGCAGACAAAGCGTGCGACCATTTACTTTGACCCTGACCTACACAAGGCGCTGCGCCTTAAAGCCGTTGAAACCACTCGATCGGTATCGGAGCTTGTAAACGAAGCCGTCAAAGAGGCGCTTGCTGAAGATGCCGAGGATATTGCGGCATTTGACGCAAGAGCGGATGAACCTCTGATCAGCTATGATGAAATGGTCAAGAGGTTAAAAAAAGATGGCCGCATATAAGCTTTTTTCAAAAAGTCGGTGCAGAAAGATTTTGATGGTATTCCGAAAAATGATCTGAAAAAAATTCTTAATCGAATAGAAGCGCTTGCAAAAAATCCTCGCCCGCCCGGCTGCGAGAAGCTAACCGGACTGGAGCGATATCGTTTACGCCAAGGGCGCTATCGAATTGTCTATTCAATTCAAGATGATCTGCCTGCGGTCTGGGTGGTGAAGGTTGGACACCGCAAGCACGTCTATCGCTGAGAAAACGATCTGCTTTGAATCCCTTTGAAACTGATCGGTTTCAAAAAGCCTGAAATCATTCAACGAATCGGCCCTTCCCGGGCGTTACTTCGCGAGCGCCTCTTTGCATTCGTTTCATCAGGTTTTCGCTTGCCAAAATCTCGGGCATTTCAGCGCTATCTACTAACTGCTGTTCCCGAATCCCGCGCAGAAACATGTGCCTTCGGTCACTCCGAGGCTGTCGCAGCAGACAGGGCCGGCCCGATCTCGGCGTTCAGCACCAGCTCCGCAATGGGGTCGAGCGGGGTGGGGTCGCGGTTGAGGATGACGAGGCGGGCGCCGTGGCGCCTGGCAAGCTCGGGGAAACCGGCGGCGGGGTAAACCACCAGCGAGGAGCCGACGGCCAAGAAGAGGTCGCAGACCTGGGTGGCCTCTTCGGCCCGGCGCATGGCCTCCGGAGGCATGGCCTGGCCGAAGGAGATGGTGGCGGTCTTGACGATCCCCCCGCAGCGGTCGCAGACCGGCAGGCGCTCGTCGCGCTCGAACGCAGCACGGATCGGGCCCAGCTCAAAGCGCCTGCCGCAGTCCAAGCAGGAAGCATAGGTGGTGTT
The DNA here is from genome assembly GCA_963700055.1 of uncultured delta proteobacterium. Classification (GTDB taxonomy): domain Bacteria; phylum Desulfobacterota; class Desulfobacteria; order Desulfobacterales; family SpSt-501; genus SpSt-501. The sequence continues at coordinate 601,637 of CAVOWH010000008.1, read as the reverse complement.
GCCGTGGAGCTCGATCACCTGCTCATCGGGAATGCCGGAGGCCTGGTGCAGGCCGTCCACGTTCTGGGTGATCACGTGCCCCACCTTGCCGGATCGAACTAGCTTCGCGACCGCGAGATGCCCGGCGTTCGGCTGGGCGTTCCGGATGTCCCGGTCCGCCAGAAACTTCAGGCGCCAGTAGTCGCGGCGCTTGGCCTCGCTCGCCATGAAGTCATCGAAATAGATCGGCTTGTGGCGGCTCCAGATGCCTCCGGGGCTTCGGAAATCCGGGATTCCGGATTCCGTGCTGATTCCGGCTCCGGTGAAAACCACCGCCTTGCGGCACGCGGCGATTAGATCCCGCAGGCGATCGGCGCCCCTCATGCTGCCAACCTCGAGCCCCGATCCAGATTGCGGTACTGGATCGCTTCGGAGATGTGGGATACGCCGATATCCGCCGCGGCCTCGAGATCGGCGATGGTGCGGGCGATTTTGAGCACGCGGTTGAAGGCCCGCGCGGAGAGACCGAATTTATCGATAGCGGCCTCCAGCAAGCGACGGGATGCCTCGTCGATCCGGCAATGGGTGCGGATGTGGCGGCTGGTCATCTGGGCGTTGCAAAAAATTCGGCTGCGGCAGAAACGCCCGGATTGGACCTCGCGGGCGCGCGTCACCCGCTGCCGGATCTCGGTCGAGGGCTCGCACTGCGCGTCCTCCAAGAGGTCTGCATAGGGGACCGCCGGCACCTCCACGTGAATGTCAATGCGGTCGAGCAATGGCCCTGAAATCCTGGCCCGGTAGCGGTGAATTTGCGGATAGCTGCAGCGGCAGGCGTGCTTGCGGTCTCCGAAATATCCGCACGGGCAGGGGTTCATGGCCGCCACCAGCATAAAGCTCGATGGGTAGGTCAATGCCGACGCAGCGCGGGAGATGGTCACTTTCATGTCTTCCAACGGCTGGCGCAGGACTTCCAACACGTGTTTCTTGAACTCCGGCAGTTCGTCCAGAAAAAGCACGCCATGGTGCGCCAGGCTGACTTCCCCTGGTCGAGGGATATGGCCGCCGCCGATCAGGCCGGCATCGGAGATGGTGTGATGCGGCGAACGGAACGGGCGGCGCGTAATGAGGGCCTGGCCCTTCTCCAGCATGCCCACCACGCTGAAAACCTTGGTGGTCTCGATGGCTTCGGCAAAAGTGATGGGCGGAAGGATCGTCGGCAGGCGCTTGGCCAGCATGGTTTTGCCGGAGCCCGGCGGTCCGATCATGATCAGGTTGTGGCCGCCTGCCGCCGCAATCTCCAGCGCGCGTTTGACGTGCTCCTGCCCCCGCACCTCCGCGTAGTCGACATCAAATTCGCCATCCCTATTGAATATGACATGAATGTCCGCGCGTACCGCAGCCACAGTGATCTGACCGCGCAGCATCTCCACCACTTCGGATAGCGTCTTGACCGGCAGCACATCGATGCCGTCGACGACCGACGCCTCCAGGCCGTTGTCATAGGGTACGATAATGGCCGGATACCCCGACTGGCGGGCAGAGATCGCCATCGGCAGGGATCCCTTTACCGGTTTGACGCGCCCATCGAGGGAAAGCTCGCCCAACACGAGGTAACGCGAAACGGCCGCTTGCGGAATAATGCCTGTAGCAGTTAGAATCCCCAAAGCGATGGGCAGATCGAAACCGGTGCCTTCCTTCTTGATGTCGGCGGGGGCGAGGTTGACCGTGATCCGGTCGTCCGGGAAGCGGTATCCGGAATTGGAGATGGCCGATTTGACCCTTTCGCGGCTCTCTTTTACCGCCGCCTCCGGCAGCCCGACCGTCGCAAAGGTGGGCAGCCCGGAAGTGATGTCCACCTCGACTTCCACTCGATAGGCATCGATTCCAAGCACCGCGCTGCTGAGAACTTTGGCGAGCACTGAGCCTCCTTGATGGCCGCGTGCGGACCCGGTGGGCAACGGCCCGAACCACCGCCGGCATCATAGCAGAACCCTGCTGGGCCGACAATCCCTGCCGGAGCCTCCCCCGGCTCGCGACGGCGGCCTTGCGGCCGTAGGCACGTTCGTTGAATGCGCGGCTACGGCGCACGGCGGTCATGGGCTTAAGCGCGCGTAGATGTCGCCTGATACGATGGAAGACCCCAGCCCGCCAAGCATTTGCTCAACGCGGGGTGCATGGACCCAGGTCGGGCGTTCCAAGCAGAGCCGTTCCCGAAGACTCCAATTGAATCGATAAACACCCAAGGCCGTCAACCGGCGCAGGCAAGCCAGCGCCCCGGCTGCATCAAAACTGATGAATTCGAACGAAAGCGCCGGGAGCGGGTGCGAAAGGCCGGCAAGGGCCTGCGCTTCAAATCCCTCCACATCGATCTTGCAAAAATCGGGCATCCCATATTCTTCAATCAGCCGATCCAGGGTGCTCACCTCCACTTCCACGCGATGATCCCAGTGTTCATGCTGTGCGGCGGCAGCAGCCATTGCCGTTCTCCAGGCGGCCGGCGCCAGGGTGCTGATGGTGGGATTAATGCGGTTGATATATAAGCCAGCGCTGCCCGGCCGCGCGCCGATGGCCTTGGGGACGAGCGTAAACCGCCGCTCGCCGCCCCATCGTTTTTGCAGATAGGCGACACACGCCGGCTGCGGCTCCAATGCGACGACCCGCGCACCGAGATCCAGAAACGCCCGGCTGCGGCTGCCCAAATGCGCACCGATGTCGAAGCTCAGAGCCCCCGGACGGACGAACTGCCGGTAGAATCGGCACAGCCTGCGCCGGGTGAAGGGCTTCCAAAAGTAGATCACCTCGGATCGCAGCAGGCCGAGGCGGCTCTTCAGATCCGCCATGTCCCTCCATGGCTGGCGTGTTTTTCAAAAACCAGCAGCCGGTAATCGAGCAGGCCTTCCCGGTAGCATTTTTGCTTGGCATCCCCTCCCGCCAGCGCTCTGAGATAAATATGGCGTTCCATCTGGCACCCAAACAACCGGACCAGCAGCGCGATCGCCCGATCCCGCGGGCGGCCGAGGCGCAAAAGCGGCGTCAGGTTCTGATCCTTGATGAGGCGGAAGCCCCTTTTTTCAGCAAGAGATTTCAGCGCCTTGAAACCTCGCAAACCCGGCAACAGCCAATTCCGGCGGTAAATGTCCAGCACCCGCGCGTGCCGGGCGGGCAAGGTTTCAGGGTTTGCCTGTTCGCTTAGACAATCGTCGATGATGACGAGCCGGCCGCCGAGAGATAACGCCTTCGCTTGAACACCGAAAAAGCCGTCGGGGTCGTGGCCGTGCGTGAAGGCTTCAATGGCATAGGAAAAGTCGGCTTGGAACCGTCCGATCGGAAGCTTCAAAAAACAGGTTTCTTCGAAATGAAACCGGTCCGTTTGGTCATCGGGGATCCGTTGCCGGGCTGCCTGGACTTGGACTGGGCTCAGGCTGATGCCCATAAAAATCCGTACGCGGGGCAACCGCCGGCCGAGGTAAAAAACACTGCCGCCCACCCCACAGCCCAAGTCGAGCACCCGGCCAACCGGGTACGGGCAGCATTCGATTTCGCGGGCGACCAGTTCATTGGCATAATTCATGGCCTCGCCCAAGGACCTAACTCCGGGGGGCCATAGGGCACCGTGGATGTTGCCAGTGCCTTCATCCTTTCCCCAGCGCAGGAAGCGCTTGGTATTATGATCGTAGTACTCCTGGACTATCCGAGCATGCCTGGTTTCGTCGGTGTGGTCCATCAAGGCGGCTCATTTTCAACTGGATCGGTATGTCATTTGCTCTTCCGTCAAGACTGAAGCATAACGGGCTCCTTTCTTTTTCACAATTGCTTTATGGGATCCGTATTGTATTTCGCCGGGACTGCGCCGTTCGACCGCCTTTTTATCCTCATCCCACTGGCTGGGACGATCCGGCCATTCTGACCTAGGCGAAAAACAAAAGCCGACCGATTGACATCGCATATGTTCTGGTTAACTTTTATGTCAATGAAATTTAGACTTGACTATCTTTCAGCGACATGAAACAATGCCAAGCATGCTCGACCGGCCTCTGTATCGAAATATCTGGGAGGAACTGACCAGGGAAAAGCGCATGGTTTTTATGGCGGGGGCGCGGCGGGTGGGGAAGACGACCTTGGGGGCAATGATCGGGCAGTCGCATCCGAACCAGGTTTACGCGAACTGGGAGATACCGGAAGACCGCACGCGCCTGATTCGCAACCCCACGTTCTTTGAAGAAATCGAGCGCAAGGACGAATCCACGCCTTTCGTGATGTTCGATGAGATCAATCGGCAACGCGGCTGGCGCAGATACCTTAAGGGCGCTTACGACCGAGTCGAGGGCGATTACCAGTTCCTGGTGACCGGCAGCAGCCGGCTCGATTATCCTCAGCGCCGGGGCGACTCCCTGGCCGGGCGCTATTACCTGCTGAACTTGTGGCCCTTCACCCAGGCGGAGCTGGGCCGGGCCAATCTGAAAGCGGAGGCGTTTTTCGACAACCCCCAGCAGGTCAGCATGGAGCGGCATTCCGAACTCGGAGCGCTATGGCAGACGCTTTCGGAGCAAAGCGGTTTCCCGGAACCGTTCCTGTCCGGCCGCAAGACCTCCTACCGGCGCTGGTCTTCCGCTTATGCTGGGCAACTGATCCGTGAGGACATCCGGGATCTGACGGGGGTCAAGGCCATCGCAGAACTGGAAACGCTCTACCACCTGCTGCCGGCCCAAGTGGGGCGGCTGATGTCGGTGCCGGCCTTGGCTCAGGGGCTTCAGGTGGCCTACAACACGATCCGCAGTTGGCTGACGACCCTGCAACGGTTTTTTATGGTTCTCTGCCTCGCGCCCTGGTCGCGCGATGTGCCCCGGGCGATTCGAGAGGGACAGAAGATCTATCTGTGGGATGTCCCCCGGGTGCGGGATGCCGAAGCCCGCTTTGAGAACATGGTGGCGCTGGAGCTTTGTCGGGCGGTCTCCAGTTGGAACGAAATGGGTTATGGTCGTTTCAGTCTTAATTTCATCCGCACCAAGGATCAGCAGGAGGTCGATTTCATCCTGACCGATGATGGCCGTCCGGTCCTGCTGGTGGATGCCCGACCGCAGGACCGCCAACCTTCGCCGGCCTTGATGAAGTTCCAGGCCGCCTTGAAAGTGCCCGCCGTCCAGCTGGTGCAGACGGCGGAAGGCTATCGCCGGGTTTCCAACGACGAACAGAGCATTCTGATCGTACCGGCCTGCCAGTACCTGGCCGGGCTTCCATGACCTCAATCTGAAAGGGGGGATGCGGCGGCTTGAACGAATACGTATAAAAACCAATTGGAATTGTTCATTAAAAATAGTGTTGCAAAAAAAAAATTTGGTGCTATTTTTACGCCTCTTTAAAATAAGGGAATCCCCCACTCCGGGGATGACGCGCGAGCGGCTAGACGGACTTCCGATGATCTCCGGCGCCTTTGCAGGTGGCCGCGTCCGAAGTCCAGGGGCAAACCTCGAATCAGGATTTTTTATGAGACTAAAGGGGAACACAGGGAGTGGAAAAAGAAGATATCTTGCACGTGGAAGGTCGTTTGGGCGAGTTGATCATTGGTAACCGTATCCCCAGGGATTACTTCGTTACCAAAGGAACAGGTCAAAGCGACCTCACCGTTCACGCGGGTTCCTACCATCTCGCCCTCAAAGCGGCAGGCGTCGAGATGTGCAACATCATGACGTATTCCTCCATCCTGCCGAGCATTGCCAACGAAATTCCAAAGCCGGCGTGCCTGGTTCACGGCTCTGTCATGGAGTCCATTTTCTCCGTGTGCACGGTGAACAAGGGCGAACGCGCCACCGCCGGAATCATATACGGCTGGCTTTACGACAAGAAGGCGCACCATAAATACGGCGGTCTCGTGTGCGAGCTCTACGGCGACCACTCGATCCAGGAGATCGAGCGCCGATTGCACGCCAGCGTCGAGGAGCTTTACTACAACGGCTACTCGGACGACTTCGACCTTAAGGATCGGCGCCTCACCACCGAAAGCTTCGTGCCCGAAAAGAAGTACGGAACGGCGCTTGCAGCGCTGTGCTTCGTGACTTACCATTGCCCGACCGTGCGGGAAAATCTGAACGCCTGATGTGCGATTTCGGTGCGATCCCATCCGAATATGCCGGGGAAGAAACGGCGCGAATCGTCGTGTTGCCGGTTCCCTACGACGAAACCTCCACGTGGATGAAGGGCGCCGACCACGGCCCGCAGGCCATCATTGCGGCCTCGGCCAATATGGAGCTCTTCGACATCGAGACCGGCAGCGAGGTCTTTCGCCAGGGTGTCTTCACGGCCCCGGCGGTCACCGAAAGCGCATCGCCGGAGTCCATGGTGGCCGCCGTCCGCGAGCGCGTCGGCGGCTATCTCGAGAAGGGGAAATTCGTCGTCGTCGTCGGCGGCGAACACTCGGTGAGTGTGGGCAGCATCCAGGCCCACGCCGCATGCCGTCCGGGCATGGCCGTGCTTCAACTCGACGCCCACGCGGACCTGCGCGAGGAGTACGAGGGCAGCCGGTTCAACCACGCCTGCGTCATGGCGCGGGCGCGGGAGATCTGCCCCGTGGTCCAGGTCGGGATCCGCAGCATGGACCGGGCCGAGCAGGCCAGCCTGCCCCCCGGAAGTGTCTTCTGGGCGCACGACATCGCTGCCAACACGGGCTGGATCGACCGCGTGCTCGCGCGGCTGCCGGCCATGTGCTACGTCACTATCGACCTGGACGTCTTCGACCCTGCGATCATGCCCTCCACCGGAACGCCGGAGCCCGGTGGCCTTTTCTGGTACGATGTGACCCGTCTCTTGCAGGCGGTGAGCCGCCGCTCTCGCGTGGTGGGTTTCGATGTGGTCGAGCTCTGCCCAAGTGACTACAACCGCGCGCCGGATTTCCTGGCCGCCAAGCTGATCTATAAATTTCTAAGCTGGTGTTTCGAGCGGACGCCGCGCCCGTAAGCGGGCGGTCAAAGGACCCTGTCGGATGAAAAAGAAAGAGCTTCTCAAAAACCCCGTGCGGCACGTCGACGTCACCTCGTTCGACGCCACTCCGATCATCGACGCCATGCGCGAGATGTCCTTCACCTCGCGGGACACCGCCGTCGCAGCCGACATCTTCGACCGCATGCTGCGGGACAAGGGCTGCACCATCGTGCTGTCACTGGCCGGCAGCACCGGCGCGGCGGGCTGCATGCAGGTGTACGCCGACATGGTCCGCTACAACATGGTGGATGCCGTGGTGGCCACCGGGGCCTCCATCGTGGACATGGATTTTTTTGAGGCCCTGGGCTTCAAACACTACCAGGGCTCGCCCTTCGCGGACGACCGCCAACTGCGCGACCTCTACATCGACCGCATCTACGACACGTTCATCGACGAAAAGCAGCTGCAGGTCTGCGACATGACGGTCAAGAAAATCGCCGATGCGCTGCCGCCCAAACCTTATTCCTCCCGGGAGTTCATCCGCGAAATGGGACGCTACCTGACGCAGCACGCCGTCAAGAAGGGCTCGCTGGTCGAAGTGGCCTATCGCCACGACGTCCCCATCTTCTGCCCGGCGTTCACCGACTCGAGCGCCGGCTTCGGCCTGGTCAAACACCAGGTGGACCGGCCCGACCGGCACCTGACCCTGGACTCCATCCGCGATTTTTACGAACTGACCCGGATCAAGATGGAGGCCCCGACCACCGGCATCTTCATGATCGGCGGGGGGGTCCCCAAGAACTTCATCCAGGACACGGTCATCTGCGCCGAGATGCTGGGCCGGGACGTGCCCATGCACAAGTACGCCGTGCAGATCACCGTGGCCGACGCGCGTGACGGCGCCTGCTCGAGTTCCACCCTCAAGGAGGCCTCCTCCTGGGGCAAAGTGGATACGACCTTCGAGCAGATGGTCTTCGCCGAGGCGGGGTCGGTGCTGCCGCTCATCGTCAGCTACCTTTACCATAAAAGCAGCTGGCGCAAACGCAAGCGGCGCGAATGGGCGCAGCTCTTCTGATCTTTTCCGGAGTGCGCTAAAAAGAGATTTCGCGACAACGGTCCGTTCTCACGCAAACCCGCGCAGGATCACGATCGCGATTTGGAAATAGACCGTGATCCCGACGGCATCGATGATCGTCGCCATCAGGGGACCGGCCGTGAGGGCGGGGTCGAGGTTGATGCGCTTCAACACCAGCGGGATGAGGGCGCCCCCCAGATTGGCCAGCACCAACGTCGCCAGCAGCGCCGATCCCACGATGGCGGCCAGCATGAGATTGTGGTCCTGCAGAAAGACCCGAAAGTAAGCCATCAGCCCCAAAGCGACGCCCAGGGCCGCGCCCATCCACATTTCCCGCCCGAACACCCGCAGAACATCCTTCGGACAGACCTCTCCTAAAGCCAGGGCGCGCACCACCATGGTCGCCGATTGGGTGGCGGCGTTGCCGCAGGTACCGATCACCATGGGGATGAAGAAGGCCAGCGCCATCATCTCCGTCAGTGTCCCGGCATTCCATTCCATGATGGTGGTCGAAATCAGCGAGGTGAACAGCAGGATGGCCAGCCAGCAGAAGCGGCTCCAGAAAAGCCGCGGCATGGGACGCTTGAAATATTCCTCCTCAAAAGGCACCACCGCGGAAATCCGCTGGAAATCTTCGGTATTTTCGGCTTCGATGATGTCGATGACGTCGTCGACCGTGATGATCCCCAGCAGCCGGTTCTCACCGTCCACCACCGGCATGGCGAGGAAGTCGTATTTTTGGATCTGAGCGGCAGCGGACTCGACATTCAAGTTGTGATGCGCCGCAATGACGTTTTCCTCCATGATGTCCCGCAGCCGCGCCTGGGGTTTGGACATGATGATGTCCCGGAGGGATGCCACCCCTAGCAGATGGTGCCCGCCATCGGTAAGGTACACCTGGTAGATGGTCTCCTTGTTGGGCGCCTGCAAACGGAGAGATTCCAAGGCATCCTTGACGTTCATCTCGGGCGGCAGGTTGCAATAGTCGGTGGTCATGACGGCGCCGGCTGTGCCTTCATCGTAGTTCCATAAGCGTCGGATCTCGTTGCGCTCGGCCTGGGCGATGAGCGGCATGATCGCTTCGCTGATCTCCGGGTCCACTTTCTTGAGCAGATCGACCCGGTCGTCAGGCTCCATGTTTTCGATGAACTGCAACATGGTCCGAGTCCGGCCCGTTTCCAGGCAGGCCTGCTGGGCTTCCAGAGACAGCTGCTCGAAAGCCTCGATGGCGACCGTGTTGCCGATCTTCACCAGGGCCTCCACGATCTCCATCGGGCTCAAGCCGCTGTTTTCAAGGTACTCGGCTATATCGGCCGGATGGCGCTCGCGTAGCGTCTCCACCGCTTGGCGGTCTTCGAGGCGGCAGGCAGACGAATTTTCGGGGATTAGTTGCGGGGAAGTGGTCATCGGGCATCTCCTACCCGCCTTGGGTCCTTCGTTCCGAGGCCAAAACGGTCAGGAGCCTGCCCTTACATCAGGGGCGCGTTGCTCGCTGGGCGGCGTTCCGATCTCGGACAGATAGACCCGGCATTGAAAAGTATTTGCCTCTTCGGCGTTGGTGGCTCGGACTACTGCCAGGGTCGCCTGTGTTCATGTATCCCGTCCTTGAATGGTTGAATGATTCCGGTGGCACGCCCGAAGGCAACGCGTTACCGGTTGCTTGAAATCCTGCCTCTTTTAAGTAAACCGATGAGGAAAAGCAAGCGAAAAATCAATGCAGGAACCGCCTACCTCCAAGCGGTGCAAGTTTCAGGCTGTCGCCAATTTCCGAATCCCCAGACATTTCAGATAAGAGGTCTCGGGCATGGATAAAAGCACCGGATGGTCTTGGGCCGGTCCACCCCGGTAGACGAGGTGGGCCAGGCCGTGCTCTTTAGCGACGGCTTCGGCCAGCAGCTTGAGAAAGTCGCTTTCGGCGAGGTGGTGGCTGCAGCTGCAGGCGAACAGCACCCCCCCCGGCTTGAGCCGGCGCCAGGCCATGCGGTTCAATTTCTGATAGGCCTTGATGGCCTGCGGCAGGTTTTTGCGGGACTTGACGAAGGCCGGCGGATCGGCCACCACCGCATCGTACGAATCCTGCGGTCGGGCCAGAAAATCAAACACGTCGCCGTGGTGCAGGTCGGCCCGTTCCGGCGCGATCCCGTTGGCGGCGAGCCCCCTCTCCACCAGGTCCAACGCATCACGGCTCTCGTCGACGAAGGTGACATGCCCGACGCCTGCTTTCAGGGCCCGCAGCCCCCAGCCTCCGGAATAGCAGAACAAATCCAGGACCCGGCCGTAAGGTAATTCCCGAACAAAGGAACCAAATCGCAACCGATTGTCGCGTTGATCAAGGAAAAAACCGGTTTTTTGACCGGCGACCAGGTCGGCGGCATAGCACACTCCATCCTCTTGCACCTCGACCTGCGTCATGGCGGCCGGATCTCCGCAAACGACCTTCCGGAACAATTCGGCCGCCTCCAGCCGTCGTACGGCCGAGTCGCCGCGCAGCACCAGCCCCCGGAGCGGCACCTGGAACACTCGTTCGATCAGCGCGGGCACGCGCTCGGCCAATACCGGCAGCAGCAGATCCATGCCGGCGGTGTTGCTCTGGAGCACTGCGTAGGGCGGGAAGAGATCGATCACCAATCCCGGCAGCAGATCCGCCTCTGAAAAAACGAGGCGGGCACTGCGTCCATTCTCCAACGGCTGCCGCCTGGCAAAGGCGAAGAGCAACCGATCTTCCAGCAGCCGATGCAGATCCCCGACTTCGCCCCAAGCAACCGCCCGGCCGGCAATCAGCGAATGGCGATTAAAGTAGCCGGTCGCGACGGTACGGCCTGCACGCACGAACCGACACCAGAAGGCCGGGATGGGCTGCTCGTCGCGGCCCTCGATTTCATTTGAATAAATCCAAAGAAACCCATCCGCCAGGCGGCGCGCGGCGCGCCCGGAGATGACGACCGCCGGCAGTACGGCGGGGCTATCAGTTTGCAGCGTCATGCCCGTCCTCACTCAATAAGCGAACGTGTTGTTCAGTGCCAAGGCCTTTCTATGGCTGGAAACGGCGTCTGCGGTCAAGCTTAGCTTCGCATGCCATTGCGACCGCCCAAGTTTAGATCGTATGGGTTAAGCGCACAACCCCCGGGGCAAATCGATGCTGTTGGCTTCTTTAGCAGGTTTGACTAGCCGATAGGTCCGTGGTAGAATTTTTTGATAAGAATCTTCTGCCTTCCTCGGTACCATCTGGATTTTCATCCTGATCGGAAGCGGCGTTTATGCCGCTTCCGCCTTGCAAGGAGATCTTCATGAAACGAAGCAAGCTCTTTCAGCAATGGGGGACTTTCCGCAAGGGCCTGGACACCCAGAGCATCCAGCTCTCCTTTGCCAGCCATCTGCAGTATTCGCTATCCAAAGATCAATATACGGCAACCAACCGCGACCTGTACCTCTCTTTGGCCCTGGCCGCCCGTGACCGGCTGATTGAACGCTGGATCAAGACCCAGCAGAAATATTACACCGAAGACGTTAAACGGGTGTATTACCTGTCGGCCGAATACCTCATGGGCCGTGTTCTGACCAGCAATTTGATTAATCTGGGCATGTACGACGAAACCCGCCGGGCCATGGAGGAGCTTTCCATCGATGTGGAGGAGCTGGCCGGCGAGGAGCCGGACATGGGCCTGGGCAACGGCGGCTTAGGCCGGCTGGCCGCTTGCTTTTTGGATTCACTGGCGACCCTGGAAATCCCGGCCATGGGCTACGGCATCCGTTATGAATTCGGGATCTTCGATCAGGAGATCCGCAGCCTGAAGCAGGTGGAGCTGCCCGAAAACTGGCTGCGCTACGGCACGCCCTGGGAGATCTCCCACCCGGAGGTCATCTTCACAGTCCACTTCTACGGCCGGGTCAAGCAAACCCGGCTGCCGGACGGCACCCTGAAGAGCGAGTGGGTCGATACCAGCGACGTGGTGGGCATTCCCCACGACATTCCGATCGCCGGTTACGGCAACAACACCGTGAACACCCTGCGACTCTGGTCGGCCCGGGCCTCCAAGGAATTCGACCTGAATTATTTCCAGCACGGCGACTACCTCAAGGCCGTGGAGGAGAAAAACATTTCCGAGAATATTTCCAAAGTGCTTTACCCGAGCGACGAGTTCTATGAGGGCCGCGAGCTGCGCTTGAAGCAGCAGTATTTTTTTGTCTCCTGTTCGATCAAGGACATCATCCGGCGGTACCTGGTCAACCACGAAACCTTTGACGCCTTTCCCGACAAGGTTGCGATTCAGATGAACGATACGCACCCGTCGCTGGCGGTCGTCGAACTGATGCGGCTTTTCCTCGACAGCTACGGCATGAGCTGGGAAAAGGCCTGGGACCTCACCACCCGCACCTGCGCCTACACCAATCACACGCTGATGGCCGAAGCCATGGAAAAATGGCCCGTCCCGATGTTCGAACGCCTCCTGCCTCGGCATCTCGAGATCGTGTACGAGATCAACCGACGGTTTCTGCGGGACGTGTCCATCCGCTTCATGCATGACGGCGACCGCAAGCGCAGCATGTCCTTGGTCGAGGAGGGGGCCGAGAAGCGGGTGCGCATGGCGCATGTGGCCATCGTCGGTTCGCACTCCGTCAACGGCGTGGCCGCGCTGCACAGCCGGCTGCTGCGCGAAAGGGAATTAAAAGACTTCGACGAAATGTACCCGGGCCGCTTCAACAACAAGACCAACGGCGTCACCCCCCGCCGCTGGCTGCTTTCCGCCAACCCGGGACTGGCCGACCTCATCAGCCAGTACATCGGCACCGAATGGGTCCGGGATCTGAGTCAGCTGCGCAAGATCGAAGCCTTCACCGAAGACCCCGGCTGCCGTCGCGAATGGCGCGAGATCAAGCGCAGCAACAAAAAGCGGCTGGCCGACCTCGCTTTTAAGCTGACCGGCGAACGGTTGGATCCCGAAGCGATTTTCGATGTCCAGGTCAAGCGCATCCACGAGTACAAGCGCCAGGTGCTGAACATCCTGCACGCCGTCTATCTCTGGCTGCGGCTGAAGGAGGAGAAGGACTTCCGTATCCATCCGCGCACCTTCTTCTTCGGCGGCAAGGCGGCTCCTGCCTACCACACGGCCAAAATGATCATCCGCCTGATCTGCCATGTGTCCGACATGATCAACCACGACACGGCCACGAACCAGATTCTGAAGGTGGTCTTCCTCCCGAACTACCGGGTCAGCCTGGCGGAAGTCATCTATCCGGGCGCGGATGTCTCCGAGCAGATCTCCACCGCCGGTTATGAAGCCTCCGGCACCAGCAACATGAAGTTCGCTCTGAACGGTGCCCTCACCGTCGGAACCCTGGACGGAGCCAATATTGAAATCATGGAGGAGGTCGGCCGTGAAAACATTTTCATTTTCGGCCTCACGGCCGAGGAGGTCGTCGCCCTGCGCTCCGGTTATCGCCCCTTGGATTACTACCACGGCAATCCGGCGTTGAAGCAGGCAATTGATCTCATTCGGAATGGGTTCTTCAGTCCGGATCACCCTGGCCTTTTTCAGCCGCTGGCTGACCTGCTCCTGAACGAGGACCGTTACATGGTCCTGGCCGACTTCGACGCCTACCACCGTGCCCAGATGCAGGTCGACGCCCTGTACTGCGACAGCGAGGAATGGACCCAAAAATCGATCCTGAATGTAGCCCGGATCGCCAAGTTCTCGTCGGATCGCACCATCCTCGAATACAACCAGGACATCTGGCACGCGGAGCCGGTGCCCATCGCACGCAACCAGGTCGAGCCCAAAAAATAGCGCGCGCCCCGATTGGAGAAGGGGACATCCATGGAAATCGAACGCAAGCTCAAGGCACTCGACCGAATTTACGCCGTTTACGATGAGTACGTGCGCTCCCAGGACACCGCCTGCAAATTGCATTGCCACCTCTGTTGCACCACCCACGTCACCCTGACGACTCTGGAAGCTTACAAAATCTGCGCCGCCCTGCCGCCCGGCGAGCGCCAGAAACTTTTCAGCCGGATCCGCGCCGCCGCGGATCTCGAGCGGTTCCGGCCGACCACCACCACCAATGCCCTGGCAGAGCTGTGCGCCGCCGATGCGGACCTTCCGCCGGAACCCGGGGAATCGATCCGCGAAAAATGCCCGTTGCTGGTCGACGAGTTGTGCGCCATTTATGCCTTGCGGCCCTTCAACTGCCGCTGCCTCATCTCCCGGACGCCTTGTGCAGAAAACGGGTCCGCCGACATGGACGAGGCCGTTTTGGCGGTGAATACGGTTTTCCTGCAGACCGTCGAGCACGTGGACGCCGATGGGTGCAGCGGGAACCTGCTGGAGGTGCTGGAGGTGCTAACGGGTGAGGAGGCGCGGGCGGCCTACGCCGGCGGCACCTTGCACTGCAGCGGCAACGGGTTGATCGCCAACCGGCCCATGAGGGTGCTGATGCTGCCGCCCGAATACCGGAAACAGGCTGAGCCGATTCTGCAGCGGCTGAGGGCGATTCGGGTATAAGAGAAGGGACGCTGCTGGATGCGGGCTGCTCGATACTGGGTAAAAGCAACGGTGCCGATGAAGTGACCTTGCTTTTATCCAGCATCCGGTATCCAGAATTGTAACTCTATCTCTCGAGCCAGCCGATCCAACAACCGGCCTGCGGCCCTCCGTCTATTCCCCGGCGCGGAAGTGCCCCTCCTCGAACTCCGGTCGGTCGGCGTAGCGGGCCATGAACAGACCGGGGAGCTGATCCATTTTTTCGAACCAGCCCGAATCCGCCTCGATGCCGGCCCGACGCAGCGCGCTCAAAAGATCCTTCGGCTTCGGAGGGCAGCCTTTCACCGCGATCAGCTCGCGAATGGCCGGATGGTCCTTGTGGGCCCGGTACATGCACTTGCCGACGAGGATGGTCGCGCGCATTCCAGGGGTCGGCTGCATGGATTTCCCGGTCAATACCTCCACCCCGCCCCACGGCGTTCCTTTCCATGCCTGCCGGATGGCGGAGAGCATGATTCCGTTCACCCCGGAGCAGTAGGTGCACATGGACAGGTCGTACTTGCGGTAGAAGACCCCCCTCAGCCCCTCCTTGACCAGCGGCAGCGGCAGGCAGGCCTCTGCGCTGGCCGCATATTGAAAATCGTATTCGTGGTAGCGCGCCACGCTCTCGATCCGTTCACCCGACACCGCGATGTCGGAAAGATCGACCGGCCGGCCGCGATGACGGGCCGCGTGCACGAGATGGGGCACTTGGGCGGGGTCGTGCCCGAGCAGTTTCGCTCCAACCAGGTCGGCCGACAGGACATCCGCCGCGGCGACCAGAATGTCCGCGCGGCGCATCTTTCCGTCGAACCCGGGTCCGCGCTCGTTGGTGTAAATCCCGTCGACCAGGGTGAACATGGGCGGCATGCGATCGGCCAGGCGCGCGACCCAGGCGTGCAGGTCCCGACCGGGCTGCATGCTGTGGCAGCGTTTGCGGGAAGGGATGTCGATCAGCCCCTTGAGGTTCTTGATGCCCAGGCTGACCACGGTTTGGTTGTGGGATTTCAAAACCGGAAGGTTGATGATAAAATCGCTTCCGACCGCATCCGCATTGAAATTTAGCCGGAACCCCCCTCCGAGCTCCAGCGGCACGAACGGACGTTCAAAGACATTTACGCACCTGACCCCGTATCTGCGCTTCAACCGGCCGTAGCCCAGATGTTCGAAGGCGTGGGCCGGGGTTTGCGTGTCCCCGGGGGTCATGGTGACCGTGCCTTCGCCGATGGTGATATCGTCGATGCCGCGTTCCTTGAGCAGGATGACCACGTCCTCGACGACGCGCGTGGTCGTGATCACCCCCCACTTCGGAAAGTTCACCGCGCGGGTCCAGAAGACGATGTTCGGTTTGATGAAGGCCCTGGCACGCGCCGGCAGCCGATCAAGGCCTCGGCACCGATGCGCGGCCTGCTGCACCGAATCGGAGTCTTCCCGGAAGCGAACAACGGCGACGCGATATCGATCCACGGAGGGGCGTCCTTTCCGGCCATGCTCCGGCAGACGCCGGCAGGCCATGCCGCCGGTATCGCCGTTCTGCTGCCAACCCGCCGGCCCCGGGCCCAGTGGGTCAGTTGATGCCGAGCAGCCGGCCGGCGTTCATCCCGCAGAGTTGACGGCGCTCCGCTTCGGTCAGCCCGGCGGCCTCGATCTCCCTGAAGTAGCGGACCGGTGGGATCAAGGGGAAATCGCTGCCGAAGAGGATCTTGTCGGCACCGACCACCTGAACGGCAATGCGGTAGATGGCAGCGTCATAGAGGAACGGGGAGGCCGCAGTGTCGAAGTAGACGTTCCGCAACCGGTCCTTGACCTCCTTCTTGAGCAGGCTGAAAAAAAACAGGCCGCCTCCCCAATGGGCGAGAACGATGGTGTTGGCCGGGAAGCGTCCGACCAGCCGGTAGATCTGAGCAAGGGTGTTGGGCGTTTTGCCGGGATAATGGTGCCCCACCGGCTCGTTGGTGTGGATCAGAACCGGGCGGTCGCGTTCGCGGCAGACATCCATGATGGGTGCCAGTTGCTCAAGGCTTTCGTCTACGATACCGGATCGATAGAAGGCCAGTTCCCCGATGCCCGCCAGACCGCCATCAAAGCAGCGTTCCGCCTCTTTCGCAGCTTCCCGGTTACCTGGATCAAAGCATCCAAAACCGATCAGCCGGTCAGGGTGCCGCTGGGCTGCATTCATGATGAAGTCGTTGTGCCGCTTGAAAAGCTCGGCGCTCTGCCACGGAAAGCCAAAGACAACCGATTTGTCGACGCCGTTTTCATCCATGGCCGCCAGCAGCTCCGCCGCGCTCACCAAGCGCGATTTAGGCGAGCGGTAGAGCCTCTCGAAGGCCGGCTCCGACTCGCAGCAGGCCTGCCTGCCGGAACAGATGGATTCGGGAAACAGATGGGTGTGGAAGTCGATGATCATTGCACAAAATTTTAACGGCTAATCGGACCATCCAATTAGCCGTTAAGGAGGAGAACAGATGAAGAAACTATTAGGCTTTGATGGTGAGTGATGCAATCTTCCTGCCAACAGCTTAAGCATTTCCCGATTTTTGGCTTTAAAAAAATAAGTGCATTAAAATCAAATTGTTATAAAAATAGGTGAATAAGATCATTGACTCCGGCGAGATGGTTGTCGCTCGCCCTCGTGCTTTTCAGGTTCATGATTATAAACGCTGAAAACGGCGGGCGCTAAAAATAGGTTGTTTTTATTGATGTTATCTATTAAAGACACGGGTTCAAAAATTTGAACTATTAATCCGGACATCGGCCGAATAAAACCATAACCAATCTTAATTGTTATGTATTATGATTGTTTATGGGTTTGAACGCGGCTTTTAGGGCGGAATTAAGCGTAACGAAAAACGCAATCCCACTTGCATTTCCATGCTTGAAACCGAATCCATAAAACGCAATCCGATGTTCGTCTACCTTGTAGTCCTGACCATCAGCTCCACGGTCGGCCTTCAGACCTGAACCACTCTTTTCAACAACTTCGCCGTAGACATTGCAAAGCTGGGCGGCAACCACGTGGGGATGATCCAGTCCATTCGCGAGATCCCGGGATTCCTGGCGCTCTTGGCGGTCTTCGTCATCCGCTTTGTTCGGGAGCACCGGCTTTCCGCCTTCTCCATCCTCATCCTGGGGGCCGGCCTGGCGACGACGGGCTTTTTCCCGTCCTACACGGGGATCGCCGTCACAACCCTGGTAAGCAGCTTTGGGTTCCACTATTACGAAACCACCAACATGTCCTTGACGCTCCAGTATTTCAAGAAGCACGAATCGCCCTGGGTGTTTGGAAAACTCACCAGCCTGGCGGCCGCCACCAGCATCGGCATCGGACTTCTGATCTGGCTGATGATGTCCTTCTTCAGTTTCAGCCAGGTATATCTCATCGTCGGCGGGTTGATTGCAACCGCCGGACTTTGGGCCTTCACCCGCGATCCCTCGGATCCCGAGGCGTTGCCCCAGCGCAAACAGATGATTCTGCGGAAACGCTACTGGCTCTTTTACTTTCTTACCTTCATGGCCGGCGCGCGGCGGCAGATCTTCATTGCGTTCTCGGTGCTGCTGCTGGTTCAAAAGTTCAACTATTCGGTTCAAGAGGTGACGCTGCTCTTCGTCATCAACAACAGCATCAATTATTTCTTGAGCCCCCTCGTGGGCAAGAGCATCATCCGCTTCGGCGAGCGCAAGGTATTGTCCCTGGAATACTTAAGTGTGATCTTCATTTTCAGCGCCTATGCCAGCACGGACTCCAAGTTGTTGGTAGCGTTCATATATATCTTAGACCAGATCTTCTTCACCTTCGCCATTGCCATCCGAACCTACTTCCAGAAAGTGGGGGACCCCCAGGACATCGCCCCGAGCATGGCCGTCGGCTTCACCATCAACCACGTGGCAGCCGTGTTCCTGCCGGCGATCGGCGGGATGCTCTGGGTGATCGACTATCGCATCCCCTTTTTCGCGGGCGCCGCCATGGGGGTCATTTCGTTGCTGGCGGTACAGAAGATAAAAACATCCTAAAGCGGTAAACGCCTTTTACAGGCGGTTTGAGCTTTTCAGCTCCAGACCCCCTCGATCACCGCGTCGCACCTGGAGCATCGCCCGTCCCTCATCCTGATCTTGCCCACCTGAAATCCCCAGCGCTCGATGAGCGTCGCGCCGCAGGCCGGGCAGAAGGTGCTCTCCCCCTTGTCGCCGGGAACATTGCCTGTGTAGACGAACTTGAGCCCGGCCGCCAACCCGATCTCACGCGCTTCGCTCAAGGTCTTGACCGGAGTGGGCGGTCGGTCCGTCAGCCGATAGGTCGGATGGAAACGGCTGATGTGCCAGGGGGTGTCGGGACCCAGGTCATGCACCAGGAACTTCGCCAGCGCTTTCAATTCGTTAGGGTCGTCGTTCAGACCCGGCACGACCAGGGTCGTCACTTCCACGAACACCCCTTTGGATTTCATGTCCCGGAGCGTCGCCTGCACGTGCTCCAGCTTCGCGCCGCAGAGGTCCTTGTAGTAGCTACGGGTGAAGGCTTTCAGATCGACGTTGGCAGCGTCCAAGACCGGGGCGATCAGGTCAAGGGCCTCGGGGGTCATGTAGCCGTTCGTGACGAACACACTGCGGATGCCCTTCGAGCGGGCCAGCCAGGCGGTTTCCAGGGCGAACTCGAAAAAAACGGTGGGCTCGGTGTAGGTGAAGGATATGCTGCGGCAACCGGCCTTCTCGGCCGCCTTTACGACCTGCTCGGGTTTCACGGTGTCGCCGATGATGGCCCCGCCGTGATCGCCCGGCAGTTGGGCGATATCGGCATTCTGGCAGAACCGGCAGCGGAAGTTGCAGCCCACCGTAGCAATGGAGTACGATAACGTCCCCGGTAGAAAGTGGTACAGCGGTTTCTTTTCGATGGGGTCGATGTGCTGTGCGATCAACCGTCCGTAGACCAGCGTGTGCAGGACTCCGCTCTTGTTTTCACGCACATGGCAGATCCCGCGCTGGCCGTCGGCAATGACACAGCGATGGCTGCAGAGCGCACACCTCACGCTATGGTCTTCGAGCGTTTCGTAAAGGAGCGCTTCCATGATCGTCCGCCCCGGCACCTCCACATCAGAATAAGGCGGCTTTAGACGGCCGGCCCGTTCTTGCCGCAGCCGCTGTCGTCATCCCGGCACCTCCTCCGGCGCGTGGCGAGGCTGATAGCGGGCAGTCAGCGGTCGAGTCCGAAACCGCGGAACCAGGATGACGACCATGCCGGCAAACGCGCCGAAAGGACAGCGCTGGAGAAACGGCTGCTCGAAGCTCGACGCAAACTTGCCGGAGGGAAGCGGAAGCTGGCACACGGTGCGCCAGGATATCGGCACATGCCCCACCAGATCGTAGATCATGTGCTTCAACTCCCAGACGCTGAAAAACCGGGCGTGGTTGTAGATCGACGATGAGAACATGCCCCGCACCCGTCGCTCCACTCCCTTGATCGCGTAACGGTTCAGCACACCGATGAACAGGCGGTCCTTGGCGACCCGGCAGGCCTCCGCAAGGGCTTTCTTGGCATCTTCTACGAACTCCAAGGTGGTAAACAGGCAGGCGTGGTTGAAGGAGTTGTCGCCGAAGGGCAGGTCTTCTGCCAACCCGCGATAAAGGTCGACGCGGCTGCCGGCTTTACTCAACGCGATGTCAAGCATGTAGGTGGACGGGTCTATTCCGGTCACCTTCAAGCCCATGTCCAAGAAGGCCGGCAGACAAAATCCAGCGCCGCATCCGATGTCGAGGATCGACTCTCCGAGCCGTGGTTGAAGCATGTCGCGCAGAAGCTGGATCTCCATCTGAAAAGCCAGTTCGTTTTCCGGCTTTTTCATCCACTTCTCGTACGCGACGGCCTCGTGGAAGTCGAAGACATGTCCCATGGAAGCCAATTTAAAGAATTCGTCCGACCGAGTCAATGACTCGCCTGCGGCCGGTAATCCTTGCAAAACATGACGATGAAACCGGCCGCTTGGGGCCAAGGGGGGATTAGACGGCCGGCTCTACCGGATCATCCGCGGCGGGAGCCTCCGCGGGCCCTGTCGACGCAGGCGGCGCAAGGCCGGATTCGGGGGAGGCCGTCCGCTTCTTACGCCGGCGCCGCCGGCGTTTCTTGGGCTTTTCGACTTTTTCGATTTCTTCGACCACGGCCGGCGGCGGCTCGGCCGGGGCCTCCGGGGGGATTTCGTCCTCGGATTCCGTGGCCCCAGGGACAGGTTCTTCCGATTCGGGGCCGAAACCAAAGAAGGCGCCTGGAACACGTTTGGCCTTCGGCTGGATGGACGCCGCAGCCGGTCCGGATCGCTTCGTCTCGCGCTCGCGCACGCGGCCCCGCCCGTGGCGGCCGTTTTTCCGCTCGCGCCTCTCGGTCGCTGCACTGTCTTCCGGCCGGGAGCGGTCTTCTACAAACCAGCCCTCCTCGGCCCAAACCACCGGGATCTTGTAGCCCAGCATCGTCTCTAACGGTTCCAGATGAAAAACATACTCCTCGCACGCCAGCAATATGGCCTTGCCGGTTTTGCCGGCCCGTGCGGTGCGGCCGATGCGGTGGATGTAGTTCTCGGAATCCTGGGGGATGTCGTAATTGACCACATGGCTGATATCCTCCACATGGATACCGCGCGAGGCAACGTCGGTGGCAATCAAGATCTTGATCTGCCCCTTCTTGAAACGTTCCATGAGCTTGAAGCGCTTCTGCTGCGGCAGGTCGCCCGTAATGCCCTCGGCGGGGACGCCGTTGGCCTTCAGCCTGCGCGTCAGCCGCTCCACGGAGATCTTCATATTGACGAAGATCAGCATGTGTGTGAAATCCTCGCGCTGCAGCAGACCCAGCAGGAGCTGGAACTTCCGGTCGCTGCCCACGTGGAAAAGGGATTGGTCGATTCCGGCGACGGTCACCTTGTCCGGAATCACCGAAATGAATTCGGGCAAATTCATGAACTCGTAAGTAAGCTCCAACACCCGGTAGGAAAGGGTCGCCGAGAAGAGCATGGATTGACGCTTCTCGTAGTGCGGCAGCTTGCGGAGAATGAAGCGCATGTCCTTTTCGAAGCCGAGGTCGAGCAGCCGGTCGGCCTCGTCGATGACCAAGAACTTAATATCTTTGGTCTTGAGGATTCCCTGCTTGTGGTAGTCGATGATCCGTCCCGGTGTGCCGATGACGATGTCCGCCCCTTTTTGAAGCCCTTCGGCCTGCTCCTTGTAGTCGATGCCGCCGACCACCTCGAGCAGGCTGATGTCCGTGTGGCGGCTTAAGATCAACGCTTCTTCGAAGATCTGGCGGGACAATTCGCGGGTGGGCGCCATGATGATGGCCTGAGGCAGTCCGGTCTTGCGGTTTGCCATGCCGAGAAGTCGGCTGATGACGGTCACCAGGAACGCGGCGGTCTTGCCGGTTCCGGTGTGGGCTTGGCCGGCAACATCGCGGCCGCGCAACAGCACCGGCAAGGCCTCGGCTTGGATAGGGGTGCAGTATTCAAATCCGGCCCCCGCGAGGCCCTTTAATACCTCCGGTGGTAGATTGAAGAAATCGAACCGTGTTGCGGTCAGGAACTCCGGACGGGCCGCGCGCGGGCTGTCCACGGGTGCTTCGGACTCATCCAGCATAAACCTTCTGTCACCTTCTGTCTTTCAGGTCCGGCGGCGGCCGTCCATGCCCGTCCCGAACGCAATTTCGCCCGATTATAGCCGGCTTTCGAGATTTTGCAAGGGTATAGATTGACTTTGAGTGACAATGCCTTTTATGTTAAACAGGTGGTTGGATTGAATCCAAACGGTTCCCCGCGATCAATGAGCCGCCCGCATAACGGGCGGCTCGGATTTCCGGATGATAACGTGAAAGAGTTTTTTAAGGTCTTGGACATCGAACAGGTGCTCGCGCTCGTTCCGCAGTTTCCTGCGGTCGGTGTCGAGCAGGTTGCTCTGGAGGCCGCTTTCGATCGAATTTTGGCGGAGGACGTATTTGCCGCTGAAAACTTGCCCGCTTTTGCGCGTTCGACCGTCGATGGCTACGCCCTGCAGGCGGCCTCCACGTTCGGTGCCAGCGAGTCCAGTCCAGCCTTCTTCCATCTCACCGGTGCCGTCAGCATGGGAGAATCCGCGCGCATGTCGGTCTCATCCGGCGAGGCCGTTCGCATCGCCACCGGCGGCATGCTGCCGGCCGGTGCCGACAGCGTCGTGATGATCGAGCACGCCGAGGGCATGGACGACACGGCCATCGAAGTGTTCCGCAGCGCGGCTCCCGGGCAAAACATCATTGCGGCCGGTGAGGATTTCGAGCAGGGTGCTCGGATAGCCGCCTGCGGCCAGCGCCTGCGGCCCCAAGACACGGGCATGCTGGCCGCCTTCGGACGGACTCAGGTCCTGGTTTTCCGCCGGCCGTTGGTGGGGATCATCTCCACCGGGGACGAGCTCGTACCGGTTGACACCGTTCCCGCTTTGTCCCAGATTCGGGATGTCAACAGCTACACCCTGGCCGGTCTGGTAGCGGAAACCGGTGCGGATCCGGAAAGTTTCGGCATCGTCAAGGATGACTTCCCATCGCTTTATGCCGCTTGCGCACGAGCGTTGGAGCGCTGCGACATGGTGTTGATTTCAGGCGGCAGTTCGGTCGGGACTCGGGATTACACGGTGGAGGCGATCTCCGCCTTTGCCGGTTCGGAAATCCTGGTGCATGGCATTGCCGTCAGTCCCGGGAAACCGACCATTCTGGCCCGAGTCGGCCGCAAGGCCCTCTGGGGGCTGCCCGGCCACGTCGTATCTGCGATGATTGTCTTCTCCCGGATCGTGCGGCCTTTTCTGCGACAGATCGGCGGACGGTGTGATCCTTACGCGGCCGATATCGCGATCCCCGCCCGACTGAGCCGCAACGTGGCCTCGGCACAGGGACGCACGGATTATATCCGGGTGCGGCTCATGCGCCGCAACGCCGAACGTTGGGCGCAACCCGTGTTAGGCAAATCGGGGCTTCTCAACACCATGATCCACGCCGACGGTATCATTGAAATCGGCAAGAATACCGAGGGGCTGATCGAGGGCGCGCCGGTGGAGGTGATATTGTTTTAATGAGGGTTTAAAGTTTAAGGTTTAAGTTTTAATGTAACCGCTGTCAGCAGGTTTTTACTTTAACCCTTAAACGCAATACTGTTCACTTAATAAAAAATTCGTGCTATCCTACTCCAACTCTAACCGGGAGGTGGGCGTATGGCACGAACAATCGCAGAGCTCCCCAGAGGGAGCCGGATAACGGACTACATCAGTCTTGGGTTGATTGCCAAGGTATTTCCACGGGAGAAGCTGCAATCGGTTTTGGCCGAAACAGGCAAAGAAAGCCTCCGGCAGCGGGAACTGCCAGCACACGTGGTGATTTACTATGTGATTGCGCTGGCTCTTTACATGAACAGCTCCTACCGCGAGGTTCTGCGCTGTCTGTTGGAGGGTGTCCAATGGTTGCAACTGCATCCGGGTGGTATCAAAGTGACTGGCAAATCGGGCATTTCCCAAGCCCGCAGCCGACTGGGATCGGAGCCGATGCGGCGGTTGCATGATCAGACGGTCCGACCGATCGCCACGGCTGAGACACGCGGGGCGTTTTACCGCCAGTGGCAGATAGTGAGCATTGACGGAGCCACACTGGATGTCGCCGATGAGATCAGTACTGCGAAGACCTTCGGCCGTCCCGGGGCGAGCCGAGGAGCAAGTGCGTATCCGCAAATTCGGTTTGTTTCGCTGGTTGAAAACGGCACCCACGTTTTGTTCGGAACTCAGGTGGGAGCTTGCCGCTGCAGTGAAATTGCTCTGGCGCGTCAGACCATCACGCATCTGCGAACCGGGATGTTGTGTTTGGCAGACCGTAACTTCTTTAGCTATGAGCTTTGGCAACAGGCTCGGGCGACGGGCGCTGAGCTGCTGTGGCGGGTCAAAAAGAACCTGCGCTTGGCCTGCGAGCAGCGTTTGCCCGACGGTTCGTTTCTGAGCCGCATCTATGCTTCGCCGAGAGATCGCAGGCACCAGAGAAATGCTGTGCTCGTGCGCGTGATCGAGTATCGGCTGGAGGGGGTAGAGCAAAGCGAGCCCATCTATCGGCTGCTGACGAGCATTTTGGACCCTCAACAGGCACCGGCTCAGGAGCTGGCGGCGCTCTATCACGAACGCTGGGAGATTGAGACCGCCCTTGATGAGTTCAAGACGCATCTGCGCGGAGCCCAGATTGTTTTGCGCAGCAAGACCCCGGAGCTGGTCTACCAGGAGTTCTATGGTTTGATGATGGCGCATTTTGCCATCCGGGGCCTGATGCACGAAGCGGCCCTGAAGGCCGATGAGGACCCAGACAGGTTGTCGTTCTTGCACGCCGTGCGGGTTATGCGCCGCAAACTGCCTTTGTCCAGCGCTATTCCCCCCTGCGGGGTGGATCGCTTTCCATGAGGCGGTCTTACAAGAAATCTTGCAGGAGCGAGTGGTTTCCAGTCGCAATCGGAGTATTCCGCGAGGCGTCAAGCGCAAAATGAGCAAATTTCCGCTGCGGAAACGGCATGCAAAATTGAAGTCCGTCTGTGTAGAAAAGTGCATTCAAATAATAAAGTGAACAGTATTGCCCTTAAACGTCTTTATTTTCTGTGACGCCATGTCCCGTAATGTTTATTTGAAAATGAAGAGCTTGGATGAGGCGCGGCAGATCGTCCGCGAGCGCCTGGCGTCCTTGCGGCAGCTGCCGTCCGAGATCGTGCCGGTGCCGGAAGCCGTCGGCCGAGTGCTGGCCTCGCCCGTCCATGCAGCCATCTCCGCGCCCAGCTACCACGCCGCCGCCATGGATGGCGTGGCCGTCAAGGCGGAGACCACCTATGGCGCCAGCGAGGGCCATCCGAAGGATCTGGTGCCCGGACGCAATGCGTTTTTTGTCAACACCGGCAACGTCCTGCCGGAGGGTACCGACGCCGTCATCATGATCGAAAACGTCCAGGTGCGGGGCGAGCAGCGTGTCGTGATCGAAGCGCCGGCGTTCCCCTGGCAGAATGTACGCAAGATCGGCGAGGACATCGTTGCCACCGAGCTGCTCTTCCCGCGCCATCACCGGATCACCCCTTACTGCCTGGGCGCCCTATTGACCGGCGGGGTGCTGCGCGTGCCGGTGCTGATAAAGCCGCGGGTGCGGATCATCCCCACCGGCACGGAACTGGTGGACTGGCGCACCACGCCGCTGAAGGCCGTCCGGCCGGGCCAGGTGCTCGAAACCAACTCCTTTGTCCTGGGCCGGCTCGTGGAAGACTGCGGCGGGACCTACACGCGCAATGAGATGGTGGCAGACGAGACCGCCAGCATAAAAGCCGCCGTTGAGGCGGCCATCGCCGACGGCTGCGAAAGCGTGCTGATTCTGGGCGGCTCCTCGGCCGGGGCGGAAGACTATGCCCGCGCCGTTGTTGAAGATCTCGGGGAGGTATTGGTCCACGGCGTCACCATCATGCCCGGCAAGCCGGCGGTAGTCGGCGTCGTGCGGGAAACCCCCGTGTTCGGGATCCCCGGATACCCGGTCTCGGCCATCATCGTATTCGAGCAGCTGGTGCGGCCGCTGCTCACTGCGTTCCTCAAGCTGCCGGAGCCCCCGCGCGAGACGGTCACGGTGACGCCCACGCGCAAGATCGCCTCCAAGCTCGGGCTGGAGGAATTCGTGCGCGTCAAGCTCGGGGAGGTGGGCGGTCGCATCGTCGCCACACCCCTTCCGCGCGCGGCCGGCTCGATCACTTCGATCACCGAGGCAGACGGGATTGTTCGCATCCCCGCCGACACCGAGGGCATCAAGGAGAACGCGCCGGTAACCGCCGAGCTTCTAAGACCGGTTTCGGAGCTGCGCCGGACGATCGTCATCGTCGGCAGCCACGACAACACCTTGGATGTTTTGGCCGACCAGCTGAAGGCTGCCCAGACCGGCCTCACCCTATCATCGAGCCACGTCGGCAGCATGGGCGGACTGATGGCGATCAAGCGCGGCGCCTGCCACTTGGCCGGTTCGCACCTGCTGGACGCCGAAAACGGGAGCTATAATGTCTCGTATATCCGCAAATTCCTTCCCGGCCGGCTCATCAAGCTGGTCCATCTGGTCTACCGCGACAACGGGCTGATCGTGCGGCGCGGCAATCCCAGGTCCATCCGCGGCATCGAGGATCTGACCCGCGCGGATGTGACCTTCATCAACCGCCAGGCCGGCTCCGGCACCCGAATCCTTTTAGACTACCGCCTCAGGCAACTTGGGATCGAACCGACGGCGATCAAAGGATACGACGCCGAGGAGTTCACCCATATGTCGGTGGCCGTCGCGGTATTGAGCGGCAGCGCGGATGCGGGCTTAGGCATCTATGCCGCCGCCAAGGCGCTGGAGCTGGATTTCATCCCGGTGGTTACCGAAAAATATGACCTGGTCGTTCCGGCCGAGCACTTCGCATCCGAATCCATTCAGACGCTGCTTGGCATCATCAGGTCGGCCGAATTCAAGCGCCGGGTGGAGGGTCTGGGAGGCTACAACACCCATAACACGGGCGAAATGATCGACATCGGTGCGGCATGAGCGTTTCCCCCGCCGACCGCAGATTCAGTGCCCCCGTCCGCCGAGGGGAGAGGCCGCCCTGCCCCTGCGGCGGCAGGTCGCTGCCGTGGACCGCATAGACAAGAAAATATTCGGCACTCTTTTCTTCTCCATTTTCGTCACCGTGACCGGAGTGGGAATCGTGGTGCCCTTGCTGCCGGTTTACGCTCACCATGTCGGCGCCAGCGGCCTTGCCATCGGTTTGATATTCGCGTCTTTTTCGATTTCCCGTACGATTTTTCCGCCCTATTTCGGCCGGTGGTCAGACCGCAGGGGACGCAAACCGCTGATAGTCTTCGGGCTGCTGGCCTATGCCTTGATCGCCGCCTTTTTCATGTTTTTCTCCGACATCGCCAGCTTGATTGTCATCCGGTTCTTCCAAGGCATCGCTTCGGCCGCTCTTATGCCGGTCATTCAGGCCTATGTGGGCGACATCGCCCCTCGCGGGCGGGAGGGTACGACCCTGGGATGCTTCAACCTGGCGCTGTTCCTCGGCCTGGGTTTCGGACCGCTGATGGGCGGCGCCATCCAAGACGCCTGGGGGCTTCCGGCCGCCTTCGCAAGCATGGGGATCCTGGCGTTCATGGGAGGCCTGCTGGCCCAGATCCTTTTGCCAGCCGCCGCCGCTGAGCGGATCACCCGGGCGCCCAAGGCGCTCGGTTCCTGGAAACGCCTGCTTTTTGATCGCGAAATCATCGGGCTTTTCATATTTCGATTCGGATACACGTTCGGAATCGGAAGCATATGGGGATTCCTGCCGATTCTGGCAGACACCGAACATGGCCTCTCCAGCGCGGCGATCGGTTCCATCCTCATGGTGGGGGTCCTCCTCAGCGGAATCACTCAGATCCCCATGGGCATTGTCGCCGACCGGCTCAACAAGCACAGAATGATCGGGTTCGGAGGAATATTCGTTTGTCTCAGTCTGGCGGCAATCGAGTGGGCTCGCAGCTATGCCGGTCTGGTCGTGTTGAATGGCGTTTTCGGGATCGGCGGCGGCCTTTGCATGGCCGCCCACATGGCCTTAGCGGTCCAGACAGGCGGCCGCATGAATTGCATGGGCTCTGTCATGGCGATCCTGACCGTCGCCCATAGCGCCGGGATGATGGCGGGAGCCCTCCTCGCCGGGCTGGCGATGGATCTGGTCGGCTTGCGGGTTGTGTTCCCCATGGGATCGGCGGTCATGCTGGCATGCACGCTGGTATTCTTCTTCGGCCACGGTCGTCCGCTGAAAGCAGCGGCCGGAGCAAATTGACTTCCGCCGGGCCTGCATTATTGTTTTTCGCAACCTACCGATTGGCCGCCGAAACGCCCCGGCGGCGTCCGTCATCAACCATAACGAGTGAGTGATTGCAAAAGACTATGAGCAACAAACGGGATTATTACGAGGTCCTGGGCGTCAACCGCAAGGCCGCCGAAGACGAACTAAAATCCGCCTACCGCAAGTTGGCCCTGAAATACCATCCGGATCGCAACCCCGGAGACAAGCTCGCCGAGGAGCAGTTCAAGGAGGCGGCCGAGGCCTACGAGGTCCTGAGGGACCGTGAAAAGCGCAGCCTTTACGATCAGTTCGGCCATGCCGGCCTCGAGGGGTCCGGATTTTCCGGATTCGGCGGGTTTGAGGACATTTTTTCCAGTTTCGGCGACATTTTCGAGGATTTTTTCGGGTTTGGCACCCGCGGCCGATCCCGATCCCGGGCGCAACGCGGCGCCGACCTGCGGTACGACCTCACACTGAAATTCATGGATGCCGCCTTCGGGACCGAGACCGAGATTGATGTTGCCAAAACAGAAACCTGCTCAGAGTGCGGCGGAAACGGCTGCGAGGCAGGCCACCACCCCGAAACCTGCCGTCAATGCGGCGGCTCCGGCCAGGTTTCTCGCAGCCAGGGCTTTTTCACGGTGCGCACCACCTGCCCCGTCTGCCGCGGGCAGGGCCAGATGATCATCCGACCCTGCCCTAAATGCCAGGGAAACGGACAGGTCCAGATCAGCAAGCGCGTCTCGGTGAAGATCCCGGCAGGGGTGGACAACGGATCACGCCTGCGGCTGACCGCAGAGGGGGAGCCCGGCAGCTTCGGGGGCCCGCCGGGCGATCTCTATGTGTTCATCCACGTTCAACCTCACGAGTTTTTCGAGCGCCGCGATAACGATTTGATATGCCAAATCAGCATTTCATTTGTCCAGGCGGCGTTGGGCGACAAGGTCACGGTGCCGACCCTGGAAGGGTCAAAAACCCTGGACATCCCGAGAGGCACCCAACCCGGAGATGTTCTTTATTTTCGAGGGGAGGGAATCCCATCGCTGCGGACCCGTAAACGCGGCGATCAGATGATTCAAGTGCTGATCAAAACCCCCACCAGTCTGTCCAAGAAGCAGGAGGATCTTCTGCGCGAATTCGCCAAACTGGAAAAAGGAAAGTTCTCCAATAAACTGAAAAGCATGCTCAAGGGGAACTCGGTCGGCTAGTTTTTCTCTAAATCCTCTAAGAAGGAACAGAGGATTTAGAGAAAAACCAATCCCGGGCCGGCCGGGGACATGCGGGGTGAAAAGAGGAAAAAATGTACGCGCTGAAGGTCATCACGCGCTTTGCGGCCGCCCATCGCCTGACCATGGTCGGAGCCAAGTGTGAGAACCTGCATGGCCACAACTGGAAGATCGAGGTGGTTCTGACCGGGGATCGGCTCAACGATGCGGGAGTGCTGATGGACTTCGGCGAGATCAAGTCCCTGTTGCGGGGCATTATCGGCCGATTGGATCACCAGTTCCTGAATGAACTTCCGATCTTCGCGGGACGCCAGCCTTCCTCCGAACGCATTGCGGCGTTCGTGGCCGACCAGCTCCAGCAAGCGCTGGACGCGCCGAGCGTGCGCGTCAGCCGGGTGAGCGCTTGGGAATCCGACGACGCCTGCGCGACATATATTCCCGGAAAACCGGAGAACGAGAGCTGAGGACCGATAATAAGCCGACCGCTTCATCACGCATTGCGCACCTGCCGGTTCCCGTCTCTTATTCCTTACGAAGCCGGTGCCAGCGCTCCATCAACTCATCGCGCGTGATGATGGCGCCCACGTCGGCCACGTGCTGGCGGATATTGTCCAGGCCGCCCTCCTGGCGATCCACGAGCACCACCGCCTTGACCACCTCAAGTCCTTCGGCGCGCGCGCGCTCGATGGCCGTGATGGTCGAGCCGCCGGTGGTGGCTACGTCGTCGACAATCGCCACGCGCTCCCCTTTTTGGACATCGCCTTCCACCCACTTCACAATGCCGTGGTCCTTCTGGGTCTTGCGGATGGAGAAGGCCTTGATGGGGTCCTGATTGAGTTCGGAGGCAAAGGCTGCCGCGAACGCCACCGGATCGGCGCCGAAGGTCAGGCCGCCGACGGCGGTGACCCCCGCACCGTGCAAGCGCCCAAACAGCAGATGGCCGACCAGGTACATCCCCCGCGGGCTGAGCGTGGTGGGTTTGCAGTTGACGTAGAAATGACTCGTCCGCCCGGATACCAGCTTAAAGACCGGTTGCTGGTCGTATTGAAACGACTTCCGGCAAAGCATGTCAATCAGCTCCTGCTTCATGGCCTTCCCCTCCTGGATGAGTAGCCGCCTCAGCGCGGCACATGCTTCGAAAGGCACGAATCGCGCCGCGCGGCCGGAAACCCTCGCCCCTTTTGCCGGTGCGTGCGCTCGTCGCATAGCGCAGGGTTTATCGCCGGCCCTTCCAAAACCATGGAGTCGGCAGACGCCGGACGTATGAGGCCTTGACCCCTCTGACCCTTTATGGATATAAAAAAGCCTCCACCCATTTGGAAGAAGCCCTGTTTGACGGGATTGAGGTGGAGGCTTTGAGCAAAGAAAACCGGGGTCGGCCCTCCTTGAACTCGGTGGCTTCTTAGCAGGTTCGTGCAGGCGGGTCAATTCCCAAACCCAGCGGCCGGTTTTGAAAACGAGCAGCTGAATCCAATTGGACCATTTGCAAACGTCGCCCCAGGCCCTCTGAAAACCGGCGGCGGCGTTTTTTCAACAGCCGGCCAGGCGTTTTACGAAAGGCAGTCATGACCAAGCAGCGCAACCGATTCAACCTCTCGTGGGGTTCCGCCCTTTTCCTTTTTCTGATGCTGCCGATTGCCAGCGCGGCTCAACCCGGCGGAGAAGCCCTCTACCTGAGCGACGCCATCGAGGCCGCCCTCAACGCCAACCTGGGAATCAAGCGCTCCCAGGAGGAGATTCATGCGGCGGAGGCCGTTCGGCACTCCAGTATCACCAGGTTTCTGCCGACCCTGGGCACGAGCTACGCCTATATCCACCGCAACGAGGAGAGAACTTCGCCGAGCTTGCTCGCCGGGCGCGACATCATCACCTCCCCCCAGGATCAATACACGTTTACGACCACGTTCACCCAGCCGATTTTCACCGGCTTCGGCCTGATCAATGAATACAAACTTGCGGAGCTGGGGTTGGATCGAGCAGAGGTTTCAGCCAAACTGACCCGCCAGAACGTCATTCTGGATGCCAAGAATGCTTTTTTCTCCGTGCTCAAGACTCAAAAACTACTGGATGTCGCCCAACAGACCGTTGCTTCGATCGCCTCCCAGAAGGAGGTCTCCGAAAACTTTTATAAAGTGGGGTTGAGTCCGCTGAACGATCTCCTGCAAAGCCAGGTTCAGCTCGCCAACGCCAAACAGCAGCTGACCACCGCCCAGAATAACCTGGAAATTGCCCGGACGCAGTTCAACACGGTGCTGCGCCGACCGGTCAACTCGCCGGTCTCGCTCGTGGATGCGTTGGATTACTCCAGTTTTCAGGAGGAACTGGATGGCTGCCTCGATATCGCCCAGAAAAATCGTCTTGAAATCCAGGTGGCGGACCTAGATATTGCGGTCGCCGAAAAACAGGTAAAGCTCACCGAAAAAGACTATTTCCCTTCCGTCGACCTGAAGGGGACCTATGCTCGGACCGGCGATGATTGGGGGGCCCATGGCGGAGAGGGCATCACCGATTCCGCCGGCTGGAACGTCCTGGCAACGGCTTCTTGGGATTTCTGGCAGTGGGGCCGGACCGGATACGACCGTAAAGAAAAGCTGGTGCGCTTGTCCCAGTCCAAGTATCGCAAGGCCGAGGTGCTGGACAACATCAACCTCGAGGTGAAACAGTCCTACCTGCGCACCAAGGAGGCCGAACAGAACATCGTCACCATCGAAAAAGCGGTGGAGCAGGCCAAGGAGAATCTCCGGATTACCGAAGAACAGTACAAGGAACAAGTGGCGACGCAGACCGACGTGCTGGTCGCCCAAACCCTGCTCACCCAGACCATGACCAACTATTTTAACGCATTGTACGATTTCAAAATCGCCCACGCCGTCCTCATGCGGGCGCTGGGTCGGGAAACCTTCGAATGACGGATCATGAAGACACCCCTCCGATCATTCGGCTGTCCCACGTCCATCATGCCTACGGCCGCTATCAAGCGCTCGCCGACCTGAGTTTCGAGATCCTCAAGAATGAACTGGCATTCATCTGCGGACCCAGTGGCGCCGGCAAAACCACCCTGCTCCGGCTTCTCTATGCAGGCGCTCACCCCTCAAAGGGGGAGATTGCGATCGATGGAATTCGCTTGCAAGAAATCCAGCGCGGCAGTCTGCCGCTGCTGCGCCGCAAGTTCGGCGTCATTTTCCAGGACTACAAGCTGATCCCCAGACGCAGTGTTTACGAAAACGTCGCCTTGGTATTGGAAGCCGCCGGCCATCGGCGCACGCTGATCTCCCGAAGGGTGCACCATGTGCTGGCCATGGTGGGGATGGATCATCACGCCAGCTCGCTGCCCATCCGGCTTTCCGGCGGCGAGCAACAGCGTGTGGCCGTGGCCCGCGCGGTCGTGGGCGACCCCAAGATTATACTGGCCGACGAGCCAACGGGCAACCTGGACGAGGCCTCCGCACAGGCGGTGGTGGATCTGCTGCAAGCCGCTTTCATCCGCGGCGCGACGGTCGTCATCGCCACCCATGACAAGGCCTTCATCCGCCGAATGGGCGGCCGCATCCTCCACCTGCAGCAGGGCCGGCTGGCGGCTTCCGAGCGAGTCGAAAAACATCATGGTCGCACGGTACTTTAAGTGGGCGCTGGAAGATATCCTGACCAATCGCTTCGTCAACGCGGTCACGGTCATCACCATCGCGCTTACGGTCATGATCGTCAGCGCCGCGGTGCTCTTTTTTATTAATGCCGGCGATTGGATGGCGGCCTGGCAGCAGGGCACGCGCATCATGGCCTATCTCAGGCCCGAGACCGGCGGCGAGGCCTCGGCCCTGAAGCGTTATATAGAATCCATCGAAGGGGTCCAGCAGGCCATCTTCATGCCGCGTGACGAGGCGCTGCGCGAACTCAAGGCACGACTGGAGCACTCGGCCTCGCTGTTTGAGAACCTGCTCGAAAACCCGTTGCCGGACGCCTTCGAGATTCAGTTGAAGCCGTCCAACGAGAGCTGGGAGCAAATCGAGGTCGTTGCCGCCCGCGTCCGATCTCTGGTCGAGGTCGAAACGGTCGAGTACGGTCGCCAGTGGGTGGTCGCCGTGCGCCGGGTGGCTCACTTCTTCCAGACGACAGGGCTGGCACTGATGGCACTTCTTCTCGTGGCGGCCATCGCCATCGTGGCCAACACGACCCGCCTAGTGATTTACTCGCGCCAGGAGGAAGTGGAGATCATGCGGCTGGTCGGCGCCACCGAGGGCTTCATCAAGGCCCCGTTCTACATCGGAGGGACGCTTCAGGGATTGGTGGCGGCGGTCGGCGGGCTGGGGATTCTCTTTGCGGTATTCAGCGCCCTGGCGACACGCATCGAGCAGAGCGGGTTGGCCGGGGTGATCACGCTGCGTTTCCTGTCGCTCGAACAGATGGCGGCCATCTGCGTGGCCAGCATGCTGGTGGGCTGGCTGGGATGCCATGTCTCTCTAAGACAAGTTATAAGATGATGACGGTTTCGCCGACAGCCCGAATTCGATGTCGGGCCGCGTCATCGCCGTGCGGGCGATTTTTGCTGGCAGCAACCCTCCTCATTGCGATTGCGGCAATGCCTCATCTGGTGCCGGGGCAGCTGCCGCCCGACAGACCCCGCGCGCAAACGGTGGATCGACTGCGGGAGGAGGCCGAAGCCCTGCAGCTCAACCTTCGCGAGCAGGAATCCGATCTTGAACGAATCACCCGCCAGCAGGAAGATATTCTCACCGCCCTGGATCGGGCCAACCAGATGCTCCAGCGCCATCAGCGCCAGGCCGCCGCCCTCAGCGCTGAAATGGACGACCTGGACCAGAAGATCGTCAGCACAGAGGCCGCGATGGAGGACCTGGCTCGACGGATAGCCAATCTGGAGCTTTTTTTTACGCGGCGGCTCGTAGCCCTTTACAAGACCAACCGTTTGGGCACCCTGCACCTCTTGGCGCCGGCCGATTCCGTCGTGGAGGTGCTGAAGCGCAAAACCGCACTGGAGCGCATCCTGGCTCACGACGAACAAACTCGCCAAACCATGGCAGCCCAGTATGCGGAACTCCAGGCGCTACAGGCGCAACTCATGCGCCACCAGGAGGACAAACGCGTGCGGATGGCCGAATACGAACGGCAGGCGGCGGCCGTGCAGCGCGAGCACTCCGGGCGCGAAGCCCTCCTGGCCCGCATCAGGGACCAACAGGAGATTCAACGGATCACCTTTGAGGCCTTGAAGGAGGCCGCGCGGGATTTAGAAAGAGAGATTCAGTTCCTGAGCCGCCAGTCCACGGCCAGGGTGCTGCCGCCGGCGATGTCCTCCATGCCCCTGGCAATGTCGAAAGGCTTGCTTATATTTCCGGTTAAAGGTAAAATCCGAAATTCATACGGGCCTTATCGGCACCCGCGGTTGAACCTCCAGGTCTTTCGCAACGGCATCGACATAGTGGCCGAAAGGGGGGAACCGGTGAGCGCCGTGCATGCCGGTACGGTCCTATATGCCAGCTGGTTCAGGGCCTATGGCAACATCGTCGTGATCGATCACGGAGAACACTACTACACCGTTTACGCCCACCTGGAGGACGTCTTTAAATCGGTGGACAATCGGGTGGAAGCTGGCGATGTCATCGCCACCGTGGGAGACTCTGGCGCCATGGGCGCAACGGGTCTTTATTTTGAAATTCGCCATCACGACCGACCCCTTGATCCCATCGAGTGGTTGAAGCGGGAATAAGGCAGCAATCTATGTTTTGTCAATAATATGGATGACCGGGAGTGGCCGCCAGCTACCCAAATGCGTCAACCCCGGATCAATTTCTTAATCTAAAGGAGCAAGTGCATGTTGGGCAAATACAATCGGCCCGTGAAGTTGTGGATCGTCATGATTGCCGCCGTGCTCGTCTGGACAATGAGCACGGGCTTCCAGCGCGCGAATTCCGCCGGCAAGGAAGACCTTTATGAAGGGCTGAAGCTGCTCTCGGACGTCATCGAGCTGATTCAGAAGGAATACGTGGACGAGGTCGACGCTAAGGATCTGATCCATAAAGCGATCCAAGGAATGGCCCAAGGCCTCGATCCGCACTCTTCGCTGCTGCCGCCCGACGCATTCGAGGACTTGCAGATCGACACCAAGGGCAAGTTCACCGGCATCGGCATTCATATCACCATGCAAAACGGATATGTGACGGTCATTTCACCGATCGAAGACACTCCCGCACACCGGGCCGGAATCGAGCCCGGGGACCGTATCATCAAGGTCGATGGCCAGCCGACCAAGGACCTGAGAGAAGCCGTGCGCATGATGCGCGGCCCCAAAGGCTCCAAGGTGGTCGTGACCATCATGCGCGAAGGTTTCAAGAAACCGGTCGATTTTGAAATCCTTCGCGACGAAATCCCAATTCAAAGTGTAAAATTCATTCAGCTCAAGCCCGGCTACGGTTATGTGCGGGTCTCCAATTTCACCGGCACGACCACCCAGGAATTCGAGAAGGCCCTGGAAAAAATTGAAGCCGGTGATGCCCCTCTGAAAGGGCTGGTGTTGGACCTTCGCAACAACGGCGGCGGACTGCTGAATCAGGCCATCACCATTTCCGACGTCTTTTTGGACAAGGGCCAGATCGTCTCCATGAAAGGGCGCGAAAAAAAGAACTCCAAAAACTTCAACGCCACGCCCTCTGCGGTTCAGCGCACCTATCCCATGGTGGTGCTGATCAACGGCGGAACGGCCAGCGCCTCCGAAATCGTGGCCGGGGCCCTCCAGGACCACAAGCGAGCGCTGGTGCTCGGGACGACCTCCTTCGGCAAAGGCTCGGTGCAGACGGTGGAGAACCTGCGCGACGGCTCGGGGTTGAAGCTCACTATCGCACGCTACTACACCCCGAACGGCCGATCGATCCAGGCCAAGGGCATCGAACCCGACATCGTGCTCAAGCTCAAGCGCTTGGATGGCAGTGAATCAAGCCCCCAGGATGACGCCATGGTGAAAGAGAAGGACCTGGAAAACCACCTGGAGGCCGAGGGCGAGGCTGAAAAACCCGATGCCAATAAACTTCTGAACAAACAGGAGCAGGATCCGAAAACGCGCATAAAAGAGGCGGAATCCCGGGTCGGCCCGCTGAAACTGGAGACCCTGCAGAATGACAACCAGGTGATGCGGGCGCTGGAAATCCTGATCGGCCACGACGTGCTCAAACAGGCCAAGAGCTGACCGGTATCGGAAGGTCAAGCATGTCTGGCAAGAGGACCACCCGCGGAGGGGGCCGAAGACGCCCGCGCCCACGCAAAACCATGGCTTCCCCGCTCCTCAAGACCCTGGGCGCGGTGGCTGTGCTGGCGACGCTTGTTTTCGGTGCGGTCCTATCTGCTCGCTTCATGACGGCGCCGGAGCCGCCTTCACTGCCGATTGAGCGCAAACAGTCCCCGCCACGCGCGCCGGTCGCAGCCGCGGCGCCGCGCATGCCTGCCAAGGAGCCTGAAGCCAAGGCCTCCGTCCCGGCAGTCGCCGCCCACAGCCCCGGGACGGAAGCAGCGCCCGCTCCGAAACCCCCGCCGCAAGCATCCCCGGCACCGGAGGCCGATCCGACCACGGTCAACTCCCTGCACGCGGCCCTGCCGCCCTCGCCGCCGGAACGCCCTCCCCTTAAAGTGCTGCCGCGGGTGGCGATTATTATCGACGACCTGGGCCATGATCGTCCGCTGGCCGAAAAATTCATAGGCCTGAACGCCGGGCTTACCCTGGCCATTCTTCCGCACAGCCCCCATCAGCAGGCGATTGCCCGCATCGCGCATGCCCAGGGGGTTGAAATCATGCTGCACCTGCCGATGGAGCCCATGGAGTACCCTGAAGTCAACCCCGGACCCGGTGCCCTGTTGACGTCCTTGAGCTCAGACGAGTTGCTGCAAGTACTCGAAGACGACTTGAAGGCCGTGCCGCATGCCAGGGGTGTCAACAACCACATGGGTTCCAAGCTGACAACCCATTCCGAGCAAATCTATCAGGTGTTCTCCGTTCTAAAACGACGCGGTCTTTATTTCGTCGACAGCCGCACGACGGAGGCCAGCGTATGCCAGCCTTCGGCTCGCCTGCTGCAACTTCCCTTTGCCCAGAGAGACGTGTTTCTGGATCATGTTCAAGATCCGGCGTTCATCCGCAAACAGATTCGTGAACTGGTGCGCCTCGCCAGGCAAAAGGGCGAAGCGCTGGGGATCGCCCATCCCTACCCCGCCACGTACACCGTCCTCAGAGAGGTGCTGCCTGAGCTTCGCCAGCAGGTCGAAATTGTCCCGGCCTCGCGCCTGGTCCGAGTCATCGAACAGGTTCCAATTTCAAACCGACCGGGATAAACCGCCATGCGCAGAAGGCTGGAAGTCCAAGCGGCGAATTTTCTCCATACCGGCCGGTTGACTGGCAGGTGGGACAACGACGTTCATGCTCCCTTCAAGGCGTCGTAGAGAGAGCCCGGCAAAAAGAAGGTGAATTCATAACGGGCGAAACTGATCACGTCCCGGTCATGAATTTCAACCGGCTTGGTTTGCAGCCGCGCGCCGTTCAATAGAGTACCGTTCGTGGATCCGCTGTCCTTCAATAAATAGAGCCCCCGCCGGACTTCAATGAAAGCGTGGTTTTTTGAAATGGCATAGTCCGGCATGATGCAGTCATTGCCATCGATACGACCAATGCTGAAGAAATTCCCGTGGGAGTTCGCATGCTCGCCCTTCACCAACGGATAGACAGCGTGCTTGAGACTTTCGGAAGACGAGGCGGGCTGCTCGGCGTCCGCCGCGGGCTCAAAGAGAATGGTACGGTTCATCTCCCGGGGGCCGGAGTCTGCCTGTGCCGAAGACAGCGTTCCCTGGTGGATAGCGGATCCAGCGAGCACCGGCGCCTGCATGAAATGGACGAAATCGTCCCGCGCAACCGCTTGAACCATGCGCTGCAAAATGGTCAGGGGAATCCTTCCCGCGGAACTGACCATCCGTGCGATCCCCCCGGGGAACGCCCCCGCAGCGCTTCGCATGGGGGTGACCGGACTCGACTTGGCGTGTCCTCTCAGGCAGTTCAAGGCTTTTCCCAGCATACCCCCTCCTTCTCTGCGAGCCTCGCAAAACGCGTTGAGGTTGGCATCGAGCAGGGCTTTCTACCGACGGGTTTGACTATAGGCCCGGGGCTTAATAGAATAATGAGGTATTCTGTTCGTATCATCGTCTGAAACACGAGATAACTTTAGCACCGCTTCCGCTCCTATTTCAGGGACTGCGGTCGCTGAGATCATTGTTATGACACGCATAACCCTCATTTTGGCGTTGGTGCTGCTCAATTTTATGTCCTGTTTCATTGAGGACATATACTTGATTGTCCGACCTGCCATAAAAGGCCAGAGGGCGGCGTTCACCTTGAGGACCGACCGCCCGTTCACACTTCCGGAGGCGGAAACGCCGCTCTCCCTGGAGATGCCCCGATCAAACTCCCCTGGCGTCCATTTCCGGGCGGGGGAGGTGGTGGTCCCCTTTTTAAAGGTGATCGACGAGCATGACCAGCGCTTGCTGCGCGCGCTGGAGGCCCAGCGCTCGGAGGCGCTTTTCCGGGAATCACCGTTAGTTCTGTTTGTGAACATTTGGATGGTGGTCTTCCTGGGATTCTTTCTCTTCGTTCTGCCCAAAGGCGGCTATCGACGCTCCGTGTCCCACCCGCTGCTGCTGGTGCTTTTGATCCTTCACGGGCTGATCCTGAAGGCGATCCTCCTCTTTACCGTACTGCCGGTGGAAAGCCTGCCGTTGGTTCTGTTGCCGCTGATGGTGGTCGCCATGAACCAGGGCCGCGTGACCGCCGTCGGCACTCTGCTGGTGGGTTTCGTGCTGGCCGCTCTGTTTATGGGCCGCTCATGGGACCTTCTCAGCAGCTCACTGGTGGTTGGCTTGGCCGCCATCATGCTGGCGCCCCGGAACCTGCGTCTGCGCAGCGTCATTTTGCCGTGCGGGTTGATCGGCATGGTTCATGCGATCTTCTTGATTCTCTTGCGACTGGACTGGAGCGCTGTTGCCCGCTTGCCCCACCCGGCAGATGGATGGAATATGACCGCACTGGAAACCCTGGCGACCCACCCCTGGGCCACCCAAAGCGCCTGGGCGCTGCTGGGCGGAGCCTCGTCCGGCGCACTGGCGCTGCTGCTGCTTCCTTTGCTAAAAGCCGGGAGGACCGTGGGTTCGACGATCACCCTCCGACGCTATGCCGATCTCGACCAGCCCCTGCTGAAACGGCTTTTTACTGAATCCCCCGGCACCTATCAGCACTCCATGAACGTAGCCTATCTGGCCCAAGCGGCCGGGGATGCCATCGGCGCCAACCCGCTGCTGCTCAGAATCGGCGCCTACTTTCATGACATCGGCAAGTTACAACAGCCTGATGGATATAGTGAAAACCAGCTCAATGGGGTAAACCTGCACGACACGCTCGACCCCTACGAAAGCATCGAGATCATCACCGGACACGTGAAACACGGGCTGCGCATCGCTCGTGAAGCCCGTTTGCCTGAGGATGTAATCGATTTGATTCAGCAGCATCATGGGACCCAGGCGATCGACTTTTTTTTTCACAAAGCCTTGAAAAACAAGCCCAAAGGCAGCGTTCGTGAAGGGGACTTCCGTTATGCAGGGCCCAAACCCCAAAGTATCGAGGCGGCCTTGCTGATGATGGCAGATGCCGTCGAGGCGGCTTCCCGGTCGTTGAAGTCGCCGGGCCGTGAAAGCTTCGAAAAGCTCGTTCGTTTCATCGTCGTCAAGCGCATCGCCGACAGCCAGTTCAGCGAGTGCGTGCTGGACACCCGCGACATCGACGCCATCATCCGCGCGATGGTGGACGCGCTGGAAGCGGCCTTTCACTCACGGGTACGTTACCCCTGGCAGCAAGCGCCGTCGCCCCCGGCGAAGGGGAAAAATTAGATGGCGAACCTTTTCCCTACTTGCCGCAAGGCACCTTCAGCCGGTAGTGAGGTTGGACTATGGCATTATCTTTCATGGAAGGTAACGAGGCGATTGCCCGGGGGGCGGTGGCGGCCGGCTGCCGGTTCTTTGCCGGCTATCCGATCACCCCGGCCACGACGATCCTGAACCACATGCTGGCCATGCTGCCGCCGCTCGGGGGGGTCTGCATCCAGGGCGAGGACGAAATCGCCTCGATCGGCTTCTGTCTGGGTGCCTCCATGGCGGGCCTGAAGGCCATGACGGCAACCTCCGGCCCCGGCATCAGCCTCTACAGCGAGCAGATTTCCTTTGCGATCGGCAGCGAGATCCCCATCGTCATCGTCGACATTCAGCGCCTGGGGCCCTCCACCGGCTCGGCCACGCGCGGCGCCGACGGCGACATCCAGTTTCTGCAATGGGGCAGCAGCGGCGGCCTGCCGGTCATCGTCTTGGCGCCGACGGACGTGGAAGACTGCTTCAGACTGACCGTGAGGGCTTTCAACTTGGCGGAGCATTACCGCTGCCCGGTCTTTATCGCCTCCAACAAGGAAATCGCTCTGACCCGAGCCAGCGTCGACCCGGATCGCCTGAAAGCGCCGGAAGTCCTCGACCGCGCGGCACCTGCGCCGGGACGGGAGTTCCTACCCTTCCAGACCAACGTCGGCGAGCTGGTCCCGGCCTTTCTGCCGATCGGCGGCAGCACACTCGTTCGCCAGACCTCTTCCACTCACGGTTCTGACGGTTACATCACCAGCGATCCGGCCGAGATCACTCATCAGCTTGTCCGCATGCAGGCCAAGATCACGGCCGCGGCCGATCGGTTGGCGATGGTCGAGCATTACCCCGCTGCGGCGGCCGACACTCTGGTCGTCACTTACGGGGTCACCTCCCGCGCCGCTCGGGACGCCACGCGTGAGATGAAGGCCAGCGGCACGCCCGTGTCGCTGCTGGTGCTGAAAACCTTGTGGCCGGTTCCGGAAGCGGCGATTCGTCAGGCGGCCTCCAAC
Organism: uncultured delta proteobacterium; assembly: GCA_963700055.1. GTDB lineage: Bacteria > Desulfobacterota > Desulfobacteria > Desulfobacterales > SpSt-501 > SpSt-501. The sequence goes on along the minus strand of CAVOWH010000008.1, from coordinate 560,135 downwards.
ACCCGGCGCGTTCTGGTCGTCGAAATGAACCGGGGGCAGTATGTGCGTGAAGTGGAGCGCGTCCTGCCGGGGAAAACCGTTCATTTTTGCGGGCAGATGGACGGCCGGCTGATCGCACCGGAGACAATTAGAGAGGCGGTTCTTCATGGTTAGTTTGTTGAACGCGGCGCGGCCGCCGGTGTTTTGTCCGGGGTGTTCCCACGAGCGTATCACGCATACTCTGGACAAGGCGTTCCAGGCGATGGACTTGAGCGGCGAGCGCATCGCCATGGTGAGCGATATCGGGTGCTCCGGGCTTTTCGACACCTTCTTCAACACCCACGCCCTGCATGGCCTGCACGGCCGGGCACTCACTTATGCGGCGGGACTGAAGCTCGCTCGGCCCGAACTCACGGTAGTGGTCACCATGGGCGACGGCGGCCAGGGGATCGGCGGCGCCCACCTCCTGGCCGCCTGCCGACGAAACCTGGACATGACGCTGCTGGTTCTCAACAACTTCAACTTCGGCATGACCGGCGGCCAGTATTCCGCAACCACCCCTCCCGATGCGGAAGTGGGATCGGGCTTTCTTAACCGCCTGGAGAGGCCCCTGGATGTCTGCAGTGTAGCCGGGGCGGCGGGTGCCCCTTATGTCGTTCGTTGCTCAGCCTACCGCAGCGACATTACCGACGTGATCCGCAAGGCCGTCGAGTTCAGGGGGTTCTCGGTGGTGGACATTTGGGGGGTCTGCCCGGGTCGGTTTTCCAAACGCAACCGGCTGACGATGAAGGGCATCGAGGAGCTGTTGTCGCGCCTCACCCCGTTCGAGGGGGAGGTCGCGGAAAACCAGCGGCGGGAATTCGGAGAGCACTATCGTGAACTGGCTGCCGCCCAGAAAACGGTACCCCCGCCTGCGGCCATCGTCGCCCAATTTGACCCGGTCAACACTGCGCGCCATGAAGTCATCCTGCTGGGCAGCGCGGGCCAGCGCGTCATCACGGCCGGCGAAATCCTATGCCTCGCCGGCCTGCACGCCGGCCTCAATGCCACCCAGAAAAACGACTACGATATCACCGTGCTGCGGGGCCCCTCCATCAGCGAGATGATCCTGTCGCCGCAGGTGATCGATTACACCGCCATCGGCCGGCCGACGGTGGTCGTGGCCCTCGGCCCGGAGGGTGTGGCTCGCCGCAAAAAAATATTTGCCGGTCTCGATGAAACCTGCACCGTCATTCAAGCCGCAGGCGTGGACATCCCCGCCTGCCGTGCCCGGATCCATCGGATGGACCTCAAGGATCAGGGGTTCAAGGGCACGGACTGGGCACTGGCATCGTTGGGGGTGATGTCTCAGCTCGGCTTAGTGATCCGCCCACAGATGTTGGAAGCGGCGATTGCGGCACGGCTTAAAGGGGACTCCATGATCGGGGCGCTGGAGATCGTCCGCAAGGCTAAACCGGGTGAATCAGTCTAAATAGGTATGGGGTCTCTGGTCACACAAAAGGCCCATGTCAACATGGGCCTTTGCTATTACATGGAATCAACTGGGTCTGCGATCGAAGGGCGAATCTATTCCAGTACCATCAGCACTTGCTGCGCGGCCACCGTGTCGTCTTTCTTGACCTTGATCTCCCTGACTTTCCCCGCCTCTGGAGAGGGGATGGCGTTTTCCATCTTCATGGCTTCCAGGATCAGCACTTCCTGATACTCAAGCACCTCTTCCCCCGTCTTGACGAGGATGTCGACAACTTTCCCCGGCATCGGGGCCAGGATTTGTTTGCTCATGCGCTTCTCTCCTCCCTGTGTTTTCTCAGACCCGCACGGCAGACGCCCATGCAAAAAGATGGGTGTTTGATACTGAAAGGCTTAAAGAATGTCAAGGAGAAAGGCCGATCGGAATCGGATCCGTCCTTGACGCACCCGGCCAGTTTGTATAAAGAAATATGTCACTTTTTCGTGCACGGGAACCCGGCCTTGCAACGGGTTGAATAGCCCGACCGGGCAACACTTCAGACGGGGAGGATGGAGGACATGCGACCGTATTTCGAGAAGATGAAAGAGTTCGGCAGTGCGCTCAAGCCCGGAATGATCAAAAGCAGGGAAAACAACGTCAAGCTGATCAAGGACGTGGAAGCCGAAGTTACGAAAGCGGTGGATAAAGTCAAGAACGTCGGCCTTCCGGCCGCCGAAATCAACAAGCGCAAACAGTTGACGATCTGGCAGCGGTTGGAATACCTGCTGGATCCCGGCACGTGGACCCCATTAAACACGCTTTACAATCCCAACGACAATGTGGAGGGGACCAACAACGTCTGCCATGGCCTGGCCAAGGTCTCAGGCAAATGGGCGGTGGTCATCGGCTTCGACAACAAGGTCATCGCCGGCGCATGGCTGCCCGGACAGGCGGAGGAAGTCTTTCGAGCCACCAACCTCTCCAAACGCCTGAACATCCCGCTGGTCTGGCTGGTGAACTGCAGCGGCGTGAAGCTGCCCGAACAGGAAAAATTTTATGCCGGCCGACGCGGCTCCGGAACCACCTTCTTTAGGCATGCGGAGCTCGAACAGGCCGGGATTCCGATCCTGGCCGGCATTTACGGCACCAATCCCGCCGGCGGCGGCTATCAGGGCATCAGCCCCACCATCCTCTTTGCTCACAAGGATGCCAACATCGCCGTCGGCGGCGGCGGGATCTTGAGCGGCATGTCTCCCAAAGGCTTCTTCGACCTCGCGGGCGCCGAGCAGCTGATCGCTGCCGCCAAGCAGTACAAGGCCGAGCCGCCGGGATCGGTCAAGATCCACCACCAAGAGACCGGGTTTTTCCGCCATGTCTACGACACCGAACAGGGGGTGCTGGACGGGATCAAGGACTACATGCAGGACATGCCGGCGTATAACCCGAAGTTCTTCCGCGTCGCCGAGCCCAAGGAACCGCGCTTTGCGGCCGAGGATATTTATTACCTGCTGCCTTACAACCAGAAACAGATGTACGACTTCGACGAGGTTCTGGCCCGATTGGTCGATGGCAGCGAGCACATGGAATACCGTCCAGCCTACGGGCCCGAAGTATACACCGGATTGGTAAGAATCGACGGATACCTGATGGGGGTCATCGGCAACCGTCAGGGCTTCCTCGGCGAAAGCTACCCGGAATATGCGTCTTATCCCGGCATCGGCGGCAAGCTTTACCGCCAGGGGCTCATCAAGATGAACGAGTTCGTGGTGCACTGCGGCCGCGACCGCGTGCCCGTCATCTGGTTCCAGGACACTTCAGGCATCGATGTCGGCGACATCGCGGAGAAGGCCGAGCTGCTCGGTCTGGGGCAGGCCCTGATCTACTCCATCCAGCAGACCGACATCCCCATGATCCTGACGGTGCTGCGCAAGGGGACGGCGGCGGCCCATTACATCATGGGCGGCCCCACAGCCAACCGCCACAACGCCTTTACGCTCGGCACGGCCACGACCGAAATCTACGTCATGCACGGTGAGACGGCCGCCGCCGCGAGTTACTCCCGGCGCCTGGTGAAGGAGAAGGAGTCCGGCAAACCGCTCGATCCGGTCATTGAAGAGATGAACAAGCTGGTCAAATCCTATTACGACAACTCCCGGCCGATCTATTGCGCTCAGCACGGCTTGGTCGATGAAGTCGCCAAGATGACGGCGATCCGCGGCTACTTGAAGGCCTTCGCCGGCGCCGCTTACCAGAACCCGCGCTCTCTCTGCCCGCAGCACCAGATGATGCTGCCTCGGATCATCAAGGGTTGAATCTCCAGCCAGGGAGCGCCGCCCGTCGGCGGCGCTCCCCTTTACGCGCGATGCAAACACCCCTAATCTTTTTCAGCGCCCTGAACGCTGCTGTCTCGACCTTCTGCCTGCACGCCAGATTCCGCGGAGCGCGTATTCTCAGAGTCGTGTGCGCGTTGAGCTGCTGCGGCGGCTTTTCCACGGCCATTTGGGTCCAACCGGTCGACGCTCAGCGGGCAGCTCCAGCTCCAGCGCCCGCGGTCACGCTTTCAGCCGCGACGGTGGAAACCGGCGATGCGCTGCTCGTGCAGATCGACTGCCGCCATATGCCGGCTCCCGTGCGCGAGCCGGTCGTTTCCTTCGGCGATCAAGCGATTCCGCTCTTCCCGCAATCCGCGCCAGCCGAACGCGTCTATGCCGGCGTGGTGGGTATCGCTTTGGCAGCGAGGCCGGGACCGGCCGAGGTGAAGGTGGCTTGGGGCGAAGGCGCGCAAAGGCGCTCCACCTCAACTGCCTTCGTCATCCGCCCGGGCACCTATGGCGAGGAAACCCTGAGGGTCGACCCGCGCCATGTGCGCCCGAGCCCCCATGAGCTTGAGCGCATCCGGCGCGAACAGGCGGAACTTAAACAGATCTACGCCGCCGGCAGCCGCTCCCGGCTGTGGCGGGGAGGATTCCGGATTCCCGTTCCGGGAGAAATGAACGGACCCTTCGGCACCCGGCGGGTTTTCAACGGAGAGCTTCAAAGCCAACACTCCGGGGTGGATTTCCGGGCGCAGGCCGGAGACCCCGTACATGCAGCCGGTTCCGGGATAGTGTGTCTGGCCAAGGACCTCTTCTACTCCGGCAATGCGGTCATTCTCGACCACGGCGCCGGAGTCTTCACCTCTTATTCCCACCTGAGTCGAATGGAGGTCAGCGTGGGTCATCGCATCGAAAAAGGGATGGTGGTAGGCCTGGCCGGCGCCACCGGGCGCGCCACCGGCCCTCATTTGCACTGGGGGGTGAAGGTCAACAGCGTCAGCGTCAACCCCCTGACCTTCATCCGGGTGATGGACCTGCTGAACGGCAGGTGAAACACCTTTTTTTCTTGACAGCCACCGGCCATTCCTCTATAAATCGCGTCCTCTAATGCTTACCGGTCTACTATATTTTCCGGTTCTCCGCGGCCGGAGCTGTTTTTAGGACGTCATGGCACTTTCGAATCGCATGTGGTTCTACCCTGGTCTTAGCAAAGGGATCCAAGGTTCTCTTTATGATTCCAGCATCTGTAATCTGGCGACACTCAGCGTCGTGCTGGGATTCCAGGATTCGTACACCCGAGGTCATGCTCGCCGGGTCGCCGCTTATGCCCAGCGCATCGCTCAACGCATAGCTTTGGGCGCCGAACACGTGGAAACCATCCGAATCGGTGGCCTGTTGCACGATATCGGCAAGATCGCTTTCAGCCCTGGGCTTCTTAACAACAGGCGAGAAAGGCTTTCGGAAGCAATGCGGGCTGAAATCCAAAGGCATCCCGAAATCGGAGTCCAATTCCTGAAAGCCATTCACGTCGCACAGCCGGTGATCGACTGCGTCCGCTATCATCATGAACGCCTGGACGGGTCGGGGTATCCTTTTGGCCTGAAGGCCGATGACATTCCCTTGGGGGCGCGCATCATCAGCGTGGCCGATTGCTTCGATGCCCTGACCACGGACCGCTCCTACCAGAAGGGCCGGACCACTGCCGAAGCCTTGGAAATCCTTAGGCGCCTAAGTGATGAAAACCTGCCGCCGGAGCTTGTGGGGGAACTGATCGCCGACATCCGTGAAAACGGATTGCAGGAACAGAGGCTCACAGATTTATAATGAGGGCGCTCCGAGGATTCAAGACCGCGAATTTATTTACAACCAGCCGGTTTAAGGATAAAATAGTAAATGAATGATATCTCGTCTGGAGCGCTCATCTTGACGAACAAAGCGGTTAAGGGCTGGTTCAGGGCCATTTTTTCGATGGCATTTTACATCGGATTGTTCAGTGGAATCGGGTACCTGATTCAATTGACGCTTTTTTAGCTCAACCGACCCGCCTGGCGATAATCACCGCCCGGAGCTTACCTCCGCCCCACAAGTCCTAACATCCTTATATTATTAGATCATTTTTCTTATTCTGTCCCGCTTATAACGAATACCCAACAATTATCTCATAGAATGCCCTTTATAACCTTATGAGGGCTGAACGGGCGCCGCTGACGCCACCACCCGGGACGGTCGACGGCCTTCGCGAATCAACATCAGATGGTGGGTGATGCAGGCCGGAATTTCCTCGGGGTGGTGGCTGACGAAGAGAATGGTCGTCAAGCCCGTGGCGGCGATGCGCTCGATGGCCTGTAGGATCAAACGGCGATTGCCGCTATCCAGCCCTTGGCAGGGCTCGTCTAGAATCAGGAGGCGCGGCGGTTTGACCATGGAGCGGGCGAGCAGCACCATGCGCTGCTCGCCGTGGGACAGGTGATTGAATTTTTTCCCCGCCAGCGCCTGCAGGCCGAAGGCTTCCATCCATGCCGCCGCGGCGGCCTGCTGGTCCGGTGACGTTCTCCGGTAGAGGCCGATGGAGTCGAAGAAACCGGACATCACGACCTCGGCCGTCGTGACGGCTTTACGGTAGTTCACCTGCAGCTCCGCCGAAATAAGACCGATGCCCGCCTTGGTTTCGCGGAGGCTCCCGCCGCTGCCGCGCAGTTTCCCGAACACGCGCACCGCATTCGCATAGGCCTGGGGATGATCGCCCACCACCAGGTTCAGCAGGGTGGACTTGCCGGAACCGTTCGGGCCGGACACCGCCCAGTGCTGGCCGCTTTTAACCGTCCAGGAGAGATTTTCAAACACGCAAGCACCCTGATGGCTCACCGTGACGTTGCGCAGGTCGACCAGCACTTCGGAAGCGCTGCCACCCGCCCGCGCCGCGGCCCGCACTGCGGATGGCAGCTCGGATATAGGCGCAGCCGATGATGCGTAAAGACCGTCCATCCGCGTGGCGTCCAGCATGCCCTCGCGCCGGCCCTGAAAAACGATCCGTCCCGCTTTTACCCCGATCACGTGGGTGGCGTTCGGAGGGATCTCGCTGCGGCGGTGGGTGACCAGCACCACCGCGCGTTCGGGGCCCATCAGCTCGTTGATGATTCCCGCCAGCTCCGCTCGATGCTCCTGGTCAAGGCCATCATAGGGTTCATCCAGGATCAACAGCCGCGGGAAGGCGCCGAGCGCCAATCCAATCTGAAACCGCCGCATCTCGCCGGAGGACAGCTCGCGGATGCAGCGATCGAGCAGGGGCTCGATCTGAATCCGCTCCAGAATGTCTGAAAGACCGGCTTTCGCCCCTCGTCGCGGCAGCCGGATGAAGTCACCCACCCGCGAGCCGCCGTCATGGCGACCGCCGAAGGCGTGGTATTCATCCCGCCGGTCTTCTTTCGCGATGAATCTCCGCTGATGCTCAAACGACAGGCAGGTCGCCTGCTGCCGCAGACGCGCGGGCTCGGGCGGAAAAATCCCGCCGCGGACCACCGCAACATCGCCGACCAGCGCCCGCACCAGCGTGGATTTCCCAGCCCCGTTGGGTCCGATCACCGCCCAGTGTTCTCCGATATTTATTTCCCAGGTGATGTTTTCGAGAAGCATCCGGTCGCGCACCCGCAGGCCGGCTTGGCGCAGTGAAACGAGCGGTGACATTTGACTGTTTCCTCAAAATACCCTTGCTGGTTGATCTTGAAAAAAGTACAATTGCCCCATTCGTCAGTCAACGCCTCAGCGAACTAATAACGCCATTCGACCAACGGAGGCAACCATGGCAGACTTGAGAAGCGGGCTGAAGATTTCAAATGAGCGCATCGAGGAGATCAATGCGCTGTTAACCGACCCCAACAACCCCGCCATCAGCGAACTTCTCGACGTGATCGAACGCTACGGCGGCCCGCAGGAAATCAACCGCCGGGCGGCCGAAGCCGCCCGGCTGGAAAATCTCATGGCCCGCCTGGAACAGGCGAGTTCGCCTTATGTCAAGGACCTCGAGTGGCTGATCGAGCAGCGCGACCAAAACGCCTTCATTTCCGTGGAGGACTACGTCCGGCAGGTCAAGGGAGCGCCGACGGCGCTGAATCAGAGAAACGCCGTGACGCTCGAGATCAGCGCCCTCCAGTACTTCCCGTGGCTGATCCGCGAGGCGCGACACTGCATTCAACACGGCGAGCTCATGCCCGGCCGGTTCATCCGCGTGCGCCGGATGGCCGAGCAGGAAACCGACAACGGCGACCTCATGGCGGTGGCGGCGGCCATGCAGATCATGGGTGCCAGCTATGTGGAAACGCTCGACACCAAGGGCACCGACGGCTCCAACGTCCACCTGGCCGGGCCCGAGACCATCACCGGATACTTCGGCGGCATCGGCCAGCCCAACCACTACCCTCTCAAGTGGGCCGACGAATTCCTCAAATACTACACCACCTACGGCGTGCGCCAGGTGCTCAACATAAACCCGGGCACCGTGCTGGTGGGATATCTGATGCACCGCCTCGGCATCAACAACGAGTTCAAGATCTCGGTCTTCATGGGCAACGATAACCCCTTTGCCATTCTTTGGACCCTCTTGGCGGCACGGCTTTTCTCGCGCGAGGACGGCCGGACCTCGCTGATCGGCTTCAACCTGTCCAATTCCTCCAACAATGAAACCCTGCGCCAGGCTTCCTACCTGCGACGGGCGCTGGGGCTTGAGGCGGTCGTGCGCTTCGAGCACCACATCACCGAAACCTGGAAATCCATCGTGCGCCAGCCCTATAACCGCCGCGCCGAGCTGGTGGAGATCGCCAAGGAGGTCCCCAACATCTCGGCCAAACACGAGGGCGGCGAGCCGGAAATCGAGCCGACGCTCGCGCACCCCTCGGACATCCTCGATTACTTTCTCGCCAAGGCCGACGCGGAGAAGGCCGGCCTGATGCCGGCGCTCGAGGAAAACTACATGCAGAAGCACCGCTCGGTGCAGCTGACCGCCCAGGCGTTGGTCAAGGCCGGCATCGGCGTCGTCTGCGCGCCTCGGCTGCACATTTGAACTGGCGATCAATGCACCGGAGTCTGGCTCCATCCAAACCAACCTGCAACAGCCTCAAATCGCCGGGTTGATTTTAACACCTCGAAATGATATTGAATTTTTATTTTCCTATAACTACCCGGAAGTGCTTCTGAAACAAACCGCCGAGCATGATCATGAAAAAGTCGCTGTACGACAAGATGAAACCGCTGTTCCCCCTCATGGCGCACGACTACCGCGAGATCGACCCGCTGGAGGAGCTGATCTACCGGTTGGCTATGGGCAATACGTTCAACATCCGCATGGTGGGATTGGAGCCGATCAAGCGCTTCCGCCGGGAAAACCCCAATTGCGCCATCACTTTCAAACCGAACCATCTCAGCGAAGCCGACTTCGTCGTGCTGGGGGTGCTTTTTCGGCAGAACGGAATGCGGGTGCTGATGGAGGGGGGCAACAACCTGTTCATTGAGGAGATCGACATTTTCCGGGACGTGCTCCCGGCGCTGATCGACCCCAAATTTCAAAAGCTCGCCGAAGCGCATCAACTCACCATCGGCCAGTACCTCAGCCGGCGCGGGGCTTTCAAGGTCTTCCGCAACCCGGTGACCCTGCAACAGCCCAACGGGGCGGAGATCAAGCTAGGCCGCAAGGACATTCTCTCTCTCAGCCGAGCCTACCGCCAGCACCTAGTCGAAGGCAGGGAGATGTATTTGACCTTTCCGGGATTTTCCACCATCCGCTCCGGCCTTCTGGATCTCCTGAAAATGAACGGGACCAAAACCGGCCGCAGTTACACCGGCAAAATCGACGGATTTCACCACCTGCCGTTCCAAATGGACATCGAGGCCGCCGTTGATTCCGGAGAAGAGGTGGCCATCGTTCCCATCAACCTGGCGTATGAACGCGTGCTGGAGGATGAGAACTTTCAGGAACTGACCCGCATGCACGACGCCGGGGTCAGCCCGCACGAAATCTACCTCCAGGATATGGGCTACATCATTCGCCGCTTTTGCGCCGACAAACACAAGGTCGACCTCTCGCTCAAGTTCGGTGAACCGCGCAAAATCGACACCCGGACGCTGCGGGGGGATGTTCTCGGCACCAAGATCAAATTTGCAGCCCACACCTATGCCAAGGAGACCTTTGAACGGGTCATGGGCATGCAGCCCGTATTCCCGGCCAATATCTATTTTTCAGCGTTTGACGAGCATTTCAACCGCTTGTCGGTCAGCGCCATGCGCGACAAAATCGATGACATCCGCGACCACCTGCGACACCTGGTGTGGGGCAAACAGCGGCGGCGGGTCGACCTGCACTATGTGTTGGGCTACAATTTGCAGATCATGTCGGCCGAAGAAATCATCAACCGCACCTTCGAGGTCTTCGCCGCTTTGGAGCGGCCGATCACTTCTCTGGACGGCAATATGTTCGTCGTCCACAATCACGATGTTGCCATGCAGTATCGCAACCATATCGCCCATTTCCTGGAGCCCGCTAAGAAATAGGCCTCCTGCTGCAAATCGACCGGCCTCTGGATGGGCATCGGTGTCGGCCGGGCGCAGATTTCAGGGGTGAGGGTCCTGCCGGCATGCACGGCGCATACGGCGGCGGCTGTTGCATGTGGTGGCGCTCGACCCGCCGCGGTTTCGAGGCGCGCAAGGGCGAGGGCAACCGTCGGGCTTTGAAGGCCATCCTGGATTCGTGGAATGCGCGCCCTCCCAGCGCCCAGCAAACGGATCATGCGCTGCCTCCTGAATTAGGCCGGATTGACTTGGCCTCTTTTTTAGGCCTATAAGGGGACATCGCGAGTGAGCGCCACGGGACTCTTCGCCGCCTGCAGCGATCCGACGGCCTGAGAGCGGACTGGCCTGCGCCTTCCCCGGTGTTCAGCGCAGGCCAAGCCTTCACCGACCCTGGGCCCGCTTTGTCCGCAAGCGAATCGAAGCCCCTGCTTTCCGATCCCGTTGGTTTGATCCCAAACCACCCCCACTGAAAGGAGGGCTTATGGGCACCCAGAAACTGCTCCTGCCTTACAATTTTAGCGACCGCGACCGCAAAGCCCTGGAATTCACCGCCAGCACGTTCGCCCCGCAGGGAGATGCCGAAGTCACCTTGTTTCACGCTTACCTATCACTGCCGGAGGTGCAGATCCAGGACCGGCATGTCACCGAACGGCTCAAGGGCGGCATGGGCTATCTGCAGGCGAAGATCAGCGAGCTCGAGACGGAGTTTCAAAAGGTGCGGGACGAACTGATCGACCGCGGGTTCCCGCCGGCGCGGGTGAGAACAATCTTCCGACCGAGGAAAAAGGAGGTCCTGGACGCCATTCTCGATCTGCACCATCGGGAGCATTTCAACCTCATCGTCGTAAGCCGCCGGCCGGGCCGGATCGGCCGCTTCTTTGCCGGCAGCCTTCACACCAAGTTGATCGATGCGCTGGCCAACGTCACCATCTGCGTGGTGAGTTAACTTACGAGGAGGGATATATGGGCAGAGAGGAAAAAATCGACATTGATGTTTTCAAGGTCGTCACCCGGGCCATCGCCCACTCAAATTCTTTAGAAGCCATGGCCGCCTATTTGTCCCAGCTTCTGGTGGCGGCGCTGGGGATCAAAGGTTGCAGCATCTTTGCGCTGAATCCGGAAACCGGCGAGCTCGAAATCATCGGCACCTTCGGTCTCCGGGTGAGCTTCCTCAACAAGGGGCCCGTGCTGTCCAAAAAAAGCATCGCCCGCACGCTGAAGGGGACACCGGTAGTCGTCTCGGATGTCGAAAAGGCCAAAGTGCTGCAGTACCCCGACCAAACCCGGGCCGAGGGCATTCGCGCCATCATTTCGCTTCCGGTGGTCCTCTATGGACAAGTGATCGGCGCCCTGCGGCTGTACCACCGCGAGGTGTGGAAGATATCCGACCGCGACCTGGATTCGCTCTTGGTGCTGGCGGAGATGATCGGGCTGGCCATGAGCTACACCCGCTTGGCCCAAGGCCTGCAGGCCGTGCGCGAGGCCGTGGGCGGTGTGCACATGGACTGGCTGATTTCCAGGGACGAGGGATAAACCAGCATTCGTAAAAGGAGGGAGACATGCTTCAGAAACTCGCATCGGCCAGTACACGGTGGAGCACGCGCTGGGTTCCGGACGCATGGGTCATCGCCGTCATCCTCACCATGGCCGCCTACATTTTAGGTCTCATCTTCACCAAAGCCACGGCTTTTCAGCTCATCCAGAACTGGGGCAGCGGTTTCTGGGTGCTGCTCTCCTTCGGCATGCAGATGTGCCTGATCATCATGACGGGCTACATCCTGGCCACTACCCCTATTTTCAGCCGGCTCCTCAACGGCCTCGCCGGCCTGCCGAAAGGCAACAAGGGTGCCATCGCCCTGATGGCGATCGTGTCGATGGGGCTGGCCTGGATCAACTGGGGGCTCAGCATCGTCGGCTCGGCGGTTTTCGTGCGCTTCATGGTGCGCAAGCAGAAAGGCGTGGACTACCGGCTCCTGGTGGCGACCGCCTACCTGGGCCTGGGCACGATGTGGCATTCCGGGCTTTCCGCCTCCGCGCCGCTCCTGGTGGCCACCCCGAAGCACTTCTTAGAGAAGGACATCGGGATCATCCCCATCACCGAAACCATCTTCCACCCGTTCAACCTGCTGCTGGCGCTGGCGGTTCTGGTCGTCCTGACCATCGTGGGGCCGCTCATGCACCCTCGGAAAGAGGAGACCTTCGCGGCGGATCCGGAGCTGATCAAGGAGGCCGGCTTCGAGCCGCCGCCCAAACCCAAACCGGAGGAGATGACCCCCGCGCTCTGGCTTGAGAACTCGCCCATCATCAACCTCATCGTGGCGGCGAGCGGGATCATCTGGCTTGTTTGGTACTTTGGTAAGAGCGGCTGGGCCGGGATCAACCTCGACGTGGTGAACTTCGCCTTCCTGATCATCGGCGTCCTGCTGCACTGGACGCCGGCGTCGTTCCTGAAGGCGGCGCTGGAGGGCGGCTCGTTCATTTGGGGGGTCGTCGTCCAGTTCCCCTTCTACGCCGGTATTTTCGGGATCATCAAGTTTTCCGGACTGGCGGAGGTGATGGGCGACTGGTTTACGGCCATCGCCACCAAGAACACCTACCCGTTCATCGTCATGTGGTACTCCGGCATCCTCAACTACATCGTGCCTTCGGGCGGGTCGAAGTGGGCGATCGAGGCGCCTTACATCATGGCGGCCGCCAAGAACCTGGGGGTCAGCGGGCCCATGACCGTCGTCGCCTACGCGTGGGGCGACATGATCACCGACGTGATCCAGCCGTTCTGGGCGATTCCGCTGCTGGGTGTGGCCAAACTCAACTTCCGTGACATCATGGGCTACTGCATGATTTATTTCATCATCTACATGGTCATCATCTCCGCCGGTTTTCTCCTCCTGCCGATGTTTTTTAAGGTGTAGCCGCGGAGGGCGCTTTAAAATCAGCTGACGGAGACAAGGGGTGCCCGGAATACCGGGCCCCCCTTTTTTCGATCACGGCGGCGAGTTGGGTCAGCCGGAAACCGGCGGCCCGCCCCTGTATTGTCTTGAAGGCCTTCCATCATTACTATAGAGGTATGTTTATACCCCTGCCAGTGCGGGAGGCTCAGCGATGAACAATGTTAAAACCACAAGATTGTACGCGATCATCGGCGTTCTGGCGGTGACGGCCATGCTCGTCGCCGGGTGTGCTGGAGCCAACCGCGGAGGTCTGCGGAACAGCCGCGAAGTCGGCCGGGCCTTCGAGACCTTCCATGTCGACCCCAACTATCGCTATTGGTTTTACAACCAGGAAAACAACCCGTACGCGGTGGTCGGGCTGCAACAGCCCTATCTACTCGAAGACATCAATTGGAGAGAAGTGGACCCCAACTCTAAGACCTTCGAGAAAGTTATCGGGCTGGTGCAGGATTTCCCGGCAAGAGGTGCTTTCACTTATGGGGCCTACATACTGGATCCACAGGCTCAGCAGATTGGGATGTGGTATTCAAGCCTGAATGCCGGGATCAACGTCAATCCTGAAACCAAGGCGGTTTCCATCAGCGCCGCCATGCCCTGGATCGACGATAACGGCTGGTATGGCAGCGGGGTGGGTGTCGGCATCGGGTCCGGAGGTGGCGGCGGGATCGGAATCCGGCTTGGATTTTAGCGAAGGCCTATGGGGTGGGCCTTAGCCGATGAAAATGCTATGTTCCGCGATACAGGCGTTGAAATCTAATGCTCATCCAAAAGCGCAATTTAAACATTTTCAAGGTATGAGGCGGGGATGTGTAAAAAAAAAGCTTTTATGATCCTGCTGATCATGGCTCCGGTGCTTGCTGCCGCATGCTCGATGGCCAACATCGGCGGCCTCCGTATGAGCCAGGATATCGCAGAGCAGTTTGAAAAGTTTGAAGTCAAGCCGAATTACCGTTACTGGTACTTGAACCAGGAAAACAGCCCTTATGGTGTGGCCGGCCTGGACCGGGAGTACCGTTTGGATGATGACCCCATGTGGCAGGCGGTTGCCCCGGACTCCGCCACCTTCCGCAAGGTCGTCGGGCTCGTTCAATCTTTCCCGCTGCCGGGCTCCTACACATCGGGATCCGTCATCACGGACCCGCAGGGGCGGCCGATCGGCGTCTGGTACTCCAGCCTTTTAGCCGGCATCGTCGTCGACCCGCAAACCAAGATTGTCTCAATCTCTACCATGATGCCATGGGTGTTTAACGATGACTTCTAACTTCGAAAAAGTCACCCGTTCGGAGAAACTCCTTTACGGGCCGCGCAAACTCCTGCTCTGCGGCTTTGGAGCGGAGGCCCAGAATAAATTCAACTCCGTTTTAGGCATGACCGGCCTCGCCGATGTACCCAAGGTCTGGGTGGCCACGGCACAGCGGTCAACGGCGCTTGCGGACCTGTTTGAGCTTCCCGACGGCAGCGGGTCTGGAGGGGCTTCCGCACTGCCGCGAGCCCTCATCGTGGCCGGGATCACCGAAGCCCAGCTGATCCGCCTGATGACGGTCTGCAAGAAGTCCGGCATGCAACAGTCCTTTTGGGCGGTGCTCACCCCGGTTTCGGAGAAATGGACGGTCGAACAACTCCTCACCGAACTCGCCCGCGAACGCGAGGCACTTCAAAAAAGAAAGTGATCAAAGCTATAGGCGACCGCGAGGTCGCCAAAAAAATCAGAAGGGGAGCCGCCACGGCTCCCCTTCTGATTTTTTAGTGGACAATGCTGAGCACCACATGGCCCTCCACCGCCCCCTTCTTGACCGGATGCTGCTCCTGGCCGGTGGCCTGCGGCACCTGGTCGAAGACATAGCGATAGGCTTCATCCACCGTGATCATGGAATCGCGGTCCAGGTCGGCCTTGCCCCGCAGCCCCTCAAGCAGGTAGTAAGTAAAGACGCCGTGCTTCAGTTCGTCTTTTTCCACGCTCACTTCGTTGGCGGCGCTGGCCGTGATGATCATTTTGCCCCGGCCCCCGGTGACACGCTCCAAAAATCCGTCGGTGATATTGGCGCGCACACCGGTCACGCTGATGGTGCGGCCGCCGCTGGCTCCGCTGTAGCAGGCGTCCGCGATGAACACCAATCGCTCCGAGCGAATGCGGTTTAAAATGCGGGCGACCTCCACCATGGGCATGGCCGTGCTGTAAAGATCAGCCGGGTCCGTGTCGAAAGGCAACAGATACTTTTCCAGCCCGTCGCCGTCCAGGCTGGTGGCGTCACGCTCAGTGGCTCCGTGGCCAGCAAAGAAAATGATGACCATGTCGTTCTCCCGGGCCGCATTCTTGATGCGGGTGCCCAGGGTGCTGCGCAGCGTCACCAGATTGGCCTGCTCGTTCGTCAGCAGGATGACGTTTTCAGGCGGGACGCGGTTATCCTCCACCAGCAAACGGTAAAAGGCTTCAGCGTCGTTGACTGCATACTTCAGCTTCGGCAGCCTCGGGTAATCATTGATACCGATGATCACTGCCCAGACATTGCGCCGTTTCGGGTAATATTGCACCGAGAGGGTCTTTTCCGCCGACAAATCGTCGATGTCGGTCACCACCACTTGCAGCCGATTAAGGCCTTCGTCAAGCTGGATTTTGCGGTCGAAGTTCAGACGGCGCGGAGCGCTTTCCCCCACCTGCCGGATGCCGCGCTCGGTCGAGGCTTCCAGGGGCCGTCCGTTGAGGAAGATCTCGAAGCTTTTCAGACCTTGTCTCCCCTCCACCGCGCCGGTCAGGCGCACGCTGCCGCTTTCCACCTGTTGGCCCTCCTCGGGGCCGGTGATGAGCAGCAGCGGTGGCGTCTTGCCTTCGGCCGCGATTTTGCTCATGCGCTCTCTTTCCCTGCGCTCCTTGTCGAGCTCCTGGCTGAGCTGGACGGACCTGGCTTTTTCGACCTGAAGCTGCTGGTTGAGCCGGTCGAGCTGAGCATGCCGGGCCGTGAGCTCGGCCAGCTTGTATTCGAGTTCCCGCTGCTGCTGCTGGCGCTCCGCCGGAGGAAGTCCGCCTTTCTTTGGGTCGGTCTGCTGCAGGGCTTGGATTCTTTCCTTGGTCTGACTGATCTCCATGGCGGTCTGCGCCCGAGCCGCAGCCAGATCGCGGACCTTGTCCGCCCGCATGTATGCTTGGCTGATGCCGGGGTGATCCGGATAGCGTTCGAGCAGTTTCTGCAGGAATTCCGCAATTTGGGCGTAGTCGTCGGTCTGCCAGGCGATGATGATCGCATCAAAATAGCCGAGATTGTCTTTGTGGTCCTGGTCCATGAAGCCGAGGCTCAGGCGGCCGGACCCGATGGAAACAAACGTGTCGCCCACCTCGTTGACAAACACCGGGGTTTGGGGGCCTTTCCCGATCACCTTGACAAAGCGCCGGTCGCTGGGGCTCCGGCCGGAATCGGCCGGCTCCAAAAAAACCCGGCCCTTGGCCATGACGGAGTAAAGTCTTCCGGGCGCGAGGTCGACGCCCGTATCGATGCGTTCATAGGTGCTGAAAACCCGTACGGACCGGATGCTGCCGACATAAGCGGGTGTTTCATTCCGGGGGTAGACCTCGGCCAGCGCCGGTTCTTCTTTCTGGCCGGATTCCTTGGCGGCCGTGGTGTACCCGGCCGAAGGCTTGGACCACATGGCGCAGCCGCTCAAAAAAAACAGAGCATGCGCCACCCCCAGCAGCAGGATCACGGTCTTCTTGGTTCTTTTTCCAAAATTCGCGCTCATTCGTAATGCCCCCCTAAAAGCCTTAAAAGCGGCCGCAAACCGCAGGGGTTTGCAGCCGCTTTTAGTTTTTCGGGTTCAATCTCTAATGCAATTCTGATCAGCTGCCATTATGCCGGAAAACAAGGCCGTTATCAACCCCCGGCTTAATTTAAACGTAACCGCTGGTTATCAATATAATTTTCGGCTGATAGCCAAGAGGGTGACATCGTCGGCGGGCGAATGCTTCCCCACATGCGCGTTCAATGCCCCGATGACGTTGTCCAGCAGGCTGCGAGCCGTGTCCCTTTTCCCAGACACCAAACTGACCAGCCGCTGTTTCGAAAAATGCTCGCCCGCGAAGTCATCGGCATCGGTGACACCGTCCGTGTATAAAAACAAGCTGTCTCCCGGATTGAAGGTGATCGACTCCGCCCGGAAGGGGGCATCGGGAAGCGCCCCCACGGCCAAGCCGGTGGCCTTGAGATATGCGGCCGGCTGTCCGCTGCGAAGGTACAGGGGCGGCTCATGCCCGCCGTTTACGTAGGTGAGCCTTCCGGTCACCGGATCCAGGATACCGAGAAAAAGCGTCGCGAACATCCCGGCCTCGCCATGATTGTCGGTGATGTAAGCGTTGGTCTGGTGGACCGTCTCCAGCGCGAGCGCCTGAGACCATTGCAAGGGCTCGGTTGCCGCTGCGCCCAAGCGGTCGGCGCTCTGCAAGGCAAATGCCCGGATCAGGCTGCGAGTCAAGGCCATGAAAAGCGCCGAGCCCACCCCGTGATCGCAGACATCGGCGATGACGACCCCCAGGCAACGGCCGCCGGCGACTTCAAAGACATCATAAAAATCCCCGGACACCTGGAGCGCAGGCTGGAAATGAGCAGCGATTTCCCAGCCGTGGGGAGTGGGGATGCGGTCTGGAAGAAACCCGGCCTGAATCTTGCGGCCGATCTCGAGCTCGCGTTCGGCGACCTGCCGCGCCCGCTCGATTTCAGCTTGCACCCGAGCGTTTTCGAGCGCATGCCACGTGGACAAGCTGGACCACCCCAACACCATGACGATGAGCGGTTTGACTGCCGGAACCAAAAAGCTCCACTGCAAGAACACCAGCCCCGCTGAGGTCGTGAAAAGCGCTCCGAGGCCGACGGTGCCTGCGGCGCTTACCAGTGCCGAGCGGTGGAAGGACAGTGCCGTGACGGCGAGCAGCAGGAGAATCTCGATTCCGGCCGTTGCGAGGCTCGGCACTTCCCGGATAAAGCTGCCGGTCAGGATCGTGTTTACGGCGTTGGCGTGAACCCCGCTGAGTGGGTAGGTCTCATCGATCGGCACCTGCCCCATGTCCGCGGAACCCGTGGAGATGTCGGACAGAAGAACGATCCGCCCTTCAAGCTCATCCCGGAATTCATCGAGCAGATCCGAGTCCTCGGAGGCGCCGTAGATGTCCGAAAAGTTGTAATGTTTCATCCGGCCCCAGGGCCCGGCGAAGCTGATGCGCATGCAGCCGCGCGAGTCAATCGGCAGCGTGAGGCTCGTCCTGCGGGCGCTGCCCGGCCGGACGGCATCCCGCAGGGTGATCGCCCCCTGCTCGATCGTCACCTTTTCGGGCGGGACCTTCAGAAAAGCGCACACGGATTTCAGCGCGAAGCTTGGATAGAACCCGTCTTCAAACCGGACCATAAGCGGCAGCCTTCGGATGACGCCGTCCGCATCCGGGGTGAGCGTAAGAAAACCGGTGCCCAGGGAAAGCTCGGCCAGCGGCACCAAGGTGATCAGTGGATCGATGCCGTGATGGAATCGGGTGGCCTCCGGTGAAGCCGGAATCTTCCAGGACGTTTTCACGAGATAGGCGCGAGCCTCAGGGTCTTCGACCTCATCCGCTCGACCCGGGGCCGAGGATAGGCGGAAGGCCATCCCGAAAACCACGTCCTGCGACCGCTGTGTCGCATCCATCAGCCGTCGGTCCTTTTCAGGGTTGGTCTCGCCGGCGAAAATGATATCGCACATCTGCACGGCGACCTTCATCGCCCCCAAATTTTGAATTACGCGGGCGTAGTGGGCGCGGGTGGGGTGATAATCTTTCAGGGCCCGCAGGCTGGTGTTGTTCAGGTCCACATGGACGACCGCATCATCATAAGGCGGCGCGAAGGCGGAGATCGACGTTTTCAGCCTGAGAAACTGGTCATTCAGCCGCTCGTTCCAGGTGTCGAATAACCCCGGCCACAGAAGGGCAAGGAGATTGACTGCCGCAAGCACCCCCGCCGCCAGGCAAAATGGTTTCCGCCATTGTCGCGCGTCAGCGGTGGTCAATCGTGAAGATCCTGCCGTAGAAGCCGCCCGGAGCGGTGATTTCCGTCGCCAGGGGCATGATATCCGGGAAAACCGGGGAGTCCTTCGACTGCTGGCCACGCAGGCTTCCGCCAATGCGAACCGGTTTTTCAGCCGGGGCGGAGAGGTTCTTGTGCTTAAGCCTCAGCTGCTTGATTTCGTTCAGAATAGAGTCCGTCGACGCTTGCAGGGCCGGCTTGTCTTTCAAAGTGACATGGCGGTTGTAGAGATTTTCCAGGCGGTCGAGCTGTTGGGCCGAGACGATGAAATAGAATTTTTCCGAGCCGGTTAGCGTATCCAGCTGAAACCACCGCGTGCCCTCGGGGATGAACACCTGGGAGCCGGGTTTGATCAGGGCGGCCTGCCCCTCGCCGGGGTACAGGAAGGTGAGATCCCCCTCTGAACTCAGATGAAAGAGGTAAACATGGATCTCGTTTTTGGGCTCGATGAAAAGCTTCAGCCGTTCGCCGGAGCGCAGAACCATTTCGTTCTGCACCGGGATGGCCTTATGCTTGCCCTCCGGCCCCGTGAGTGCACCGAAGGCAAAAAGAAACTGCATGTCACCCGCGCCAGCATAGGACGCTGTTGCTGTTCCAGCGATGAGGATGGCTGAAAGCCATAAACACCGTTTGGCTATCCATCGAAGGAAGGGGCTCATCTGAAACCTCCTCTGGCAATAAGCGTTGGTCGGATCCCGGAATTATTCGTTCCCAGGTGGCGGTGAGGTGCAAGCGGGGTCGTCCCTGTCGGACAAAGACCGTGCCAAGTCTAAAGAAACATTCCATGCCTTGTCAATAGATGAGCGCCGCCGCATCCATTATCAGCAAGGCAGGATGCCCCGCGCAACGCAGCGGGCACGCGTTACGGCAAGCTGATAAAGGGTTTGACAAGATCGGCACGACGCCCCCATATTTTTCGGTAAAATTGGAAGGGAAGCGATATGGGTCTCGATCATCGCAAAAAACCGCAGCCTCCCGGACGGCGTGCGAAACGAATAATTGCCGGTATGGTTCTGATCTTCGGCGCGTCACTGAACATTGGCGCCCACTGCGACCACGCCCGCCGCCTGCATGACCTGGGATTCAACGTCCTTCTGATCTCTTACCGCGGGTTCGGGCGCAGCGAGGGGCAGTTCCCGAGCGAACAGAGCGTTTACCAGGACGCCGCAGCGGCGTGGGACTACCTCACATGAGCCGGGAGCTTTCCGAGCGCACCGCATCGCCGCATGCCCTTGTTTTCATCGACGGCGGCGGCCACAACAACAGCGCCCGAATCGGCGGTAAAATCTACCCGGGCGCTGTTAGAGAATTCATCGAATCACGCCGTTACTGAGATGAAACCCAATTCTATGTCGGGCGATGGCTGTCGATCCGTTCGAACATCCCGCCGTAGGTAAAGCCCCGCACCATTTCCGATGTGAAGAAGTCGTGGGGGAAGCCCAGCTCGATGCGGCTGGCCTCGTCGAGCCGCTTTAGGTGCGGCCCCTCCAGGCTGAACTCCCCGCTGCCCAGGTTGTCCTTCAGCTGGGCCGCGGTCCGGGCGCCGATGATGGGGATGACGACCCCGGGCTGCTGCTGCAGCCAGGCCAGCGCCACCTGGGAAGGCGAGCGGCCGATGTCTTTGCCGACCTCCACGACAGCTCGGCTGATGCGGGTTTTGCGCTCGTCGGGCTGCATGCCGCGCTTGGCCTCCCGGCCCGGCCCGGCTTTTTTGAGGTACTTCCCGCTCAGGATCCCGCCGGCGAGCGGGGACCACGGGGTCACGGCCAGATCCAGCGCGCGAGCCATGGGCAGCAGCTCGCGCTCCGGGGTGCGCTCGATCAGGTTATATTCGACCTGCAGGGCTGCGAACGGCGTCCAGCCCCGCAGTTCCGCCAGGGTGTTGGCCCGGGCGACCACCCAAGCCGGGGTGTCCGAGATTCCGACGTAGAGGACCTTGCCTTGGCGCACCAGGTCGTCGAAGGCGCGCATGACTTCCTCCACCGGCGTCATGAAGTCCCAGATGTGCAACCAGTAGAGGTCGAGATAATCGGTCTTCAGACGCCCCAGGCTGGCCTCCACCGACTGCATCATGTTCTTGCGGTGATTGCCGGCGGCGTTGGGGTCCTTTCCGGGGTTGCTCAGGGTGTACTTGGTGGCGAGCACGACCTGCCCGCGGTGGCCTGCCATGAAATCCCCCAAAAAGCGTTCACTTGTGCCGTTGGTGTAGAGGTCGGCCGTATCGATGAAATTGCCCCCGGCCGCCCGGAAGGCGTCATATACTTTCCGGCTTTCCGCCTTGGATGATCCCCACTTCCATTCCATGCCGAAGGTCATGGTCCCGAGACACAACTCGGATACCCGCAGCCCACTTTTACCTAACAGTTTGTAGCGCATGGTTTTCCCTCCTTTTTCAATCGCGGCCGGATGCCGCGCCCTGCGAGAAAGGGCCGCTGCAATCCCGGACCGCGGGGGCGGCGCTGTTCAGGAGCGGCTCGGTTGTCGGCGACTGGGCCAGGGGCTCAGCGAAATTCTCCCCGAACACCAGGCCCTTGATGGCCTCGAGATACTCCGCGTTTCGCGAAAGATAAAACGAGAGCGGCCGCGGAAAGTTGTTTCCGAGGATGCCGTCGATGAACATCTGACTGATCTCGCGGTGGCGCTGCAGGGTGAACTGGGAACTAGCCAGGATGTGACGTTCGTCTTCGGAGAGGGTGTGGACGAACTGCCATAGGGCGGTACGCGCCCGGGGCTGGTACATCCAAAAATAAAGCAGATCGAGTGCGTGAATCATGATGATTTTTTCCAAGTCGCGCGCCTCGATACTGGCCTTGCGTTTGAGCTGGGTGGAGTGCTGCAGCACCGCGAAGGGCTGGACGTCCGGGTAGAGCAGCTCCAGCTGGGCGTAAATGTCGAACAGCTGTTCGAACTTGCCCTTATAATCGCGCAGGCGGGTCTTGATGTTGCGGTGGCGGTCCGCCAGGCCTTCGATGAACCCGGCCACGATGTCCGATGCCGCCTTGGAAATGATGGCCGCCCATTTCTGCAGCACGGCTGAGATCTCGATCACCCCGGCGGAGGCCAGAATGCTGCCGGCGGCCATGTTGATGAGGACCGCCACCGGGATCGAAACAATGCTGCGGAAAAAATTCCCGTAGACGGCCGCCTTGGGCAGACCGCGCAGGAAGTTGTGGATCGAGAGGTAAATCCCGTTGGCCAGAGCCATAAAAGTGTAGAGCAGCACCGGTTGGGTGGCCGTGGTGATGTCGAAGCCGCGGTCGAGGATGACCGTTTTGACGAGGTAGTCCAGCAGGGGTACGGAAAAACCGGTGTACATCAGCGAATCCGTAATGCGTTCCCAGCTGACGTAGTCGTTCCAGTTCAGCAGGGGCGAGCGGCGGAACCCGCCGCCGCCCAGCACCGACTGCACGACGTTGCGCAGGCCGGTGATGCCGAACCAGATGAAGGCACCCCCGAAGGCCAGAAGCCACCAATCTTTTGTCAAGACAAATGTGACGAATGCCGGTATGAACCCGATGAGGACTTTCAAGACGTTCTTGAGCCTGGAATTCAGGAAGCGCCATCGCCAGGCGCTATGGGCTTCGGCGGCCCTGGCTGTTTCAAGAGACAGGCCGTTGTCGATAGTCTTCTGTGTTCCCCCCAGGGTCACGATGTTACCCGGCGCAGCCATGCGGGTGTGCGTGGCCTCCACCCGCCAGCTCACCATAAAAGTCGACAGCAGAAACCCCAGGGGCCCGGCGCCGAACCGGCGTTGTAAGCCTTGAACGAAGGCCGACGTACCAAGGGTGGGAACAAAGCTCAGGGTTTTGTAGGCGGTCATCTGGATCGGGATAATCTCACGTCCGTCTCCGGCGCTGTCCCGCTCGATCTCCCGCTGGGCCCTGCGCGGCAGGGTTTCCATGATGGCGAGCCCCATGCCATGCAGCCGGGCCGAGCGGCCGGTGGAGTCGCTGCCGATACGGGCCTTGAGGGGCCTGCCCGCATAGTAGGATTTAAACGTGTCGATATCGTAAAGGATCGCGGTCAGCTTTTCGAGCTGCGCTGTTTTTTCAGGAACAGCCAGGCCACGGAACCGGTTGATGATCTCGCGAATGACTTGTTTGAGGTGGATGACGCTGCCTTCGTTGATCGCCTGCATCAGTCGGCTGATTTCGGGAATGTTGACGGTCTTGCCCGCGGAATAGTCCTTCAGGTTGAAAATCTCCAGCCGTGTGATCATGCCCTGGCAGTCGTAAAGCAGCTCAAGCACCTCTTCGACCTTCAGGTTGGTCAGGTTCAGCGTGACACGGTAGCCGGAATGCAGTGCCGCCTGCCGGCTGAGGATTTCATAAGGGGCCCGCCGCAGCAGCTCCGGCATGTCCGGCTCGTCGCTGGGGTGGTCCGGGAAGGCGATTTCCGGGTTCTGGGCCTGCTCCAGGTACCCGTCCACTATGGCATCCAGGTCCATGCCGTTCAGGCAATCGACCCACTCGGTGATTTTCCGACTCCGTTCGGGGGCAGCCGCCGCCAGCTCCTTGCGTAGGGCGGCGATGCGCGCCTGCAGGGCACTCATCAGCTTGTCGTGAATGAACTTGGACAGATGCAGTTTTGATTTCTGGCCGATGCCGACGTAGGCGAGGAACTCCGCCTCGTCGATCGGCGGCAGCTCGATGCCGAGGCGGCTGTTGAAGTCCAGACGGTGAACGACGTTGAACTTTTTGAGCAGCCTGATCACGTACTCCTGCTGGTAAAGAGAGGCCCGGCGGCCGGCCTCCATGAGGTTCATCACCGGCGGCTCGGCTAGAAAACACAGAAACGCCTGGGCGTCGGCAAAGCCGCGGGGCACCCAGATGAGCTGGACGTACTTGTCGCGGAAGCGGGCGGAATACTCGATACCGATGCGCACGTCGATATCGAGGATCTTGGCGGCTTCAAACAGCTCGGCGGCAAAGCGCGGCTCGATGAAGTTGTAGTGGATGACCCGCAGTCTTCGGATGCCCTTGATCCAGGCATCCATGATGAGATGGGTGGAGGATTTGCGACCCTTGGTGTTGACGTCGTGCACATGGTCGTCGAAGGCGATCTGGTTCCACTCTTCGGGCATCTCCAGCAGGTGGTGGTGCTTGAGCTGGCGACGGACGATGCGGGGCTTGCCGGAAGCGGTCATGCGGAAATCGTGGGCCAACTCCAGCTGGCGCCGGGGGTCGCCGTAGGCCCGCACCAGGTCTTTCATGATGGCCAGGAGTACCCGGGCCGTGTTTTTGGGCACGGGGCCCTCGGCGGTGTCGATCACCTCCAGGCGCAGCGAGCGCAGGGCGTTCAACCGCTCTTCCACCCCGCCGATTTCGAGAGAGCTCAGGAGCTGCGCCACCGCATACGCCGAGCGCAGGCCCTTGGTCTCCGCCATCTCCTTGATCCCGTTGGGGTGAAAATAAGAGAAGTACAGCTTGCGGGCGAACTTCGTGCTGCGCAGCACGTCATTGACGATCTGGATCAGTTCGTAGTCCTTCCGGTCGAACAGGTACCGCGGAATCTTCGATTGGAGTTCCATTTTTATAAGCGCACCATCCCGCTCTGCGCGGAACCAATTCGACCGGTCCGGCGTGTGAAAATCAATCTGCCGTCTACCTGAAGGATCTGTGCAAACCAAATCCGAAAGCATGTTCAGTCTAACACATATTGGCAAACACGAAAACGGCTGCTGACCGATCGGTGCGGGAGAACCCTACGGGTCGTTTCGGATCGCCGTTGCAATTATGGCCCGGTTTTCTTATCATTCATAGTTATCTTGGGGCACCAAGCTTGCTCTGGTCTCCGGCATTGTTTCCCAAGGAAGACGCATGAAGCTGAGCAACAAGGAATTCGATGGCCTCGTGAAGCGCGCCATTGCCCGTATTCCGGGTGAGATCCGGCAGCACCTGGACAACATCCTGATCACGGTGCAAAAACGACCCGCCCCCGACATGCTCGAGGAAATGGGGTATCCGCCGGATGAGCCGCTGCTCGGAATCTACTGGGGCGTGCCGCTCAACGAGCGTTCCGTCGCGGAGCCGCCGCTTTACCCTGATACGATTTTCATCTTCAAAGAGCCACTTGAAGAGATGTGTTCAACCCGGGAGGAACTGGAGGAGGAGATCGAAATTACCGTAGTGCACGAGGTGGCCCACTTCCTCGGGATGAGCGAGGAGCGCCTGGCGGAGCTGGGGTACGAGTGATCCCCGCGTGTTTTCCGGGGCCTATCGGCGGTCGGGCTTGGTTGACACCGGGAGAGGAATGCAATAGAAATTCCTTATCGTCCCGTTTTGCTTCTTCGCTCGCGATCGCAACCCATTTACGCGGAGTTGACCATGATGGATCCCGATCCAGCCTCGGCGCCGCCTACTGACAAAATCAACTGGCGGCTCGTCGGCCGCGGTGTTCTGCTGGCGCTTCTTCTGGGCTTGTGCGGCTTCGGTTTGGCGGCGACGCCCTTCTGGAAACAGCATACCTTGGACTATTGGCTCTGGATGGTGCCGTGCTTCGGCGTGCTGTCCATCCTGCTCTGCCTCTTGTCGGAAAGCCACCGCCATAAGATGTTGCGCTGGAAGGTGCTCTGGCACCAAGTGTTGCAGTGGACCGGAACCGGCGCGGCGGTTTACCTGGTGTTCTGGCTGATCCGACAGAATTTCCTGAACGTTGAAGCGGCCGGCCCCACCGTGACCGTCATCATCGCCCTGTCGATTTACCTGGCCGGGATCACCTTCGACTGGCCGCTGGTCGTCATTGCGCTGCTGCTCGGGGCCATGGCCGTGGGAGCGGTCTACCTGGAGAGGGTCATGCTAGTGGTGACGGGCCTGGCGGTGATCCTCGTCATCGCCTACCTGCTGCTGCGCACGGTGATCAAGAACTACCGGACCCCGCATGCACCCGGGAAGCCCCCGCCGCCGGCGAGCAGCGAGGCTCCCTCGGATCCATCATAGATCGCAGCTGAAAGTCGTGCCCACATTCATGTCATCTTCGACCGCGCGCAGACGCTTACCTTCAAGCGTTGGGGGCCGATGTGCTGTTCACCCCTTTCCAGCTCGGTTCCCGCACCCTTAAAAACCGGTTGGTGGCCCTGCCGGTCTTCAGCGGCTATGCCCTGCCCGACGGCCGGGCCAGCGATCTGCTCATCGAGCATTACGCCGGACTCGCGAGGAGCGGGGTGGCCATGGTGGTGGTGGCCAATGCCGCCGTCTCGGCCGACGGGGCCGTGGCGGTCAACAACCTGAGAGCCGACCGCGATGAGTACCTTCCCGGCCTGGCGCGGCTCGCCCGGACCATTCGGGAGCGCGGCGCGCTGGCGGTGTTGCAATTGAACCACGGCGGCCGCTTCGCCAAAACTCCCCAGCCGCTTTCCCCCTCGGCCATCGACTCCGCCCACACGCCTTTCAACATCGCGAGCCTTAAGGACTTCATGAACTTTTTTCCCTTGGAAGACCGCTTCGGGCTCACCCGCGATTTCATCCAGCGGGTGACCGCATGGACCCGTTCCATGAGCGCGGAAGAAAAAGAGACGGTCATCGCCGCGTTCGGCGCAGCCGCCGCCAGGGCCTGCGCGGCCGGCTTCGATGCGGTCGAGCTGCACGGCGCCACCGGCTACCTACTAACGCAGTTCCTCTCCGGCTTCAGCCACAAGGACGCCGCGGGGTCACCGGCGGGCTTCCATGAGCGTATCCGCTTTCCCCTGCAGGTGGTGCGCGAAGTGCAGCGCCGGATTCCAGCGGGGTTCCTTTTGGGATTTCGCCTGCTGCTGCGCGAATGGGTCCCCGGCGGCATTGATCTGGAAGAGGCGCTGGCGTTCGCCCAGGAATTGGCGGCCGATGGGGTAGGTTATTTTTCACCGAGCGTGGCCACCTATCATTCCATGTTTCAGCCCGAAGTGCGGGCGGTGACCGCCCGGCCCGGCTACCTCAAGGAGGATAGCCGGGCGCTCAAAAACCGCGTGCCGGTGCCCGTCATCGTTTGCGGGCGGGTGCTCACGCCACTGCTGGCCGAGCAGTTGCTCGCCGAAGGCGCCGGCGACTTGATCGGGCTGGGCCGGGGGCTCAGGGCCGATCCCCGCTGGGTGTCCAAGGCTCGTTCCGGCCGGCATGTCAACGCCTGCCGGAACTGCAATCTTTGCCTGCGCGGGGTGGTTCTGGAGCAGGGGTTTAGCTGCAGCCGCTGGCCGGGGTGGATTCGGCAAAGAGCCGATCTCGGCCAACAGCTCCTGAAGCGCGATACCGCCAAGACGCTGTGGGTTGTGGCCGGCGCCCGCGACCTGGACCTTCTTCGAACGCCGGCGGCCGCCGCCGGCATCCCGGCCCGGCCCGATGCTTCGATTACGGTTCTTTTCCTTAAAACCGCCGATCCGGATCCCGACTTTGACAGGCGCATCGCCGGATTTACGGCCTGGAGTTGCACCTTGTGGCAGCGGCGCGGCTTTGCCGACGCACGCCTGTCCCATAAAGTGACGGCGATCCAAGGACCGCCGGAAAGCCTTATCGATGACGAGATGGCCCAAGGAGGATTCGGGGCGGTCATTCTGGGACGCAACCATCTGGAGCTCTGGCGCGAACGATTCCTTTACCGGCAGCGCGCGAAGGCGGTCAGCCTGATCGGCACACATCCGCGCTGGTCGAAGGTTCTGGTCCCTCTGGATCTCGGCCTGGTCAGCCTGCTCGTTTTGCGCCACCTCGAGCAATCGTTCATGACCCGCGCGGATTTCAAACTGGATTTTCTGCATATCCTTCAGGGGGAACCGGAGAGGGCTGGGGCGCTCAAGAGATGGCGCGAGATCCACCGAATTCTCGGATGGCAGACGGCATCGCCGCTGCGCATGGTCCCTCGAACGGGGGATGTGGCTGCCACCATCCTGCGTGAACTCAGGAGTGGCGATTTCGGCACCTTGGTGATGGGCAAGCGCGGACTGTCCCGGATCAAGCAGCTCCTGCTGGGAAGCGTCTCCGCCGCCGTGCTGCAGGGGCTCACGACCCAAACCCTCCTCCTGATCGACTGATGGCTTCGCCCAAAGCCCAATCTCGGCGTTGCGCTTCACCCCGCGCTCGCCGCGGGGTACCGGAAGTACACCTCGTTCGGCGGAGTTCGCGCGCCTTGATCTTGGGCTTTGGGCGAAGCCATCTACATTGAAATCCTTCCCGGGTTTGCATATATACTACGCGGACGGCTAATGTTTGGATCCAACGGTTGCTTTGCATATATGCTATAAGGAGGGATTTCAATTGGGGAAGCGAATTCTGACCGGATCGTTTGTGGCGCTGATCACGCCGTTCAAGGAAGACGGGGCGCCGGACATCAAGGGATTCGGCCGGCTCATCGAGTTCCAGGCTAAAAACGGCACGAGTGCCCTGCTGATCATGGGGTCGACCGGTGAGGTCTCGCTGCTGTCCAAAGAGGAACGCCATCGGATCATCACCGAAACCGTGACCTTCAAAAAGCATGGACTTCCCCTGTTCTACGGCTGCACTGCGAACAACACCCAGGAGACCATCGCCATGGTCCATTACGCCGCCAGGGCCGGAGCGGACGGCGCCGTGGTCACCGTACCTTCCTACGTTTACGCCCCGGTGGATGCGGCCCTGCAGTACTTCCTGGAGGTCGCCGACGCCAGTCCCATCCCCATCGGCATTTACAACAACCCCATCCGGGTGGGGACCGATCTGCCGTCCGAGGCGATCCTGCGCCTGGCCGATCACCCCAACGTCGTGATCGACAAGGAGGCCATGGCACGGCCCGGGCAGATCGCCCAGATTCTAGCCGCCGGCAAGGAGCTGTCGCTCATGTGCTGCGACTCTCCGAGCCTGGGGCTCGTGCCAGCCGTCATGTCCCTGGGCGGCCACGGCACGGCCAACATGACCGGCAACATCGCCCCGCGCGAGATGGCGATCATCTCCAAGCCCTGGAAAACGCTTGAAGACAGCATCGACTTCCGCAAGACCTATCTGAAAATCCTGCCGCTGATTGAGTTCACCTACTCGAAGGTCAACCCCGTGCCGGTCAAGTCCCTGGCGCGGGCGCTGGGGCTTCCGGCCGGAGCGCTGCGCAAACCGTATCTGAACATGACCGGCGGCGCCCTGCGCACGGGGCTGGACATAGTGAACCGGATAGGGCTGGCGCAGCAATACGGGTATGAGATCCGAGAGGATTTGATCGGCGCGGACAAACCGGGGGCGCCGGCCGGCGCTCTGGCTGCCACCGGATCCGCCGCCTGCTTCATTCGATAACCGTCGCGGCTTTGCCGACAGGCCATCGGGTATTGACAGCCCGTTGGGGCCTGTATAAAAACTGTATACAATAAACAATAGACAAGGAGACGAACCATGTGCGAAAAATGCGTTGAGTTGACCCGCAGGGGTTTTATCAAAGGAGTCGTCATCGGCGGTACAGCCCTGGGATTGGGGCTTTACGACAGCCGGTTGGCCCAGGCCGAGGCCACGAAGCTCAAATTCAGCACATGGCATCCGCCGCTGAGCCGCGAGACCAAGACCGTCTGGACGCCCATGCTCGATGAGATGAAGAAAAAGAGCGGCGGCAACCTCGACTACACCATTTACGCCGGCGGGGCGCTCGGCAAGGCGCCGGAACACTACGACATCGTGGCCAAGGGGCTCTCCGACATGGGTTATTTTACGGCCACCTTTACCCCGGGCCGCTTTCCGCTGACCGACGTACTGTCGCTTGCGGCCTGGGTGGACGGCAAGGACCTCGCCGTCGACATCGGCAATGCTGTCTACGATCGGATTCTCAAGGATGAGTTCAAGGACGTAAAAGTCCTCGAGCTCAACGGCTGCATCCAGTCCTACATCTGGACCAAGAAACCCGTCGCCAAGATGGACGACCTCAAGGGCCTGAAGCTGAGAACACCCGGCGGGCATCAAACCAACTACGTGAAAGCGCTGGGCGCGGAGCCGGTCTTCATGCCTCCGGGCGACGTCTACATGGCCATCGAGACCGGCACGATCGACGGCATCGTCACCTGTCCGCCCGTCATCCTGGCCTTCAAGCTCCACGAGGTGGCCAAGTACGGGGTCGTCACCACCTTCGGCTGCGTTTCCGAGGGCATGGTCATGAACATGAACACCTGGAACAAGCTGCCCGAGGACCAGAAAAAAATCGTCAACGAGCTGGGCACCAACCCGTTTCGGGCTTCGGGCGGGCTTACCCGCAGCGAGTACCCCAAGCTGATCGAGGAGATCACCAAGGGAGGCGTGAAAATGGTCGAGCTGGCCAAGGACGAAGGCCAGCGCTGGTACGCCCAGTTCCAGGAAGTCACGCGGAAATGGGTGGCGGACCTCGAGGCCAAGGGCCTTCCGGCCAAGAAGGCCGTGGCCATCATGAACGAGGAATGCGAAAAGCGCAACGTCCAGGTCGTGGCCTGTCCGCCCGAGCTCAAGAAGGTGTAAATCAAGACGGGGCCCCCTTCGCCGGTCGCCCGGCGGCTGGGGGCCGCTTGTTTCCTAACTGAGGAAGGAGCGCATGGAAGCGCTGGCGAGGTTTCGCAAGGCGGTTCAAAAGGCGAGCTACGGCGCCTGTTTTATCGGAATGTTCCTGGCCATTCCGCTGATGCTGCTCACCGTGGGCGACGTCATGGGCCGGTCTTTTTTCAACAAGCCCATTCCCGGAACATTCGAGCTTTCGGAGTACATGCTGGCCGTAATCGTTTTGCTGGGCGCCGCCTACACCCAGCAGGTCAAGGGCCACGTGGGGGTCGACTTCCTCACCAGCCGTTACTCCGCCAAGACACAGGCGGTGCTCCAGGCCGTCACGACCTTCGCCGGGCTTTTGATCATCGCCATCCTGGTCTGGCAGGGGTATCTTGAAGGGATTCACGAAAAAGCGGTGTCGGACCAGCTGCGGGTGCCCCAGTGGCCGTTCAAGCTGCTGGTAGCCGTCGGCGGCCTGTTGCTGTGGCTGGAGCTTCTGCTGGACTTTATCTCGTCTGCGCTGAAAATCGCCGGGAGGCAGTGATGGACCCGATCACCGTCGGCGTTCTTGGAACCGTTCTGCTGGTCGTTCTCTTGCTGATGGGCATGCCCATTGCATTCATGATGATGCTGGTTGGGTCTCTCGGCATCTGGAAGCTTTCCGCCCTGGGCGCCGCCCTGCCGATCGTGGCCCAGACGCTCTATGGCGTCACGTCCCATTACCCCTACACCATCATTCCGCTGTTCATCATCATGGGCAGCTTCGCCGGAGCGGCCGGCATCACGCGGGAGCTTTACGTGACCTTCGATAAATGGTTCCGCCGCCTGCCGGGCGGCCTGGGGGTGGCGACCATCGCAGCCTGCGCCGGGTTTGCCGCGGTGAGCGGATCATCGGTGGCCGCCGCCGCCGCCATGGGAAACATAGCGCTGCCCGAGATGCGGCGTTTCGGCTATGCCCCGCGCCTGGCGACGGGGGTGGTGGCGGCGGGCGGCACGCTGAGCTTTCTGATCCCCCCCAGCCTGGGATTTGTGGTCTACGGCATGCTGACCGAGCAGTCCATCGGCAAGCTCTTGATTTCAGGTATTTTGCCCGGCCTGTTGCTTGCCAGCGCCTACGCGGCGGTGGTGATCGGCTGGGTCAAGATCAATCCGGCCCTGGCTCCGGTCTCCCTCGACCAGGTCACCTTCCGGGAAAAGATCGTGGCTCTCAAGGGCATCTGGGAAACCGCGCTGGTCTTCTTCATCGTGATGGGCGGGATCTATCTTGGTTTCATCAACCCCACCGAGGCCGGCGCCGTGGGGGCTTTTGCGCTTTTCATAATTGTGATGGCCAAGGGGCGTCTGACCGGACGGGCGATCGTATCTTGCCTGCTCGAAGCCACCCGTATCACGGTCATGGTCCTGTTCCTGGTGGCCGGAGCCACGGTGTTCAGCTATTTCCTGGCCTTGTCGACCATCCCGACGGCGGTTTCGGCCTGGATCGCGGGGCTCGAGGTGTCGCGCTACGTGGTCCTGGCCATCATCATCGGTATTTACTTCGCCCTCGGCTGCTTCCTTGATGCGGTGTCCATGATGGTGCTGACCCTGCCGGTGGTATTTCCGGTCATCGTCGCGCTGAACTTCCATCCCATTTGGTTCGGGGTGGTGGCGGTGCTGATGATGGAGGCCGGCTTGATCACCCCGCCCGTCGGGCTGAACGTCTATACTCTGGCGGGCATCGCCAAAGATGTTCCCATGGCGGAGATCTTCAAGGGCGCCACGCCTTTCCTCGTGTCGATCATCTTGACCGCCGTCATCCTGACGATCTTCCCCAAGATCGCCCTTTACCTGCCCAGCTTGATGGGTAGATAAAGGGGGCAAGGGGTCGAGGGTTCAGGGATAGGCGTACAAAGCCCCCTCGCCTGACTCCTCGAACTTTTTATCTCAAACCGTCTTCCTTCTTCGCCTCGGACATCTTGAGGCCGCCGATGCGCGCGTGCGGGCGGCCGCAGGTAGTGACGACCAGCGCCACCACGATCTCATCGGCACGCGGCGCGTCCGGAACGCGCACCGCCATGGCGTCGAAGTGCGAGCGTACGAAAGCCGCATCCTTGTAATTGAGCGGCACGTCGATTTCGGTCCCCATGCCGCCGACCTTCTTGGCCGACGGGATGAGGGATTTCCCGCCGCCCACGGCCGTGCGGAAAGGGGTCCCGAGTTTGGGGTGCAGGATCGCGGCGGCGTGTTCGCGCTCGCCGGCCTCGCCCACGATGGCGGCCTTGCCGTAGTTCTCGGCCGCCTCGGGCTTGATCCCCAGGGCATCCACGGCCATCTTGCCCAGGATGCCGCCCAGCTGGTCCCCGATGTCGATCAAGGGAGTCAGATCCTCGACGTATTGACCGGCAAAGGGGTTTTTGATGACGGCAACGGCCGCCGCGCGCCGGCCGGACGGGTCCAGCTTGCGTCCGCCTTCTTCCAGGATTTCCTCCACGATGGTCAGGTATCTGCGCACTTCCATGAAATGCACCTCCATTTTCCCAAGGAAAGCCGCTCCCACATATGAATGGGCTTCGTCCTGAACTCGGATGGTATACCGCACCGCAACCGGCTTATCAGCAAATCTTTACGAGCCTCTCGGCGATGAACCGCGTCATAGCCGTCCTCCCTTGGCATGCCACGAACGCCCCCAGGATGATGCGGTTGTCGATCAGTTCCTCCGCCCGGCGCAGGGCTTGATCGATTGCCTGCTGCTTGCTTTCTTCTGCCAGCGGAGCGACTTTCACCGTCACGTCGAAGCCGGCGATGTCCGTGTGCGGGTCGATCGTCTCGGCAGGCTGGCGGACAACGGCACCATCAGCGATGCAGCTGGCATTGGCCACGGCCGTGGCGGCGGCATCGGCACAGGCAGCGTCGGCGGCAATGATGGTGGCCGCCTCGAGTATCCCCCGTGTGAGGCTGCGCCCCCCCATACCGCTGGTGGCGACCCCCCAGGCCGCCCGCTCCGGCTCCAGCACGACGGCATGCGAGACGCTCCGGCGGTCGACTTGCGGGCGGATGCCTACGGTTACGGGTTCGCCTTCGCAGTTGCGGATGGCGATGTCCCCGCCGTTGTCGACCAGCACGCGGGTCATGCCGCGCTGGAGTAGAAAATCGGCGACCGCATCGGCTATCGTACCGGCCACCGCGGCCATGGGGGTGAGGTCCGCATCGCCGACCTCCTGAACGCTTGCAATCATTTTCATCGCCAGCGGATCCGTCACCTGCGCCATCCGCTCGCGGTAGTCACGTCCCAGGAAGGGCCGTGCGGCCGCCACCCCTTCGAGGAACTTAACTGCTTCATCTGCGGCCACCAGTGCCTGTTGCGGCTGAGCCACCTTGCCGATCCGGGCGGCGATGACCAGCCGCATGGGGCCGCACTCAATCATGACGGCGCCGCCGGCGAGCATGTGGACCGTTTTTTCATAGGCCATGCGGGTATCGCTTCAGTCTTTGTAACTGCTCAGGTGGTTAGGCTGAAGGCTGAAGGATAATAATGATCATCCATGACACCATCACCTGTCAACGTACCCAAATGATTTTGGCCTTGTGTGCTCGCGCATGGTTTGTCCCAAAAAACCTTCAGTCTTCAGCCTTCGGTCTATCTACCTGTGTAGTTGGCTTTCAGAAACACCGGTTCCAGCGCCTCGAACGGGCGTATCGCCGCCGTGTGTCCGCCCATGGCCTCGTAATCCGCCAGCTCCATGGTGTACTCGATGGGGCAGATGGTGGCCGGGGTGGGCGTCCAGTAGAAGAAGTTCGCCTGAACCCGCTGGACATCCACCATGAAGTTGATGCCGCCGCCGGGCAGAATGAAGACCGGCGCCCCGCCCACCGTGAGCACGGCCTTGCCGCAGTGCACGGCGCGGGTGAGCTGGATCGGGTAGCGCGTCACACCGGCGCGGGCGCTGCCGCCGGCCCCGCCCATGTAGAGCGCGGAAACGAGGGACGGCTCGCAGCTTTCCCGGATGGCGGCGAGCACCTGGCGGCATTCCGCGGTCAGGGGCACTTCGCGCAGCGTTCCGTCCGTCTCGACCTCGAACAGCGCCCCCTGGGTTCCCGTGGTCTCGGTGATCAGAACCCGCATGCCGGGCCGCGCGATCGATAGGTCGACCGCCGCGACGATGTCCTGGGGCCGCGTGATGGAGGTCCCCCCCCAGCCCTGGCCGTGGTCGCCGAAATAGCGGCCGGGCGTGCTCTGGGGGAATTTCAGCTTGATTCCGGAGGCCGCGGCGTCGACAAAGCGGCCCGCGGCGTGCTCGCTCATCAGGCCGGTCAGGTGCGAGTCGAGGACGATCACGTCGTCGGCCGCTTCTTTGAGCAGGGGGGCGAAAAGCCCCATGGTGGCACTGCCGCAGCCGACCCGCATGTTGGCCGGGGTTTCACCGTTGATCACCGGCGGCCGGCCGACCTGGATTTCGAGCCGGCTGCCGCCCTCGATGCGCAGCTTCACCGCATTTCCGTTGGCAATGTCGACAATGGTGCGCGCCACCACCATCCCGTTTTTCCCGGTGAGCTGGTTGACGCCGCCGATGGAGAGCATCTTGGAGCCGTATTGCTCGGTCGTCACCATGCCGACCGGGCGCTTGCCCGCCAGGACCGCGGCCCCCTCCGCCCCGATGTTGATGTCGGTGTCGATCTTGACCATGATGCCGCTGTAGCTTAAAGGGGCCTCGGTCACCACGGTGACCACATCCACGTCCTGCCGGCGGCCCTTGACGATGAAAGGCGCGGGCTTGCAGTCCGGGTAGGTGGTGCCGGCGCCGATGCCGGTGATGAGCGGCCGGCGGATGGCCTCGGCCGGATCGGCGCCCACGGTCGCCTCGACCTGTCCGAACGCGTGCAGGGGCGTCACCCGGCTCAACCGGCCCTCCTCGTTGCGGTAGCGCTGGCAGGCGCCGATGAAGCCCTCCTTGATCCGGCAGCGGATGGGGCAGGCATCGCACGGCAGGCCTTCCAGCCGGGCGATGTCGCCCGCGGCGACCGCTTCCTCGGGGCAGACGCGTCGGCAGGCGCCGCACTCGGTGCAGCGTTCGTCGATGACGGCCTTCTTGCGCTTCAATCGAACGGCCCCGAGCGGGCAATCCATGACGCAGGTCCCGCAGCCGGTGCACTTATCCTCGTTGACGATCATGGCGATTACCCTGAGCTATGCTGCTTTGTTTTCTGTGTCGTCTCGTGAAATGGAAGTCGAGGAGTCAAGGGTGAAAAATCGATTCACTGGACCCCTCGACCCCTTGATTCTTTTAACCTAAATTAAGGCCATCGGCTTTAACCGATGGCCTTAATTGTTGGCTTGCGTGTTGCCGGCGGGGTGTTGCGGCTGGTGTTGACCACGACGTTGCCGTCCACCAGCACCAGGGAAACCCCCGGGTTGTCGCCGGCGGCGATGGCCGCGAGCGTGTCCTTGCCCACCGAACCGAGGGGCGCATCCATGACGACTAGGTCCGCCTCGCGGCCCTCGGCGATCAGCCCGCGGTTCAGCTTGTAGATTCGCGCGGTGTTGCCGGTCGCCATGCACAGCGCCTGTTCCGGAGTTATGGGGGAAAGCCCCGCCAGAAGGTTGAGAACCCGCAGGACCCCCAGGGGCACCACGCCGGTGCCGGAAGGGGCGTCGTTGCCGATGATCACCCGGTGCAGGGCCTTGTGCTTGACGATCAGTTCGGCGGCCTCCACCGCCACTTTGGGGTTGCCGCAGTGAACCACCTCGAGCGCCATGGAGGTCTGGGTGATCAGCTTGGCCGCCTCTTCCATGGAAACCGCCGTTGGCCCTCCGTTGAGGTGCGAGACGACATCGGGGCCGGCCTTGAGTACGTGCTCGACGGTCACCGTGCTGCTGCCCGGGATGGAGGTGCCGCCGGTGTGCATCATGACGGTCATGCCGTTCTTGCGCGCCCACTGCACCATGGGGGCGGCCTCCTCGGGGGTCTTGATCGACCCCAGGCCGATCTCGCCCACCACCTTGACCCCCTCGCGGGCCATCTCCTCGAAGTCCTTCTCCACCAACCCTTTTTCCAGTATGACCGCTCCGCCGATCACCTTCATCCCGCCCGGCCGGAACTTCGCGAAGGATTTGGCCGCCAGGATGGCCAGGGCCTTCACGCCGGCCGGGTCGGTCGGCCGGCCCGGCAGGTGGACCTCGCCGGCCGAGATGGCGGTCGTGACCCCGCCGTGGACCTCGCTCTCCAGGAAATCCGTCTGCTTCTGGCGCGGGCTGAAATCCATCAGCACCGGGTGGACGTGGGAGTCGATCAGCCCCGGGGTCACGGTGGTGCCGGCACAGTCGATCACCGTCTGGGCCGAGTTTTCGTCCATGTCCTTGAGAAACCCGACCCGGCGGATCAAACCGTCCTCGATCCATACCGCGTCGGCATCGATCAGCGGCCGTTCGATGTTGCCGCTGACGAGGGTGCCGATGTTTTTCAGTAATAGGCCGTTAGCCATATCCTGCCTCCTTGTTTTAACTCCATTGCAAGCCGCGAACTGTAAGAAAGCAACGTGTTACGTTTTAAGCGGTTGATGGGGGGCGTTTTATGATTGATAGATCTCCCTTTTCCAGAGAGTTGATTTCTTTTTTGTGGGAGCGGCATCTTGCCGCGATTTTATCGTGTCTGGAAGCCACTCCCACAATGAACAAACTTTCTTCCCGATGAAGTGGCGCCGTGCGCCATAATCCGCTTAACCCCTTAACACGTTAAACTTAAAACTTTAAACTGCCGCCGCAGGCGGCGTTTAAACCCACCTCGCCGTCACCGTTTTCTCGTCCATGAAAAGCTTCATGGAGGCAAGCCGCGACTTGGCGTTGCCCAGGAACGATGCCCGGCGGGAGCCCAGCGGGAAGAACGAGTAGGGCTGGGCCACGCCCACGTTGACGCCCACGTTGCCGACGTTGACCTCGCGCATGAACTTGCGGGCGTGCCGGCCGCTTTGGGTCATGATGCAGGCCGAGTGGCCGAGGTTGGTCTTGGTGTTGATCCAGTCGATGGCCTGCTCGAGGCTATCGCCCCGCATGAGGGCCGCCACCGCGCCGAAGGCTTCCTCCCTGGCGCTCGGCATGTCCACGTCGGCGCCCTCCAGAATGGTCGGACCCATGAAAAAGCCCTTGGGGTGATCCTTTGGTTTCGTTCCGCGGCCGTCGAGCACCAGCTTGCAGCCGTCCTTCAAGGCCTGTTCAATCCATTGCTGGACTTTTTCCTTGCCGCCCGCCGTGGCGTAAGGGCCCATCTCGACCTCGGTGTCGAGCCCGTAGCCGAGCTTCATCTTGGCGGCGGCTTCCGTGAACCGGGCCTTGACCTTGTCGTAGACGTTGCCCAGGACGACCACGTTGTCCATTCCCAGGCAGCGCTGGCCGGTCATGCCGAAGCAGGCCCTCAGCATCCAGGGCACGGCGGCGTCGAGGTCGGCGTCCGGCATGATGACGAGCAGGTTTTTGCCGTTGCCGTTGATGGAGGAACGCTTGCCGAGCCTGCCGCATTGCTCGTAAAGCTCCCAGCCGGCTCGGTTGGAGCCGATGAAGCCCACCCCCTGGATGTGGGCGTTGTCCAGGATCATCTTGTTGATGGTCCGCCCGCCGTGGACCAGGTTGATGACGCCCTTGGGAAACCCCGCCTCGAGCGCGACCCGGTTCACCATCTCGGCGGCCACCGGGTCCTGGCGGCTGGGGCTGATGACGACCGTGCAGCCGGCCGCCAGCGCATAGGGCACAAACGACGACCAGGCGTGCATGGGAATGTTGCCGGGGGTGACGATCAGGAAGGCCCCCAGGGGCTCCCAGAAAAGGTACTCGTCGATGCCGCTGGCCAGGTTCAGGATCCCCGCGTTTTCCTGGACCAGCCCGTAGGCCGCCGAGCAGGCCGACTCGATGTTCTCCAGCACGCGGGCGAGCGTGCCCCTGGCCTCCTCGATGGTGCGGCCGTGGTCCTGGACCAGGACCCGGCAGAGCATGTCGGTGTTCTCGCGGAACTTGTTGTGCATCGTGAAGAGCATGTAGGCGCGCTCGCGCATGGGCATGTTCTTCCAGCCTTGGAAGGCCGCATGCGCGGCCTCCACGGCCGCCACCGCCTCCTCCGGCGTGGCCTGGGGCAGCTCGGCGATCACCTCGCCCGTAGCCGGATTGACGTCCGGCTCGATGCGCGTGGATTGGGAATCGACCCACTCCCCGCCGATGAGGAATTTCAGTTTACCGTAGTGCCTCTTGACCTCGGGCAACAGCATGTACGACCTCCTTGGTTCGTTTGGAACCTGACGAATCCCGATGCGGATCGGCGTTTATTTTTTCCTGGGCCTCCATCCCTTTTAGAATGTGCTCGCGGGTGAGGGCTTCGGCGCGCGCCCTGTCCTTGGCCTTGATGGCGTTCAGGATGGAGCGGTGATACCGACAGGATTGCTCCAGATGGCGGCGGTCGGCCAGAGAGCGGTAGGCCATGCGCTTGACCTGGTTGTTGATGGACTGCTGGATTTTTTTCAGGCGGCCGTGACCGGCAATCAGCGCCGTGGTGTCATGAAAGAGATGGTTCAGCTCTTCGTAGCGGACGACGTCGGACGGCTCCCTCCCGAGCACGAGCGCTTCCATTTGGCCGACGATTTTTTCGAGCTTTTCGACGCCGCTCGCGGTCAGCTTGTCGATCGCCAGCGACACGGCCATGGTGTAGAGGGCGATCTTGAGCGTGTAGATCTCCCAGATGTCCCCGTCGGTCAGCTCGGCGACGAAAACTCCTCGGCGCGGCTCGCGGCGCACCAGCCCCTCGGCCTCCAGCAGCTTGAACGCTTCGCGCACGGGCGGCCGGCTGACGCCCAGCCGATCGGAGATCTCCTGCTCTTTGACCTGCTGGCCGGGCAGGAGCCTGCCCTTGACGATCATGTCCTCGAGGCGCTTGACGGTGCGATCGACGATGGATTCGACTTTCATCATGGCTGCGCGGTTCCCTGCATTGGGATAATAGCCGTTATGGGATGAAACGTGAGGCGCGGCGTTGAGCGGCGGTGCGGGCTGTCTTTTGTTTATTGTCTACAATTTTTGCGTCGACGGTGTCAACGCAAAAAATAGCGCCCCCGCAATTCTGCGGGGGGCGCTGCACAACACTGATGCTGGCCATTTATTGAAGTTGGTTTTTCTTGTGGAAGCGGCTTTCAGCCGCCAGCGTAATAGTCGATAAACCAGATACGACACCTATTCCACGTTGAAGTCGTCAACAGCCGGAGCAAACTCTTCTTCAGACGCACGGCCGATTTTGCCACGGACGCGCTCTTTAACGGAGGCAATGCCAGTGCATTTTGGAGCTGGAATGGTCTAAAAGCCATGGACTTTTAAATTAAAAAGGGCTATGACTAAAATAAACTAACAATTTATTTCGGTCAAAACATGTATGTCCAAAGAGAGCTTCAGAAAACGTTTCAGTTGACCATCAAGCAGTTTCCGGCCGTACTGATCACAGGCCCGCGACAGTCCGGCAAATCCACATTTCTGCAGCATGAACTGCCCGACGCCCCCTACACCACATTCGATGACCCGTTGAACCGAGACTTTGCGCTGCGGGATCCCAATGGTTTCATGGATCAATTTCAAGGCAAACGTGTCGTGCTGGACGAGATTCAGTACGTACCGGAACTCCTCCAACATATTAAAATCCGTATCGACCGCAATCGCAGCCCGGGCATTTGGGTGCTGACCGGGTCCCAGCAGTTTCACCTGATGAAGAACATCAGCGAAGCTCTGGTCGGCAGGATTGCGATCTTAGAGCTGCTGCCATTCAGCCTGGCCGAGACCAGGGACAGGCCATGGCCGCTCGATCAGATCCTGTGGACCGGTCTTTTCCCCGAACTATCCTGTTTCCCGGAAAAGCGGGACCTGTGGCTCAAGTCCTATACCCAGACCTACCTGGAAAGAGATGTAAGGCAACTGGAGGCGGTGCGCAGCTTCCGCGCATTTGAAATGTTCGTCACGCTGTGTGCAGCACGCCACGCGCAGGAGTTTCATCCTGCGTCTCTGTCTCGGGAATGCGGCGTCAGCCAGCCGACGACCCGCGCCTGGGGCAAAGTGCTCGAGGCCGGCTTCACGGCGATCATGCTGCCGCCGTTTTTCAGAAACTACGGCAAGCGCCTGATCAAAAGCCCCAAACTTTATTTTTCGGACCCTGCACTGGTGGCCTATTTGACACGGCAACCCGCGGCCGAGGCCGCTCTCAAGGGAAGCATGGGCGGAGCGTTGTTCGAAGGCCTGATCATCAGCGAGGCGTGGAAAACGTTCTGTAACCTGGGACGGAAACCGACCGCTTATTTCTGGCGATCCCAGGGAGGGATGGAAGTGGACTTGATCCTTCAAGCCCAAGGCAAGTTTTGGCCGATTGAGATCAAGCTGACGGCGACTCCGGGTGCAGGCCACTTGACAGCATTAAACAGCTTCAAAGAACTCGCCGGGAATGATTCCGCCGAGCAGGGGGTGATTGTATGTCGAGTTGGCAAGAGAAGGCTCCTGCCGAACAACAACCTTGCCATGCCGTGGGCTGAGTTCGGTGATTGGCTGCGAGGAATTGTTTCGTGAGCTTAAGAAGTCGCATGACAAGATGAAGGGGGACGGGGCTGAAAATATCACTTTAGTTAATCTAAAATAATCTTGTCGATCTGGCCTACCTGTCGGAAGTGGCGGTCTCGCGTGAGCAGAGTTCCCCCCACGCTCATGCAGCAGGCGGCTATCCAGACATCATTGATGGGGATGCGGGTTCCATTGTTGGTTAGAGTCGAAAAAATGATGGCGTACTTTCTCGCAGCCTCTTCATCTATACGAATAATGGAGACTTCCAGTTCAGTAACAAAGCGATGGAACTTTTCTTCGTTGTATCGGGTGCGGCTTCCTTTCATGAACCCATAAAAGAGTTCACCCAATACGATGGCCGGCAACAGTATCTCCGTGCTTTGTATGGCTAATAAATCCACAACGTCAGGTCTGCCCATCGCAAAGTCGACATAGATGTTGGTATCCAGGACAGCCTTCATTGCCAGTCGGCCTCGTCTATTTTTTCGAAAATCGCCAGGTCATCACTCAACCGGGAGGCT
This sequence comes from uncultured delta proteobacterium, assembly GCA_963700055.1. Lineage (GTDB taxonomy): Bacteria > Desulfobacterota > Desulfobacteria > Desulfobacterales > SpSt-501 > SpSt-501. The sequence continues at coordinate 518,357 of CAVOWH010000008.1, read as the reverse complement.
TCTTCCGGACTCAGCCAGCCCGCAGTTTTTCTGATGGTTTGTTCCCGGTTCGCGACCAATCGCAGTTTTTCATCCACGGCGTCAAGTATGAAGGCGGTTTTCGTCTTGCCTTCCTTTTTTGCCGCCCGATTGATAAGCTGCTCTTTTTTGGGGGGAATCCTCAGGCTAATGGGCATGATCGTCTCTCCTGTATCGCGATTAAGAAAAAATGTATCGCATAGCTTAACTTTTGTCAAACGGAGAAGACCTTGAGCTTGGCCTGCTAAAACGCCGGCTTGAAGTGACCGGCGGCGATGCTGGCCGCCAGCACTCGCTCGAGGTTGGCCGGCAGGGCGTAGATCCGGGTGCCGAGCGCGTCGGCGATGGCGTTCAGGACGGCCGGTGCGGTCGGGATCAGGGCCGGCTCGCCCACGCCCTTGGCGCCGAAGGGGCCGGTGGGCTCGGGGGATTCGAGGATGATGGGCACCACCTCCGGCATGTCGGCGCAGGTGGGGATGTGGTAGTCTTTCATGGAAAGCGTCTTGCCGGGTTCGAATTCCTCCATCAGCGCGAATCCCAGCCCCATGGCCACCCCGCCGCAGATCTGACCGATCACGTTTTCGGGGTGGATGGCCTTGCCCACGTCGTGGGCGGCCACGATCTTTTCCACCGAGACCTCGCCGGTGAGCACATCCACGCAGACCAGCGCCAGTTGGGCGGCAAAAGCATAGGTGGCGTAGGGGACTCCCTGTCCGGTCTGAGGTTCGAGGGGCACGGTTTCCGGATCGAAATACCCTTGCCAGGAAAGCGAGACGCCTTTGGAGCGGGCCCGGTGCGCCAGCTCCGAAAAGGCGACGCGCCGCTCGGGTTCTGCGCGAACAGCCACATCACCGCCGTCCAGCACCAGCGCGGATTTGGCGATCTTGAGCTTGTTCGCCGCCTCGGTCTTCAAAACATCCGCCAGCCTCGACGCCGCCTCCTTGACCGCATTTCCCGAGATGTAGGTTTGACGGCTGGCCGAGGTCGCACCGGCGTTGGTCGTGAACTTGGTGTCGGCCGTCACGAGGTGTACGGCTTGGGGATGGATGCCCAGGACTTCGGCCGCGATCAGGCTGAGGACGGTCGAGGACCCCTGGCCGATGTCGGCGCAGCCGGTAAAGAGAGTGACCCTCCCATCGAGATTCATCTCGACCCGGGCCGTGGAGGGGTTCTGCACGCCGGTGTTGCCGATCCCGTACCACATGGCGCCGATGCCGACCCCCCTCTTTTTGTAGGGCCCGGCCGGCGCGGCGGCCCAGCTCCTGCGGGCCTCGTCGTAGTGCGGCTTTAGCGCGGCCAGGCAGTCTCCGATGCCGACGCTGGCCGAAAGCACCTGGCCGGTCGCGGTCGTCGATCCGGCCCGGTGGGAGTTGAGCATGCGCACCGCGAGCGGGTCCAGGCCCAGGTCCTGGGCGTGCAGGTCGATCTGGCTCTCGTGGGCGAAGGCGATCTGGGGGGTTCCGAATCCGCGCATGGCGCCGCAGAAGGGGTTGTTGGTGTAGACGCCGTAGCTCCGGATCTCGACATTGGCAATCTCGTACGGGCCCGTGGCATGCACCGGCGCGCGGTTGGCCACCGCCGGTCCGTAGGAGGCGTAAGCGCCCGTGTCGCAGATGATCGTCGCCTGCAGGGCGAGCAGGCGTCCGCTCCCGTCGGCGCCGGTCTTCATGCGCATGATGAGCGGATGGCGCTTGGCCGTGGCGAGATAGGCCTCTTCGCGCGTGTAGACGTAGCGCACCGGCCGCTTCAGGTGGTAAAGGGCCAGCCCGATGAACCCCTGGACGTTCAGGTCGAGCTTGGAGCCGAACCCGCCGCCGGTGGCGGCCTGGATGATGCGGACCTTTTCGTCCTCCACCCCCAGAAGCGTCACGACATCCTTGTGGTCGTAATGCGGGTTCTGGGTGGAGGCATAGATGACCAGCGTGCCGTCGACGTCGACGAACCCCGCGCCGGCGTCGGGCTCGATGTAGTTGTGCTCGATGAAGGTCGTCCGGTAGGTCTTCTCGATGACGCTCTTGCAGCGGGTGAAGGCGTTCTCTGCATCCCCCCGGCGGATGGTGCGACCCACCAGGAGGTTGCCCTTGGCATGCACCTTGGGCGCATCCGCGGCCATGGCCTTCTCGGGGTCGAAAACCGCGGGCAGGTCGCGGTAGACGACCTCAACGGCCTTCAGGGCCTCCTCAACGGCGGGTTCGGTTTCGGCGGCCACCAGCGCCACGGGGTCGCCGATGCAGCGCACCTTGTCGGGCACGAGCATCGGTTGGTCCTTGACGATGATGCCGGTCAGGTTCTTCCCCGGGATGTCCGTGGCCGTGAACACGGCGACGACTCCCTTGATCCGCATCGCTTTTTCGGCCGAGATCGAGAGGATCTCGGCGTGCGGGCGGTCGCTTCTCAAGGTCTTGAGAACGAGGGGGGCGTCTAATTCGATGTCGGCGCTGTAGCGGGCCTGGCCGGTGACCTTCTCGCGCGCCCCGACCCGTTCGATGCTCCTGCCTATCGCCTTGTGCGTGTTCGTCATGAGCTCACCAGCGGATGCAGCATTCTGACCAAAAGCCCCTGTATGGCGGACTCCTTGTAGACGGTCGACGGCCGGCGGCCGGTTATGCCGATGGTGCGGTCGGCCAGCAGCCTGGCGGCCTCCCAGATCAGCTTCGCGGTGGGCACCTGTCCACGGATGCAGCTTTCGACCTCTTCCATGCGGCCGGGCGTCGGCGTGCACGCGCCGAGGGAGAAGCGGAAGAAGGAGACCCTGCCGTCCGGCTCCTGCCGCGCCATGGCCGCCGCGTTGATCCGCGCGATGGCGAGCTCCCGGCGGCGGCCGATCTTCTGGAAGTCGGCAAACGTCACCCCGGGGGCCGGCTTGAGCAGGAACCGCAGGATGAGCTCATCCGGCGGGAGCGCGCAGGCGTAAGGGCCGGAGGCGATTTCCTCGACCGGGACTTCGCGCCGGCCGCGCCGGCTCGCCAGCACGGCGCGGGCCTCGTGGATGACCAGGGGCGGCACGGTGTCCCCGCAGGGCGAGCAGTGGGCCACGTTGCCGCCGATGGTGGCGACGTTGCGGATCTGGCGGCCGGCGAAGGTGAAGCTGCACCGCCGCAGCGCGGGCGCGTGCCGCTCCAGGACATCGGAGGCCTCGATTTCGGCGAGCGTCACGCCCGCTCCGACGCGGACGCCCTCGGCCGCGACGTCGATGCCCTTGAGCTCGGCCAGGCGGCTCACATCCAGGATGAATTCGGGTTTGGCCTCGCCGTTGCGCAGGTCGGCCACGAGATCGGTGCCGCCGGCCAGTATCTTGGTCCGGCGGCCGCGCCCGTCGAGGTGGTCGAGCGCCTCGTCGAGAGTCTCCGGCCGGATGTATTGCAGGCGACTCATGCTTTTTCCTTGCTTATTTGGGCGGCGGCTTCGATGGAGGCTAAAATCTGGCGGTAGCCGGTGCAGCGGCAGAGATTGCCGGCAATGGCCTTGGAGACCTCGACGCGCGTCGGCGCGGGATTGGAATCCAGCAGCGCCTTGGTGCTCATCAGAAGTCCCGGCGTGCAGAATCCGCACTGCACACCGTGTTCTTTCACAAACGCCTCCTGGATGGGGTGCAGCGCCTCCGGCGTTGCCAGGCCCTCGATGGTCTGAACCGTGCGGCCGTCGAGCTGGGCGGCCAGCATCAGGCAGGAGTTGACGGCCTTGCCGTCGACGATGACCGTGCAGGCCCCGCACTCGCCGACGCCGCAGCCTTCCTTGGTGCCCTTCAACTTCAGGACATCCCGAATGAGCCTTAGCGCGGTAGTGTCGGCCGGGAATTCGGCCGACTTCTGCTGGCCGTTCAGAATGAATCGAATTCCGACGGAAGGTGTTTCCATGGGGACACTCCCGATGAAGTCAAAAGAGTTCTTTTTAGGGAAAATCGACAAGCGAGTCAACCGGCCGGCCGGATCCGGCCAACCCTCTTTGAAAAAGCGTAGATCCGAATTAGGATAGCTCGACCGACGGCTTGAAATGGATCCCTTTTTTATGGGAGCGGCATCTTGCCGTGATGATCGCGGCGGCAAGCCTCCGACAACCACCATGAAGGAATGCCTCATGCTTCTTACAAGAGTAGTCATGATCACCGGCTTCATCCTGGGATGCGCCGCAGCGCCCCAACCCCCGCTCGAAGTGGTGCCCAGCGTCGACCTGAGCCGCTATGTCGGCAAATGGTATGAGATCGCAAGCTTTCCGACCTGGTTCCAGAAAGGCTGCGCCGGGTCCACCGCAGATTACAGCCTCGATCCGGACGGCAGCATCGGCGTTCTGAATCAATGCCGCAAAAGACCGGACGGCGCGTTGGAATCGGCCCGTGGCACGGCGTGGGTAACGGACCCCGCGACCAACGCCAAACTCAAGGTCCAGTTCTTCTGGCCGTTCAGCGGCGATTACTGGATCATCGACCTCGGCCGCGACTATGGATATGCCGTGGTGGGCCACCCCAGCCGCGACTACCTCTGGATCCTAAGCCGCTCTCCTCGGATGGATGATGAAACCTATGAGCGCGTGCGGGAGCGGGTGCGGCAGAAAGGCTACGACACGGGCAGGCTCGTCAAAACCCCGCAGCCCGATTGAGGCTTTCCGCGATTTGCATACGGGCATTGCTTGGGGTATACTTTTTTTGCTTCCCCTCCCGATTGCACGCAGGATGAGAATATGGAACTGCACCCTCAGTACTGGCATTGGATTGTTTTCGGGATGCTCCTGATCATCGCCGAGCTCTTCGTTCCGAGCTTCACCATTTTCTGGTTCGGACTGGCCGGGCTCATCGTCGGCGGCGTGCTCCTGGTGGCGCCCGCGACCGTCTTCAAGTGGCAGCTTTTCATGTGGGCCGTGGCCTCCGGCTGCATGACCTATCTGTGGTTCAAACTGTTCAAGCCGCTCATGGCCGACCGCACGAAAGCCGGGATTTCCCGCGAGGCCATCCTGGGGGAAGTCGGCCAGGTCATCCGCGCCCCCGAGGACGACCGGCGCGGAACGGTGCGCTTTACGACCCCTTTGCTCGGCGCCGAGGAGTGGCCGTTCATCTGCGAGCAAAAGGTGGCAGCCGGCGACCGGGTGGCCGTCGCCGACATATCCGGCAACACCCTGATCGTAACGAAACGATAACTATATCGCCCTTTGAACGGGGCGCCGGAGCAACCCCGTCAAACCCGCCGGCAAAAAGGAAGGAGATATCCCATGCCCGAAATGGCCATTGTGATTGTTTTTGTGGTGTTGGTGCTGATCACCATCACGCTGGGGGTGCGGATCGTGCCCCAGGGGAGCAAGTACGTCGTCCAGCGGCTCGGCAAGTACCATAAAACCCTGTTGCCGGGCCTGAACATCATCGTGCCCTACATCGACACCGTGGCTCACAAGGTCACCACCAAGGACATCGTGATGGACATTCCCTCCCAGGAGGTGATCACCCGGGACAACGCGGTGCTGATCGTCAACGCCATTGCCTACATCAACATCGTTTCGCCGGAAAAGGCGGTTTACGGCGTTGAGAACTACATCCTCGCCATCCAGAACCTGGTCCAGACGTCGCTGCGCTCCATCGTGGGCGAGATGAACCTGGACGACGCCCTTTCCTCCCGGGACCACATCAAGGCCAAGCTGAAGACGGCCATATCCGATGACATATCCGACTGGGGGATCACGCTGAAGACCGTGGAGATCCAGGATATCAAGCCGTCGGACACGATGCAGAAGGCCATGGAGGAGCAGGCGGCGGCGGAACGCGCGCGCCGCGCCATGGTGACCCGCGCGGACGGCCAGAAGGCCGCCGCCGTTCTGGAAGCCGAAGGCCGCTTCGAGGCCTCCAAACGCGACGCCCAGGCCAAGGTGGTGCTCGCCGAGGGCACCCAGAGAGCCATTCAGAAGGTGACCGAGGCCATCCAGCAGAATGAGTTGCCGGTGGTCTACCTGCTGGGCGAAAAATACGTTGAGGCACTCAGCAACATGTCCGCCTCACAGAACGCCAAGGTGATCGTTATGCCGGCGGACCTACCCGCGGCCGTGCGCGGCATCATGAGCGGGCTGAAGTAGGGGCCGGTTGACCGCGGCGGGAAAACCGCGCCCACGTGAAACAGGGCAGCCCAGCAAGTCACCGGCATGGAAGCAGCACGTCAGGAGGACCTTGGAATCGGCGTGGCCGACTCCGGCCGCCATCGTCGCCTTAATGAAGATGAACGCAGACATGATCATACGGCCGATCGCCGGGCCGCCGGAGATAGAAACCTGCGCGCACATGATGGCGGCGTCCGAACCCTGGATCACCCTGCAGCGCGACCACACCGCTTCGCTGCGCAACCTGTCCTCCCCTGAAAAGGAAATTTACGTCGCCGTGCAGGGCGCCGAAATTCTCGGCTTCATCGTGCTCAACCTCCACGGCGGCTTCGTCGGCTACATCCAGTCGATCTGCGTGGCGCCGCAATGGCGGGGCCGCGCCGTCGGCCGGAAGCTCGTCGCGTTTGCCGAAGCGCGGGTCTTCCGGGAATACCCCAACCTGTTCATCTGCGTTTCGTCCTTCAACCACGGCGCCCAGCGGTTCTACCGGCGGCTGGGCTACCAGGTGGTCGGGGAACTCAAAGACTTCATCGTGGACGGCCACTCCGAAATCCTGCTCAGAAAAACCATCGGTTCGTTGACCGAGTTCCGCAAGAAACGGGCAACGCCCTGAGCACCGCCTCAATCGCCCGGCAGCCGGGCCTCCGACCCAAGATGACATTTTGATCATCTTCGAGTCATCTTGCGGTGAGGTTCCTCGCTTATTATCATCCCTCACAAGACCGAATCGTCGTGTCCGACAATCATGCAACCACGTCAAGGAGGCAATAGGATGAAACGCCGCTTTTTGAAAAATCTGGACAAGGGGATGGCCGTTGCACTGATGGCAATGCTTGTTTGGGGGTATGCTCTTGAAGCTGCCTCCGAGGCCAAGGACACCGCCGCGGCCGACATGAAGTACCAGATGGTGCTCCCCAATTTTTCCGCCCTGGCCAAGCAGGTGCAGCCGGGAGTCGTCAACATCCGCACCGTGAAAACCACGAAAGAGGGCGGACCTGTTTTCCGGCACTTCTTCGGCAACCGGGATCCTTTCGGCGAGGGCGGGCCGGGCCGGGAGTTCAAGCAGAGCAGCCTGGGTTCCGGGTTTATCATCGATCGGGAGGGCTACATCGTTACCAATAATCATGTGGTCGAAAATGCCGATCAAATAAAGGTTCGGCTCTCCGACGAGCGCGAATTCGATGCCAAGGTCATCGGCCGCGACCCCAAGACCGATTTGGCCCTGATCCAGATCGATGGCGCGAAGGACTTGTCGCCGCTGAAAATGGGCGACTCCGAGAAATTGGAAGTCGGCAGCTGGGTGCTCGCCGTGGGAAGCCCCTTTGGGCTGGAGCAGACGGTCACGGCCGGGATTGTCAGCGCCAAGGGCCGCTTTATCGGTGCCGGCCCTTACGATGACTTCATCCAGACGGACGCCTCCATCAACCCCGGCAACAGCGGCGGTCCTCTGCTCAACATGACCGGCGAGGTCATCGGCATCAACACGGCCATTGTTGCCCAGGGGCAGGGGATCGGCTTCGCCATTCCCGTGAACCTGGCGCAGAGCATCATTGCGCAGCTCAAGGAGCGCGGCAGCGTCACGCGCGGCTGGATGGGGGTCGGTATTCAGGACCTGACGCCGGAACTGGCCCAATATTACGGCTTTAAGGACCAGAAGGGCGTGCTGGTCACCCAGGTTTTCCCGGGGGACCCGGCCGAAAAGGCCGGCATCAAGACGAAAGACGTCATCATCGCCGTCAACGACAAGCCGGTCGGCACCAGCCGTGAACTGTCATCGGCCGTGGCTGGCATGGCGGTCGGCAAGGAGGTCCCGGTGAAGATCCTGCGCGACGGCAAGGAGCAGACCGTGAAGGTGCAGCTGGCCGAGCGCAAGGACACGGAGCCGACGGCCAAGGGCACAGCGCCTGAAAGCGATGACCTGGGTATCCGCGCCGCGGACCTCAACCCGGAAGCCGCACGCCGCTTCGGCGTCGACGAGAAGGAGAAAGGCGTGCTGGTGGCGGCGGTGAAACCCGGCAGTAAGGCCGACCTGGCGGGCCTGCAGCAGGGGGACATTGTCAAGGAAGTGAACCGCGTCCCGGTTCAGTCGGCGAGCGAGATGACGGCCGAGTTCGGCAAAGCCAAATCCGGCGACACGGTCCCGTTCCTCGTCAAGCGGGGGACCGCAGGCTTTACGGTCATCAAAGTCACCAAATAGGGATTCACATAAGAATTGGCGCGCCGCCAGCCGCGGCGCGCCAATTCTTATTCACGCCACTGCGGCTCTTCCCGGAAGAACCGTTCCAACGTCTCAAGGTAGCGCGACAGCTTGAAGGTATGGTGGATCTGTTTTTCAAGCGTTTGCCCGTTGGTGAATGCACAGGCGAAATATTTCCAGAAGCCCTTCATGCGGTCCAGCAGGTGGCCCGGTCCGCAGAGTTTCTCTTGGTAGCGCGAGAAGAGATCCTCGTAGAAGGCCTTGAATTTCTGCGCTTTGCCGGAAACTTCGTCTCTTCCGTTCTTGATGATAGCCGGCAGGAATGGGTTTGACAGCGCCCCCCGGCCGATCATCCAGGACGCGACGCAAGGGAAACGGTTCTCCAGCGCGAGGAAACCCTGCAGGCCGGCGATGTCACCGTTGTAGACCAGCCGGTGGCGGCTCTGCTCAAGGCAGGCCTGAAACGTATCGAGATCCGGAATCCCGCCGTACATCTGGCGGGCGGTACGCGGGTGGATGGTGATCTCCTTCAGCGGATAGCGGTTGAGGATGGGCAACAGCTTGAAGATTTCATCGGGCCGGTTCCGACCCAGGCGCATTTTGATGGAAAGCCGGCCGGGTAGGCCGCGCAGGGTCTTGTCGAGGAATTCATCCACCTGTTCCGGAAACGGCAGCAACCCCGAGCCACGGCGCTTCTTGGTCACCGGCCGGAACGGGCAGCCCAGGTTCCAGTTCACCTCCTCATAGCCCATCTCAAAGAGCCGCCGGGCGAGAAAGATAAAGTCATCGGCGCTATTGCCCAGGATCTGAGGCTCGATGGGCATGCGGGTGTTCTGTTGCGGCAGGAGGTCTTGGACATGTTTTTCGGTGAGCCGGTCGGCGGACACCGAAGCGACAAAAGGCGCCATGGCGCTGTCGAAGCCGTCGAAATATTCGGCGAACGCATTGCGAAAGATAACGTCCGTGAAGCCCTTAAGGGGTGCCAGGATCAGTCTGGGGGCTTGGCGGTCGGCGGTCATCACTTAACTATAGCGGCGGGGATGAACCAAGTAAAGCCGCCCGCCGACTCACGGTTTGCGCCCCGATTGGAAATGCAGTATGAGTCGCTGCGTATGAATCCAGTCGGCACACAACACCAGGCGGAGGACCAGGCCCAGCGGTGGTCGGCTCTGCTCGTCGCTTCGCTGAGCTCCTTCCTCACCCCCTTCATGCTTTCTGCCGTCAACATCGCCCTGCCGGCCATAGGGGATCACTTCAAAGCGGATGCCGTCCTGCTGAGCTGGGTTGCGACCGCTTACATCGTGGCGGCCGCCGTGGCGCTGGTGCCGGTCGGCAAGCTGGCCGACATCCACGGACGCAAGAAGGTGTTCATGGCCGGCACGCTTCTTTTCACGCTGGCATCCCTCCTTTCGGGCCTGGCCTGGTCGATGGCGGCCCTGATCGTCTTCCGGGTACTCCAGGGGGTGGGGATTGCCATGATCTTCGCCACGGGAATTGCGATCGTGACTTCCGTGTTCCCCCTGGTCGAGCGGGGGCGGGTGCTGGGCATCACGGTGGCAGCCGTCTATTCCGGCCTGAGTTGCGGGCCCTTGGCCGGTGGCTGGCTGACCCAGACTTTTTCCTGGCGCAGCGTATTCCTGATCCCGGCTCCTTTCGGGCTCGGTCTGATTCTAATGACGCTCTGGAAGCTCAAGGGAGAGTGGGCGGGCGCTCGCGGGGAGCGCTTTGACCTCGCGGGGGCGTTCATCTACGCCCTGGCGATCATCGCGCTCATGAGCGGGGTTTCCGTCCTTCCGGATCTCTGGGGCGGGGTGCTGGTCATCGCCGGCGTCGGCGGTCTGGCGGCCTTTGCCGGGTGGGAGCGGCGCGCTCCGCACCCGGTGTTCGACGTGCGGCTTCTGGCGCACAACCGGGTGTTTGGTTTTTCCTGCCTGGCGGCGCTCATCCACTACGGGGCGACGTTCGGTGTGACCTTCCTGATGAGCCTGCTGCTGCAGTACATCAAAAACCTTTCCCCACAGCAGGCCGGCTTGGTCCTGATCGCACAGCCGGTGATGATGGCCCTGTTTTCCCCCTTTGCCGGCAGGCTATCCGACCGTGTCGAGCCGCGGGTTCTGGCCTCCACCGGGATGAGCATCACGGCGTTGGCCCTGCTGCTTCTGACCCGGATCGGGGCCGGCACCGCGATGTGGTTCATTGTCGCCTGCCTCATGGTCCTGGGGTTCGGCTTCGCCCTGTTTTCCTCCCCCAACATGAACGCCATCATGAGCTCGGTGGAGAAGCGCTACTACGGGGTGGCCTCCGGGTCGGTCGCCACCATGCGCCTGCTGGGACAGATGCTCTCCCTGGGGACCGTGACACTCGTTTTCGCCCTCGTCATCGGACGAGTGCAGATCACCCCCGAGCTGCACCCCGCCTTTCTCGCGAGCGTGCGCTATGCGCTCTTCATCTTCTTCGGACTGTGCCTGTGCGGGATCTATTTCTCGTTCTCACGCGGGCAGCTGAGAAACGCCGGCTCTGAAGCAGAACGCCCGAAGCTTGAAGAGTGATGCGCAGGCCAACGCAGAAGTCGACCCTGCTTATAACGCCGGCGTTCCTTTGAGACCGATCTCTTCGGCTGCCTCTCGCATCCCCAGGATGGTTTCGGTGATAAGGGCGGTGAGGTCCATGCCGAGCATGGCAGCGCCCTTATCGATGATGGAGCGGTCCACGCCGGCCGCGAAGCGCTTGTCCTTCCATTTCTTCTTGACCGAAGAGGCCTCCATGTCGAGGACGCTCTTCGACGGGCGCACCAGGGCCGAGGTCGTGACGAGCCCGGTCAGCTCGTCCACAGCAAAGAGCACCTTTTCCATCTCGCTCTCCGGCTTGATGTCCGAGCAGATGCCCCAGCCGTGGCTGACCACGGCGCGGATGAGCTCCTCGGGCCAGTTGCGTTCGCGCAGGATCTCCTCGGTCTTGCGGCAGTGCTGATCCGGGAACTTCTCGTAGTCCAGGTCGTGCACGAGACCGACGACGCCCCATTTCGCCTCATCCTGGCCGCGCTGGCGGGCAAAGTGGCGCATGACGGCCTCCACGGCCAGGGCATGCTTGATCAGGCTGTCGCTCTGGTTGAACTCCTTGAGCAGCGCCAGCGCGGTATTGCGGGTCGGGGTGTCGGAATCCATCGGTCCTCCACTTAAAAAGCTGTTTTTCAAACGGCTTTTTATCCTTGGTTGTTATTTTGAGCGACACTATGCCAGGGGCTTAGGCTTGTCAAGAAACCGGCCGGCAGACCCCGCTTTTGCTCTTGATCCTTTACCCGGCGCCGGTTATAGCAAACAGGTGATTGGTCGGATGCGACTTGATGAAGGACGACGGTATTATTTTAGAATAGCCAATAACGGAAACAGGAGGACGAATGAGCGACGGAAAGCGACCGGAATTCGACGAGCTGATCGGTTTCGGGATGGATTTCATCCATCAGGCCGGCGAAAAAGCCATGGTGTTTTACGGCAAGGGCAGACCCCAGATGAAGTTCGACCAGGGGGTGGTGACGGAGGCCGAGCTCCAGCTGACGGAATTCTTCCAGGATCAGCTCCACCGGAAATTCCCCGAGCACAAGCTTTTCAGCTACGATGCGGTAAGCGAGGACTACTCCCACGAAGGCAAGCGCTATCTTTGGACCTTCGACCCCCTGGAAGGGGTGGCGAATTTCCAGGCCGGGATCCCCATTTGGGGGCTTTCGCTGGCGCTGCTCGAGAATTTCTGGCCGGTCTTCGGTGTCTTCTTCATGCCGGCCACCGGCGACCTGTTCCACGCCCGGGCCGGCTGCTGCGCCTACTGGGGGCGCCGTGAGATCCAGATTCCCGCCTCCGAGGGCATCGACGACGAGAGCCTGCTCTTGACCTACTCGCGCTTCCATCAGCACTACCGCTCCACCTTCCCCGGCAAGATTCGCTCGCTCGGCTGCACCTCCGCTCACATCTGCTACGTGGCCATGGGCCGCGCCGACGCAGCCCTTGTCGCCAACGAAACCTTCCAGGGCCTGGCCGCGGCGCGCGTGATCCTGGAGGCCGCCGGCGCCAAATTCTCCAAAGCCGACGGCAGCGAGTTCTATCTTAACGAATACCTCGACGGCCAGAAGATCGACGACCACCTGCTCGTGGCCGCACCCGATAACCTGGAGCAGGTGCGGGAGTGCCTGCGTCCGTTATGATCTGCTCAAGCGTCGGCTGAGAAGTACCAACCGATCAAAAAATGGGATGCGGCGCCGGCGCCGCATCCCATTTTTCATCTCAGGCCCTTGGAATCGCTCAAGAGAGGTATATTTTTTTAGATTTAGCGCACCAGGTCAGACGAGCGATCGAAGGAAAGCGAAAGCCATGCCCCGTTCGAATCTGAAATTCAAATTCCTGGAAAGCCTTTCCGAGGTCGAACGGGAGGACTGGAACACCCTGGCCCTTCCGCTGGAAACGCCTTTCTTGGAATGGGACTGGCTGCAGCTGATGGAAGCCTCCGGAAGCACCACCGCCGCAACCGGCTGGATACCCCGCCATCTCAGCGTCTGGTCCGGCTCCGAACTGGTGGCGGCCGCACCACTGTATATCAAGACACACAGTGCGGGTGAATTCGTGTTCGATTATGCCTGGGCGGATGTGGCCGGCCGACTGAACCGACCCTATTACCCCAAGCTGGTCGGCATGAGCCCCTTCACCCCGATGATCGGCTACCGTTTTTTAATGGCCCCCGGCCTGGACGAGGCCGAGTTGACCGCACGCATGCTGGCGGAAATCGAGCGCTTTGGCCGGCAGCATGGTTTGGGCGGCTGCAGCTATCATTTCGTGGATCCGAAGTGGGCCGAAGACATCGCCGCCCGTGGTTTCTGCCCTTGGGTCCATCAGAGCTTCGTCTGGGAAAACGAGGGGTTCTCCAACTTCGAAGACTATCTGTCGCGCTTCAACGCGAACCAGCGGCGCAACATCCGCCGTGAACGCCGGCGGCTGGCCATACGGGGCGTCCGCGTGGACATCATTCCGGGCGATGACCTGCCGCGGGAGCTCTTCGAACGCATGCACGCATTCTACGCCAGAACCAACGACCAGTTCGGGCCGTGGGGATGCAAGTATCTGACCCGCGATTTTTTTGCCTTGCTACCCGAAAGGTTCCGGAAGCGGCTCGTGTTCGCCGTCGCCTTGGATGTCATCCGCCCCGGCCCGCCCCTCGGCATGGCGCTGCTGGTCACCAAGGGAGACAATCTCTTCGGCCGTTATTGGGGCTGCGTGCGGGAGATCGAATTTCTGCACTTCGAGGCCTGTTATTACCGCCCGATTGAATGGGCCGTCGCCTGCGGCATCCGGCAGTTCGACCCCGGTATGGGCGGCGGCCACAAGACGCGCCGCGGATTCAAAGCCGTGGCCAATTACAGCCTGCACCGGTTCATGGATCCCATGCTGCGTCAGATAATGGAACGGCATATCGCCGCCATCAACCGCCTCGAGCACGAGGAGATCGCGGCCTTGAATCAAAACCTTCCTCTGCGGAACCTCACGGTACCAGCCGCCGAGAAATGAACTCGTGGAATTGCTGGGAGAGATCTCGGTTCCAGTAGCCGACCACACCGGTTCGCACCGACACCTCGGTCACATCCAAACCGATGATCGTGACCTTCAGCGTCATGGGGGTCCCGTCTTTGCGCTCGGTGGCGATGGTCGTTTGAACGCCATCCGAGGTCTGCTCCTTGACGGGCATGTTCAGATCGTTCAGGATCTGAGTACACACTTCCATGGTTCGACTGTAGGGGGCTGGATAGGCCCGTGCCAGCTCTCCATTGACATACGTGTAGGCTCCGGTTCCAGCGCCCGTAGCGATCACCAGGGCGGCACACCCTGAAATCAACCCCCAGCAGACCAGCGCGATCCCCGCCAACAGCTTGTTTGTCATGCTCGGCTTCCCGCTTTCGTTCGGATTTTATTTGTTTAAACCTACCATGCCCCGCCGGTATGTCAAGAAGCGCGCCGGCCTCGACTTCTCTGGGATTCGAAGCGTTGTGGCGCCAGGGTTGATCCTGGTTGACATTAGCATCCTGTATGCGTAAAGTTGCCGGGAATTTGGTTGCAAACGATATCTCCCCGAGGACGACCCCATGGATTCCTGCACCGAACCGTCGAAATCCCGCAAAGCGTTGAAGTCGCTTGTAGTCGTTCTGCTGGCCCTTTTGTTGCTCTGGCCATTAACGTTCGGCATGGTGTGGCTGGCAAACCAGGGCTTCACCTGGCTGGATCCCACCCGCTTCCCCTTTTCCGAGTCCAGGATTCACGCCTTACTGAAAGCCGTGCCGCCGGATGCGGCCGAGGTACAGAAAGGCGCTGCACTGAGCCATGCCTTGACCAACCGCCTGGAAGAGGAGTTGGACTCGACGTTTGGCTGGTCCGTAAACGACTTATGGGTTTCTCCGACCCGCTGGCTGGATAACCGTGGCAGCCGACAGCGCGGGGTGATCTTCGCCACGCGGATGCTGGCCACCTTTTATGCCACCAACCTGGCCAAATACGGCACTGTCGACGCTGAAAACGAATGGTTGAAGGAGGCCCGCGAAAAGCGTTTCGCCTTTTCAGAAGACAGCTGGTGGCTGCCCTCGAGCGAAAGCGAATACCGCAAGGGCATCGAGATGCAGCGCAAGTATGAGGCTGCGGTCAAAGAGGGGAAAGCCGTTTTCAACATGCGCTCGGACGACGTTTACAATCTGTTCATGTTCATCTTGAGCAATCAGGTGCTCGATCAGCCAATGGGCCTGCTGGTGCAGGCCACGGAAGACGTTGCCTACACCGAGCTGGATGACCGGATTTACTACACGCAGGGGGTAGTTCTGGTGTTGAGGGACTTCTTAGGGGCCGTGGTCCAGCTATACCCCGTAGTCCGTGAAAAAGGCGGTGATGAAAATATCCGGATCGCTTTTAGGGAAATGGAGCGGGTGTGCACATTCGACCCATTGATCGTGCTGCGGGGCCGCCATGATTCGATCATGGCCGACCACCGCGGCAAAATGGCAAGCTATGTCATCTCTATTCGTGAAAGGCTAAATGATGTGGCCCAATCCATCCGCCGGTAGCCAGCCGCAGCGGCGTTCGCCGATGGAGCGGACGATCTTTTCAGGTGGTTTGAGGGGACCCGGTGTGAGTTGCCTAGCAGGCTGGGAACGAAGCGAGTCGATCGAACTGGACCGTCAGCAGTATCTCACCCCGACGCCGTAGGCGTAGTAGGAATCCTTCAGGGACAGTTCCCGAATCCAGATCACCTTAGCCCGAAAGACGTCATGGTGAGGCGAATAGGGCGAGCTCTCAATCCCGATAAAAAGCTCCGCACCAACGTCGGGAGCCACGTCGGCTTCAAAGCACATGCCGCCCCGACTGTAATTGACCATGCGGCCGTCATGATAATTGCCGGTTAAATAATTCTCGAACATGACGGGAGATGCATATTGAAAGCGTTGGCTTTCCCGCTGTTCTCTCTTTGACGCAACGCTCTGGGGCTCCATGTGCATAGGATCCTTCTGTGGATAAGGACGTCGTCGCTTCTGCAACCAGCCTGTGCGCATCCCCGGGTCTCAAATAAGAGTACAGATTTCAAACAGCATGATCAATGTCAGCGCGCCGATCAGCGCCGTTGCCAGTGAAATTAAGGAGTCTTCCACTCTGTCCTCCGGAGCAGGGCTATCGACCCTGCATTAGCATAAAACATGCCTATTTAAAAAATAGTATTATCTATCTGATTTAACTTAAAAAATTAAATAAATGTTAATTGGCCCTTAATATCAATGAAAAAAATTACATGGATGTATGAAAATAAATTAACAAAGGAACCCTGAATTATGAACCTACAGTTATTGGCCGCCATAACCGCTATCGGCGGGGTGGCAACCGCTCTCCAGTCCCATTTTATGGGTTTAATGGACAAGCGCCTGGGTACGCTGGAAAGCGTCTTCATCACCTATTTCAGCGGTGGAGCCCTGATCGGCCTGATCATGTTGATCCAGCGCGGCGGTAATTTATCCGCCGGCGCTGCGCTGCCCTGGTATGCCTATACTTCCGGTGCACTGGGACTGGTCATCGTCGGCGCCTTGGCGTACAGCACCCCCCGTTTAGGGCTGGTCGCTGCTTTCACCCTTTTCGTTTCCGCCCAGTTTGCGATGGGCGCCCTGATCGATCATTTTGGGTGGCTGGGCTCCGCGGTGCGGCCTCTAACCGCCTCCCGTTTGGCCGGAATGGCCGTGGTGCTGGTGGGAGTTTGGCTGATAATTCGGGACTAAACTTTAATGGGCGCTAAAAAACTAGGTGGAGCTCCAAATGAAGTCCTCAAGCAGCAGACAGAAACGCTTCAACCCTTATGGCGTCTTGGTTCTGGCAGCGACCGTCATGCTCTCCGGCTGCGCGACCGCGCCGATACCTCCCGCCGCGGTCTTTCCCCGTCCAGCGCCGGTGCCTGCGGAAGATAGCGGCTGGTGGTTCGCGCGCTTCCGCATGGACTGGCCGGAAGGCACCGAGCCTGCCTGGCACCTGGACCTCCTGACGGCTCACGGCATCATCCAACCCATGCTTGATCGCTACTCGCCGGACATCTACCTCTGGCGATTCCACCGGCGAGCGGCGAGGGACGCCGCCGGTCACCAGTTTAGCTTCATCTTTTTCGCTTCGCCTGAAACGGCCCGAAAGGTATACGCCGCGATATCCCAGAGCGCGACCCTGGCCCTGGCGCGATCCGCAGGACGCATTCTTGAGGTGTTTTACGATGACACGGCGGCCATTGCGCGTCCGGCGATCAGCGATACTCAGTGACCCCAACTGGTCTGCCGCTCTTCGTAAGGCCTGGCCCTTCTATCTGATGGGTGCCAGTCAGATGTGGCTGGATCTGATTTCCGGAATGGCCGACGGCCTGCAGGAAGCGCAGATCCCGCCGTCATTCGGCGATCTTGACCATCGATACGCCGGTGTCAACACCGCCGTCAGCACCCTCTGGCAGAACGAGGGGCGGCATGCTTTCCTGCACCACCTCAACGCTCTTTTCGGATACGAACCCATCCTCATCATCGAAAAGCGCCACATGCGGTTTTGAACTACGCCTCGCATATTTGCCCGAATGGTTGAAGATCCGCATCGGCTGACTTATGTTTGCAAATAGGTATAAAGCGCCGCCCGGGCACCGCCGACACTATCGCCTTTAGGTCAATGCGATGATTCAAAGAGCGGCCCCATACCGTGATCTGCGATAGAAGGAGGGGTTAGAAACCATGAACTCATTCATTAAAGCCATAACGCTGCCGGTGATTCCGCTGGTCCTGATGTTCTTTTTCGACATGGCCATGGCGGCAAATCCGGAGGACGAAAAGAAGGGCTGGGGGATCGAGGATCCATACAACAAGCTTTACAACCCCAAGGAGTTCGAAAAGATCAAGGCCAAGGTGGTAAAGGTGACCGAAGTGGTGCCGATGGCCGGTATGTCACCTGCGACGGCGCTGGAGGTAAGGGAGGGCAGCAAAACCATTATGGTGCACCTTTGCCCTACCTGGTTTGCCAAACCCAGTGAAATTAAGGTGAAACCAGGAGACCAGATCGTTCTTAAAGGCTGCTGGGCTGAAATCAACGGCAAAGACGTGTTTCTAGCTTCCAAAGTCAAAAAGGAGGTTTTTTACGAGTTCAAATGCCGCCTGACGAAAGACGGGACCCCTTTTTGGACGATGACCCCTGAACAACTGGCCAAAGAGCAGGCCGCAAAGGACGACTGAAAGTGGCTGCCAGCGCGGTTTCGGCTGGAGCCCCTTTTCCCGCGGCATAGAAGGGAGCGCATGAGCTCAAAAGAATGGCTTCCCGGTGATCTGCTTGAGATGTCCGGATATTTTTGGCGAACCTGCGCCCTGCATGCCGGCGTCAAGCTGGATCTATTCACGACCATCGGAACAACCCCGATCAGCGCCGAGCGGGCATCCGCTGCAGTGCAGGGATCCAGAGACGGGGTCGAGCGTCTGCTCAATGCCCTGACGGCCATGGGGCTGCTAGTGAAAAAGGATGGTCGCTTTGTGTGCCTCCCGTCCGTTCTGCGGCTGCTCGCGAAGGACTCTCCGAATTACATCGGCCACATTATCCTTCACCACCATCATCTCATGGAGTCCTGGGCCCGGTTGGACGAATCGGTGCGTTCCGGGCGTGCGAATCGGGAGCGATCCTCCTTCAGTCGGGAAGAATGGCGCGAAAGCTTTCTCATGGGCATGTTCAACCTGGCCATGGCGATCGCCCCCCGGATGGCCGACGCCATCGACCTTTCAGCGCGCCGGCGGCTGCTCGACCTGGGCGGGGGGCCGGGCACTTACGCCATCCATTTCTGCCTCAAGAACCCCGCCCTGAGCGCCTCGGTTTTCGACCTGGCGACCACCCGGCCGTTTGCCGAAAAAACCATTGCGCGGTTCCACCTGAATAGTCGGGTCGGCTTCTACCCCGGGGACTACCACTCAGACGACATCCCCGCTGGTTACGATGTCGCCTGGCTTTCCCATATCCTGCACGCCGAAGGCCCCGAGGCCTGCCGGAACATCATCCGTAAAACAGTTTCCGCACTGGAGCCGGGCGGAATGATCATCATCCACGAGTTCATCCTCAATGATACACTGGACGGCCCGTTGTTCCCCGCGTTGTTTTCGCTCAACATGCTGCTGGGAACCGAATCCGGTCGCGCCTACTCCGAGGCGGAACTTTCGGGCATGCTGGCTGCGGCCGGAGTCAGAGATATCCGGCGCCTTGCGGTGCAGACCCCGAACGATTCCGGAGTCATCTTCGGCACTGTCTAATGGCCTGCTTGACATCAACGGTGGCGGGAGTTAGGGTGCCGCTTCGTTTACATCGGATCGATACCTTAAACGACAAGGTGAAATCCACCATGCCGCCTGTTGTATCCATCGTCGGTCGTTCCGAATCCGGGAAGACCACACTGATTGAACTGCTGATCCCCGAACTCAGGCGTCGGGGCTACCGGATCGGCACCATCAAGCACACGCACCATGCGCTTGAGATCGACCAGTCCGGCAAGGACAGCTCGCGGCACCGCGCCGCCGGCGCCAAGACCGTGATTCTGGCCTCGTCCGGACAGATCGCCATGATCAAGTCCACATCCTCGGAATCCGTGGCCGATCTGATTAAGTATTTCGACGACGTCGATCTGCTCATCACCGAGGGTTACAAGCGTGAAAATACGCCTAAAATAGAAGTTTTGCGGGCCGTGGTGCACAGCGAGCTTTTATGCCGCAACGATCCGGGCTTGATGGCGGTGGCGACCGATGCGGAGATCCGGGTCCACGTGCCGGTCTTTCGCCTGGACGATCCCATGTCGATTGCCGCCTTCATCGAAAAGAGCTTCCTGCGGCCGCAGAGTTGAGAGCACCACCAGATTTCCACGCCTGCCGCGACGGGGCGGTTTGACTTTGTTACTCAATCTTAACAGGGCTGGCACAAACCCTTTTAGGCCGAAAGCGTGCGCCTGCGGGCGGTCTGCGATTTTCTGCAGAAAATTAAGGTGCGGTAGATAGGAATGACGTCCTTTCCCATCGAATCCCTGATGTGCCGCCGGGACAATCTGGAACACATCCTGGACAACCTGAAAGAGGGCATCATCGCCCACGACGCGCAGCGCCGCATCTTTTTCTTCAACCGCGAGGCCGAGCGCATCACCGGCTACGACCGCGGCGAGGTGCTGGGAAGGGACTGCCACGATGCGTTCGGGGAGCCGTTTTGCGGCAGCCGCTGTGCATTCTGCGACGACCCTGCGGAGGTGGCGGATACCGCCGACTATGCCCTGAACATCACCACCAAGTCCGGCGAGCCCCGACACATCGAGATGACGGTCACTCGCATGCAGGACGGCGCGGGCGGACTGGCCGGCGTGCTGGCCTCCTTTCGGGACATGACCGACATCCTCCGGCTGCAGCTGCGGGCCGATGAAATCACCCGCTTCAGCGGCATCATCGGTCGCGACAGCCAGATGCTGGCGATCTTCAAACAGATTCGGGACGTCGCCGGCTACGATTTCCCGGTGCACCTCTCCGGAGAGACCGGTACAGGAAAAGAGCTGGTGGCCAACGCCATCCACGCCGAGAGCCGGCGAGCGGGCGCTCCGTTCGTCCCCATCAACTGTGGGGCGCTCCCCGAAGGTCTGATCGAAACCGAGCTCTTCGGCCATGTCAAAGGGGCGTTTTCCGGCGCCATCCGCGACAAGAAAGGCCGCTTCGAGCTGGCTGACGGGGGGACCGTCTTCCTGGACGAGGTGGCGGAGCTCTCCAACACCATGCAGGTCAAGCTTCTGCGCTTTCTTCAAGAGGGGCGATTCGAACGCGTGGGAGGAGAGCACACCCGGGCGGTGAACACCCGGGTCATCAGCGCCACCAACCGGAATCTGAAGAAGGAGGTGGAACGCAACCGCTTCCGCGAAGATCTGTTTTACCGGCTCAACGTCATTCCCATTCACCTGCCGCCGCTGCGAGAACGCAAGAACGATATCGCGCTGCTGGTCGAGCAGTTCCTCCAGGACGCTGCCGACCGCTATGGACGGGAACCTCTGATGCTGTCCAGCGGGGCGCTCTCCCTGATGCTGGACTACCGTTGGCCGGGGAATGTGCGCGAGCTGCAGAATGCCATCCAGTTCGCTTTTGTAAAATGCAGCGGCAAGGTCATCGAGATCGAGGATCTCCCTTTGGAATTGCGCGAGGCGGCCGATGTGTGCGGCCGCCGGGGGCCGGCGCGCAAACTCGAGTTGGACGCCGTGCGGAAGGCGCTTGCCCGCACGGGCGGCAACAAGGCGAAGGCGGCCAAGCTGATGGGGGTGGGGCGCGCCACGCTCTACCGCTTTTTGAACGATCACCCGGAGCTGGCGTGACGGCGAAGCAACGGCCTTGCAGCCAGACGAGTTATGGCTCCGCCTCGGTCTGACGGTACTGCAATGAATGCCATGGCTCAGTGCGGCACGCCGAGTTCTTTCTTCACCCACTGTTTGACGTCCGGATCCAGCGCGTACACGCCTTTCAACTCGCAGACATCCTTTTCAAAACGCTGGGGCAGCTCGAATTTAGCCAATTCCTTGGCCTCATCGGAATTACGGCGGATGAGGTAGATGAAATACGGACGGGCCCAGCAGTTCACCACGAAGTAGGTGGTGTAGTCGCCCTTCGATCGGATCACGTACCCGTCGCCGCGCGCCCAGTTGTTGCCCCACTCCAGGTAAAGCCGAACGGCCTCCTCGGGTGTCATGTCCCAGTTGATCTCATCGATCAGGTCCGTTTTTTTCTTCAACTCCTCCAGCGACATCATAAGATACTCCTCCTAAATAATCCTCCTTGGATGGCCGAAATACCGAAAACAGTGGACCGGACCGCACCAAAAAAAACGGGGCACCCCGTAAGGCGCCCCGTTGTGGTGACGATTTAAACCCGCTCCGGCTTACGCCGCGGCGTCCAATGACCGACGGTCCGCCATGGACATCAGCTGCCGCTCGCGCGCCTTGTCGATGCCGAGCGCTTTGCGTTTCTTGTCGATGTGTTCGATGATCAAGCGCGCCATCTCGTGAGGATCGGTGGCGAAGCCCCACTTGCCCATGCCCATCTTCTCGAGATCCTCGAACAGGTGCTTGTGGAACTTGGTGCCTTCCACGATCGGGAAGGTGACGCCGAAGACCGTGAACACCCCGGAGGCCACGAAATACTGTCCGATACAGATGGCCTTTTCGCTCATGTACTCGGGCGCGCAGCCCGCCACCGGCAGATCGGCGATACTGTCGCCGAGGCCTCCGGTCTTGACCATCTCGGAAGCCGCGATCAGGATGCGGCTGTTGTCGACGCAGGAGCCGATGCCGAGCACCGGCGGCATGCCCACGGTTTCGCAGACTTCCTTGAGGCCCGGGCCGGCGAGATGCGCGGCTTCCGGCGTGGTCAGGCCGGCCTTGGCCAGCGCGATCTGGGAACAACCGGTCTGCAGAACGAGGACGTCGTTCTTGATCAACTCCTTCACCAGCTCGACGTGCACATAGTCCTGCTTCACGCGGGGGTTGGTGCAACCCACGACGCCGGCGACGCCACGGATGCGGCCGTTGATGATGTTGTCGTTGAGCGGGACATAGGAGCCGCGGAAGCTGCCGCCCAGCATGTAGTTGATGTATTCGTGGGAGAAGCCGTGCACGCCTACGTTCTTGATCTTCGGAATTTCGATCTTGGCCGTTCGGTTCTTGAAACGGCCGATCGCTTGAATGACCACCTCGTCGGTGCACTCCTTCGGGGTGCGCTCGTGGAACTCGATATGCATGGCGCCTTCGATGCGGCAGCGCGGATTGGTGGTGACGAGCTTGGTGCCGTAGCAGTCGGCCACCTTGGCCAGACCCTGCTTGATGCACTGCACGTCCACGCACATCGCGTCGACCGCTCCGGTCACCAGGATCGCCTCGGTGGACATGAAGTTGCCGGCATGCGGAATGCCGTGGCGCACCAGCACCTCGGCCCCGGAGCAGCACATGCCGCAGAGATTGATGCCCTTGGCGCCGGCAGCCTTGGCCGCCTGCACCAGGCTGGGCTCGCTCACGGACTCGATCATGGACTCGAACAGGTTGGGCTCGTGACCGTGGACGATGATGTTGACGTGATCCTCTTTGAGCACGCCCATGTTCACTTCGATCGAAACCGGCGTCGGGATGCCGAAGAGGATGTCCGAAATCTCGGTCGCCACCATGGACCCGCCCCAGCCGTCCGCCAGCGCCGTGCGGCTGCATTGTTTGGTGATGTTTGTGTAGTCCTGGTCCACGCCCATGTGGCTGCGGTGCATGAGCTCCATGATCTCGCGCATGGCCCCCCGCGGAACGATACCATGCTTGCGCCAGGTCTCCAGGGTCTTCGGCGGAACGCGCTGGGCGAAGGGAATCTCGCCCTCCAACTGGGTGTAGGTGCGTTCGAGCTCGCTGTAGAGGTCCTTGGCGATGTCCATCATTTCCCGGCCTTCGGTCTCGATGCCGATGGACTGGGCGACCGCCTCGAGCTTCTGCGGGTTCTTGATACGGTAGTCCTTGATATGGCCGTTGACGACTTCGCGGAATAGGTCAACCATGCTCATGCCGTGGTCGGTGTGCGCGGCGCACCCGGAGGCCACCATGCGGGCGAAGTTTCGGGATTGGATGGTGTCGATGGTGGCGCCGCAAACACCCACCTTGGAATAGGGATCGCGCGCGTTCATGCGGCAGGGGCCCATGAAGCAGTGCTTGCAGCAGGCCGATTCGGAACCGATCGGGCAGGCCTTCATATTGTAAGCGCGTTCAAATGCAGTTTCGACTCCGTCGCGCCGGGCCTTGTTGAGCATTTGGATCGTGGCGTCGCAGGTGGTGAAATCTTTGGGATCGGGCATTTCCTTTTCTTTTTTCTTAAGGATTTCCTTTTTTTCTTCCATCTAGAATTCCTCCCTTCGTTGAAAGGTTTGAAAAAAAAAACCGTGTTTGAACCGGTGAACTGTTCAAAAGGTTCAGGCTGGGCTTGATTTAGGAATTGTTCTTGCTTTGCCTACGGGAAAAAATAAGTTTTGTCAAGGGCCAAGCCAGGGGCATAAACGTGGCCGCAGATTCCTTTACATAACACAATCAATTTCTGTGCCATTTCCCACCAAGCGCGCACTTTTCCGGCGCAGCGAACCGAGGGCTTAACTAATTTAAATTAAACCGATTGTCGTTTAGACATACAAAGCGACGGTGATGATCCCCGGATGCTGCCCGGCCGATATGTCTTGTGGGACAGAACTGTCTTTGAGCGGTTGTGATACGATGTAACACCATCGTGCGATCAAATCGGTCTTCATGACGATATTATAAGCTATAACAGTAGCATGTAGGCTGTATCGGCGGATCCCGGAAGTGCGTGGCACATGCTCCGGCAAGGGGGCATGCCGAGAACTTCTGTCTCATTGTCTTGGAATCCCTCAAGAGCATGGCCTCAAAAGGTCTATCACGGCCTGCATTCCTGCTGCCGTTTTTTTTCTCTTGTATGCCGGCCTTTTTTCGTGTTTTATATTGCGCCATAACGTCGCTGCGATTCGATTGAGAACCAAAACACCGGCCCTTCATCCCGGAACGGCGAGCAGCAGGTCATCGATAGCGAAAGGAACGATTCATGACGGACGATGAAAACAAATCCCCTTCGGAAATCAAGCCCCAGCCGGATGTCAAGATATATTCCCTGAGCACTTGCAGCCACTGCAAGTCCGCCAAAAAATTCCTGGGCGAGTGCACCATCAAGTACGAATTCGTGGACGTCGACCTGCTCGAAGGCGACGAGCGTAAGGCCATCGTCGAGGACGTGAAGAAATTCAACCCCCGCTGCTCGTTTCCCACAGTCATCATCGGGGACAAGGTCATCGTCGGCTTTAAAGAGAAAGAGATCAAGGAGGCGCTGGGGCTGGAATGAACGCACAACAGCTTTACGACATGATGAAAAAGGTTCAGGAAGCGAAAGGGTACTACTTCAACGAAGATCGGGAGCGGGTCTTCGATTTGCTCGAATCGCTCATTCTCAACAAACAGCGCTACGGATACATGGGCTGTCCCTGCCGCCTGCTCTCCGGCGACCGGGCCAAAGATCGGGACATCATCTGTCCCTGCGTCTACAGTGTCCCCGACATTGCCGAGTTCGGCAGCTGCTACTGCAACCTTTACGTCTCCAAGGCCTGGAACAAGGGCAAAATGCCCCGCGACTACGTGCCCGAACGACGCCCTCCCGAAAAAATGCCTTTTTAACCGTCCTTGACTTTTCAAGGCCGGCCGGCCAAATTTTGACAGAATGGGCGTTGATACCGTTGTGGGGCCAACGGCGGCGGTGAGGGGTAAAACCCAATAGCGGAATGAGGGGGGGCCAATGGAAGAAGAGTGCAAAATTACGCTCAACACCGGCTTGCGCGGCGTAGCCATCGCCAACACCCGCATTTGTGAGGTCGACGGCAAAAACGGCCGTCTGATCTACCGCGGATACACGATTCAGGATCTGGCAAAAGCCGGCTACGAGGAGGTCGCCCACCTGCTCCTCTATGAGGTCCTGCCGGCGGTCGAAGAGTTAAAAGCCTTCCGCTCCCAATTGGCTGCCGAACGGGGCATCCCCCCGGCGCTCATCGCCGCCCTGAAGACGCGGCCACCCAAATCGCTGCCGATGGACATCCTCCAGGCGGCGGTGCCCATGCTCGCCAACCACGACCCCGACATCGCGGAGTACTCCAGGGAGGCCGCCCTGCGGATGGCCCATCGGCTGATCGCCCGGTTCCCGAACGTTGTCGCCGCCTGGCACCGCATCCGCAGCGGCAAGGAGCCGATGGCACCGTCGCCCGAACTCGGCCATGCCGCCAATTTCCTCTACATGCTGAACGGACGGGCCCCGGACGAAACCGCGACCCGCGCCATCGACACCGCGTTCGTCCTGCACGCCGAGCACGCCTTCAACGCCTCCACCTTTGCCGCCCGCGAGGTGGCTTCCACCCAGGCGCACATGTACGCGGCGGTCGCCGCCGGTGTCGGTTCGCTGTCCGGGGCGCTGCACGGCGGGGCCAATGCCAAGGTCATGCAGATGCTGCTCAAGCTCGGCAGCGCCGACAAGGTGGCGGATTTCGTCAACGCCGAGCTCGACGCCGGCCGCAAGATCTTCGGTCTCGGGCATGCGGTCTACGATGTGGACGACCCCCGGGCGCACATCCTGGCGCCGATGTCCAAGGCGCTGGGGGAAGGGGTCGGCAACCCGCGGTGGTACGAGATGTCCACCCTGATCGAGAAGACCGCCAAGGAAATCTTCCGCGCGCGCAAAAACGCGGACATCCCCGTCAACGTGGATTTTTACAGTGCGTCACTGTACTACTATCTCGGGATTCCGGTCGACCTGTTCACGCCGGTGTTTGCCATCGCCCGCGTGGCCGGCTGGGCGGCGCACATCATCGAAGAGCAGTTCGGCGGGGCCGGGGCCAAGCCCGTGCTCTACCGTCCGGAATCCGAGTACGTCGGGGACTACTGCGGCCCCGAAGTATGCGAGTTCGTGCCTCTTGAAACGCGCAAAAAGGGGTAGCATCTGAAGCGCTTCGACGGCCGGGCCGAGGACCACTGCCACATCCGCTGCCTGCGCTGCGACCGGCTGGTGGATGCTTTCGCCGAACTGGGCGTGGACATCGGCCGGCCGGTCAGGGAAGCCCCCGACTTTCCGATCGTCGGCCACAAACTGGAGTTTGTCGGCATCTGCCTGCAATGCCAGAGCCGGTCGGCGGAACCGCCGACTGCCCCCATCCAAGCTCCCGCCGGCTGATCTCCAAAAAACAAGATAAAATCCATACAAGCCCTCTGCTTCGGTTGACAAACCCACACCAGCGATCTAGGGTGTCATTTATTGCATGCAAGTGAGGAGTTTTAGCCATGAAAATCCTGGTCACCGGCGCATCGGGGTTCATCGGCACGCACCTGACAGGTTATCTGCTGAACCGGAACCACCAGGTGATCGGCCTGGCCCGGTCGCTGCGGGACAAGGGGTTTTCTCACCCCGGCTACCGCTTTATCGCGGCGGACAGCGCGCAGCCCGGTCCTTGGCAGGACGCCCTCGCCGACGTCGATGCCGTGGTCAACCTGGCCGGCCGTTCGATTTTCGGGCGCTGGAACGAGGCGGTGAAAACCGAGATCCGTGAGAGCCGCATCCTTACTACGCGCCATGTGGTCCAGGGCCTGCCGTCGGGGAAACCGGTGGTTCTCATCAGCGCCTCCGGCGTCGGCTTCTACGGCAACCGGGGTGACGACGTGCTCACGGAAGATGCCCCCGCCGGGGACGACTTCCTCGCCCGGCTTTCGAAGGATTGGGAAAAGGAGGCGCTCGCGGCTGAAACAAAAGGGGCCCGGGTGGTCCTGACGCGTCTGGGGGTGGTGCTGGGAAAGGGCGGCGGCGCCATGGCCCAGATGATCCCGGCCTTTAAATCCTTCGTGGGCGGACCGATCGGAAACGGCCGGCAGTGGTTCCCGTGGATCCACCTGGAGGACCTTTCGGCGGCGATGCTGTTTCTAATCGAACGCCCCGAGATCAGCGGGCCGGTCAACCTCTGCGCACCCCAACCGGTCACCAACCGCGATCTCGCCGGCGCCCTCGGCCGCGCCTTGAACCGGCCGGCGTTGATGCCCGCGCCGGCCTTCATGGTGCGCATGGCGCTGGGGGAGTTCGCCGAGGTGCTGCTCGGAAGCCAGCGGGCGGTCCCGCAGAAACTCCTGCAGCATCATTTTGGTTTCCGGCACCCGGATATCCGGTCCGCTGTGAACGCCGTTGTGAAGGGATGAGTCTCCAGCCGCAGCGCGGGTGGCCTCAGGTTGCCTTCTTAGAAGGGATAGGGCGAAAGGTGTCAAAATTCGATATTCGAATATCGACGGATTGCGTTTGCCCCGGATCGGTAGAGCCTCTCCGGATCTTCCACCAGAGAGGGCATGGGGTGCTTCCGACCACCAGGAGGTCGCCCGGATGACATTCGACCACATGGATGAGGCCGCCCGGCAATTCCTCAAGCGCTTGTTTGAGCAGACGGAGGGTGAACCCTCGCGCCAGGTTTCCATGT
Source organism: uncultured delta proteobacterium (assembly GCA_963700055.1). Taxonomy (GTDB): domain Bacteria; phylum Desulfobacterota; class Desulfobacteria; order Desulfobacterales; family SpSt-501; genus SpSt-501. The sequence continues at coordinate 490,472 of CAVOWH010000008.1, read as the reverse complement.
ATGATGTCGGCAAAGCCCTGGGCTGGGACCGGGATGCGGCGTCGCAGGCGGCACAGGATCTCATGGCCGCCGGCCTGGTGGACGTCAGGACCCTTTCCGGGGGGATCGGGATCAGCATCGAGGGTACGGCCTTGGTGCAGTCGGCGCTCGGCGCCGGGAGCAGGGGCGCGGCCGTGGCCCGGCTGGGAGACAGCCGCATCATGGACAAGGCCGCCTGCCAAGCCGTCGAACGGGTCTGCGACGACATCAAGGCCCAGGCCGGCAGCCTGGGGCTTGACTTCGACACCTTGGCGGAGGTGATGGCCGATCTCAAGACGATCGCCGACCAGCTGGGTTCGTCCCGGCCGAAGACCGCCATCGTGCGCGAGGGCCTGCGCTCGCTCGAAGAAGTGTTGAAGCAATTTACAGGCAACCGAAGCCTGGCCGGTGTCAGAGCCATGATCGGCAATTGAGCACCGTTATGCGCCGGAGGAGGCATGCCCAAGCAGAAAAAAACTTTCAAGCTCATATCCTGGAACGTGAACGGCCTGCGCGCGGTGATGCAGAAGGATTTCCTGGGGTCCTTCCGCAAGCTCGATGCCGACGTGCTGGCCATCCAGGAGACCAAGCTCCAGCAGGCCCAACTGGACGACCCAATGGCCCGCATTCCGGGTTACGAGTCCATGTGGTCCCACTGCGAGGTCAAGAAGGGCTACAGCGGGGTGGGCACTTACACCCGGGAGGTTCCGGTCAACACCCGTACCGGTTTCGGCGAAGCGCGTTTCGACGCCGAGGGCCGCGTCATCGAGATGGACTTCGGCGGTTTTCTCTTTTTCAACGTCTATTTCCCGAACGGCCAGATGAGCGAGGAGCGGCTGCAGTACAAGCTCGACTTCTACGAAAAATTTTTTAAATACGCCGATGCCTGCCGCAAGCGCGGCAAAAGCGTCGTCATCTGCGGGGACTACAACACGGCGCACAACGAGATCGATCTGGCCAACCCCAAGGCCAACGCGAACACTTCCGGCTTCATGCGGATCGAGCGCGACTGGCTCGATCGCATTGTGGCCCGGGGCTACGTCGACACCTTCCGCCACTTCCACACCGACACGGTGAAGTACTCGTGGTGGACCTACCGCTTCAAAGCGCGGGAGCGGAACATCGGCTGGCGGATCGACTACTTCTTCGTTACCAAAGACCTGATCGAGTCGGGTCGGGTCAAAGACGCCTTCATCGACAACGACATCCATGGGTCGGACCACTGCCCGATCGGACTGGTGGTGGAACTGTAAATGGAAAACCAGCGGATCGTGGCGTTGTACGGTAGTCCCCGGCGGCGGGGCAATACGGCGACCCTGCTCAAGCAGGCGGTCGCCGGTGCGCGCGACGCCGGGGCCCAGGTGGAAGAGATCGTGCTGCGGGACCTCAAGATGTCCGCCTGCCTGGAGATTTACAGCTGCAAGCAGGACGGAGAGTGCCGCATCCAGGACGATTTCCAGCGGGTTCGCGAAAAGGTTCTTGCCTGTGGCGGACTGATGCTCGCCTCGCCGATTTTCTATTACGCGGTGAGCGCCCACACCAAGATCCTCATGGACCGATTTCATTCGCTCTGGGTGAAAAAGCACTGGGTGGAAAAGGACCGCCTTGCAGCACCGGCCGTCCGGCGCAAGGGCCTTTTCATTTCAGCAGGGGCCACCTGCGGCAAACGGCTGTTCGACGGCACGCTGCTCAGCGTGCGCTATTTCTTCGACACCCTGGACATGGATCTCTGGAGAGCGCTGCTCTACCGCGGGCTGGAACATGAGGGCGAGGTGCAGGCACACCCCGACTATTTGAACGAAACCTACCAGGCCGGACGCGATTTGGCCGATGCCCTCCGGAGAATGGCCCCCGCCGCCGCTGCCAAGCGATGATCATGAAGGAAGATATGCCTCTTAACTTTGAACCGATTTCGATCGACCGCCAGAATGACTATCTGGCAATGCTCGCTTGCTGCCCTCAGGTCGCCTCGGACTACAGCTTTCTCAACATCTGGGCCTGGGCCGAGGAATACGGCCTGCTCTGGGCATGGGACGGGCCGCTGGTGTGGATTAAGCAGACCCGGCCCCGCGAGGCGCTCTGGGCCCCGGTCGGTTCTTGGGAGCGCATCGAATGGGGCTCCTATGGGGTTTCAACCCCTGCCGGCGGCAGCGTGTTCGTCCGGGTCCCCGAGAAGCTGGCGGGGATCTGGCAGTCCCATTTTGAACAACGGATCACCGTGGAGCCGGAACGGGGCCAGTGGGACTATCTCTACGCCGCCCGCGACCTGATCGAACTGCCGGGCAACCGTTTCCATAAAAAGAAAAACCTCTTCAACCAGTTCGTGAAATCTTACAACTACACCTACGTCGACTTCGGGCCGAAGCTGATCGAGCAGGCCATGGCGATGCAGGAAGACTGGTGCACCTGGCGCGACTGCGAGTCCTCGGACCTTCTGGCGGCCGAAAACCGCGCCATCCTGCGCGTGCTCGATCACTGGGGCCGATTCGAAACCATATTGGGCGGGGCGCTCTTGGTGGAGAACATAATCGTGGCCTACACCCTGGCCGAACCGCTGACCGCCGACACATTGGTCATTCACTTTGAAAAGGGCTGTCCCGCCTACAAGGGGGGGTATCAGGCGATCAACCAGATGTTCCTCGCCCACGCCGCCGAAGGCTTCCGGCTTGTCAACCGCGAACAGGATCTCGACAATGAGGGCCTGCGCAAAGCCAAGCTTTCCTACAATCCTTTCGACTTTCTGCGAAAGTCGAAAGTAACGTTTCCGGGATGAGGGTTGCCCCGGTGCCACCCGTACCCAGTTGCCCAGGCCGTCGGAGAGCGACTGGCCGGACAGGATTGACAGGAGGGGGCCGTCATGAGCACTGATTCCATTAAACGAACCACCTGCAAACTGGAGGTGGAGGCGGTCTCGAACTACCGCACCCGGCTCCCGGAAGTGGCCGAGGCCATCATCGCGAGCTGCGGCGAGCACGAGTGTCCCACGCACATCGACTATGATCCGATTCCCTCCCGGCAGGTGGTGGTGGAGATCATCGACCGGACGCGCGAGCTGCTTTTCCCGGGTTATTTCAACCGCGAGAAGATCGACCCGGTCACCCTGCGCTACAGCCTGGGGCAGGCCGCCACAGGGACGTTCGACCTGCTCTCCGAGCAGATCTGCCGCAGCATCCGCCACGACTGCCTGCGCTACGACCAACCCTGTACGGACTGCGAAAACCGCGGTCACGACCTGGCGCTGAAGCTGCTGGAGGACATCCCCGCCATTCGCCGGATCCTGGCGACCGATGTCCGCGCCACCTTTGACGGAGATCCCGCCGCCCGCAGCCACGACGAGATCATCTTCAGCTACCCCGGCGTCTACGCGATGGCGGTCTACCGCGTGGCGCACCGTCTCTTCGAGCTGGGCGTCCCGCTGCTGCCGCGGATCATGACCGAACACGCCCACAGCATCACCGGCATCGACATCCACCCGGGCGCCGAGATCGATGAGAGTTTCGTGATCGACCACGGCACCGGGGTGGTCATCGGCGAGACCACCCGCATCGGCCGGAACGTGCGGATCTACCAGGGGGTGACGCTGGGCGCGCTCTCGCTTCCCAAGGACGCCGGCAATCAGTACCGCGGCAAGAAGCGGCATCCCACCATCGAGGACGATGTCATCATCTACTCCGGGGCCACCATTCTGGGCGGGGATACCGTCATCGGCGCGCGCTCGGTGATCGGCGGCAACGTCTGGATCACCGAGTCTGTCCCGCCGGACACCATGGTCGTCATGGAAGCTCCCCGCTTGATTTACAAGACGCGAAACGGCGAGACGCCGAGCCAGAAAGGCTTCCAGAAATGAAATACTACGCATCCATCGGAAGCACCATCGGGTCGACCCCCCTGGTGAGATTGAACCGTATCGCCGCCGGCCTGCCGGCAGAAGTCTTCGCCAAGCTGGAGTTTTTCAATCCGCTGGGCAGCGTCAAGGACCGCATCGCCGCCTCCATGATCGCGGCGGCGGAACTCGAAGGCAAGATCACGCCCGAGACTCTCATCGTCGAGCCTACGAGCGGCAACACCGGCATCGCGCTGGCCTTCATCTGCGCGGCGAAGAACTACCGCCTGTGCCTGACCATGCCCGAGACCATGAGCGTCGAGCGCCGTAAGCTCCTGGCCCATCTGGGCGCGGAATTCGTTCTGACCCCGGGACCCCAGGGCATGCAGGGCGCCATCGACAAGGCGCGGGAAATACTTGCGTCCGAAAAGAAGGCCTACATGCCCGACCAGTTCGCCAACCCGGCCAACCCGCGGGTGCACCGCGAAACCACGGCCGAGGAAATCTGGCAGGATACCGAGGGGAAGGCCGACATCCTGGTCGCGGGGGTAGGAACCGGCGGAACCATCACGGGGATCTCCCAGGTGATCAAGGCCCGCAGGCCGTCCTTTCGCGCGGTCGCCGTGGAACCGGCCGACTCCCCGGTGCTTTCCGGGGGCAAGAAGGGGCCGCACAAGATTCAGGGGATCGGTGCCGGTTTCGTCCCCGACGTGCTGGATCGTGCGATCATCGACGAGGTCGTCACCGTGAGCAATGAGGCCTCCTTCGAAACCGCGCGCGACTTGGCCAAGAAAGAAGGCATCCTCTGCGGCATCTCCTCCGGAGCCGCCGCCTGGGCAGCGCTGCAAGTCGCCAAACGACCCGAGGCCGCCGGCAAGACGATCGTGGTCATCCTCGCCAGCACGGGCGAACGCTATATCTCAACGGACCTGTTTAAAGCCTGACCTTCTGGGCGCGAGTCATAACCAAACCGTTCGGCACGCGGGAATCGCCGCCGGTATAGAATCGGCCAATCTCGCGCGGCACCTGGACAAACCGCAGCCAAATGCAGCGCGAGCAGGCGGCCATAAGTGCCCGCCAAAAGGATACTATCGCGTATTTGAGAAAGCCGTTCATGCCGGAAGAAATTCGGCCCGCCGTCCGTCCGCCGGTCCGGGCGTCAGCGGGTTTGAGCCGAACGGCAAACGGCGCCACCATGCCCAACAGCACTGCGGGCGGCGCAAACAGGAGCCGCGCGGCCCACACGGCCGCCATGTGCAACCCGGAGCCCTGCGACTGGAGAAAACCGAGCACGAAAGACTTGGTCGCGGCGATGGCGGCGGTAGCGAAGGCCGCCAGCAGGATGATCCGCCCGAGCAACCGCGCCTCGGGGCGTCGATCCGCCAGGCGGCCGCCCCACCAATACCCCAGGCTCAGCGATGCAAGCGTGGAGGCGGCGGAGACTTTGAACTCAAAAGAAAAAAGGAGGGCCGTGATCATGAATCATCTTCAAAAGCTGTGTGCGGTGATGTTTGTCCTGTTCGTGGTGCCCCAGATGGCCCTGGCCATTGAACTGGGCCAGGTTCCGCCAAAGGTGGAACTGCAGGAAAATCTGGGGGGACGCCTGGATGGAACTGCCTGGCGCAGCGATGAACTCAAAGGCAAGGTCCATGTCCTGTTCTATGTAGACCCGGATGAAAAAGACACCAACAACGACGCCAGCGAAGCTCTGGACAAAGAGAAATTTCCGGCGGACAAGTTCCAGTCCGTGGCAATCATCAACATGGCCGCCACGTGGATGCCCAATTTCGCCATTTCCATGTCGATCGAGGACAAACAGAAACGTTATCCAAGAACCATTTACGTGAGGGACTACAAGAAGGCGCTCGTGGATGCATGGAAAATAGCCGATGACAGCAGCAACGTCCTCGCCTTCGACAAGCAGGGAAAGCTGATCTTCCGAAAAGACGGCAAACTCAGTTCAGATGATATCCAGAAGCTGATCAAGGCGATAAAGGACGATCTGTAGGGCGGCGGTCCTACAGCTTTCGTATAAACAGGAAGCTGAAATCGATCAGTTTCAAAAAGAATCCAGCAGATCGGCGATTCTCGGCAGGTGCCCCGAAACCAAAGCTCGAATGGACGGTGTGCGGATCAACTCCTCGATGTGGCCGCGAGCGCATGCCTTGTATTTTGACATGATCCAAAAAGATATAGGGGACGGTCTTGCTTTAATGCTTTATTCGGAGAGAAGTGTCAGATTCAACTCGCGCGCAATTTTTTCCCCCCGGAAGACCGACCGCTGGACGGCGGACTGGCCGATGCCCAACCAGCGCGCTGTCTGTGCACCGCTCATTCCGAGCTCCTTTACCACCCAATAACACAACACGCTTCTAGCCTTCACCACTTCCCGCTGGCGGCTGCCTTGAGAAAGCTCTTTAAAGGTCAAACCAAAAACCTCCTCAATCCGGGCCGCTACTGCTTGGGAATCAAATCCATACGACCGAATTCTGGCGCGCTTTTCCAGCCGTTCGTTTTGTTCTTTTAAAACCTGTTGCACGAAATCGCTGTCCCCCAGGATGCGTTCATCGCCTTTGGAATGAACCCGAAGCCGGCGCATGGATTTCAACGCCTGCCATCCGCCCGAACTTCGTACCAGTCCACCGCCAATGAGATCCGGGCGCCGGCCCCGCGCGATGCCCTGCTCGACATAGGCATTGTATTTCCTGCGCGCCTCGGCAGCCCGTTTCCCGAACATCCCGAGAAGTTTTTTAATATCCTGCCAACCCCTTTGATGGTTCCCCAAGATGACCCCATGCCCGCAAAACTCATAATCATCCAGTTCCGTTATCGACGGAACCAGATTGGCCCGAAGCGGATTCAAATGGATGTAGCGCACGAGCTCCAACAGATAGGCATCCTCCTGGCAAAGGATGGATTTATAACGATTTTGGAAAAGATACCCGTGACGCTGGTGGCGACGGTTGAAGTGCACCGCGTACCCTGTGAGCAAGCGCTTCATGACGATCGCTATCGGTACGTCCCCACTTCGAAGCAACAGGTGGAAATGATTCGGCATGAGTGCCCAGGCGTAACATGTGGTACGCGTCTCGCGGAGAATTCGACCGAGCCGGCTGACAAACTCCCGCCGATCCGAGTCATCCCGAAATACCTGGCAGCGGTCAATTCCCCGGCAGATAATATGATGCAACGCTCCGGGAGCATCAATGCGGGCTCTACGAGGCATAGCGAGGTATTATCATAATCAAAATATGGGTGAGCCCTTCTTTTCTTCTTCTAATCAAGGGTCTCCAGGGCCAGCGTGGATCCGTCTTTCTCCGGTTGGCCCGAACCGGACGGTGTTTCGATGGGTCCGAACAGTTCGGCGTCGGGTCGCGGTGGGGGCTGCGGGCGCTTTTTGCCTGCGACCGCGGCGGACGGGGCCGACCAGGGCATCGGTCGGCGCGTGGTCACGATCTCCCCGGGAATGCGAATGGCGTCACCGATATGAATCCGCTGGGGATGGATGCCCGGGTTGGCTCGGGCCAGGCGCTCCCAGTTGTCGCCGCTGCCGGTGTACCAGCGCGCTATGGCGATGAAGGTCTCGCCCGTGCCCCGCACCGTGTGGGTGAAGTACTTCGGTTCCGGCGTGGACGGCGGCTGCGCGGATGGCAGATGTTGGGGAAAAATCTCGCCCGCCAATTCAGCGTCGGTGGGCGTCGCCACCGGCGGACGCTCATATTCCGAAGCAAGCCATTTCCCGCCACAACCCCAAGTCCACAAAAGAATCAGCGTCCAGGGCCAGACGTGCATCCATGTTTTGCTTCGCGTATTCATCGCGCCTCCGGGTCGGCGGCCTTGAGCTCCTGCAAATAGGCCTGGGCTTTTTGATTCTCCGGCCGGATGGCTACGGCCGCTTCCAGCGCGGCCAGGCTCTCCTGATGCTTGCCGATCTTTTGCCGCACCACGGCCAGGTTGAAAAGCGCTTTGTCCTGGTAGGCGGGCTTCAGGGCCACGACTCGCGCCAGCATCTCTTCCGCGGGGGCGTACTTACCGGTGCTGGCGAAGATGTACCCCAGGTTGAAATACGCCTCGGCCGACAGGGGATTCAGGCGAATGGCCGTTTGATAGCATTCGATGGCTTGGGAGTACTTCTTGGCGCGGGTGTAGAGGTGGCCCAGTTGGAGGTGGGCGGCGCTGTTGGCGGGGTCGGCGGCGACGGCCTTGCGCAGCAGCGCCTGGGCCTCGTCCGGTGATTGTGCCATCAGCTCACCGGCCCGGCCGGCCAGGGCTTGGGCGTAGAGTACGCCGGATTCGGCGCTGGGAGCGGCGCCTGGACCCCCGTCGGCTTCGAGCAGGGCCAGGGCCGCCTGGTAATCATGCTTCGCCAGCAGGGCGGCGGCCTGCCGCAGGATCGTCGGCCGCGCCGGCGGCGCAGCAGCGGTCGGCGCCGTTACGGTCGCCCCGGGCGTGGGGAGTGCCGCCGGGAGGGACTCCGGCGGTCCGGCGCTCGGGATAACGACGAGGTCCGCCGGCCGCGGTCGCGCGGGTGCCGACAAGTTCGCCAGGAGGTAGGGCTCTTCCGACGCCGCGTCCGGTGATGCTTCGGTTACGATCGGCTGCGCCGCTTCCGGCCCGGAGGGCACGAGGGCCATCCGCCCGGCCACGGGCAAGGCGATCACGGCCGCGGCGGCGATGGCGTAGGCGCACTTGCGTTTTTTTATTAGCAGATCGGCGACGACTTCATAAATCGCGCACGTCGCACCGCGGGCCACGGCGCCCAGCCTCGCCACCAGGGCAGCGGCCACCGGCCGAGCCCGATTCCCGATCGTGGTGCCTTTGGTCATTACAGCGGCCACCGCCGAGCGCCACGCGGCCAGCCACGGCCATGTCCGGCCCGCTAACAAATCCCAAGAAAGTCTCGGAAGGGGTCGCGCCATGGGATCGATGAGGTGGATCTCCCGGGCGCACTCGTGAATCGTCCGGACATCGATGGACGTTTTCTCTTTAAGGTAACCGGTCAACAGGGCGCGGTCGCACAGCTTGTTGATCTGCCGCGGATATCCCCGAGACTGGGCATGAATCGCTTGCACCGCCTCAGCGGTGAAGACCCGCTCCTCGCCGCCGGCCACCCGCAACCGGTGGGTGATATATCTTCCCGTTTCAGCCGCCGACAGCGGTTGGAGATGATGGAAAAGGGTGATTCGCTGGCGCAGGGCGCGGCAGGCGGGGGAGCGCAGGGTGTGCAACAATTCGGTCTGCCCCACGAAGAAGATATGAATCAATTGGCGGCCCGCCTGCTCAATGTTGGAGAGCAGGCGGATCTCCTCCATAAGCTCGGTGGAGAGGCGGTGGGCTTCGTCGATAACGAGCAGGACGCGCTTGCCGTCGGCATGGGCCTGATGCAGGAAGGCTTTAAAAAAGCGCAGACAGTCAGCCTTGCTGGCGACCGCTGCGGCGGGATCGTAGGTGCGAGCCACAAAGGCGAGAAACTCCGCGACATCCAGCGTGGGATGATTAATGCTGGCCACGAGCACCTGTTCACCCAGAGCGGCCAGCAGGGCATTGACCAGCGTGGTCTTGCCCGTGCCGACGGCGCCCACCAGCACCACAAAGCCATTGCCCTCGGCAAGGCCATACCTGAAGTTGGCCAACGCCTCCCTGTGATCGTCCCCGAGCCACAAAAAGTGCGAATCGGCGCTGATTTGAAACGGCTTTGCCGACAAATGGTAATATGAACGGTACATGTCCGATCTCTCCTTTGTCTTAGCAAAACCCTTGGTGCAACTATTCGCTACCAAACCCTTCAGAAAGCGCGTCAGCGTGCTCAAATTGGATTGATGGCTGCAATATGGTCACATGGTAATCTGCATGCGGGCGGCTCCCCGAGCTATCGTTTCGCAACTAGAATAATAGTACGAAAGACAAAGTCAATAGTGGATAATTATGGAGGAAGTATGGTGTAAAACCAAATATTATTGAAGGGCGGACGAGGATGGATTATGAGGGTCTTGTTTTAATCTTGTTCGGGTCTAATTTCCCGCAGCGTGCTGCGGTAAAATAGACTGAAGACCGCTTTACTCCGGCCTTGTTTTCGGCTAAAGAGAGGGGCATTTTAAAAATGAGGAGACACGGGATGCCGGAGCGAAACGAACCCGTTGAAGTTGTCTGCCCCAAGTGCCAGCGCACGGAAATCGTCTACATACCCTAAGAGCAAATCCCTAACTGCCCGGATTGCAAGACGCAGATGGTTTTTCGAGAGCTCTTGTGCGAAGGGAAATCCTATTGACGGCTTGCCGCTTTTTTGATCTGCCGGTCAACCTAATTCTTCACCCATATGAGGAGAGGCAATGAAACGCGGAATCGTTTTTGCGACGGTGCTGGTTTTCGGTCTAATGCTGACGGGGACCGCCTTCGGGGATGACATCGAGCTTGCCAAGAAATCAACGATTGAAGACATCCTGAAAGCCGGGGAGCTGAAAGTCGGTTTCGAATCCGGATACATGCCTTTTGAGATGACCGATAAGAGCGGGAACTTCGTCGGGTTCGACATCGACATGGCCAAAGAGATGGCCAAGGCGATGGGGGTGAAATTCGTCCCAGTCAATACGGCATGGGATGGGATCATCCCGGCCCTGCTCACTAAAAAGTTCGACATCATCATGAGCGGCATGACCGTCACCCAGGAGAGGAACCTCAAGGTCAATTTCGCCGATCCTTACATCGTGGTGGGCCAGACCGCCATCATCAACAAAAAGCACGAGGGCAAGATCAAATCCTACAAGGACCTCAACGACGCCAAGTACATCGTCACCTCGAAGCTCGGCACCACCGGCGAGCAGTCGGTCAAACGCCTGATACCCAAAGTCCAGTACAAATCCTTCGAGGAGGAAGTGACCGCCGCCATGGAGGTGGTCGCCGGCAAGGCCGATGCCTTTGTCTACGACCTGCCGTTTTGCGTGGTCTTCATGGCGCAGCAGGGAGGCACCGGCCAGCTGGTGTTCCTGGACAAGCCCTTCACGTATGAGCCGTTGGCCTGGGCCGTTCGCAAGGGCGACCCCGATTTATTGAACTGGCTCAACAATTTCCTGGCTCAAGCCAAGAACGACGGCCGCTACGACCGCATGTACCAGAAATGGATCAAGTCTTCGGATTGGATCAAGGACATCAAACAATAATGCCTCCGGAGGACCTGAGGGACCCGAAAACGGCCCTTCAGGCAGCTGAAGGTATCCCGCGAACCCCTATTCTGCTTAACGCTAGGATCGGGGGGCAATCGAGGCAATGCTAACGGAACGGCTTTCTTTCCGCCGGAGGACACGCGGCCGAGCCTACTACGTGGGGGCGGCTGCATTTTTTGCGCTGGTTGCCGGTCTGACGACAGCTCTCTACATCGCCACCGTCAAGGTGGATTACGTCTGGCGCTGGAACCGCATTCCCCAGTACTTTTTCTACAAGGAGAAGGAGGAGATCCGCGCCGACATTGAGGGCGAAATCGAAACCCTCACCGCCGAAGGGGAACACCGGCGGATTCTCATCAGGGGCGTCGATGGCGAGAAAATCATCGAGGTGCCCGCGCACGACCTCAGGGTGACGAAGGACGACCTCGTCTCGGTCGGCGACGTCATAGGAGTTCGCGAACAATGGAAGGCCGGCCTGTTGGTTCAGGGGCTGTGGCTGACGATCAAGGTCAGCGCCATCGCCACGGTCTTCGGGGTGCTCATCGGTCTGTTCGCGGGCATCGCCCGGGTTTCGGCCAACCCTTTTTTCCGTTGGGCGGCCGTCACCTACGTGGAGATCATCCGGGGCTCACCGCTGCTGGTGCAGATCTTCATCTGGTATTTCGTGCTGGGCACGCTCATCAACTCCATTCTGGCCCGGTACGGCATCGTCCAGATATCCCCCCTATGGTACGGGGTCGCATCGATGGCCACCTTTGCCGGTGCCTATGTAGCGGAGATCGTGCGGGCCGGCATCCAGTCCATCCACCGCGGCCAGAACGAGGCGGCGCGCTCTCTGGGAATGAGTTACGCACAGGCCATGATCCACGTCATTCTGCCCCAGGCCATCCGCCGCATTCTGCCGCCGCTGGCCGGAGAGTTCATCAGCCTCATCAAGGACTCTTCGCTGCTCGGCATCATTGCCATCCGCGAACTCACCAAGGCCACGCGCGAAGTGGTCACTACCAGCCTGCAGGCCTTCGAGCTATGGTTTGTGTGCGCCCTGCTCTATCTGGTTCTGACCTTCACTCTTTCCATGTGCGTTAAATATCTGGAGCGGAGGATGGTCGCTTGATGATCGAGGTCCGCAACCTTTACAAGACCTTCTGGCTGCCCCAGGAAGTGAAGGCGCTCGTGGACGTTTCCGTGGCGATTGCACCGGGCGAAGTGGTGGTGGTGATCGGGCCGTCAGGGTCCGGCAAGAGCACGCTTCTGCGCTGCCTGAACCGGCTCGAGACGGCGGATGCGGGGCGCATTTTCATAGAGGGGGTCGACGTCCTCGACTCCAAGACCGACATCAACAAGGTGCGGGCCGAAGTCGGCATGGTGTTCCAGTCTTTCAACCTGTTCCCCCACAAGACAGTTCTGGACAACATCACCCTGGCCCAGCGCGTGGTCCGCAAACGCTCCGGGAGCGAGGCCCGCCAGAAGGCTGAAACGTTGCTGAAAAAGGTCGGCATTCAGGAGAAGGCGCGCGCCTATCCCGACCAGCTATCCGGCGGGCAGCAGCAGCGCGTGGCCATCGCCCGCGCTCTGGCCATGGACCCCAAGGTCATGCTCTTTGACGAACCCACCTCGGCCCTGGATCCGGAAATGATCGGCGAGGTTCTGGATGTCATGAAAAACCTGGCCCGGGAGGGCATGACCATGGTCGTGGTCACCCACGAAATGGGATTTGCCCGCGAGGTGGCCGATCGCGTGGTCTTCATGGACGGTGGGTCGATCGTGGAGATCGGCACCCCGGAGCATTTCTTCACCAACCCCACGCACGACCGCACGAAGCTGTTTCTCAGCCAGATTCTCAAGTAGCTGGTTTCATTCCTCCCAGGCAGCTCGATCCGAGTCCCGGTTGCGTGGATCAAAACCAGCGAGCGCTTCCGCTTGGCTTCGGAAGCGCTCAACGGCAAGATCTGAATTTGGAAAAAGGCCTATTGGTGGGCGGCTTTCAGGGCCTGATCCAGGTCGGCGATAACATCGTCGGCATGCTCGATCCCCACCGAAATCCTGACCATTTCGGGCTCCACCCCCGCCTTGAGCTGTTCGGCCGGTGGGAGCTGGGAATGGGTCGTGGTGGCCGGGTGGATGACCAGGGTGCGAGCATCCAGGATGTTCGCCAGATGCGAGCAGAGCTTGACGGACTCGATGAACTTCTTGCCGGCCTCAAGCCCTCCCTTGAGGCCGAAGCCGAACACCGCGCTGGGGCCCATGGGGAAGTATCTCTGGGAGCGGGCGTTGTCCGGGTGGCTCTTCAAGCCGGCGTAGTTCACCCACTTCACGAAGGGGTGCTCTTCCAGAAAGGCGGCGACCTTCTGGGCGTTTTCACAGTGGGCCTTGGCCCGCAGCGGCAGAGTTTCCAATCCCTGCAGGATCAGAAAGCTGTTCATGGGGCCAAGGGCCGCGCCGATGTCGCGCATCAGACCGGTGCGCAGCTTCACGCAAAAAGCCGTGCAAGGGGTCCCCTCCAGGGAGCACAGCGCCTCCCAGAAATTGAGCCCGTGATAGCTCGGGTCGGGGGCCGTGATCTCGGGGAACTTGCCGGCCTTGGCCCAGTCGAAGCCGCCGGCCTCCACCACGGCACCGCCGATGCTGTTGCCGTGGCCGCCGATGATCTTGGTCAGCGAGTAGACGGCGATGTCGCAGCCGTGGTCGAAGGGGTTGAGGATCGGCGGCGGCGAGACGGTGTTGTCGACGACGAAGGGCACCTGGTGGCGGTGCGCGACATCGGCCAGCGCCTGCAGGTCGTCCACGTTGCACTTGGGGTTGCCGATGCTCTCCGTGAACACCATGCGGGTCTTGGCGTCGATGGCGGCCTCGACCTGGGCCGGCCTGGAGGAGTCGACGAAGCGCACCTCGATGCCGAAGCGTTTCAGGGTATTCTCGAAAAGCACGTGGGTGCCGCCGTAGAGATTCGATCCGGAGACGATGTTTTGGCCTGCGCCGGTGATGGCGGCCACGGTATAGAAGATCGCCGACATCCCCGAGGCGGTGCAAATGGCGGCCGTGCCGCCGTGGATCGCCGCCAGGCGGCGTTCCAATACGTCGGTCGTGGGGTTGCCGATGCGGGTGTAGATGAAGCCGCTCGTATCGCGCAGGGCGAAGAGGTCGGCCGCGTGCTGGGTGTTTTTAAAAACATAGCTCGAGGTCTGGTAGATGGGGACCGCGCGGGAGAGGGTTTGCGAATCGGGCGTGTGCCCGGAGTGAAGCACCATGGATTCGATGTGCAACTTGGGGTTTGACATGCGCCTGCCTCCTTTTATGGTCTGCAAAACGAATTTTCGCTAAAATAACCCCGCGGTTCGGCATTTACAAGTCGGCGAAAAACGCTCGCAATTTTTTTCGGCTTTTAGTATGGTGACCACCGGGGAGCAGGCAGGCGCCGTCCGACGCATCTCGGACTTCTTCGATCACCGCTGCTGAGCGGACGTCTACAGGTGCGGAATGAAATTAAGCGATCTGCCGATCTTCAACATTTTTCGATCCCGCAAGAGCTCCTCGCGCCAGGAGCTGATGGCCGGCTTCACGGTCAAGTACGACAACTTCAAACTCCTGCTGGAATCCAACACCGAGCTGCTCAAGATCATCTCCGACATCGAGCAGAAACTGCGCGGCCAGTCCGCCTTCGGCCTGCCCTACATCGAGGCCCAGACCATGCGGGCCTTCTTTCACTGCAGCCGGATGATCCACTGCATCGAACAGATGTCCGGCCGGCCTTATCCCCTGCTGAAAAAGGTCCTGGAAGACATCCAGCATGTCATCAAAGGCGAGGGCGGCCCCGGCGGCCGCACCTCCTGCATGGACTTCATCCTTAAATACCCGCAGATCACCACTCGCGACCTGGCGGATGCCGTCGGCGAAAAGAACGCCAACGTGGCCGAGGTTCAAAACGAGGTGCATCTGGCAATTCCCCGGGGCTTTGCCATCACCACGGCCGCCTTCGACCATTTCATGGCCGCCAACCAACTGGTGGAGGTCGTGCAGCGGCTGAAAGCCAAGGCCGACATCATCGAAACCGAAACCATCCTGCAGGTGAGCGAGCAGATCCAGATGCTCATGGCCGAGTCCGAGGTGCCGGAGGATCTCGGCCGGATGATCGTCGAAAGCTATGACGAGATAGACGCCGAGACGCCGGCCTCCCGCAAACCCCTCAGGATCTCCATGCGCAGCAGCGCCATCGGCGAGGACAGCACGCTCTCCTTTGCCGGCCAGTACCTCACGGTGCTGAACGTCCCGCGGGAGAAGCTCCTGGAGGAATACAAGAACATCCTGGCCAGCTTGTTCACGCCGCGGGCCATCGCCTACCGCCTGCACATGGGCATCCCGTTCACCGAGGCGTCCATGGCGGTCGCCTGCATGGAGATGATCCCGGCGCGGGCGAGCGGGGTCATGTACACCCGCAACCCTGTCAACGCCGTCGACAACCGGGTGCTCATCAATGCCGTGTGGGGGCTGGGCCCTTATGCCGTCGACGGCATCGTCCCGCCGGACAGCTATTTCCTGAGCAAAGAAGACCCTCCCACGTTGCTGAAATCACGCATCCAGGAAAAGACCGCCCGGCTGGTGGGATGCTCCGACGGCTATGTGGTCGAGGAGGCGGTTGCCGAGGAGCTTCGGAATCAGGCCTGCCTATCCGAAGGCCAGGCGTGCGAGCTTGCCGTCTCCGGCCTCAAACTCGAAGCGCATTTCGGCGTCCCCCAGGATGTTGAATGGGCCTTGGACGACGCGGACCGATTCGTCATACTCCAGACCCGGCCGCTGCGCCTCGAAGGCCGGGATTCGGACGCCCAATCGCTGGATGCCGGAATACCAGAGGGCGCGCAGGTTCTTCTGGACGACGCGGATGTGGCCTGCCCGGGGATCGGGTTCGGGCCGGCGGTGCACGTCCGCACGGAGGCCGATCTGGCCGCATTTCCGGACGGCGGGGTGCTCATCGCTGTGCACGCCTCGCCGCAATTCGTGATGGCCATGAACAAGGCCCAGGCCATCATCACCGACTTTGGCAGCATCGTGAGCCACATGGCCTCGCTCGCCCGTGAGTACATGGTGCCGACCCTCATGAACACCCGCCAGGCCACCACCCTGATTACGCCCGGAACCGAGATGACCGTCGACGCCTACAACGGCCGGGTGTACCTGGGCCGGGTGCCGGAGGTCCTGAACTCCGGCCTGCGCCGCGGCGGCTTCGTCGTGAAAGGCCCGGCCTACCAGGCCCTGCGCCGGCGCGCAGATCTGATCGTGCCGCTCAACCTCACCGACCCACGGTCGCCCCACTTTGCGGAGCAGAACTGCCGCACCATCCATGACATCATGCGTTTCATCCACGAGAAGTCCTATGCCGTGGTCTTCCAACTCGGCGACCTGGTCACCGACCAAGCGAGCATCTCGGCGCGACTGAGGGCGTCCATACCCATCGACCTATACGTGATCGACCTGTTCGGCGGGCTGAGCGTGGACGCCACCCGGGTGGCGTCCGTCACCCCGGAGGATGTCACCTCCGTACCCTTCCGGGCGCTTCTCAAGGGCATGCTGCGCCAGGACCTCGCCGCCACCCAGACCCGGCCGGTGAACCTGAGCGGGTTTCTATCGGTCATGAGCGAGCAGATGGTCTCCCAGCCGGGAGCGAACGAGCGCTTCGGGGACCGCAGCTACGCCATCATCTCGGACAAGTACCTGAACTTCAGCTCGCGGGTCGGCTATCATTACAGCGTGCTCGACTGCTACTGCGGCAAGACCCCTGCCAAGAACTACATCAACTTCCAGTTCAAGGGCGGCGCGGCCGACGATGTCCGGCGCTCGCGTCGGGCGCGGATGATCGAAAAGGTGCTGGGCAGCCTGGGGTTCCTGGTGGAAACGACCGGTGACCGGGTAAGGGCGCGCATGGCCAAGCAGGAGCAACCCTACATCGAGGAGAAGCTGGATCTTTTAGGAAGGCTTTTGATCTACACTCGCCAGATGGATATGATGATGCACACGGAAGCCCACGTCGCCCAACTGACCGAGTGTTTCCTCCAGGGCAATTACAGCCTTGACCCCGCTGGTTCGGCAAATCGCGAAGGAAGCTGCCCGCTGCCCGTAAATGACCAGCCTGCACCTTAAAAAAAGTTTCCCGTACACACCGGCAACGCCGCAATTTCAGTCGGACGCCACCCCTTGAGGGATGCTGACCAGGCAACCCAACTTAACGCCGCTTTCGCCGGAAACCAGCGCCTCGCTTTCGGTATCGGTGCTCACCAGCACTTCCACGACCCCCACCCGGAAGCCTTCTTCATTCACGACCATCAGCTTCATTCCCGGTCGAATGCCGTGTTCCGTCCCGCGGCGAAAGGAAACGATGAATCCCTCGGCGGACTTCTTGATCATGTATATCTCGGTTGCGTCGTGCCAGGGCATGAACCGCTCCTCCGCCAAGGACATGCAACGCCCGGTCAGAACCTGAGGCGCTGATCTTCCACCCGCTGGGGTGCCTGGGCCATGGACGGCCGCAGCCGGCGCTTGGCCAGCCCTCCGATCACCAGGGTCGGGATGAGCATGCCGAAAAAGGCCTTCATGAAGGTCGCCGTGAAATCCTCGCCGCTGGAAACTGCCAGGTACATCGCCACGCAGAGCTCGGTCAGAACCAGCACATTCATGACGATCACCAGCAGCCAATGCCGTGGGTTGTCCGCTACTCCGACCTCTGATAGGGGGTCCATGTTTGCTCTCCGTTGTCTGGTTTAAATTATTTTTATTTGCGGCCGGTTGGGCAACCGGCCGCAAATAAAAATCGGTTACTTCTTGAAGATGTCGGTCTGGGTGATGTTCATGAACCGTAAAGACTTGCCGTCCTGCTTGTAGTAGATGCGGACCTCGTCGCCGGCATCCCAGGTGGAATCCGGCAGTGCAAAATACTCCTCGGGAAGGCCGATGGTCTCGAAGATCTTCTGCCGGCTCGAGTAGATGGTCACGGTCTTTTTCTGCTTGTCGACGACCGGGAATTTCTTACCCTTGACAAGGGAGTCGTCCTTCTCGACGCCGGTCTTCTTCTCGACCGGTTTGAACTCGATCGATTTGAAGTTCTGGGCTTTGGAATCAAAAATGATGATCTGATTCTTCTCCGCATCCAGTTTCATACGCGAGCCGGCTTTAGGCAGCGGCCCGGTTTCCGCCGGATCATCCGGCAGTGCATAGGTCAGGGGCGGCAGGTACGTGTAGTCCGGGTTGAGCGTGTCGATTTTCTTGTCCCGGATGATGGTCACCAGCTTCTTGTCTTTGTCGAACGCAACAACCCTGCCCTGGTCCACTTTGCCTTCCTCGGCGCAGCCTAACAGGACCACCAGCGGCATAGCCACGAGCAGGTTCAGCCAAAAAACTTTTTTCAACATGTTATCCTCCTTGACGCGTGGATTTCCCATTCGGTGGTTAGGTCTTTTTCTTCTTCATGGCCACTTCCGCAGCAGCCCCCTGGACCATCTTGACCGTGATATAAACCGACATGGCAGCCACCAGGCCGAGGATCAAGACCGTGGCGGATACGTCGCAGACCGTATAGACCTCGGGAATGTAGTTGGGGATCAGCTTCAGGAGCACCGAGATGAAGCAGCCGATGACCGCCAGGCCGAAAACGATGCGGATGCCGTAGCCCTTGATGTACTTGGTTGCGACCGAACCGACTTGGGCTCCAATGGCGGCGCCTACCAGCATGATGATGGCGGCCACGAGCTCGGTGCGGCCCTTGAAGGTGTAGGAGGCTGCGCCGTAGAGACCGGAGATCATGACCTCGAAAAGATCGGTGCCGACGGCCACGTGGGTCGGACATCCAACAAGATAGATCAGAGCCGGCATGCGGATCAATCCGCCGCCGATGCCCAGGATACCGGCCAGCCACCCCGTAAAGAATGACACCAGAATCGGCAGCCAGGCCGTACATGTAATTTGCGCCGCCGGGAAGTGCACCATGGGCGGGATCTTGATCTTGTGCAGAGTCTTGTGCCATTCGATGCCGGTCGCGAGCTTGTCGACTTCCCTGCCCGCGGCAATGGCCTCGCGCTCCTTGCTGCGCTTTTTGGCCACGTCGGCGAACACCATCCAGGCGATCAGGGCCAGCAGCACCAGGTACATCCAACGCACCACTGGGCCAACGATGCCGATCCGCTCCAGCCACATGATCATCTGGGCGCCGACTTCAAAGCCCACCACCGTGCCGACCAGCATGATGAGGCCCAGTTTGTAGTCTACGTTGCCGAACTTCCCGTGACGCATGGTAGAGATCAGTGATTTACCTGCCATGTGGGCGATGTCGGTGCCTATGGCGAACGCCATGGGGAAGCCCAGGATGTTCAACCCTGGGGTCACCATCCACGCACCGCCCATTCCGAAAAAGCCGCCGATAACCCCCACTCCGACGCCCAGGATAATAAGCCCCGGCCAGAAGATTTTTACGCCCGCGATGGGCATGAGGACATACAACCATTCCATGCCGACTCTCCTTTCTTATCTTAGTTTGCCAGAAATTGCCGGTGAAACCTTTATCGAGTGAATCTCTTCAGTGTTCCGCCAGGTCGCGCGACTTGAGGTCGATGCCGACGAAGTGCATGACGATGTCTGCCAGGACACCGAAAATTACGCCCACCAGCGGTATCAGGATGATCGTTAAAAGAGTGAAGTAAAAATGGCTCTCGTTGTAGAGGTTCGCCCACCATGCCATAATACCTGTAAGTTTTCGAGAATCGGCCACCAGAACGATGGGCTCGCCGCCTCCCCCCGCGGCAAAAACCGTCCCTGCGGTCAGCCAGAGAGTGGTCATGATCAGTCCAAGTTTTTTTAGTAACGGCATTTGTTGATTCCTCCTTTCTCAATTGATGTTTGGTCTTTGCAAAAAGCGCTTATTTTGGTTAATGCGTTCTCAGCAAGGTGCATGCCACATTATCTGGCAAATCTACCAATGCGTTTTTTCGTATTATTTCAGTTGATTTAAATTTTGAGTCATGGCAAAAAAGAATCTGGCAAACCACGAGCCAATGGACTTGCTAAATAAAGGATCTTGCCATGCGTTGGTTGCGCGGCGAAATACCTGATTCGAGCTTTGAAAGACTGCAGGCGGCTATCAGGACAAGCAGCCTCAAGACCCGCTTGATGCTTGGTCTTATACCGCCGGTAGTTCTCATCATGATGATCACCGGCTATGTAACCTACCTGATATCCAAGCAATCCATTAGCAACGCCATCGAGCGTACCAGCCGGCTGCAGACGGCGGCGGTCCGCAATGAGATCGAGGGATATCTGGATCGCTGCCGACAGGACTTCACCCACCTTGCTCAGGAAAACATAACTCCGCAGGTATTGCACCGATTTATTGAAAAACAAAAAATTTCAGGCGGAATCGAGTACCTTGAGGTTGCCTATATTGCGCAAAAAAGTGCAGACCACCTTGTTTATATGGCAAAAGACACCCGGATCGTGCAGATACCGGCCGATTCGATCAAGCCCAGCCCTCTATCTTACTATGAACAGCTTAAACAGGTCGGTCCAGGACAGGTCTGGCTCTCACCGATCATGGAAATGGAGTTCCCCTTCCCGGAGCCGGAAAACCCAAATCAGAGAATAGCTCGCAAGGTCATCCAGATGGCAACCCCCTGCTGTATCGAGGCGGATGCACCCGGGTACCTGATGGTTTCGGTGGACATCCGCAACCTGCGGAACATCCTTTCGCTCTACAACTCGAGCCAATCACCGATCTGGGCCTACCAGCGCACGGCGGAAGAACGCTACTTCTACCTTTTCGACACGGACGGATGGATCCTTTTTCAATCCGATTCCGCGGAGCGACCCTTGTCCGAGCTTTCCACCCACTTGGCGCGCTCGGGTTACACCGGGACTCTGGGTCGGCAAGGACTGGAGTTCGCCTTCCGGCCGGATACCATTTTCGATGATTATTGGAAAATGGTCGGAGACGTGCGTGACGGGCGCCAGGATGTCGTGTCGCTGACGGCCCACCAGCCCAATGCCTACGGCCGGAGCTACTACCTCGCCTATGCGCCGGTCCGCTTTAAAACGTCCATGGAAGCCAGCCCCCAGGTCGTGGCCGGGGTCGCCTATCTGGACATCAGCCGCCTGACTCTGGCGGCCGGCTACAAGCACATCGACACCATGTTCTACATCACCGTTGCCACGGCCCTGGTGGTCGGCGCCCTGATCTACGTCCTGGGCGGAATCCTCACGCGGCCGATCCTGAAACTCGCCGAAGCGGTAACCGAGTTGCCCCAGCACGCGGATCTCACTCCCATAGAGCTGCCCTACTACGGCAAAGAAATCACCTTGCTCCAGAAGGCCATCAACGCCTTGATCGCCACTTTGACGAGCCAGATGGAAGAGATCCGGAAGAAGGACAAAACCATCCGCAGCGCGAGCCTGAAAGAACAGGCCCTCCTGGACCAGGTCATCAGCGAACCCCCATCCGACGCCGTGGTGGACCCCGTCCCGTCCATCGTCGGGCAAGGCCCCCGGATCGAAAAGCTAAAAAGCGAAATTCTTAAAGCAGCCCTGGTGGGTGTGGATGTTTTGATCATCGGCGAAACCGGCACCGGCAAGCAGCTGGCGGCCGAGGCCGTCCACCGGCTGAGCGCCCGCTCCGAAAAGCCGTTCATCTCCATCAACTGCGGGGCCCTTGACGAGAACCTGCTGCTCGATACCCTCTTCGGGCATGTGCGGGGGGCTTTCACCGAGGCCAAGACCGACCGCAAGGGCGCGTTTTTGGAAGCCGACCAGGGGACCCTGTTTTTGGATGAAATCCAGGTGGCGTCCCCCCGCGTGCAGCAGGCCATGCTCCGGGCGATCGCCGTGCGCAAGATCAAGCCCCTGGGGAGCGACCGTGAGACGGATGTGGACGTGCGCCTGATCGTGGCCAGCAACATCGACCTGCGGGAAGCGATCCAGAGAGGGCAGTTCCGTGAAGATCTGTATTTCCGCCTGAAGGTCATCACCATCCACACCCTGCCTCTGCGCGAGCAGAAGGAGAACATCCCGCTGCTGGCCCGGCACTTCCTAAAGCTCCAGGAACGCCTCGCCGGACGGACGGGCATGGGGTTGAGCAAGGGAGCGCTCTCCAAGCTGATGCGCTATGACTGGCCGGGCAACGTGCGCGAGCTCCAGAATTGCATTACCCGAGCGGTGGTGATGGCCGAGCACCCGGTCATCCAGGCCGAAGACATCCCCCTGGATGTAAGGGATTGGGATGCGGATCCCGGCGCCGCCACCCTGCCTGCGGCCGTCCACCCGGCCGAGGCCCACGCACCGGCCGTCGACCTCAACCCCCGCCAACGCAAGGCCTGGGCGACGATCATGGCCCAAGGGCGTATCACCCGCAGCCGCTACCAGGAGATCATCGGCGGCAACCTGCCCCCCCGTACGGCGATTTACGACCTCCAGGACCTGGTGAGCAAGGGGGTCCTGAAAAAAGCCGGCAGCGGTCCGGCCACGCACTATATTCTCAATGAAAATCCGAAGCACGAAATCCGAAATTCGAAACAAATCCGAAAAAATGAATGACCGAAACACTTAAAACAAAATAAAAGCGCAAACCGGTTTTGGTCATTATTTTTTAAAACATTGGAATTTGTTTCGGATTTCGATATTCGGATTTCGTATTTGGTTAAGGCTTGATCTATACAGGGATACGATTGACCCGCGTCGCTACTCAGGTAATGGGGTGGGTCAGGAGAAAGTGATGGCGCCAGCCCTCGTGAATTTCCTGAAGCCCGAGCCCCGAACCCTGAGACCTCTTCTCACCGCATCCTTGCACACCAGCCGGCATACCGCCGGTTGCGCGCTCGCAGTTCCGCGTGCGCGCCTCGGTCGGCCACCCGGCCGTCTTCCATCACCACCACACCGTCCAAGCGGTCCATGCCCGCCAACCGGTGGGTGATCCAGAGAACCGTCCGGCCCGCCGTGATTTCCAGCAGGGACTCCACGAGTGCCGCCTCCGTGATCCGGTCCAGCCCTTCGGTGGGCTCGTCCAGCACCCACACCGGCGCATTTCTCAAAATGGCCCGGGCCACGGTGAGACGTCGTGCCTGGCCGGCCGATATGAGTTTGCCCGCTTCCCCTACCCAGGTGTCCAGCCCGTCCGGCAGATGGTCGACGAAATCGGCCAAGCGGGCGGAGGCCAGCGCACTTCTGAGTTCGGCATCGTCGGCATCCGCTTTGGCCAAGAGCAGATTATCTCGAATAGTGGCTGAAAAAAGGTGGGACTGCTGTGAGACGACGGCGACCGCCCGTCGCAGGGCCGGCTCGCTCAGTTCCCGGAGGTTCGTGCCGCCGATACGGACCGCTCCGGTTTCCGGGTCCCAAAAACGCACCAGCAGATGGGCCAGAGTGGACTTTCCCGCGCCGCTTTCGCCGACCAAGGCAATGTGCCGCCCCTGCGGGATGGAGATGCTCACCTGATCGAGGGCGCGCGGAAGCTCCGGCCGATAGCGGAAGCTGACATCGTCGAAGGCGACCTCGAAGCGCTCCTTTGCCGACCGGCTCGATCCTTCGAAGGAAACAGCAGGCGCGGTTTCCACCACCTCCATGATCCTCCGGCCCGCCGCACGTGTGCGGCCCATGAACTGGTAGGCGGCCGGCAAGGCAGAGATGGTTTCGAAGGCGGCCGTCACCGCCAGCGCGATCAACGCGAGCGCGGCGCCGTCCAGTTGCCCGGCCGAGACCACGCCGCAGCCGACGTAGAGGGCCGCCAAAACGCTAGCCCCGGTCAGCAGGTGCATCGCCGCGGCCGAAATGCCGCGGACGTGCGCCATGCGTCGCTGGCCTGCGATCAGGGCCGAATGGCTGCGCTGCACCTGCTCCTGAAATCTCGCGGCCGCACCGAAAACGATGATCTCCGCCAGCCCCTGCAGCCCCTCCACCGCCCGCATGCGCAGCTCGCCCGAGCGAGCGGCGATCAGGCGGCCGGCCGGCGCGGCGGCCCGCGCCGCGCCGCTGGATACCCCGGCGCCGGCAAGCACGAACAGCAGCCAAAACATCAATGCGATCCGCTCGTCGAAGGCGGCCAGCAGGAAAAAGGCGAGGATCGAAACCAGCAGGGCGACGACGGCGGGCGAGAGGGCCCGCAGGTACAGATGGTCCAGGGCCTCGATGTCGGCGACGATGCGGTTGAGGACGTCGCCGCTGCGAAAGCGCCACAGGCCCGACGGCGCGAGCGGTTCGATGTGCCGGTAGAACCACACCCGCAGGCCTTCCAGGACTCGGAAGGTGGCGTCGTGGGTGAGAACCCGCTCGGCGTAGCGGGCCGCCGTCCGCAGAATGGCGAAGATGCGCACGCCGATGCTGGGCAGGAAGAAATTGAACAAGTAGGCGGCCGGCGGCGCCAGACCGGCGGCAGCCGCGGCTGAAATGAACCAGCCGGAAAGGGACATGAGCCCGACGGCGGCCGCCGCAGCGGCCAAACCCGCGAGGGTGCCCAGGGCCAGTCGGTTCAAATGCCTCCGAATGACGGCCAAGAACGGACGTAAATCCCTAAGAGCTCCTGTCTTCACGGCTCAGCCCCTCCCGGGTGAAGGCCGACCAGCTTCTGGAACGGACCGCCGCCGGCCAAAAGCTCCTCTGGGCCACCCGATTCGATGATCCGCCCTTCCTCCAGCACCACGACACGGTCCGCCCGGTGGATGTCCGCCAGCCGATGGGTCACCGTCAGAACCGTTCGGCCGGGCCGAAAGGATTCAATCGCGCGCTGCACGAGATGCTCGGTGTCCGCATCCAGCCCGGCAAAGGGTTCGTCCAGCAGGAGCACGGGCGAATTTTTCAGAAACACCCGCCCCAGGGCCACCCGCTGGGCCTGGCCGCGGGAAAGCCCCACCCCCTGCTCACCCACCGGCGTGTCCAGCCCGCGCGGCAGCCGGGCCGTGAACTCCAGCACGCCGGCCGCCTCGGCGGCGGCGGCGATTTCCTCGTCTCCGGCTTCTGAACGTCCCATGCGCAGGTTGTCGCGGATGGTGCCGTAAAAGAGAATCGGATCCTGCCCGATCCAGCCGACCTGCCGCTGCCACCACCCCGGATCGACGCCGTCCAAGGAAACCCCGTTTACGGCGATTTCGCCCTGGTCCGGCCGGAAAAAACCCAGCAGCAGGAAAAGCAGCGTTGATTTGCCGGCGCCGCTGCCCCCGACCAAGGCCGTGCGGGATCCGGGCGACAGATCCAGACTGACGCCCCTGAGCGCAGGCCTCCGGCCGTCCACGTAGGCAGCTTCCAGGCCCCGGCAGCGGATGTGAATCCCCGCGGACCTCTCCGGCCGCCGCGTACCTCCGGACATGCCGGGAACCGGCCCCTCCAAAAGCCCCCGGATGTGATCGGCCGCCGCCAGGGCCTGGGCGCGGGCGTGGTAGTGGACGCCCAGCTCGCGCAACGGCAGGAAAAACTCGGGGGCCAGGAGCAGGATGAAAAGGCCGTCCGCCAGGCTCAGCGGACGGCCATAGGTGCCGAAGTTAAAATACCCGAGATAGCTCATCCCCAGGTAGACGGCGACCAGCGCGATGGACAGGGAGGCGAAGAATTCCAGCACTGCCGAGGAAATGAACGCGACCCGCAGGACGCTCATGGTGCGCCGGCGAAAGTCGGCCGAAACGAGCGCGACGCGATCGGCCTCGTCTCGGCTGCGGTCAAACAGCTTGAGGGTTGCCAACCCCTGCAGCACATCCAGAAAGTGGGCGCTCATGCGGGCCAGGGCCTGGAAGTGGCGCTGGCTGATGTTCTCGGCCCCCATGCCCACCAGAATCGTGAAGAGCGGTATCAGGGGGGCCGTAGCGATCAGAATCCCTCCGGCCGCCCAACTCAAGGGCAGGACCGCTGCCGCAATGGTCAGCGGCAGCAGGACGACCAGCGCCAGCTGAGGAAGATACAGGGCATAGAAATCCTGAAGCCCATCGACCTGCTCCACCAGCACGCTGGTCAGGGCGCCGGTGCGCTCCCCGCGGGTGAAGGCCGGCCCTCGGTTGACCATCCTCTCCAGCAACCGCCGGCGCACCAGGGTCCGGACCTTTGCGCCCGCTGAAAAGGCGCTGGTCTCCCGCAGCCAAGCCAGGCCCGCGCGCAGCAGCACAGCGGCGCCGAAGGCGGCGAAGGCGCCTGCCAGCGCTTCACGCGGGCGGGCATCCATGAAGACCCCCTGGATAATCCGCGAAAGGCAGAAGGCTTGGACGATGACCGCCAGCCCCGCCATCCAGCCCATAACCACGGTGCGGACAATAGCCCCGCGGGCTGGGCGGGCTTGGGAATAAAGCCAGCGTCTGGATTGTCGGGCATCGACCGCCATGTCAAAATCGTTGACAATTCCGACAGCACTAGGCTATCGGAACTTAGAAAAATTATC
The DNA here is from genome assembly GCA_963700055.1 of uncultured delta proteobacterium. Lineage (GTDB taxonomy): Bacteria > Desulfobacterota > Desulfobacteria > Desulfobacterales > SpSt-501 > SpSt-501. Next base: position 464,095 of record CAVOWH010000008.1, on the reverse strand, counting down.
TTGAAATGATTGAGTTAATGTGCCAGTCGGGTTGACTCTGATAAACGCTGTTTTTGACGTGTTTGCAAGCAAAAAGGAGACAGTCCATGTTTGCGTTACCCACTGAACTTCTCGTCGATTTGTCCCGCTGGCAGTTCGCCTTGACCGCCATGTACCATTTCATCATGGTGCCGCTCACGCTGGGCCTGTCCTGGATCCTGTTCATCATGGAGTCGGTCTATGTCATGACCGGCAAGGAGATCTACAAGGACATGACCCGTTTCTGGGGGAAACTCTTCGGCATCAACTTCGCCCTGGGGGTGACCACCGGCATCACCATGGAGTTCCAGTTCGGCACCAACTGGGCCTATTATTCGCACTACGTCGGCGACATTTTCGGCGCTCCGCTCGCCATCGAAGGACTTATGGCCTTCTTCCTCGAATCCACCTTCGTGGGACTGTTCTTCTTCGGCTGGAACCGGTTGAGCAAGCAGGCCCACCTGCTGACGACATTTTTGGTGGCACTGGGCTCCAACCTCTCGGCCTTGTGGATCCTGGTGGCCAACGCCTGGATGCAGAACCCGGTCGGTGCGGAGTTCAACCCCGCCACGATGCGCATGGAGCTCGCAAGCTTCGCGGACTTGTTCTTCAACCCCGTGGCCCAGGTCAAGTTCGTGCACACCGTCGCCGCCGGGTATGTGACCGCTTCGATGTTCGTCCTGGGCGTGAGCGCCCTTTACCTGCTCAAAGGCCGCGACGTGGCCTTCGCGCGGCGCTCGTTTGCGGTGGCCGTGGGGTTCGGGCTGGCATCGGTCTGCTCGGTGATCGTGCTGGGGGATGAGAGCGGCTACGAGGTCGGGCAGATTCAAAAGGTGAAGCTTGCCACCATGGAGGCCGCCTGGGACACCGAGCCGCCGCCGGCCTCCTTCACCATCTTCGGCTTCCCGGACCAGGAAGCCCAGACCACGCGCGCCGAGATCAAGGTCCCCTGGGCCGGCGGTCTCATCGTGACACGCTCGCTGGACAAGCCCATCAAGGGGGTCAGGCAGCTGGTGGAGGAAAGCGAGGTGCGCATCGAAAAAGGCATGAAGGCCTACGGCCTGCTCCAGACGCTGCGCGCCGGAGACACCTCCCCGGCGCTGCTCCAGGAGTTCGACAGCCTCAAGCAGCACCTGGGCTACGGCCTGCTCTTGAAGCGCTACACACCCAAGGTCGTCGACGCCACCCCCGAGCAGGTCCGCCGCGCGGCCCTGGACACGATTCCCAATGTGGGGGTCATGTTCTGGAGCTTCCGCATCATGGTCGGCCTGGGGTTCTACATGCTGGCCCTGATCGCGGTATCCTTCTACTTCTGCGCCAAGCGGGTGTTCGACCGCAAACGCTGGCTTCTGAAGCTGATCGTCTTCAGCATGCCGGCGCCCTGGATCGCGGCCGAGCTCGGCTGGATCGTGGCCGAGTACGGCCGCCAGCCCTGGAGCATCGGCGAGGTGCTGCCCACGCTGCTGGCGTCATCCACCTTGTCCACTTGGGATTTGATCGGCAGCATCGCCGCAATCGTGCTGCTCTACACGGCGTTCATGATCGCCGCCGCCTATCTCATGGTGAAGTACGTGCGCCTGGGCCCGAGCAGCCTGCACACCGGGCGCTACTTCTTTGAACAATCCAAAGCGGCCTTATAGGGAGGGCACATCCGATGCCGATACTGTTCGACTACTTCACGCTCAAGATCATCTGGTGGCTGCTCGTGGGCGCGTTGCTCATCGGCTTTGCCGTCATGGACGGATTCGACCTCGGGGTGGGGGCGCTCCTGCCCTTTGTGGCCAAAACCGACGACGAGCGCCGCGTGCTGATCAACAGCATCGGCCCCACCTGGGAGGGCAACCAGGTCTGGTTCATCACCGGCGGCGGGGCGCTCTTCGCGGCCTGGCCCCTGGTGTACTCGGCCGCTTTCTCGGGCTTTTACTGGGCGCTCCTGCTGGTGCTCTTCGCGCTGTTCTTCCGGCCGGTGGGCTTCGAGTACCGCAGCAAAGTGACCGACCCGCGCTGGCGCAGCGCCTGGGACTGGGGCCTGTTCGTCGGCGGCGCCGTGCCGTCACTGGTCTTCGGGGTGGCATTCGGGAACCTGCTGCAGGGGGTGCCGTTCACGTTTGACGACATGCTGCGCCCCTATTACAGCGGCAGCTTCTTCGGCCTGCTCAACCCCTTCGCCCTGCTCACAGGGGTGGTGAGCCTGTCGATGCTGGTCATGCACGGGGCGGTTTATCTTCAGATGCGCACCGAGGGCGAGATCGCCGCGCGAGCCCGCCGTGCGGCGCGCATCGTCGGCACCGTCTTCATCGCGACCTTCGTCCTGGCCGGAGTCTGGCAGGCTTACGGAATCGAGGGCTTCCGCCTCGTGACCAGCCCCGACCCCGGCACCTCCTTCAGCCCGCTCGCCAAAACGGCGGAAAAAGCGGCCGGCGCCTGGATGGCAACCTACTCCAGTCATCCCTGGATGTGGCTGGCGCCAGCGCTGGTGGTGGGCGGGGGGCTGCTGGCCCTGCTGCTGTCGGCCGCCGGCCGCGGCGGTGCCGCCTTCGTCTTCAGCGCGGCGGCCCTGGCCGGCACGATCCTGACGGCGGGCTTTGCCATGTTCCCGTTCGTCATGCCTTCGAGCACGTTTCCCAACGCGAGCCTGACCGTCTACGACGCCGTCTCCAGCCACCGCACGCTGAACCTGATGTTTGTCGCCGTGGTGCTGTTCCTGCCGGTCGTGCTGCTTTACACAGGCTGGGTCTACCGTGTGCTGCGAGGCAAGGTGACCGAAAAGCGAATCCGGGAGGAAACCCATTCTGTGTACTGAGCCTGCCGGCAGATTAAGGCAGCCCATGAAGTGATTGACCAAGAAAATTAGCAGGAGGTTCTATGTGGTACTTCACCTGGATCCTGGGCGTGCTGCTCGCCTGCGCCTTCGGCATCATTAATGTCATGTGGATGGAATCGGAGGAGATGCTGGGCAAGGACAATGACTGATTGTTTGGATCAGTTCAAAATAATCAGAAAATCACGGTCCATTTATTGGGAATTCTGCAAATGCGCGCCCGGTTTTGCCGCATGGGCGCGAATTCGCCAACGAGATGGCTCTCAATTGCTGGAGGCTGTTTATGTTTCAAGGCCCGACGTGCATTTGCTTGCCGGGCATTTCTTGCCTATGTGCCATAACCAAGGCCACAGCGACAGCCGCCGCCAGCCTCTCCACGCAAGCCCTTCAGGAAGGCCGGAAATGGTTCCGCCCGAAGAAGCGCCGGGAACGTACGCCGCCTTGCGCAGCTCCACATCTAAATATAGGGTGCCGCCGAACGATTGGGAACCTCCAACCAGGCGCTGTCTAATGTAAAACGGTGTTACTACGCAGAACCTCTCTCCGATCCACTGCACAGTTGTGTCATTGTGCCAGACAAAGCACTTAAGGCCACGAGGGCGAAGTAGAAGCCGGGGTGAATCCGGTGGTCCAGCGAGTAGGGCGAACAACCCGATCTCCTTGTGGATATCCACTTCGCCACACGAATAAACGACCGCGACGTATCTACCTTCGGGGCTTTCCTGAATAACGTCGCGCAAGCCGGGCCACTTCTTACGGTCGGGTCCGGGCCACTCCTCGATGTCCAAGCGCCATTTCCTCATTTTCGATATCCAATAAAAAAAAAGCTGCTTTAGGGTTGCCCGGCTTGCCGCACCGTCGCCTCGATGATTTTTTCTGCTTCCTCTAAAAATTATCTAAGCACAGTTTCTTTGCGCGGACGCGAAAGGTCGTCCTCAATTTCTACGCCCACCAAGTTGCAGTTGATCTCCACAAATGGCCGACCTAATTCTTCAAGCCGCAAGATACCATCCGAGATTACCGGCTTCAGCAGTTTTGCGGCAAATTCGGTATCTGTGCTCGACACCGTGAATTTCCGGCTGAAATCACTCTCGGGTAACGGGATGGTCTCCTTGTCGGACCACCCGATGACCTTATTGAGCAAGCTGTTCCTGCTGATCGTCAGTGAGCCCATCGAATGTCTTGTTATGGCATCCAGACGGGTGAAGGCGTTTTCATGCTCGCTGCCTTCCCTAAAGCTGACCTTTCCGAGCCATTTTTCTCTGGCATAGAACAGGCACGGAGATGATCCCTTTATGACCAGGAAAGCCCCTGGTCTTAGATCAGCCATACGTTTCAGCAGAGGGAGCAGTCTCGCGCGTCGGTGGTATTCCCGGAAACTCATCATGATGACAAACAAAACAAGAAACACAGAAAAAAAGACGATCAGTGCGGTAAGCGAAACGGGGAAATGGGTCTCGTTGTATTGATATCCATAATAGCACCAGTAGGCCAAGGCAGCAATAAAGACAAGATAAACCGGTAGCGCCGGTAAGTTGAGTTGAGGAATGGGTGCGCTTTTTTGTTCTATTTTCTGGCGGAACGCCTCATGTTGCTGGAACTCCTTGGGCAGAACGGACTCATACGGCCTGCTCTTATTCTTCTTCGATTTGTTCTTCTCTTTCATCCATGTTTGATTTTTTTTCTGCGTCGCATTTTGCAGTCTTTCACTGTCCAGGGCGTGTTCGTGGTGTCAAATCTCGATTATAGTCTTTATTTCCGTAAGTCTCTCTCGGATCAATTCGTCGTCGCCGGCTTTGCATTTCAATACGGCCATCCGCTTGCTGACCGCAGACCCGGTCAGCCCAAAGATTTCCCCGAGCTGTGAATTAGTTCGAGCCCCGAGCTGCCAGACGGCGTAAAGCAACAAATCACGATCTATCGCACAGCTCGAGGAAACCCGGGGGGTTTTCTTAAATTGATCAAGATCGCAGCCAAGAAACCCTGCGGCTTTCGAAAGAATCTGATTCAAATCTACCTCTTTGACCAGCAATCTCTGTTGAGGGATATCCCGGTGCGCTGTTTCCGGAAGAAACCTCCTTTTAATTTCGCCGACAAACCGCTTTTCACCCAGAATGAACCCATGGCGCAGTTCCTCCCAGAGACGGCCTTCTTCTTTGGCGTATTTCTGGATGTTTTCTCGGTAGGCTTTATGCCGGTCCTCGGCATTCACCAACTGCGACAGTACCGGCTCGGTATTGAGCCATTCCGGCGCTTGCTGCCCATACGCATACACCCGGTAACTGCTCCAGCGGTAGTCCGCCAGGCGCTCGACCATTTTCGCCCGTAACGGGTTGCGATGAATATAATATGACAACTGCAGCAGAAAGGCATCGTTTTGAACCAGCATGTTCTTGAATCGGCCTTGAAACAAGTGGCCACTGCGGGAGTGTCTGGCGTTGAAGCGGTTGGTATATGTAACCCCTAGCCACTGCATGGCTCTGGACAAATTGGCCCGAGGGGTACGCAGCAACAGATGGTAGTGGTTGCCCATGAGTACATAAACACACACATCGATATCGAAGCGCTGCGCCATGTCACCGAGCGTATCTAAAAACCGTCGCCGGTCATCGTCACCAAAAAAAATATCCCGCCGCTCGTTGCCGCGTGATAATACGTGATACAGTGCCCCCTCAAACTCTATCCGCCATGCACGTGCCATGATGGCTGAATACCAAAATGAGGCAGACCGGTCAATATTAATCATTAAACGAGATGTGACACCTTATACACCATTCAGTGCCCCCTCAAACTCTATCCGCCATGCACGTGCCATGATGGCTGAATACCAAAATGAGGCAGACCGGTCAATATTAATCATTAAACGAGACGTGACACCTTATACACCTTTTAAACGAGACGTGACACCTTATACACCTTTTCGGGTCTCGCGACCGGCAAATCCGTTAACTCGACGTTCTCATTATTTTTTTAATACATCCTTCAGCGAATTCACACAAAAATCAACCAGCTTTTCATTTGAGTTGTAACCCATCAATCCAATTCGCCAGACTTTTCCGGCAAGTTCTCCTAAACCGGCTCCGATTTCCAAATTATGTCTGGCCAACAACTCGCTTCTCACCTTGGCTTCATCAACTCCTTCCGGAACTTTGATTGCCAGCAGATGCGGAATTCTTTCACCGTCAGGGACAATCGGTTCGAGCCCCAACTGTGATTTTAATTTTGAGATCAGGCGCGCACTGTTTTCCTTGTGCCGCCGCCAGGCGGTTTCAATCCCCTCATCCTTTAAGATCATGAGGGCTTCATGCAAGCCATAATATTGATTGCTGGGTGCTGTATGATGATAGGCGCGTTTGCCTGGACCATTCCAATAACTTCCAAGAAGGTTTAGATCATTAAACCAGCTTTGGATTTGCGTCTTTCTATTTTTGAAAAAGTGAACCGCACGTTCGCTAAAGCTGACCGGAGACATTCCAGCTACACAGGCCAATCCTTTTTGAGAACATGAGTACACCGCATCAAGCTGCCAGTCATCCACGTAAACATCTACCGCGCCGAGAGATGTAACCACGTCTGCAATAACCAGCGCACCGGCTTTATGTGCGATTTCTGAAAGCAACTTTATATTGGACAAAGCACCTGTAGATGTTTCGGCATGAACGAATGCAACAACTTTTGTATCGGGATTATTTTTCAGGGCACTCTCCAACTTTTGAGGACCGACCGCCCTTCCCCAGTCATCTTTTACGACCACAACGTTTCCACCAAATTTTGAAACAATTTGTGTCATCCGGTTAGCAAAATATCCGGCAACGCAGACAATAACTTTTGAACCCTGTTCCACAAGATTGACCAAGCACGCTTCCATGCCCAGCGACCCTGGACCGGATAAAACAAAGGTGTACTCATTTTCTGTTTTAAAGGTATACTTGAGAAGGAATTTTATCTCATCCATCAATTCTATGAACTGCGGATCGAGATGCCCCAGTGTTGGTTTCGATAATGCGGCCAAAACTTGGGGATGAACGTTTGCGGGACCGGGTCCCATCAAGATTCTATCTATGGGTTTGAATGATTTGTGCATTTGTTATGACCTCCTTGAAAATTAGTCTTTTTTATATGGGATAAAAACCGGCCTTTGGGGGTCAGCGGTTGCCCTACGGCATGATGGAGCTTCAGCCGCTGGACTGCCCTATAGGAGGCGACCGCCGTTTCGCCCCCAGCCGAAGCCAAGCCAGTAACATCACCTTCAGTGGTTGTTGTCAACAACGAAGATTTGTCCTGTAGAGAGCAAATAAACTGTCCGCAGTTGTAGCACATGATCTGTCCGGTTTAAGTTCAATACTGTTCGTTTAATGATGCGGATGCACTCTTCTAAACAGACGGACTTCGATTTTGCATGCCGAGGCCGCAGTTGCTTCACTCAGAGCCCAAGCGGCCACACTTCCCAGCCCGATACCGCTGTCGCCCCGTACTCCAGATCGAAGGATACGTCGGTGGGGCACGCTACAAAGGCCCTCGACACTTCGTCTTTCCCATAAAACTTCCGCAGCCGCTCGATTCCGTGCAAATCTTTTCTTTCCGGCTTCTCTTTGATCTTGCACTCCACCGCGGCCATTTTACGATCGCGCTCCAGAAGCAGATCCACCTCATTTTCCCCTTGATCCCGCCAGTACCAAAGGCCCAGCGACGGTTCGTGCCAATCCCGATATCGCAGCCACTGATTGACGACGTGAGTCTCCCAGAGCGCACCGGCCTCGCGCGACCCCCACAGAGCATCGGCTGAAGCAAACCCCATCAGATAGGCAGCCAGGCCGGTGTCCGTAAAGTAGAGCTTGGGGGTCTTGGAAAGCCGTTTGCCCAATGACCGAAAGTACGGCTCCAGTAGGAACACCTGGTTGGAGGCCTGCAGGACGCTCAGCCATTTTTTCGCCGTGGGAGTAGATATGCCCACATCCCTTCCCAGTTCCGAGAGATTGAGAACCTGCCCGCAGCGGATGGCGCACGCTCTGAGAAAGCGTTCGAAGTCCCTTAGGCTGCCGACATTCAGGAGATTGCGCACGTCCCTTTCGAGATAGGTGGCTACGTAGCCCTGGTACCAGCGCTCTCTTGAGGGAGCTTTCTGTGGGTCGGACCAGAGGGCCGGGAATCCGCCTTTCCAAAGGAAGCTCACCCAATCGGGGACGCGGGTTACGGCCATTGCCGCTTTCCACTCCCCTCCGGACAGCCCAAGGAATGGAATCACCGCGACCCGCCCGGCCAAGCTTTCGGCCAGGTTCTCCATCAGCAGAAAGTTCTGTGGACCGGTGATGACGAAAAGGCCATTGCGCCCCTTGTGCGCATCCACATGGGTTTTGATGTGCCGGAAGAAGGCGGGCGCGTACTGAACCTCATCCACGACGACCGGCGGCATATATTTTTGCAGAAACTCCCGCGGCCGGGTTTCCGCCGCTTCGGCGTTCGCCGCGACATCCAGGCTCACATAGTTGTAGTCCGGAAACATCCTCTCCAGGATGGAAGTCTTGCCGACCTGCCGAGGGCCGACCAGCGCGAGCACCGGGAATGAAGCCGCCGCTTTTTCAAGTTCGGCTGCAATCTCTCTTTCAATCCACATGGCTCACGATAATATTTTTAAACTTTAAAATTGTCAGATATGTGAAGACCGCCAGATAAGCAGGTCGCCGCTGGTGGACAATTTTAGTTTACATAAAAGTTTACATTGACATTTACATTTAATTTGTTAAAATAGAGGCAACCAACTTCCGCGAGGCCGTTAGGAGATGAACCCATGGCGGAGAGACTGACCTCTACGCAGCAACGCCTGCTGGACTACCTGCGGCGCAAAATTGCAGCCGACGGCCGGGCCCCCAGCCTGCGTGAAGCCGCCGCAGACATCCAAGTGAGCCATGCTGCCGTCGCCCGGACCCTGCGCATGCTGGAATCCAAGGGGCTGCTGAAGCGCGAGGGCCGCTACGGCCGCACCATTTACCTTTTAAATCGCGCCCGCGAGGTGGCGGCCCTGCAGCGCGGCCGCGACGTGCCGATCGTCGGGCGCATTACGGCTGGGCTGCCGATGTACGCGCAGAGCCAGTGGGACGGGTCGGTCACGGTGGATGCCGAAGTCTTCCGCGGCGAGAACCTGTTCGCTCTGCGCGTGCGGGGTGACTCCATGCAGGGGGCGGGGATCCTGGACGGAGACCTGGTCGTCTGCGAGCCGCGCCAGTACGCCCGGAACGGTGAAATCGTCGTGGCTCTCATCGGCGGTGAGGAGGCCACGGTGAAACGGTTTTTCCTGCGCACCGGCCAGATCGAGCTGCGGCCGGAGAATCCGGCCTATGCCCCCCTGCGATGCCGCCTCGGCGAGGTCCTGGTCCAGGGGAAGGTCATCGGGCTGCTGCGCGCACCCCTGTAACAGGCTGCGGAAAAACGGCGTCTCAGGCCGTGATCCTTCGTTGCACAGCTTTTGGAAATGCGCACTTATCTGCGAATAGGCTGCGCTCTCCAAAACGCCGTGCGCCTCGGCTGACGGCCTGATACTTGTTTTTCAACACTCTGTCACGGAGTATGAGGGATCTTCACATGGGCGCCAATATTCGGCATCCCGCCGGCCCCATTCGCGTGGGTACCAGCGGCTACTCGTATGCCGAGTGGACGGCCGCCGGGTTCTATCCACCGGGCACCAAGACGGGCGAGATGCTGGCATTCTATGCCCGGCAATTCGGCATTGCCGAGCTCAACTACACCTGGTACCAGATGCCGAAGGCCGCCTCCGTCGAGCGCATGATCCACCTGGCGCCGGCCGGGTTCCGCTTCACGGCCAAACTGACCCGCACCCTCACGCACGAGGTCGATCCCGGCCGGTGGCGCGGCCAGGCAGCCCTTTACCGCGAGGGGATCGCCCCGCTGGTGCAGTCCGGCCAGCTCACCGCCCTGCTGCTGCAGTTTCCGCCGGGGTTCGCCCGCGATCCCGCCCGCCGCCGCTATCTCGCCGAGCTTCTGGACGAATTCCAGGGGCTGCCGCTGGCGGTGGAGTTCCGCCATGCCTCGTGGGCCGCCGACCGGGTGTTCGCCGAGCTGGAGCGCCGCCGCGCCGCGCTCGTGGCGGTCGACACGCCGGCACTGCCCGGGCTTTTTCCCCGGCTCGACGTGGTCACCAATCCGGAGCTTTTCTACATCCGCTTCCACGGCCGCAACGCCCGCGGCTGGCGTTCGGGCGACCTCCAGAGGCAGTTCGACTACGACTACCGCGATGAGGAGCTGCGCGAATGGGCGGACGGCCTCATTCCGCGCATGGCCGGCCGGGCGGCGCAGGGAGTGGTCTTCTTCAACAACCACGTCCGCGCGCAGGCCCCGCGCAACGCTGCGCAGCTCATCCGGCTGCTCGCGGCGGCTTCGTAATAGGCCCAATCTCCGCGTTGCGCTTCATCCCGCGCTCGCTGCGGCGTACGGGGAGTACGCCTCGCTCGGCGGGGACTCGCGCGCCTTGAGCTTGGGTCTATTACGAAGCCGCCGGGCATGGGTATTTCGCAGCGATGCCCAATCTCCGCGTTGCGCTTCATCCCGCGCTCGTTGCGGCGTACGGGGAGTACGCCTCGCTCGGCGGGGACTCGCGCGCCTTGAGCTTGGGTCTATTACGAAGCCGCCGGGCATGGGTATTTCGCAGCGATGCCCAATCTCCGCGTTGCGCTTCATCCCGCGCTCGCTGCGGCGTACGGGGAGTACGCCTCGCTCGGCGGGGACTCGCGCGCCTTGAGCTTGGGCCTGTTACGAAGCCGCTGTGTGCTGGCATTTCCGTTGTTGTGGGAGAGGCTTCCAGCCTCGATTTCGCGGCAAGATGCCGCTCCCACGGAAAAACGGAACTGCATCGAGCATCGAGCATCGAGCATCCGGTATCCGGTATCCAGCATGGACCGCAGCATCATCCATTTGAACGTGGCCGATTTCGCCGTGGCGGTGGAGCGGGCGATCGACCGGCGGCTGGCCGGCCGGCCGGTGGTCGTCGCTCCGCCGGGCGCCGCGCGGGCGGCTGTTTACGACATGAGCGAGGAGGCCTACCGGGCGGGCGTCCGCAAGGGCATGGCGCTGGCCCGGGCGGCGCGTCTGTGCCGGGACGCCTGCGTGCTGCCGCCGCGCCCCGAGCGCTACGGGCAGGCCATGCACGCCCTGCTGCAGCGCACGCTGCCGTACTCGCCGCGCATCGAGGCCGGCGACATCGACGGCCATATCTTCATCGACGCCACCGGCACCGGCCGCCTGTTCGGTCTGCCGGCGGATCTGGCCGCGCGCCTGTACCGAGAGATCCGCGCGAGCCTCGGTCTGGCGCCCATCTGGTCGGTGGCGCCCAACAAGCTGGTTGCCAAGGTGGCCACACGACTGGTCAAACCCGAGGGCGAGTACATTGTCACGGCGGGCGAGGAGCAGGCGTTTCTCGCCCCCCTCGGCCTGGGACTGATCCCGGGCATCGAAGGCGACGACCTCATCCGCCTGCGCGAGTTCAATCTGACGCGGGCACAGGACGTCGCCGCCCTGGGTCTGGAGGACCTGCGGGCGCCGTTTGGAAGCCGTGCGATGTTTCTCTACGAGGCGGTGCGCGGCATCGACCCCTCGCCCGTGCTGGCGGTCGGCGAGAAGCCCGCAACCGTCGCGGCCGGCCACGGGTTCGCGACCGATACCAACGATGCCGGCGCGTTGCTCGCGGCCCTCTATCGGCTGGTGGAGCGTGCCGGCCATGAGCTGCGTCGACGGCGGCGGGCGGCGCAGCGGGTGGCCGTCACTCTGGACTATTCCGATGGCATACGCTGTGTCCGCCGGGCCGCGATCCGGCCCGCGACCGCCAACGACCTGACCTTGTTCGACCCTGCCCGCAAGGTTTTGTTTCAGGCCTGGATCCGTCGGGTGCGGGTCCGGCACCTGCGTCTTGTCTGCGACCGGATCGTATTTCCGCCGGCCCAGCTGGCCTTGTTCGGCGACGACCGACAGCACGCCGAAAAGCGCGAGCGCCTCGTCGGCGCCGTCGACGCCGTCCGCCACCGCTTCGGCCGGGACGCCATCAATACCGGCAGAACGGTTGTGCTCCGCCGGCGCAACGTTCCGGTCCAATGGCCAAACGATGCTGGATACTGGATACCCGATACCGGATCAAAGCAGGCATAATCTCGTGGGAGCGGTTTCCAGCCTTGATGGTCAAAGTCGGACGCTTCACCCTCATCCTTCATCGAGCATCCCGCAGCGCATATCGAGTATCGGCCCATGACTCCTCTCATCGTCCATTCCCATTACTCGCTCATGTGGGGCACGGCTTCGCCCCGGCAGATCTGCCGCGTCGCGCGCCAGCTGGGGTATGAACGCCTGGCGCTGACCGACACCGACAACCTCTATGGGCTGTGGCCGTTTCTGGCCGCCTGCCGGCGCGAAGGCATCACCCCCATCGTGGGTGCGGAGATCACCGACCCCGTACGCCGCCGCCGCGCCGTGTGTCTGGTGGGATCGGACGAAGGCTACCGCAACCTCTGCCGCCTGCTCACCCGCCGGCGCCTGAATGCGGCGGAATTCGACCTGCAGGCGGACCTTGCCGCGCACTCCGCCGGCCTGACCGTCCTGACCGCACACTCCGACCTGCTCGACGCCTGGCAGGCTGCCGGCGTCGCGGTGGCGGCCGCCATGCCGCGCCGTGCGCTTCCAGCGGCTCACCCGCTTCGTACGGCCGCCCGTCGGCTGGGGGTCGCGACGGTCGCCGCCCCCGGCAGCTTTTTCCTGCACCCGGGGGATATCGCCGTGCATCGCATCCTGCGCGCCATCGCCCGCAACACCAGTCTTTCGCGACTTGAAGCGGAGGATCACGCACCGTCGGATGCCTGGCTCGCCTCTCCGAAGGAATACGAGCGGCGGTTCCTGCCCTGCCCGGAGGCGCTGGCGGCAACCGCCGCTGTCGCCGAGCGCCTCACTTTCACCGGCCCGCGCTTCGGCACGGTGCTTCCGCCCCTGCCGGAACACGGTGTGCATTCGGCCGCCGAACAGCTGCGCGCGGACGCTTATGTCGGTGCCCGCCGCCGCTACGGCGAGGAGCTTGGCGAAGCCGTGGTGGAGCGGCTCGAGCATGAGCTCGCCCTCATCGTGCAGATGGGCTTTGCCGCCTATTTCCTCATCGTGCGCGACATCGTGGCCTTGAGCCCGCGCACCTGCGGCCGCGGCTCGGGGGCGGCCTCGCTCGTGGCCTACTGCCTCGGCATCACCAACGTCTGCCCCCTCAAGCACCATTTATACTTCGAGCGCTTTCTCAATCCGGGCCGCACGGATCCGCCCGACATCGACGTCGACTTCGCCTGGGACGAACGCGACGCCGTCCTCGAAACGGTGCTTGCGCGCCACCGCGGCCATGCCGCCATGGTGGCCAACCACGTTCTCTTCCAGCCGCGCATGGCCGTACGCGAGGTGGCCAAGGTCTACGGCCTGACCGCGGCCGAGATCGACCGGGTGTCCAGACGCCTGCCCTGGTACTGGCGCGCCGAGGAAGCCCATGCCGACTTCCTGGCCGAGCTGAAACGCCAGCCGGAAACCCGGGCCTTGGAATTTCCGCCGCCCTGGCCGGCGATCCTCGACTGCGCCCGGCGCATCATCGGCACCCCACGCCACCTTTCGGTGCATCCCGGCGGGGTCGTCATCACGCCCCGGCCGATCGACGAGTACGTACCCATCGAGCGCGCCCCCAAGGGGGTGCCGATCATCCAGTGGGAAAAAGATGCGGCCGAGGACGCCGGGCTGGTGAAGATCGATCTTCTGGGCAACCGCAGCCTGGGAGTCATCCGCGACGCCCAGGCCAACCTGCGGGCGAACGGAACCGAGTTGGACGAGTCGCGCTGGGAGCCCGAGGACGACTACGCCACCCAGCAGGCCGTGGCCCAGGGCCGCACCATGGGCTGCTTCTACATCGAAAGCCCGGCCATGCGCCTGCTGCAGCAGAAGTCCAGAGTGGGCGACTTCGAGCACCTCGTCATCCACAGCAGCATCATCCGGCCGGCCGCCAACGAGTACATCCGCGAGTACATCCGCCGCCTGCACGGCGGGCCGTGGGAGCCCATCCACCCGCTGCTGGCCGAGGTGCTGGAGGAGACCTTCGGCATCATGGTCTACCAGGAGGACGTGTCGCGGGCGGCCGTGGCGTTTGCCGGGTTTTCGCACGCCGAGGCCGACGGCCTGCGCAAGATTCTCTCCAAAAAAGACCGGGACCTGCAGCTGCGCGACTATGCGCGACGCTTTCGGGAGGGCGCCCTGAGGCAGGGGGTTTCGGATGAGCAGATCGCAGCGATCTGGGACATGATGATGAGCTTCGACGGGTATTCCTTCTGCAAGCCCCACAGCGCCTCCTATGCGCGGGTTTCCTTCCAGGCGGCCTATCTGAAGGTCCACCACCCGGCGGAGTTCATGGCGGCGGTGATCAGCAACCAGGGCGGTTTCTACAGCACCTTCGCCTATGTCTCGGAAGCGCGTCGTCTGGGCCTCGCGGTGCGGCCGCCGGACGCGAACGCGAGCGAGCAGCGCTGGACTGGAAAGCAGGCCGCCCTGCGGGTCGGCCTGCTTTCCATCAAGGGGCTATCGGCGGAAACCCGGGAGCAGATCGCCGCCTGCCGCAAGGACCGGAACTACGCCGATCTTCGAGATTTTCTGGAGCGAGTGCGGCCGGACACGGCCGAAGTCCGGGCGCTGGTCCACTGCGGGGCGCTCGACAATCTTGCCCCCGGAGCCGGCCGAGCCCAAATTTTGTGGGAGGCGACCCGTCGCCTGCTGGCGCTTTCAGCCGTGGGACGAATCGCCCGCAGCCGCTCTCTGTTTGAAGCGCTGCCGGCCGAGGAGCGCCCTCCCCGCCTGCCACCGGACGACCCCCGCGAGCGCCTGCGCCGGGAGTTCGCCGTCCTCGGTTTCCTCTGCGACCGGCACCCGATCGAGTTCTACGCCGACGCCGTCAAGCGGGCAGGCGCGGTCAAGGCGGCCGACGTCGCCCGCCGCATCGGGCGGCGCATCCGCTTCGCCGGCTGGCTGATCACCGGCAAGGTGGTGGAAACCAAGCAGGGCGAGCCGATGGAGTTCCTGACCTTCGAGGACGAAACGGGGCTCGTGGAAGCCACCTTCTTCCCCGAAACCTACCGCCGCTTATGCCACCTGCTGGACCGCGAGCAGCCGTACCTGCTTTCGGGAAAGGTCGAGGAGGACTGGGGTGCGGTGACGCTTACGGTGGAACAGGTCGCGGCCATGCGGTCGTGAGGACAATCTGCGGGCTGGGCTGATCGAACGAAAAATCCTTTCGCTTTTTGCGCCCAGCCGCTAAAGTATCTTGCATGCTCAAACCCTTTCAGCAATTTCCAGAAGACATTAAGAAGATCGTCCGGTATGTCCTCACGGACATCGACGACACCCTGACCCTCGGCGGCCGCCTGCCCGCAGCGGTCCTGGCCGCGATGGAGCGGCTCGATGCGGACGGGAAGCGCGTCATTCCGATCACGGGGCGGCCGGCCGGCTGGTGCGACCACATCGCGCGCATGTGGCCGGTGGCGGCGGTCGTGGGCGAAAACGGCGCTTTCTACTACCGCTACGACCGTACGCTCCGCAGGATGCAGCGGAGCTATTTCAAGCCGGCCGAGGCCCGCGCGGCGGACCGCCGGCGGCTGGAAGACGTAAAAGCGAAGATCCTGGCCGAGGTCCCGGGCTGCTCGGTGTCAGCCGACCAGGCCTTTCGGGAAGCCGACCTCGCCATCGACTTCTGCGAGGACGTGCCGCGGCTTTCCATAGGGGCAGTGGACCGGATTGTTCAAATATTCGAGGCGGCCGGCGCCCAGGCGAAGGTCAGCTCCATCCACGTCAACGGCTGGTTCGGCGCCTACGACAAGCTTACCATGACCCGTCGGCTGTTTCGCGAGGCCTTCGAGGAAGACCTGGAAGCGGTCAAGACCCAGGTGGTCTTTGCCGGCGACTCTCCCAACGACCAGCCCATGTTCGCGTTTTTCCCCCATGCGGTGGGCGTGGCCAATGTGAGGGAGTTCGTCGGACGCATGGACGTTCTGCCGGCCTGGGTCACGCGGCAGGCGGGCGGGTTCGGGTTCGCCGAGATGGTGGAGGTGCTGTTATCCTGAACGTCAAATTCCGATTCTATTGACCTGCGACAGGGGAAAATTCTTGGAAATTTAGTTCGTTACGCGCCGCTCCGGGCAGTTCGGCAGGGTCGTTTTTAATTGACTTGCCTGCCGGGGTCCGGTAGGTTTGGCAACGATAACATCAGCGCATATCCCGTATGACATGGGTTGCCGGCCGTGGTCGAGGAGAGGGCGTGTCTCCTGGTGCGGTTGGACGAGGCCGACAGCCCAACCCGGTGTTTCTCTACCAGCAAAAAAGGAGGGTGTACGATGAAAAGGGCTGTTGTGTGGTTCAGTCTGTTCGCTTTTGCGCTTCCGGGCGTCTGGTCCCCGTCATTCGCTCAGGCGCCCGCCATCGAAAACGAGCTCTACCTGATCACCCCGGTTTCCAAGGACGTCCACGATCCCATGCTGAAGGCCTTTGCGGCCTGGGCCAAGAAGAAATACAACGTCGAGGTGAAGACCAGCGCGATTCCCAAGGGCACGCCGGTCGCCTACGGCCAGATCCTGGAGTGGAAAGGCAAACCCCAGGCGGACGTCTTCTGGGGCGGTGAAGGCACCCTCTTCGACAACTTGGCGGCCGAAGGCTTGCTCGAGCAGGTGCAGCTGCCGAAGGCCATGTGGGATGCCATCCCGGCCTCCATCGGCAAACCCGTACCCTTGCCGTTGAAGGATCCTAAGAAGTTCTGGGTCGGCACCACCCTCGAGCCCTACGGCATCATTTACCAGCCCAAGCTCCTGAAACGCCTGGGCGTCGAGATCAAGACCTGGGACGATCTTTTAAATCCGAAGCTCAAGGGTCAGATCGCCCAGTGCACCCCGGACCGCTCCAGCTCCAGCCACGCCAGCTACGAGGTCATCCTGCAGACCTACGGCTGGGAAAAGGGATGGGAGTGGCTGACCAAGCTTGCGGCCAATACCGGCATCTTCACCGCCCGCTCCCGAGACGTTCCGAGCATGGTGGCCAAGGGTGAGTTCGCCGTCGGTTTTGCCGTGCCGAGCTACATGGCGTTTGCCGAAGTTCTGGGCGGCTATGACGTGAACTTCGTCTACCCCAAGGACGCCTATGTGACCCCCGAACCCATGTCGGTGCTTAAAGGCGCCCCGCACGTCAAGGCCGGCCATGCCTTCATCGAATTCTGCCTCAGCGAGGAAGGCCAGCTGCTTCTCTCCGGGCTTGGCGTATACCCGATTACGCCCGGCCTCAAAGTGAAAGGACCCGAGGGCTCCAACCAGGAGAAGGCGGTGGCCTTCACGGGCGGCATGCGGTCCTTCTTTGAGACTGAGATCGGCAACGTATACGACGACAAAATCGCCGGCGAGAAGAAGCGCATCGAGGACGTGAACTCCTATTTCCGCAAGGAGATCGCCGAGAAGCACAAAGACATCGTTAAATAACTCCATTCCCCGAACTCAGGGGAGATCCATCGGGACCATTTCAGTGCCGCGGGTTTCCCCTGATCTTTTATCCGATGAAAGCGGCGGGCGGATGAAAATCGAACTTCAGGATATCGTCAAACGGTTCGGCGCACTTGAAGCGGTGAGCCATGTGTCGCTCGACATCCAGGACGGCGAGCTGTTCACCCTCCTGGGCCCTTCAGGCTGCGGCAAGACCACCATTCTGCGTCTGATCGGGGGTTTCCACCGGTCGGACCAGGGCCGCATTCTTTTCGGCGACAGGGAGATGACGGGCAAGCCGCCCTATGAGCGCCATATCGGGATGGTGTTCCAGAATTATGCCCTGTGGCCGCACATGCGGATTTTCGACAACATCGCCTATGGCCTGAAATTGAAAAAATTTTCGGCGGGGGAAATCCGGGCGAAGGTGGCCCACGCCATGGGCTTGGTCAACATGAAGGGCCTTGAAAACCGCTACCCGGGCGAGCTCTCCGGCGGCCAGCAGCAGCGCGTGGCGCTGGCGCGGGCGCTGGTGCTCAACCCGGATGTGCTCCTGCTGGACGAGCCGCTCTCCAACCTCGACGCCAAGATCCGGATCCAGGTGCGCGCCGAGATCCGCAAGCTCCAGAAGGAGCTCGGCATCACCACCATCTACGTCACCCACGATCAGGAGGAGGCCCTGACCCTCTCCGACCGTATCGCCGTGCTCAGTCAGGGCAAGCTGCAGCAAATCGGAAATCCGCACGAGCTTTACGAGAAACCGTACAATCCGTTTGTGGCTGACTTTATCGGCATCAACAATCTCATCCCGGCCAAAGTTACAGAGGTGATGGATTCCGGCTTCCGTCTGGTCGTGGAGAGCGCCGCCGGTCCCATATCATGTTCCGGGGACGGCCGTCTCAAGCCCGGTGCCGACTGTATGGTATGTATCCGGCCGGAAACCGCCGAGATCACTTTGTCTCCGACCCCTCCGGATGGTTTCAGCAGCATCGCCGGCATCGTCAGCTTCCCCTCCTACATCGGCAACACGATCCGCTACGACGTCGATGCGGCCGGTATCATCTTCAAGGTGGACATTCAAAACCCCCGGGATCATCAACCGCTGGCGGTCGGGACGAAGGTCTTCATCCGCTTCGCGGTGGCCTCCTCCTTGGGGATCCCGGTGGAATAGGCAGCCTCATGACAACCGATACGGCGACATTATCGGCTCTTGCACGGGTCAAGGCGGCCAGCGGCATCCACGTCGGCGGCTTCCTCGGCTACGGGGCCATCTGGGCCTTCATGATCCTTTTTTTGATCTATCCCCTGCTGCATCTTTTTTACGATGCCTTCACCACCGATGCTGGGGAATTGACTCTCTTGAACTTCCAGGATTTCTTCACGGACCGCTACTATCTCAAGTCCTTGATGAACTCCCTGCTGCTGGGGGTGGGGACGGTCATCACCACCTCCATCATCGGCATCACCTTTGCCTTTCTTCTGCTGCGTTACGAGTTCCCGGGGCGGGGGCTTTTCTCCTATCTTTCCATCGTGCCGATGATCATGCCGCCGCTGGTCGGGGTGATGGGCTTTGTCTTCATCCTGGGTCGGGCCGGCACGGTCAACGTCGTTCTCATGGATTATCTGGGGTTCACCAAGCCCATCAACTTCATGTACGGGATCCAGGGCGTGCTGCTGGTCGAAACGCTGCACCTGTTCCCGCTCATGACTCTGAGCATCGTGGACGCCATGGGGAAGATTTCGCCTTCGTTGGATGAAGCCGCGGAGAGCGTGGGCTCGCGCGGGTTGCGGAAGTTCTGGGACATCACCTTTCCCCTCACCACGCCGGGCTATGTGTCGGGGGCGCTGCTGGTCTTCATCTGGACGTTTGCGGATTTCGCCACCCCGCTCGTGGTGGGCGTCGACGATCTGCTCGCCTCGCAGGCGTACCTCAACATCGTGCAGTTCGTCGACCGCCGGCTCTTCAAGATGGGCATCGTGATCTCGGCCATCATGGTGATTCTGGCGATCCTGTTTCTGATCGTCGCCAAGAAATACGTGGCCATCAAGGACTACAGCTCGCTGTCCTATTCGGTGATCGAGCGCAAGCCGCTCGGCGCCGGCGCCAAGGTGGGAGTGGTGCTTTTCCTGGGGCTAATCATCATCCTGGCGTTCATCCCCTACCTGGGCATCGCGCTGGACTCCTTCGGCAAGGGCTGGGCGCTGACGCCGATTCCCGTGAAGTACACCCTGCAGTACTTCGAGCGGGTGGCCTTTGAAACGCCCAAGTTCATCATCAACAGCCTGCTCTATGCCGGGATCTCGGTTTTGATCTGCATCGCCGTCGGGGTGCCGCTCGCCTGGGTGGGTGCGCGCACCAAGCTGCCGGGCCGGGAGTTTCTCGATTCCATGACCACGCTGATCCTGGCCCTGCCCGGCACGGGCATCGGCATCGCTTACATGCGCGCCTTTCGGGAACCCCTGCCGTATTTAGACGTGGCGTTCATCGGCATGTGGATGGTCATCCCGGTGGTTCTCGGCGTCAGGCGTCTGCCCTACACCGTGCGCGGCACGTTCGCCTCGCTGCAGATCGTGCACAAGTCCTTTGAAGAAGCGGGGGAGAGCGTCGGCGCGACCAAAATGACGACTTTCAAGGACATCACCCTGCCGTTGATCTGGAAGGGTGTGCTGGTGGGGTCGCTCTATTCCTTTATATTGGCGCTCCAGGAAGCGTCTGCCACACTGTTGCTTGTGGTTCCGGGACACGAGATGATGACGGTCGGCATCTTCAACTTCTACATCGGCGGGTCGGTGAACGAGGCTGCGGCGTTGGGGCTGATCCTGATTGTCCTGGGTGCCGCCTGCCTGTTCATCATCAACCGGGTGGCCGGCACCAAGATGGGCGGGGTGTTCGGATAAATTCTGCAAGCAGAATTTATTTAAAAAAAAGGCCTTTCCGCTTTTGAAGCTGAAAGGCCTTTTTTTCTAAAAGGAGATTAGCTCACCGTCGAGACGTTTACGGCTGCGGGGCCTTTTTTGCCCTGCGTGATGTCAAAGGTAACGCGGTCGCCGTCTTTCAAGGTTTTGAAACCGCTGCCGTTGATGCCGGTGTGGTGGACGAAAATGTCCTGACCGTCTTCCGATTGAATGAAGCCGTAACCTTTTTTGTCGTTGAACCACTTCACAGTTCCGTTGGCCATCTTTGCACCCTCCTTTCGTAAAATTCTCATAGTCTCATACTAAGGGTGCCACCATCGGAACTGGGTTTCCCTTAAGTCGAAACCGGCCCCTTATCGCCAGGGCCATTTGATGATTAGTACTTGTCTATACTCTCTTTAAACAAAAAATCAAGCGATTTTGAAGATCACTCCCTGAGGGGGCTCAGCCCGGGGTCATGAATCGGCTGGGCAGGCACGCCCGACACGATCCGGAGCGGACCTGCGCCGTATCCGAAAGCGACAGGACCCCGACGATCCGAAGCGGGTCTCCGGCATGCACGAACAGCCGTTGAACGTCCCGCAGAAACATGTATTGAAGGGCTTCCCAGAGAAAAGCGCCTTGGTCCCACGTCACCACTGGGGCGGTCATGACGCTGTCCGCGGCGGCCTCCAGGGGGACGCCGTGATGGTAGGCACGGATCAGGTCCGTCTTGGAGATGACCCCCATCGCCGCACCCTGGCGGCTGCAGATCAGCAGGGCGCCGAATCGATGGGCCGTCAGGCCCTCGATGACCTGGCTCAGGGTGGCGTCCACCGTGCAGGATAGGACCGATGAGGTCATCACCTCCTGCACGCGCAGGCGTCCCCCCTCATCGGCTGGCAGCGCCGCTGCGCTTCTTCGCGACGTGCTTTTGGGGCAGGACCGGCAGTAACGGTAAAGCAGCGCCACCACATCGGTGTAGGAAAGCGTTCCGATCATGGTCGTTGCCTCCGCGCCGGTGACGTAAAGGCGGTGCACGCCGCTGCTGCGCATGCGATCCAGCGCGGACTCGATCGCATCGTCCGGAAAACAGGTGAGCGGTGGGCCGATCATGATGTCACCGAGTGGGGCGTCGATGGGCAGCCCCGCGTAAAAGGCACCGATGAGATCTGTCTTTGAAACCACCCCGGCGGGCCGCTGGTCGCTGTCCATGATCAGCAGCGCGTTGACCTTTAACTTGAGCAGGTGATTGATCCCCTTGGCGAGGGACGCCGCGGCCGGCAGGTGGACGACCTGCCGCCGCATGGCCTCGTTCACGAGCATTCCGCTCAGGACATGGCGTGGTTGCACGACCGGCATGGCGTTAGAAAAATTTCTTCAATAGATGATTAAACAGGTCCGAGATGTAGACGATGCCGACGATTTCCTTGCCGGTAACGACCGGCAGGCGACGGATGTGCTGTTTGATCATCAGATCAACGATGACCATGACGTGGGTGTCCGGCCCGATCGTGACGACGTCGGTGGTCATGATGTCGGCGACACGGATGGCTTTGACCCGCTCCAGCAGTTCGTCGAAAGCTTCCGCCAGCGGCAGGTCCTCCATCTCTCCCCACAGCCCGGCGTGCTTGGGCCGCACGAACAGCAGGATGTCGTACATCGACAACATGCCCACCAGCCGGTTCTTGGCATCGGTCACCATCAGCCCGAAGATCTTCTTCTGCTCTGCGGCGCTGGCGTCATGGAACGTCTTCACCGCTTCGGCGATGCTCTGATCGGGCCGCAGGGTGTGAAAACGGGCATCCATGACATCGCGGGCGCGCATGCGAATCGGATCTCCTTGACGGTCGCGACGCCGGCGGCGGAGGGCAGCAAGCAACCATTAAAGAAGAAGCGGTCGACGGATCCGCCAGCTTCGGTCTGTTGACTCATCTACGCATTTTCCCTCGGAAGGGCAAGGGTTTTTAGCGGCCACGCCGCCTGGGTGGGATGATGAAAGGGAGCCTGAATACAGGAGTCCGAGAGTCCTGGCAAGAAAGCACGGAAGCGGATGGAACGCCAGGATTTCGGAAAAAATGCTTGGCAATGCCTGGCATACCATGTAGGGTCTCAGCGGCTGGGCCCTCTTGAAAACCCAAAAGAACAGGGACGATCATCCGGCACCAGCCCCCCGGGAGGTATCGCAGTTCATGGCCAAAAAGAAGCGAACCCGCCGTGGCCCCAGGGCGGTCATGATTTGGGACCTTCCCACCCGTCTGTTTCATTGGCTGCTGGCGGCGTTGGTCGTCGCTTCCTTTGCATCCGGGAAAATCGCCGGCAATGCCATGGTTTACCACGAATGGTGCGGCGGGGCGATCTTGGCGCTGCTCCTGTTCCGGGCGGTTTGGGGCTTCATCGGAAGCACCCCGTCCCGCTTTCGGACGTTTCTGTCCGGTCCGTCCACCGTGTTTCGATATGCTCTGACGCTTCTGCGGCGCGATGCCGACCAGCACCTCAGCCATAACCCGCTGGGAGGATGGTCCGTGATGGCCATGCTGCTGGTCCTGCTGATCCAGGCCGGCACGGGCCTTTTCGCGAACGACGACATCGCCACCGAAGGCCCGCTTTACAAGTGGGTCAGCAAGGCGGCCAGCGACCGTTTGACATCCGTCCACCGCCTCAACCAGGACGTTATCATTTTCCTGGCAGCCGTTCATGTCGCCGCGGTCCTGTTTCATCTGATCTACAAGAAAGAAAACCTGATCACGGCGATGATCACCGGCAAGAAATCCTGGAAGGGTTCGCCGAAGGCGGAGATGACGCCGGCCCCGGTCTGGCGGGCGGCGCTGGCGGCAGCCGTTGCGGCCGGTGCGGTTTACTCCCTGGTGCGATAAAAAAGCCGGACAGGATGCCCGGCTTTCTGGTCCATTTCCTTCGTCAGCGGCTTTCGGATCGACGATCACGGCCAGATGCCGCTCGCCCATAAAAGCGGCTGAACTTCTCGAAGCCAGCTACTTATTTCGGTAGAGGTCGTGGCAGGCCTTGCAGCTGGCGCCGGCCGTGCCGAACTGAGGCTTGATCGCGGCCAGATCCCCGCCTTTCGCCGCTGCGGACAGCTTGGCGACTTCGGCCTGATTCGCCT
Source organism: uncultured delta proteobacterium (assembly GCA_963700055.1). Taxonomy (GTDB): domain Bacteria; phylum Desulfobacterota; class Desulfobacteria; order Desulfobacterales; family SpSt-501; genus SpSt-501. The sequence continues at coordinate 440,715 of CAVOWH010000008.1, read as the reverse complement.
TGGCCAGCTCCATGAACTTGTCTTTCTGGGCCAGCGCCTCAGGCTTCAAACCGCTGCCCTTGTCGCTGCCGGCTGTCATGAAGGCGTCCCAAGGCAGGGGAATCAGCATCGCCACCAAGGCCGCGTTCTGATCGAACCCTTCCTTGGCATAAGGCGCCTCGCCCTTCACCACGGCCCCCATCCGAGAGAAGTGCGTGCCGATCACCGACATGACCGATTGGCGATACTTGATGGCATCTTCGGTCTTGGCGAACTGGGCGAACGCCGCCCCGGCCAACAGCCCGACCACCGCCACAACCAAAACCCACATCATCCGTTGTTTCATCTGCCCTCCTCTCTTTTTCTGTTGCTGGAGATTGCGTCTTTGTAGAGACTCGGTCCTGACGATAACGGTTATCGATTATCACAGAAAAAATCGACAAACAAGCAGCAATAATAAAAGCGCCGGCCGTCAGCACGGGATTATGAAATGCGCGAAAAATCCTGCAATGCGCTGCCGGCCAGCCGGTAGACGGTCCATTCGGACATCGGCTGGGCCCCGAGCCGCTTGTATAAAGCGATGGCGCGCGAGTTCCAGTCCAGCACCGACCACTCCAGTTGAGAGCGTTTTTCGAATTCGGCAAGCGCCCAGATCAGCTCGGCATCCTGCTCCTGGGCGAAACGCAGGCAAAGACCGGGGGGCATGGTTTTTAGTTTTGCGGCCACGTCTGGCGGACTTTTATAAAGTTCATCGTACACTCACCCGGCGGGCGTTCGAGTCCGGGTAGGGGTATTCCATGTGTTTGGCCGTGGCGCGGGCGACCGGTTCGCCGCAGTAGCGGGCTACGGCCTTCAGGGCCATGTCGATGCCGGCGGAAATGCCGGCCGAAGTCAGCACCCGGCCGTCCTCGACTACATGCTGATCATATTCGACCGTCACGGACGGAAACGAATCGCGCATCCAGTCGAGCGATTTCCAGTGGGTGGTGGCGTGCCGGCCGTCGAGCAGACCGGCGAAACCGAGCAGCATCGAGCCGGTGCACACCGATGTCAGTGTTTTGACCTCGGCGGCGCGCTGACGCAGCCAGTCCAGCATGACCGGGTTTTTAAGCTCGCGGCGGGTCCCCCAGCCGCCGGGGACCACCAGGATATCCAGCCTCGGGCAGGTGCAGAAGGTGTGATGGGGGATGACCTGCATGCCGCCGCTGGCGGAAACCGGGGCGCTTTTCTCGGCGACCAGCAGCACCTCGAAGGGCGAGGGTTCCTCCCGCCGATTGTCTTCATTCAGCCGGGCCGCGGAAAAAACCTCGAACGGCCCGCAGAAGTCCAGGACCTCGACATCGTCAAAAATGACGATTCCAACCCTTTTTTGTTTCATGGGATTCTCCAGCATGGTTTATTAAACCGGCAATCAATTATGGCAACTCTTGATGAGGCGCAGGCGGATGGGGTGCACGCCGCGGCGAGCTGCAACCAATGCTTCCGGCGCCCCTGCCACGCCCCCCAGCCGTTTCATAGAACCGATGGCAGGCAGCGACGGCCGGCGGCTCCGTGAAAGAGGCTCCTCTGGGGCTGTCCGAGTCTGTATGAAGCGGCTCTTGCTGCCGTACGTTGGTTCGTTGAACGGGTGGTTACAGCTCGCCGCGGCGGGCACCCCACCCGCCTGTAAATCGGCTGTCGGAAGTTGCCCTATTTTATTGCCGGAGTTTAAATTGCGAAAGGCCTGTCGAAAGATGCCCGTCAGAGGGGCACTTCCGCCTTGACGCTTGCCTTGGCGAGCAACCAGCGCAAAAGCGTCATGCCGATCAGTGCGCAGATGATCGAGCCGGCTAGGATGCCGATCTTGGCCGCCTCGATCATTCCGTCGCCGAGCGCCAGCCCGGCGATGAAAAGCGACATGGTGAAGCCGATGCCAGCCAGCACCCCGCCCGCCGACAGGACCCCCCAGGTGACCCCTTCCGGCAGGCGCGCCAGGCCGAAGCGCACAGCCAGCCAACTGAAGAGAAAAATTCCGATGGGTTTTCCAATTCCCAGGCCGGCCATGATCGCCACGGCCACGGGGTCGTTGAAGCCGCTGAGCTGAATCGGCACCCCGGCATTGGCAAAAGCGAACAACGGCATGATGACGAAACTCACCCACGGGTGCAGAGCGGTCTCGACCCTCTCCAGCGGGGACACGGTCTCACGGGCTGCGCGCCGGACCGACATCATCATGCGATGGCGCTGCCGGGTGTTCTGCCAGGATTCCCCCTGGAGAAAGTCGCCGAGCGCCTCGGTGAACTTCGCCAGCAGCCGTCGGCCCACCAGAGGCCGCGCTGGCGTGAGCAAGCCCAGGATGACACCGGCGATGGTGGCGTGAACCCCGGACTCGTGAAACCCGAGCCACACTCCCACCGCAAGCAGGCCGTGGACCAGATAGCTGCGAACTCCCAGCCGGGTCAGGATGACGACCAAGCCGATGCCGGTGAACCCCCACGCCAGCGCCCCCAGGTGCAGTTCGCTGGTATAGCCGATGGCGATGATCAGGATCGCCCCGATGTCGTCGGCGATGGCGAGCGAAAGCAGCAGGACGCGCAGGCTGCGCGGCACTCGCGGCCCCAGAACGGCCAGGCAGCCGACCACGAAGGCGATATCGGTCGCCATGGGGATCCCCCAGCCGGCCTGGCCGGCCGCACCCCACTGAAAATGAAGGTATATCAAGGCCGGCGCCAGCATGCCCCCCAATGCGGCCGCAATCGGCAGCGCCGCCTGGCGCAGGTCGCGCAGCTCGCCGACAACGATCTCGCGCTTGACCTCCAGCCCCACCACAAAAAAGAAAACGGCCATCAGGCCGTCGTTGATCCAATGCTTTAGCGGGTAACTAAATTCGAACGGCCCAATGGTCACACCGATCGGCGTTTTCCAGAACGATAGAAACTCCGGCGCGAACGGCGAGTTGGCCAGGGCCAGGGCCACGGCGGTGAACACCAATAGCACGACACCGCTGGCCGATTCCACGTGCAGAAACCGGACAACCGGTTCAACGATATGGTCGATTGGCCCCTCCGGCAGACACACATCAGGAGCCACGCAACGGTTTTCTTCCATTTTCCCGTCACCCCGGTCCGATCTCAGGACAGCTTGCCGCAGTATGACTGCGCGAGTTGGGGCAGGCCGTCGCCGATGTAATAATAGCCGGCTTATATACCGGGTCTTTATCTCGGCGAATCCCACCGGCTTTCACTGCTTGTCAACCATTCGCCGTCATGATATTTCTTCACAAAACGCTGTTAGCCACGGGCCCATCCAACGATGCGCCTGTTTGCCCCCATCTTTCCTTCTGAGTGATTGATCGACTTACCGGTGCGCCTCCGCGAAGGCGAGCTAATGCTTGGTCGGTCTCTTGCTGCCGGATAGAGGCAAAACACCGCCATGCGTGGCGATGTTAATGTCCGGAAGAAATCCAACTTACTTTCGGCGGCTGGCGCGGCACGAGACGCTGGTAGCGGAACTTGGGGTAGCCGACCATCATCGCCCCGAAGGCCTTGTGCTTCGCCGGCAGTTTCAGGGCCTCGAAGAGGGGCGGATGAACGTTGACGGCCGAGTAAAAATAGCCGGCCCAGCAGGTGCCCAACCCCAGCACCTGGGCGTACAGCTCGAGGTAGCTCAGCGCCAGCGCGGTGTCCTCGGCGCCGAAGCCCCAGTTCTTGTCGGCGTGGGCAACGATCACGTGCGGCGCCCCTCGGCAGACGCGTTCAAAGCCCGAATCCCAGGCGGCCACCACCCGAGTGTAGGAGAGCAGGGCCGCCACCTTGGGTTTTTCGGCGATGAACCCGCGCATGTAGTCGATCACCAAACCGGCCAGCCGCCGGACTTCGGCCGGGTTTTCCACAACGGTCCAGTACCAGGGCTGATTGTTCTTGGCCGAAGGGGCGTAGCACGCCACCTCAAGCAGTTTTTCGAGCTTGGTCCGCGCCACCGGCTTGTCCGTGAAGGTGCGGATCGAGCGCCGGCTGCGCAGAAACTGCTCGGCCTGATCGCGGCCGATCTGCAAATCCTTCTCCACCGGCGGGCACTGATCGGGACTGAGCCAGGTTAACTTGAACGCGTCTGTGGGGCAGACGGCCACGCAGTGGCCGCAGGCGATGCAGTAAGAAGCAAAATCGCCGGCCGGCACCGGGACGTCGTCGCCCGCATCCAGGCGAATGATACGCGCCGGGCATTCCTCCACGCAGAGCCCGTCGCGGTTGCATTTTGCTGCGTCAACTTCAAATGGCTTCATCCTAGTCCTCCTGTCTGATAACAGCATCGTTCATGCACGCTCTGCCCATATCCGTTTTCAACGGTCTTTACAATCCAGAAACGCGCGCCGGGCTTTGCGCTTCCAAGCGCCGCAATTCTGTTGACTTGAGAAGAGGCTTTCTCTAAAGGAGATTCATTAACTTAAATCGAGATTCATCTCCCTGCGCCCAATGATCGAGCCGTTCGACCCCGGACTTAACAGATGCAAAAAGGAGGAGCCATGACGGAGAAAGCCTACTCACCCGGAGAGCCTTACGCGTATCCATTGATTCTCAAGAAACTTCTCACCACCCCTTTGATTTATTCCCCCGAACGGGAGATCGTCTACCGTGACAAGACCCGCATCAGCTACCGCGCGTTGAATGAAAGAATCAACCGCCTGGCGAACGGGCTGACCCGCCTGGGCGTCAAGGCCGGCGACGTCGTGGCCGCTTTCGAGTTCGACAGCCATCGCTACCTGGAGTGCTTTTTCGCCGTGCCGGGCATGGGAGCCACGCTTCAAACCGTGAACTGGCGGCTTTCGCCCGAGCAGATCGTCTTCACGGTCAACCACGCCGAGGCCAAGGTCGTCATCGTCAACTCGTTCTTCCTGCAGCTGCTGCAGGCCGTTCGCGGCAAGCTGAGCACCGTCCAGAAGGTGGTCCTCATCAGCGACGACGGCAATAAGCCGGAGACCGCCCTCGCCATCGATGCCGAGTACGAGGAGCTGCTGGCCGCAGCAGACACCCGCTACGCATTCCCCGACCTGGATGAAAACACCCGGGCCACCACCTTCTACACAACGGGCACCACCGGCAACCCCAAGGGCGTCTTCTTCTCGCACCGCCAGCTCGTGCTGCATACCTTGTCCGTCACCGCCGCCGTGGGCGCCTACCACACCCAGTGCCGCTGCCGATCAAATGACGTCTACATGCCGCTCACACCCATGTTCCATGTTCACGCATGGGGCTTCCCCTACATAGCGACGCTGCTGGGCGTGAAGCAGGTCTACCCGGGCATGTACGAGCCGGGCATGATCCTGAAGCTGATCCAAGCCGAAAAGGTCACCTTCTCCCACTGTGTTCCCACCATCCTGCAGATGATCCTGACGAGTCCGGCAGCCAAAGATGCGGACCTCTCGCGGTGGAAGGTCATCATCGGCGGCTCGCAGCTGCCGCGCGGTCTGGCCAAGATGGCCCGCGACCGCGGCATCGAGGTCAACGTGGGCTACGGTATGTCCGAGACCTGCCCGGTCATGAGCCTTGCCAACCCCAAGGAGCACATGCTCGCCTGGGAGCCCGAGAGGCAGCTGGACGTCGTGATCAAGACCGGCCGCCCCATTCCGCTGGCTGACCTTGAAATCGTCGACCCGCTGGACGCGCCCCTGCCCCACGACGGCAAGGCCGTCGGCGAGGTGGTCATGCGCACCCCCTGGCTCACCGCCGGCTACAGCAAGGATCCCGAGCGTTCCGCCGAACTGTGGCGGTCCGGCTGGCTGCACAGCGGCGACGTGGGCCACATCGACACGGAGGGGTACCTGCAGATCACCGACCGCATCAAGGACGTGATCAAGAGCGGGGGCGAGTGGATCTCTTCCCTCGATCTCGAAAACCTTTTGAGCCAGCACCCCGCGGTGCTGGAGTCGGCCGCCATCGGCGTCAAGGATGAGAAGTGGGGCGAGCGGCCGCTGCTGTTCGTGGTGCTGAAGCCGGAGCACCAGGGCAAGGTCGGCAACGAGGACCTCAAACAGTTCATGGCGAAATTCGCCGAGCAGGGCAAGCTGCCCAGATACGCGGTCCCGGATCGCTTCGAGTTCGTCGACGTCGTACCGAAGACGAGCGTCGGCAAGCTGGACAAAAAAGTGCTCCGCCATAAGCACACCTGACGGTGTGCTTATATGCAGATGAAAAATTGACAACCGTCATCCCCGGGTTAGATTCATATATGGCGTGATCAACCAGAAGGGGGACCTATGAAGACCGCGGGAGACATCCTCAACGACAAAAAGCGGGACATGGTCACGGTGCGGCCGGAGCAGACCATCCGCGAGGCGCTGGAGCGCATGCAGGTGAACCGTATCGGCGCCGTCCTGGTCAAGCGGGCCGACAAGATCGTCGGCATCTGGACCGAACGCGACCTGGCCCGCGACGTACTCAAACACGGCTTTGACCTCGACACCGCCAAGGTCGAGGACCACATGACCACTCGACTCTTCACCGCACCGGTCGACACCCCAATTCTTAAACTGCAGGAAATGTTCCTGGGTCTTTTCATCCGCCACATCCTGATCACCCAGGGGCGCAAGACGGTCGGCCTGCTGTCCATCGGCGACGTGATGCGTGCAGGTCTTCTCGAAAAGGACAACCAGATCAGGGACCTCTCAGCCATGGCCGGCTGGGAGTACTATGAAAACTGGGGGTGGGATCGGAAGCTGAAGCCGCCGAAGAAGTAGGGAATTGCGGCGGGAATCGCCGCAAGATCGCTTCTCCCCATCCCTTTCAACCTTTCAAGGCTAAAGTGTTCAGGGGGCAGGGTTCAGGGTATGCGTCCGGACCGGCATCGGAATCATGAGCGACCTTTCGCGCAGCCGCAGGGAGTCGATTGCGTATTTCCTGAACCCCGAACCCTGAAACCGCTCTTCCCGGCAACCCTTTGGGTTGACATTCATGCGACTCTGATTCTATGTATAGCGGGCCGGCCGGAATACGGCCGGCCCGCTATCTGTTTGGATTGCTCGGAGCTGAAATGCACCCCCTGTCCTCCGCCCCCTGGTACTCGCCCTGGGAAGCCGGGCTCTTCAGTCTGGGCCTCTTCACCTTGCTTTGCCTGGGGTTCATCATCGCCATGCTGATGATATCTTCCTGGGTGGGCGAACGGCGCTATTCCCGGGAAAAAATGCGCCCTTACGAGTGCGGCGTGATCCCCACCGGCACGGCTCGGCTGCGTTACCCCGTGCCGTTCTACCTCGTGGCCATCTTCTTCCTGCTATTCGACATCGAGGGCGCCTTCATTTTCTCCTGGGCGGTCTCCTTCCGAGAACTGGGCTGGCAAGGCTGGCTTGAAATCCTGTTTTTCATAGCGATGCAGATGCTGGGGCTGGCCTACGTGTGGAAAAAGGGGGACTCGAGTGGGGGCCGATGCGGAAAAGGGCATAGGCGGGCGGCTGCTCACCGGCACGGACCTGCTGATCAACTGGGCGCGCCAGTACAGCCTGTGGCCGATGTTCTTCGGGCTGTCCTGCTGTTTCGTGGAAGAGGCCGCCGTGTTCACCGCCCGCTACGACATGGCGCGCTTCGGCGCCGAGGTCCTGCGCCCTTCCCCGCGCCAGTCCGACCTGCTGATCACCTCCGGCACCATCTTCAAGAAGATCGCCCCGGTCATCCTGCGGCTCTACGAGCAGATGCCCGAGCCCAAATGGGTGATCTCCATGGGCTCCTGCTCCAACTGCGGCGGGATGTACGATGCCTACAGCGTCGTACAGGGCATCGACCAGATCCTGCCCGTGGACGTGTACATCCCCGGCTGCCCGCCCCGTCCGGAGGCGGTCCTGCAGGGCCTGGTAATGCTTCAGAAAAAAATCATGGGCGAAGAGCGGCCGACCCGGCCGGTCCTCAACGCTGAGGGCGGCACCCAGGGGACCCGCCGGCCCATCCTCGTCGACGGCCGGACCAAGTCCCGCGACCCGCGCGGACCGGGCATGGAGGGCATCGCCATCCGCGGCACCTCCGACACTCCGCCGCATTTCCAGGACAGCCGCTCGGATCTGATGTGGACGCCGCCGGCCCGGCAAATCGTTTTCAACGTCACCGAAAACGAATTGTCACATTCCCTGACCGAGCGCTTCGGCGACGCCGTGCGGCCGGAGCCGCACCCCGCCGACATGCCGACCTTCCGGGTGGAAGCCGGCCGGGTCAAAGAAGTGTTGCGTCATCTCAAATTCGAGGCTGCCCCGCGCTTCAAACGGTTGGAGGACCTGACCGCCGTCGACGAGTCCGCCCGCCGCGAGCGCAGCGGCGCCCCGGACTTCACCCTGGTCTACCACCTGCTCGCCTTCGAACCGCCCACCCGGGTGCGGCTGAAAGTGCCGCTGCAGGGTCCCGCTCCGGCGGCCGCCAGCATCACGGACATCTGGCCCTCGGCCAACTGGTACGAACGCGAGGCTTACGACCTCATGGGCGTGCGCTTCGAGGGCCACCCGAACCTGCGGCGCATCCTCATGCCCGACGACTGGGAGGGCCACCCCCTGCGCAAGAGCCATCCCGGCCGCGCCACCGATATGGCCCCTTACACGTTGGCGGACGCGCAAAGGCACCAGCCGGCGGACGCCGGCGTCTACGTGAAGGGGCCGCGCGACGAGCACCGCCTGGTACTCAACGTGGGGCCGCACCACGTGAGCACCCACGGCCTGATCCGCTACATCATCACGCTGGACGGCGAAGAGATCACCGGGATGGACCTCGACATCGGCTACCACCATCGCGCGGTGGAGAAGATCGGCGAACGCCAGACCTGGCACCAGTTCATCCCCTACACGGACCGCGTGGACTACCTGGCGGGGGCAGCCAACAACCTGCCGTACGTCCGGGCCGTCGAGACCCTGGCGGGCATCAAGGTCCCGGAGCGGGCCCAGATGATCCGGGTCTTCCTGAGCGAACTCTTCCGGCTGAGCAACCACCTGGTGTGGTTCTCCACCTACGCCCACGACGTCGGCGCCATGAGCCCGACGTTCTACGCCTTCCGCGAGCGCGAGCGGGTGCTCGACATCGTCGAGCTCATCACCGGCGGCCGGCTGCACCCGTCCTGGTTCCGTATCGGCGGGGTCGCGGCGGACCTGCCCGAAGGATGGAAAGAGGCGGTGGACCATCTCGTCAGGATTTTCCCCGCGTGCCTGGATGAATACGAGACGCTCACCCGCAAGAACCCCATCTTCAAGGCGCGCACCCAGGGCATCGGCCGCATTTCGCTGGAGGATGCGATCGACTGGGGCGTCAGCGGGCCGAACCTGCGCGCTTGCGGTCTGGAGTGGGACCTGCGCAAGAAGTTCCCCTACTCGGGCTACGAGAATTTCGATTTCGAGGTGCCGACGGCAGTCGCCGGCGACTGCTATGCACGCTACCTCGTGCGCATGGAGGAGATGCGCCAGAGCATCCGCATCATCGCCCAGGCGGCGGCCAACATGCCGGACGGGCGCACCGTCACCGACGACTACCGCTACGTGATCCCGCAGCGCGCGGACATGCTGAACGACATCGAGAGCCTGATCCACCACTTCGTCAACGTCACCCGCGGCATGAAGATCCCGCGCGGCGAGGCCTATGCCTCCTGCGAGATCCCCCGCGGGGAGCAGGGCTACTTTGTGGTGAGCGACGGCCTGGGCCACCCCTACCGCCTGCGGGTGCGCGGGCCGGGGTTTGCCAACGTGCAGGTGATGCCGATCCTGACGCGGGGCGAGACCATTGCCGATCTCATCGCCATTATCGGGTCGGTGGATTACATACTCCCCGACATCGACCGCTAAAAATTCCGCCTGTGGCGGAATTTTTAATTAAAAAAAGCACTTTGATGGAAAATGAAAACTGAGACATCATGCTTCCAAAGGATTTGAAAGATCACCTCGAAGCTGAAATAGAAAGCGTCGAGCACCCGCGGGAGCTGGCGGTGGACGTGATGTTCGCCATCCAGGACCACTACGGCTACCTGAGCGACGAGGCGCTGGCCGAGGCCGCCTCGCTGCTGGGCATGACGCCGCTGGAGCTTGACGAGCTGGCCACCTTCTATACCTTCACCTTCCGGGAGCCGGTGGGACGGTTCGTGATCCACGTCTGCGACAGCGTGGTCTGCTGGATGAACGGCTATGAATCGGTGAAGGACTACCTGAGCCGCAAACTGCACGTCGGGCTCGGGGAGACGACCGCCGACGGTCTGTTCACCCTGCTGCCGGTCTGCTGCATCGGTTACTGCGACCGTTCGCCGGCCATGCTGGTCAACCGCCGGGTCTACGGCAGCCTGACCCCGGAGAAGATTGACGAGATTTTGGAGAAGTGCAGGCATAAAGCCGCTAAAGGGGCGACGAGTTAACTCATGGTGATTCGGGAAGAGATACTGGATGCTGGATACTCGATAAAGACATGGCGGCCGGCACCTCTTTGTATCCAGGATCCAGTATCGAGCATCCCGTATCGCGTCCTGACAGCGATAAAAGAACGAACAACGGCAGACTGCCGATAGAAACGACGCGCTGTGAACAAAATATATCCCCAGGTGTTGTTTAAAAACCGCCGGCCCGACCGCATCGCGACCTTCGAGGAATACCGGTCCGGCGGCGGCTACCAGGCTCTGACCGAGGTGATCGATCGGCGCACGCCGGCGGAGCTGCGCGAGATCGTCCTGGATGCCGCGCTGCTGGGACGCGGCGGGGCGGCCTTCCCGGCCGGCCGGAAGATGATGACCATCGCCGAGGACGCGCCCCACCCGCGGTATGTCGTCTGCAACGCCGACGAGATGGAGCCCGGCACCTTCAAGGACCGCGTTTTGATCCATGCCGACCCCCACCTGCTCATTGAAGGCATCGTTCTCGCGGCCTGGTCGGTGAATGCGGACAGGGGCATTGTTTTCATCCGGCCGGAATACGAGAACGCCGCCCGCATCCTGGAACGCGAGATCCATATCGCCAAGGAACACGGCTACCTCGGCCGCAACATCCTCGGCACGGACTACGCTTTCGATATCGTCGTGCACCGCAGCGCCGGCCGCTACATCTGCGGCGAGGTGACGGCCCAGATCAACGCCCTGATGGGCAAACGCGCCAACCCCCGGCAGCCGCCGCCCTACCTCACGCAGGAAGGGCTTTGGGCCAAGCCGACCCTGGTCCACAACGTCGAGACCTTCGCCTGCCTGCCGCCCATCGTGCAAAACGGCGCCGAGTGGTTCAAGGGCCTCGCGAGAACGGCATCCGGCGCCGGGACCAAGATTTTCGGCATCAGCGGCAAGGTGAAAAGGCCCGGCTGCTACGAACTGCCCATCGGCGTTCGGCTGAGCGAGATCATCGAGGAATGCGCGGGCGGCATGCTCGACGGTTCGGAGTTCAAGGCCTGCCTGCCCGGCGGGGCCTCCACCGGGTTCCTGCCCAAGCAGCACTACCACGTCGAGATGGATTTCGACGCCTTGAAAAAAGTCGGCAACCGCCTGGGCACCGGGGCCATCATGGTGTTCGACCACAAGACCTGCCTCGTGGCGGCCACCCTCAACCTGATGGAGTTCTTCGCGCGCGAATCCTGCGGCTGGTGCACGCCCTGCCGGGAGGGGCTGCCCTACATCCGCGACCTGCTGGCGCGCATCGAGGCCGGTGAGGGCGAGCCGGAATTCGTTCCCATGCTGGAGGAGATGAAAGTCCACCTCTACCGTTCCTATTGCGCCTTCGCCCCGGGGGCGGCCGCTCCGTTGGAGAGCCTGCTCGCGCATTTCAAGGAGGAGATCCAGGAGCACATTCGGGAGAAGAGGTGCCCGTTTAAGCAAGAACCGGGGTATGGGATTGCAGCGCCGGCCAAACCCAGGTTCATCGCTTGACTTTTTTGATGAGGTCGCTTTTTGACGACTCCGTGGGAGCGGCTTTCCAGCCGCGACAATCGAGGCTGAAAGCCTCTCCCGCCTGGAAACGATTTAATCACCGAGACAATGGGGCCGCACGCAGTTTGAATTGCCTCTGAAATAGCTCAGGTTTTTGTGGGAGCGGCATCTTGCCGCGACGAATTGTTCATGCCGAAGCTGACCATAGACGAGCGCGAGATCGAAGTCGCCGCCGGCACCAAGGTGATCGAGGCCGCCGCCCGGCTGGGGATCGTGATCCCGCGTTTCTGCTACCACCCGGCGCTGGGCGCCGTGGGCGCCTGCCGGGTCTGCGCCGTCAAGGTTTTGGAAGGCCCGATCAAGGGCATCCAGATGAGCTGCATGCTGGACGCGGCCGATAGCATGAAGGTTTCCACCACGGACCGGGAGGCCGCTGAATTCCGGCGCTACGTCATCGAGTGGCTGATGATGAACCACCCCCATGACTGCCCTGTGTGCGACGAGGGCGGCCACTGCCTGCTCCAGGACCTGACCGTGTCCGGCGGACACGGCATCCGGCGTTTCCCGGGCAGGAAACGGACCTACCCTGACCAGGACCTCGGGCCGCTGATCCAGCACGAGATGAACCGCTGCATCCACTGCTACCGCTGTGCGCGCTTCTATCAGCAGTTCTGCGGCTACCGCGACCTTGGGGCGCTGGGCATCGGCAACCGCACCTATTTCGGCCGGGTGGCGAGCGGCCGCCTCGAAAGCCCCTTCAGCGGGAACTTGAGCGACATCTGCCCGACCGGGGTTTTCACCGACAAGCCCTCGCGCTTCTTCGGCCGCCGCTGGGACTACGAGCGCACCCCGACCGTCTGCATCCACTGCTCGCTCGGCTGCCATGCGGTGACGAGTGTGCGCTACCGGCAGGTGGTCCGCCAGGAGGCGCGTATGAGCGCGGCGGTCAACGGGTGGTTTCTGTGCGACCGCGGCCGTTACGGGTTTTTCTATGCCAGCCTTTCCACCAGGCCGCGCCAGGCCGCGGTGAAGGGCGAGGCCACTGCCATGGACGAAGCGCTGGCTCACGCCCGCGGCCGGCTGGAAGCCCTGCCGCCCGACAGTGTCGCCGTCATCGGATCGCTGCGCAGCAGCCTGGAGGTCTTAGTTAGGACCGAACGGGCCGCCCGGCTCAAGGGTTGGCGGGGCCCGGCCTTTTTCCCGAATGCGGGGGTGGCCCTCAAGCTCAAGGCAGCGGTCGCACGGCTGGAGGCCGGGCTCGCCGTGTCTCTGGGAGAGATCGAGCAGGCGGATTTCATCCTGGTCCTCGGCGCCGATCCCATCAACGAAGCGCCCATGCTGGCGTTGGCTCTGCGGCAGGCGTGGCAGCAAGGCGCCGAAGTCGTCGTTCTCGACCCCCGGCCGGTGTCTCTGCCGTTCGAGTTCACCCACATCCCGGCGGCTCCGGCGGCGCTCGGCGCTGAGCTCGGCCGGGTCTTAAAGCTGGGCATCGGGCCTGCCGACCTGGACGGCCCGGCCGCACGTTTCTATGCATCCCTGCCGGGTGAACCCGCGACAGGCCACGCGGTGATGGCCGGCGCGGCGGGGAAGCTGGCCGGGAGCCGTCGGCCGATCATCGTCTGCGGGACGGACATCGTAACGTCGCAACTGGTGGATCTCGCGGCCGACGCCGCCCTGCTGCTCGCGGCCGCTCAAAAGAAGGCCGGGCTATTTTACATCCTGCCTGAGGCCAACGCGTTTGCCGCCGGTTTGCTGGCGCAGCCCGAATCCACGACCGACCGCATTCTGAAGGCGGCCGTCGAAGGCGACGTCAAGGCGCTGATCTTCGTGGAGAACGACCCCTGGATCGCCTTCCCAGACCGGGAACTGCTGGAGCAGGCGCTCGCCAAGATAGAATCGCTGATCGTGCTTGATTATCTCGATACTCCCGGATCGCGAAGAGCCCATGTGTTCCTTCCCACGCAGACCCTTTTCGAATCGGGCGGGGTTTTCATCAACCAGGAGGGCCGGGTTCAATATTCGGCGGCGTCCTGCGCGGGAGGGGCACCGGTCCTGGATACCGGGGGCGGCGACCATCCGCCGCGGGTCTACGGGGCCGGGCTGCCCGGATCCGACCCCCAGCCGGCCGGGCAGATCATGGCCCGGCTGGCGGGCGAGCCGGCCATGGAGGGAACAACCGGCAGCAGCAGGCATCCATTTGAAAGCCCGGCCCATCAGGTTGCGCACACCGCCTCACTGGGGGGCTTGGCACCGGCCGGGGAAGGCATGCGGGTGGCACTGAAGGACCAGGCGGCAGGGCGCTTTAATATCGTTCCGCCGCCGGCGCTGGCGGCAGAACAGAATGACCTTGAAATCATCCTGACCGAGCGGACCTTCGGCACCGAGGAGCTCTCATCCTATTCGGACTGTCTCGAAGCCCTGGAGGATGAGCCGTTTGCAGGCTTGCACCGCAGGGATGCCGAACTCCTCGGCCTCCGCGACGGCGATCGCATCGCCATCCGCACCGGAAATGCCACGGTGGAGCTTGCCGTAAAAGTGTTCGACAACATGGCCCCCGGCGTCGTGGTAATCCCGCGCCTGCGGCGCCTGGCCTGGCAGGCGCTCGGAAAGCGGGTTCAACGCCGGGACATTCTCAAGGTGTGATCGATGCCTCTGGAAGCCTGGATCATCGGGTTCGGCGTTCTGATCCTCAAGCTGGGAGCCGTGCTGCTTTTTCTGCTGCTGATGGCGGCCTACCTCGTGCTGGTCGAGCGCAAGCTGCTCGGCCGGATCCAGGTGCGCTACGGCCCGAACCGCGCCGGCAAGTACGGGCTGCTCCAGCCGTTCGCCGACACCATCAAGATGATGACCAAGGAGGACATCGTCCCGGACGCGGCCGACCGCGTCATCTTCCTGCTGGCGCCGGCCGTGGTGGCCATCACGGCCCTGCTGATGTTTGCGGTGATCCCTTTCGGCCCGGACATCACCGTCTACGGGCATCGGGTCCCGCTGGTGGTGGCCGACATCAACGTGGGCCTGCTCTTCGTCTTCGCCCTGTCTTCGCTGGGCGTTTACGGCGCGGCGCTGGGCGGCTGGTCGTCCAACTCCAAGTATAGCCTCCTGGGCGGCATCCGCGGCGCGGCCCAGATGGTGAGCTACGAGCTTGCGCTCGGACTGTCCCTCATCCCGGTCGTGATGGAGGCGGGCTCCTTCAGCCTGGTGGACATCGTCAACGCCCAGGCGAGGGTGCCCTACATCCTGCTGGAGCCGGTGGCCTTCGCGATCTTCTTCATCAGCGCCATGGCCGAGATCAAGCGCATCCCCTTCGACCTGCCCGAGGCCGAAAACGAGCTCGGCGCCGGTTTCCACACCGAGTACAGCGGCATGCGCTTCGGGTTGTTCTTCCTGGGGGAGTACGTGCACATGCAGGTGCTGGGGGGGTTGATCGCCGTGTTTTTCCTGGGGGGCTGGCACGGCCCGCTGCTGCCGGGGCCGGTGTGGCTGGCGGCGAAGATCGTCCTGGTCTGCCTGGTCATGATCTGGATCCGCGGCACGCTGCCCCGGCTGCGCTACGACCAGCTGATGAACTTCGGCTGGAAAGTTTTGATTCCCGCTGCGCTGCTGAACGTGGTGTTCACAGGTGCGAGGCTGTTGTGGTAATGCGCGTTGATCTGATCGACAAGGAACCATCCGGCCCGCTCGGGGCGCTCTGGGAGGGCACCAAGGCGATCGCCGCGGGGTTTGCGACGACGCTGAAGCACCTCTTCCGCCGACCCATCACGGAGGAATACCCCGAGTTCAAGCGCAAGTTGCCGACCCGCACCCGGGCCAGGATCATCCTGACCCGCG
This sequence comes from uncultured delta proteobacterium, assembly GCA_963700055.1. GTDB lineage: Bacteria > Desulfobacterota > Desulfobacteria > Desulfobacterales > SpSt-501 > SpSt-501. Next base: position 425,082 of record CAVOWH010000008.1, on the reverse strand, counting down.
ACCCGGACGGCGGCGAGCGGTGCGTCGCCTGCTATCTGTGCTCGGCGGCCTGCCCGGTGAGCTGCATCTCGATGCAGTCGGCGGAGCGCGAGGACCGGCGGCGCTTCGCGGCCTGGTTCCGGATCAACTTCGCGCGCTGCATTTACTGCGGCTTGTGCGAGGAGGCCTGCCCGACCTCGGCCATCCAGCTGACGCCGATGTTCGAGACCTGCGAGCGCGACGTCCTGAAGCTGGTCTACGAAAAGGAAGACCTCCTGGTGAACCACGGCGGCAAGGACCCGGACTACAATTTCTACAAGCACGCGGGGATCGTCACCGCGGTCGGCGGCAAGGGCGAGCACCTCGGAGAAGACAAACCGGTGAATATCCGGAGCAATATGCCATGACCCTGTTCAACATACTCTTTTTTGCGATCGCGGCCCTGATCGTGGCCTCCACCCTGGTCGCCATCACCCGGCGCAACCTGGTGCATGCGGTGATCTATCTGATCTTCGGGTTTTTCGGCAGCGCGTTTTTGTTTTATTTGTTCGGGTCCCCGTTCCTGGCGGCGCTGATGGTCATCGTCTACGCCGGGGCCATCATGATCCTGTTCCTGTTCATCATCATGATGTTGAGAGTGGAGTCGCCGGAGGAGCGCCTGTTTCCGCCGCGACAGATGCTGCCGGCCGTCCTCTTCGCCGCGGCCTACGTGGTGATCGGCGGGCTCCTGCTGGTCAGCGACCCGTCCGCCGCGGTCCCGTTGGTCGAGGCTTCGACCGCGCCGGCGGCTTTCGGGAACTACATTTTCACGCAGAGCTGGCTGGCCGTGGAAATCGCCTCGCTGCTGCTGCTGGTGGCCATGATCGGGGCGCTGCTGGTCGGCAAACGCCAAGCCAAGGAAGGCGAAGAGTAACCCCATGGGCATCCCCTTCGGATACGTGCTCGCGCTATCCGGCATCGTCGTGGTGCTGGGAATGGTCTGCGCCGTCGCGCGGCGCAACCTGATCATGATCCTGCTGGGGGTCGAGGTCATGCTGAACGGCGCGGCGATCGCCTTCATCGGCGCGGCCCTGCGCTGGCAGCAGCTCGAGGGGCAGGCCTTCGTGCTGTTCATCATCGCCATCGCTGCGGCCGAGGTGTCGCTGGGGCTGGCGCTGATCGTCTACCTTTACCATCGCACCGGGTCCCTGGATCCGGAAGACTACCGGGTGCTGAAGTAAGCCATGACCGCCGCCGGAACGACCGAAACGACCCTGCTCGCCGCCCTCCTGGCCGCCCAGCTGCCGTTCGTGGCCTTCGCGGTCATTCTCGTCTTGACCCGCGGCCGGCCGCGGCTTTCCGCCGGGCTGTCGCTCGGCGCAATCAGCGTTTCCCTTGTCAGCGCCTTTTTCCTGCTTGTGAAGCACTGGGGCCTCGCCCGGCCGATCGAGTATTCGGCCCTCTGGGTGGCGGGCGGGGACGTCAGCATCCGCGCAGGGTTCCTCATCGACCCGCTCAGCCTGCTCATGCTCGCGGTGGTGGCCGGCATCTGTTTCCTCGTGCAGGTCTACTCGCTGGGCTACATGGCGGGCGACCCGGGTTTTTCCCGGTACTACGCCTTCATGTCCCTTTTCGCCTGGGCGATGACGAACCTGACCCTGGCCCACACCCTGCTGCAGCTCTACATCTTCTGGGAGCTGGTGGGGCTGGCGTCCTACCTTCTGATCGGTTTCTGGTACGAAAAATTCAGCGCGAGCGAGGCCGGCAAGAAGGCCTTCGTGATGACCCGCTGCGGGGACGTGGCCTTCTTCCTGGGTCTGCTGCTCATCCTGCTGCACCTCGGCAACCTGAACATTCTCGAGCTCAACGGGCCTGCCGCCGGAAGGCTGCCCCCGGCCGTGGCAACGGCCGGCGCCCTGCTGATCTTCGGCGGCATCATCGGCAAGAGCGCCCAGTTCCCGCTGCTCACCTGGCTGCCGGACGCCATGGAGGGCCCCACCCCGGTGAGTGCCCTGCTGCACTCGGCCACCATGGTGGCGGCCGGCGTGTACCTCTTCGCACGGCTGTTCCCCTTTTTCAGCCTGTCGCCCGCGGCGCTCGACGTCTGCCTGGCCGTCGGCACCGTCAGCATGCTGATCGCCTCCACCATGGCCATGGTCAGCCGCGACATCAAGCAGGTCTGGGCCTACTCGACCATCAGCCAGCTCGGGCTGATGATCATGGGGCTCGGCGCCGGCAGCTATGTCGGCGGCGTGTTCCACCTGACCACCCACGCCGGCTTCAAGGCGCTGCTCTTTCTCTGCTCGGGGGTCTTCATCCACGCCTTTCACAGCAACGACATGGTCGCGATCGGCCGGCAGGGCGGCCGGCGCCTGCGGGTTCCCATGGCCTGCCTCGTCATCGCGGGGGCGGCCCTCTCCGGCATCCCGCCGTTTTCGGGCTTCTTCAGCAAGGAGCTGATCCTCGGCGCGCTTGCCGACCTGCCGAACCCGCTGTGGGTTGCCGCCGGCCTGCTCGGCGCCTTCCTGACGACCTATTACACCTTCCGGCTCATCTTCATCATCCTGTTCCCGGCCCGGGGCGGGCCGGAAACAGTTCATTCACAGGGCCTGGAACACGGCCACAACGGCGGCTACGCGGAAATGGCATGGCCGCTGGTGATTCTGGCCGCCGTCACGGTTGTCCTCGGGTTCGGTGAACATGCCCTCTCAGAATTCCTGTCGAAGCCCTTTGGACCGCCGTCGGACGCGACCAAACACGCCTGGCTGCCCTATGCGGCCCTGGGCCTCGGGGCGGCCGCCATTCTGCTGGCCTGGCTCGAGTTCGGACGGCGCGGCGCGGCGCAGGTCGGGTTCATCGAACGGGTCGCGCCGCTGCACGCGCTTTTCAGCGAGCGCTGGTACATCGACCGCGCCTACCGCTGGCTGTTGGACCGTGTCGTGTACCGGGTGTTCTCGCAGCTGTGCGCCGGAAGCGACCGCAGGGTCATCGACGGCGCCGTGGACGGCTTGGGGCAGGCCACCGCGGCCGCCGGGGGGATCATGTCTAGCCTGCACGCCGGAATGGTTCAATACCGGCTGATCGTGGTGTTCGTGACCATCGTGTGCATGGCGATCTACTTCTTCGTATAGGAAAATCATGGAATTTAGCGGATTTCCATATCTGACCGCCATCCTGCTCAGCTGCGTGGCCGGGCTGCTGGTGATCCTCTTTGTCCCCGAGGAGAACCAGCCGGCGGTCAAGTGGGTCAGCGCGGTGTTCTCCGGCCTGACGCTGGCGCTCTCGGTCACGGTGTTTGTCCTTTACGACACGACCCGCGGCGGGCTGCAGTTCGTCGAGCGCGCGGCCTGGGTGCCGTCCTTGGGGATCCAGTATCTCAACGCCGTCGACGGCTTCAGCCTGCCGATGGTGCTGCTGACCGGGATCGTGTTCTTCACCGGCGTGCTCACCATGTGGGAGCTCGAAACCCGGGTGAAGGAGTTCTACGCGTTCTACTTTCTACTGGTGACCGGCGTGTTCGGGCTCTTCATGAGCCTGGACCTCTTCTTCATCTTCATCTGGTACGACGTCTCGCTCTTTCCCATGTACCCGCTGATCGCCATCTGGGGCAGCACGCGCAAGGAGTACGGGGCGATGAAGCTCACCCTGTACCTGCTGGCCGGCAGCGCGCTCATCCTGCCCGCGATCATCTTCCTTCACGTGCAGGCGGGCGGCAGCACTTACGACATCACGGCCCTCATGCGGTCCGGTACGTTCTCGGCCGCCGACCAGAAGCTCGCGTTCTTGCTGCTCTACATCGGCTTCGGCATCCTGGCCGCCGTGTGGCCTTTCCACACCTGGTCGCCCGTCGGCCACGTGGCCGCGCCGACCGCGGTGAGCATGGTCCACGCCGGTGTGCTGATGAAGATCGGCGCCTTCGGGGTGCTGAGGGTCGGGATGTTTCTCTGCCCGGAGGGCTGGCAGTTCTGGGCGCCGCTGATGGCGACCGTGGCCGTGATCGGCATCGTCTACGGCGCGTTGGTCGCGTTGAGCCAGACCGACCTCAAGTACGTGGTGGGTTACTCGAGCGTCTCGCACATGGGAATCGTCGGCCTGGGGCTGTCCACCCTGACCGTGGACGGGCTGAACGGCGCCGTGTTCCAGATGTTCGCCCACGGCATCATGACCGCGCTCTTCTTCTCGGCCATCGGCTACATCTACGAGCGCACCCACACCAAGATGATCCCGGAGCTGGGCGGCTTGAGCCGGATCATGCCGGTCGCCTCGGGCTACTTCATCCTGGCGGCTCTGACCGCGGTCGGCGTGCCCTGCCTGGCCAGCTTCTGGGGCGAGCTGATGGTGTTCATCGCGGCCTTCAGGGTCTACCCGGTCGGAGGCGTCTTCGCTGTTGGGGGGCTGGTGCTCAGCGCGCTTTTCATGCTGCGGGTCGTGCAGCGGGCGTTCTACGGGCCCAAGAACGAAAAGTTCGCCCACCTTGCCGACGTCTCCTTCGGCCTGGGCATCCCGCGCATGATCCTGGCGGCGGTGATCGTGCTCTTCGGGCTGTTGCCCTCCATTCTATTTGACGTGATCGACACGGCGTCGGTTGCGTTCATCAAGGGGTTGCCATGACCGCCTGGGCGCTTTTCGCACCGGAACTGAGCCTGTTCGGCGGGGCGCTGCTCTTTCTGGCGCTCGCCCTGGGCCGGCGCATCCGCCCGCGGAGGGATTTCCTCGCAGCGCTTGCCGCGGCGGCCGCGGCGATCGTCGTCGGCCTGGCGTCCCTGAAAGCCGAAGGGGTGCTCTTCGGCCAGTCCTACCAGATCGATCTGTTCTCGCAGGTCCTCAAGGTGCTGCTCTCAATGGGGCTGTTCCTGGTGGTCTGCATCTGCGGCGACATGAAAGGGGTCGCCGAGCGCCACCACCCCGAGTTCTATTTCCTGCTCTTCACCTGCACCCTGGCGATGATGCTTTTGACCAGCGCCGTGCACCTGCTGAGCATATACGTCGCCCTCGAACTATCGAGTTATTCCCTCTACGTTCTGGTGTCGCTGCGGCGCACGCGGGAGCTGGCCGTGGCGGCGGCCCTCAAATTCTTCATCGTGGGCATTGTGTCCTCGGCGGTGATGCTCTTCGGGCTCGCCCTGCTTTATGGGAGCATCGGCGCCGTCTATCTCAACGAGCTCGCCCGGGCGCTGCCGGCCGCGGTCGGCCAGCCGCTCGTCCAGGTCGGGCTGCTGCTCACCCTGTGCGGATTCTTTTTCAAGCTGGCCGTATTCCCGTTCCACATCTGGGCGCCGGAAACCTACCAGTCCGCCGCCCACCAGGTCACCGCCTACATCGCCACCGCATCGAAGATCGGGGCGATCGCCATCCTGGTGCGCATGGCCTCCGTGAGCGGCGGCAGCCCCTATCTGGTGCATGTGCTGGTGGCCCTCGCGATTCTGTCCATGACCGTCGGCAACCTCGCCGCCGTTGCCCAGAAAGACCTGAAGCGGCTCTTCGCCTATTCCAGCATCGCCCAGGCCGGCTATGTCCTGATCGGCATCCTGAGCCTGACGCCCGAGGGCTACGCCGCGTCCATTTTCTATTCATTGGCGCTGCTGGTGATGAGTTTCACCTGCTTTCTGGTGCTGGTCGTGGTGGCCTCCGACGGAGCCGACATCGACGTGGCGCAGCTGGCCGGACTGCACCGGCGCTCTCCCCTGCTGGCCATGGCGCTGATGATGGCGGTGTTTTCACTCGCCGGCATCCCGCCCACCATCGGGTTCACGGGCAAGTTTTTGATTTTCAACGCGGCCATCGAGCGCGGCCAGCTGCCGCTGGCGCTGATCGCCATGGCCAACGTGGTTGTCTCTCTCTATTACTACCTCATGGTGGTCCGGGCCGCCTTCCTCCTCGAGCCGGCCTCAGAGCTGCCAATGCTGCCGGTGTCGCCGGCCATGAAGCTGCTCACCGGCGCCCTGGTGGCGGTCATGGTGATTTGCGGCATCTACCCCACGTTGATTCTCGAGCTTTCCCGAGCCGCTGCCGCGGTTCTTTTGAAGGTATGACCGGCGTTGAGCGATTCTTGCGATCCGCCAGGAGAAAAGCCCATGGGCCTGCTTTCACTGGAAAAGGTTTGCGAGCTGCTGGGGACGGCCGAGATCCCGGGAAACGAGAAGGAGCGTCAGGTTCTAGTCTTCCGGATGGAGGAGTTGCTGGAGTTGAACGGTGAGGAATGGATCCGCGCCAACCGCCGGATGCTCCTCGACCAGTGGCAATGCGTCGTGGAGATGAAAACGATCCGCTGACTATCCAAAATTGCTTGATATCCGATCCTCGATCTTGTACGAACCAAGTCAGCAATCTTTTTTTGATCGAGCATCCCTCAGCGGGTATGGGGTATCAAAGCGCATGCTTTAGGAGGGTGGGATGAGCCAGCTGTTCGAGCCTGCAAAAATTGGTTCAATGGCCTTACGCAACCGCTTCGTGCGCTCCGCCACCTGGGAAGCCATGGCCACCGCCGATGGTGCGGTCACGCCGCGGCTGGTCGACACGATCGCAGCACTCGCAAAGGGCGGGGTAGGTCTCATCATCAGCGGCCATGCCTACATACGGCCGGAAGGGCAGGCCGGGCCTATGCAGATGAGTGCATCGCGGGACGAGCTGATCCCCGGGTTGCGGCAGATGGCTGCCGCCGCCCACGGCCATGGCGCCCAAATGGTGCTCCAGGTGGCACATGCCGGCTATTTCGCCGCCCACAACCTGACCGGCACACCGCCCTTCGCCGTTTCAGCCGCGGTGAAACTCGACGAGGTCCCCCGCCAGGAACTGACCCCTGCCGATATTCATGCAGTGGTTCACGCCTTCGCCGCGGCCGCTGTAAGGGCCAAGGCCGCCGGGTTCGACGGTGTGCAGATCCACTCCGCCCACGGCTACCTTTTCAACCAGTTTCTCTCCCCGCTCTTCAACCGGCGGACGGATGCATACGGCGGTTCCCTGGCAAACCGGGTGCGCGTACACCTGGAAACCATCAGGGCCGTGCGGCAGGCGGTTGGTGCAAACTACCCTGTCCTCATCAAGTTAAACGGCCGGGATTTTGCCGAAGGCGGGCTTGAGCTGGAGGAGTCGGTGGAAGCGGCAGCCTTGATGGAACAAGCGGGGTTGGACGCCGTCGAGCTGAGCAGCGGGATGACCAAGTTCTCCCAGTTCGGATCAGCCCGCACGCACATCACCAATCAGAAGAAAGAGGCCTACAACCAGGAGGAGGCCAGGATTTTCAGGCGGCGGCTGAGGATCCCCTTGATCCTGGTGGGCGGCATCCGGTCCCTGCCCGTGGCCGAGGGGCTGGTCGCGGAGGGCGTCTGCGACTTTATTGCGATGAGCCGGCCCTTCATTCGCGAGCCGGATCTTGTCCAGCGCTGGCAGTCCGGTGACCGCCGCAAGGCCGCCTGCGCCTCCGACAACCTGTGCTTCGGACCGGCGCGTAGCGGCGAGGGCCTCTATTGCGTGACGGCAGGAAAGAGAAGGAAGGCTGCCGCCAACCAAAACTGATTGCCCCTTCGATCGGCCTATCAGGCACGCATGAAAGAAGGCTGCGCCACCGAATTTTTGCAAGCCGTTTTGTTGCGGTCGACAGATGAACACCCTATGCACACAAGGAGCGACCCATGAGAAAGCAAACCGTGTGGCTGAGTGCGGCCGTGTTCCTGGTCATGGCAGGTTTGGGAACAGTTGCCGCGGCGGGACCGGAAGGAGCACCCATCAAGGTGGGCGTGGTGCTTCCCTTGACCGGAGCGCAACAGAAATTTGGTGAAATCGAAAAAAACTCTTTTCTAATGGCCATGGAGGAGATCAATGCGGCGGGGGGTGTAAACGGCAGACCCATCGATCTCTTGATCGAAGATGACAAGTCCAAAATCGACATCGGGCGATCCGCGGTTGAAAAACTCATCCTGCAGGACCAAGTGATCGTCCTGACGGGCGGTTATTCGTCTGATGTCACTTTTGCCATGGCGGCGGTGGCCCAGCACCGCAAGATGCCTTTTCTCATCACGACCGGGGCGGCTGACGAAATCACCGAGCTGGGAGCGGAATATGTGTTCCGACTGAACCCGCCCGTCAGCGAGTATGCCCGGCCGCTGATCGAGTTTCTCCAGCAGGTCGTAAAGCCCAAGAGCGTTGTCATCCTCTACGAGAAAAGCCTGTTTGGTCAGTCGGGATCGAGAGAGTTTGCCGAGCAGGCCTTCGAACTGGACTGGAAAATACTCATGAACGAGGGCTATGGGGCCGGCACGGTGGACTTCAAGGCGCTGCTCAACAAGGCCAAGTCGGCCAAGCCGGACGTAGTGTACATGATTTCCTACGTCAAGGAAGCCGCCCTGCTCGTCCAACAAGCCGAAGAGCTGGGGTTTAAGCCCAAAGTTTTCGCCGGGGCGGCAGCCGGCTTCACCTTGCCCGAATTCCGCAAACTGGCCGGCGATGCGGCCGAAAATGTTTTTTCCGTAACGCTTTGGACGCCGCAAGTCCCTTACCCGGGAGCAAGGGAATACTACAGCAACTATATGAAAAAGTTCGGGTCCGAAACGGAATACCATGGGGCGGAGGCATACGCTTCCCTTTACGTGGTGGCCGACGCCCTCAAGCGCGCCAAGGAGCTCTCGCCCAAAGGCGTGCGCGACGCCCTTGCCAAGACGAACATGATGACCGCTTTCGGCCCGGTGAAGTTCACCTCCTACGACAAGAAAACCCAGCAGAACTCTCTGCCGACCTACTTGGTGCAGTGGCAGAAAGGGGCCCTGGAGACCGTCTGGCCGCAGATAGTTGCAAGCAAAGCCTACATTTACAGCGAATAGAAGCATCCGTCTTGAAATTTCACCCGGAGGTCGCCATGAAAGCCAAGGACTTGATGATTCCGCTGTCGGAGTGCGCTCAGGTTGCCGAGGACCGGAGCCTGCAGGAGGCGATGATCATGCTGAACGCGTTCCGTCAGCGCTACGCCAACTCAGCTTATGCCCCTCGCTTTGTGCTCGTGCGGGACAAGCGCTACCGCATCGTGGGCGTGCTGCGGCACCTCGAGATTCTGCGCGGCCTGGGCCAAGCGGCCGGCCCGGGGCCGTCGCTTCCCAAAATGATAACGGCGGCCCCCCGCGTGGCTGCCGAAAATGCCATGAAACGCTACAGCGAGGCGGAGCAGATCAGCGCCGACGCGCCCATCGAGGAGGCCATCGAGCGCATGCTGACCGGTGCGTTTCGCCACATGCTGGTGATTGAGGACGGGAACATCATCGGAATCCTGCGCTTGTCGGAAATTTTCGCCCGGGTGAGCAGGAACCAGGGCCGCGGGTCGCAGGACTGACGCCCGCTCGGCCGGCGCCGCCGCGGCGACGCCCCCGCGCCTGCTTTTTCCGGGTTTGAAGCGATCGCCCAAAACGTTTAAGGAGGACCGAACCATGGCCGGGAATCCCCAGCAAACTGCGGAACTCAAGGAAACCCTCTCCGAAAAGGAGGAGGTCTTTGAAAAATGGCGCAACACGATCGGCCTGTTCCTCGGGCCGCTGGCGGCGCTGGCGGTGTATTTCATGGACATGCCGTCGCTGAGCCCCAAGGCGCACACGCTCGCGGCGATCCTGATCTGGATCGTGGTGTGGTGGGTCTGCGAGCCCATCCCCCTGCCCATGAGCGCGCTTTTCTCCTCCGTGCTCTGCGTGGTTTTCGGCGTCGCGGACGCCAAGACCGTTTTCGCGCCCTATGCCGACCCGATCATTTACCTGTTCCTGGGCAGCTTCATGCTGGCCGAGGCGATGGCGATTCATGGGTTGGACAAGCGCTTCGCCTACGGCATCATGTCCCTGAAGTTCGTTGGCAACAGCACGGGCCGCATCCTGCTGGCCTTCGGCTTCATCTGCGCCTTCCTGTCGATGTGGATCAGCAACACGGCGTCTGCAGCCATGATGTTTCCCATCGCCCTGGGCATCGTCTACGCCATGGCCGACATCACGGCCAAGCAGACCGGCACGCGGCTTGACCCGCTGAAGCTGCGGTTCGGAACCGGGATGATGCTGATGGCCGCCTACGCCGCCTCGGCGGGCGGCATCGCCACCCCCGTGGGGACCCCGCCGAACCTGATCGGCATCGCCATGATCGAGAAATTCTGCGGCGTGAAGATTTCATTTTTCCATTGGATGAGCTTTGCGCTCCCGCTGCTTCTCTTTCTCTTTGTCCTTTTGTATTTTCTGATGTACTTCCTCCACAAACCCGAAGTCGCGCGCATCGAGGGCAGCACCGAATTTGTGGCCGAGCAGCGCGCCCAGCTCGGCAAATGGACGCGCGGCCAGAAGAATGCCCTGCTCTGCTTTCTGATCACCGTAACCCTCTGGCTGATTCCGGGCATTCTGGCTCTTTTTTACGGAGAGACATCAACGACCGCCAAGGCCTACAGCAAGATGATGCCGGAGGGCGTTGCGGCCCTCATCGGCGCAGCGCTGCTCTTCCTGCTGCCCGTCAACTGGAAGGAGCGCGAGTTTACGATCTCCTGGAAACAGGCGACGCGGATCGACTGGGGAACGCTGCTGCTCTTCGGCGGCGGCATCACCCTCGGCTCGCTCATGTTCCAGACGAAGCTCGCCGAGGTGATCGGCACCGGCCTGCTGAAGATGAGCGGCGCGACCTCGGTGTGGGGCATCACCTTCGGCGCGATATTCATCGCCATCCTCGTGAGCGAGACATCCTCCAACACCGCCTCGGCCAACATGGTCATCCCGGTCATGATCGCGCTCTCCCAGGCGGCGGGCGTCAATCCCGTCCCTCCGGCCATCGGCGCCACCCTCGGCGCCAGTTGGGGCTTCATGCTGCCGGTCTCCACCCCGCCGAACGCCATTGTCTACGGCTCGGGCATGGTGCCGATCACGGCGATGATCCGGGCCGGCATCTTCTTCGACATCCTGGGCGGGCTGGTCATCTGGGCCGGGCTCTACTTCCTGCTGCCGATGGTCGGGCTGGCGTAGCGGTGCGGGAGGATTGAGAGACCCTTATTGACGAGAAGCGGCGCGACGGCGCTAAGCGTAAGCGAATGGTAAACGCAACCAACTACGTCCCCTAGTTGGTACGTGAAGTATCACTATCCGCATCCACTGCGCCAGGGCACGGCGCCAACCGCATCAAACGCGCCGAGAAGCCTTCGAGTCGTGCCGTGATGATCCAAACCGGCTAAGCCAGAATCCGGGTTCTGAGCACTCGGCAGGAGACAGAATATGAAACGAAACACGAATCCTGTAATCGACTCAGAGAATAGGCACATAAAGAAACCCGCTTTACCGAGCCTTGTGTCTTTATTGCCAACCATCACGGCCAGTCGGACGCTAAAGGCCGTTTTAGGTGTCGCGCTCGGACTGCTGTTCTTCGGATCAGCAGGCGCGCAGCCCCTGCCGGAGGGCAATAGCGGGATTGCGGCGCACTACCCCGGAGATGTGGGGATTGGTTCGAACCCCGCCGTCATCTTCGCCGATGATTTCGAATCCTATAGCAGCGCAACGGGTCTCACCAACCGCTGGAATGAGGCGTATCACGCCGCTAACCTGCGCATCGCTACCGAGCCGGGCAATGTCTTTCGCGGCGCCAAGGCGCTTGAACTACGCGTGCCGCAAACCAACAACGAGGTGAGCAATACAGCGGTCAAATACATCAATCCCACGCGCGATACTCTGTTCGTGCGCTACTACGCCAAGTACGACGCAGGCTTCAACGTCCTGGGCTCCAGCCACAACGGCAGCACCATACAGGCGAATTACTGTTGCCCGGGCGTGCCAGCCGACGGAACCAACAAGTTTCTAATCAGCTTCGAGGCCTGGCGGGGCGACACGGGAACCGCCAATCCCGGCCAGCTCAACATCTACATTTATCATCCGGAACAACGCGACATCTGGGGTGATCACTTCTTTCCCTCCGGGCGCGTTTTACCGATCGATAGCATTCCGGGCAACTTCGGCCCCGACTTTGTCCCCCGGCCGGAGGTCACCCCGCAGCTCGGGCGTTGGTACGCCTACGAGGTGATGCTCAAGGCCAACACCCCCGGCCAACGGGACGGACGCATCGCGATGTGGCTGGACGGCGTGTTGATCGCCGACTTTCTGAACCTGCGACTCAGGGACATCTCAACGCTCAAGATTGACCGTGTCACCATCGACCTGCACGTGCGCGACAACACCGCAGGCGAGGCCAAGAAGTGGTATGACAATGTCGTCATAGCGACGTCATATATCGGGCCGCTGGCGGGCAGTGATGCCACTGTGCCACTCTCCCCGAAGAACCTTCGGCTGGTTCGTTGAGAAACGGTTAGGCGGGACTAAGAATCGCTCAACTTGGGTTCAAATAAAAGAGGCCCATAGTTGGTATTCGCCATCGAAATAAGGAAAGGAAAAGATCGTTGCCGAGGTCGTAGTGGCGCTTGGCAATAATGCGCGCGCGCCTTGACCTTAGCCTCTTTACGAAGGCGTCAAAACAGATCACTTTTTACAAGTCTGTTATTTATTCCAAGTTATTCGAAAGCAGGGGGATTCCTCCGGGGATAGGGTGTTTTCTCCGGACAATGCCTCCCGCAGGCATTTCCAGGCCGCCGGATGGCGGGTCAGTTCAATCCATCGCCGGATCAGCGGAATATGGTGTCTCCCATGTTCCGATTTATCGGAAAGCACTGTATCTTCATGGAAGCAGGGCGTCATGTCGAGCTGGTCCGGCTCCGGAAGATGAAGGGTGTTGATCAGCGCCCGCACGGCAAAGGCGTCCATTTCGACGACGCGCTCTCCCGACAACGCATTGCCGCCGAGTGGCGCCTTCATCGTCACCCGTCGCGGCAGCATCCAATGAGTTCCCAGCCCGCCCTCGGAGCGCCAAAAATCCGGCATTCCCAGTTCATGGTACAGGAGCCGACCCCCGTGTTTCGCGTACGAGGCCTTGACCTCTTCCAACAGCTCGCCGATGAGCTGGTTGGCCATTTTTTCCGGTGCCCCCAATAGGGTCCCCAGGGCCCGGTCCTGGACGTATTTGGTGGATTTGCCGGATGCGTCCGCCATCACGATGTGGATGTCGGGACGCTGCACCGCGTCGGCTGGAAAGCTTGCCAGCGCTGCCCGCAGAACAAGCAGCAGCGAGAGCAGTCCCCGGTTTTCAACAGCACCGCCGTCGGTCACCCAGTAGCGGAAGCAGTGGTCCGCGTCCACGGCGGCATTTGAAAACACGGGAGGGAAATTGGCGGTCAGGGCGGCTGCCGTGGTGAGCGGAATATCGGGGTCGGCAATCGCCACATATTGGATGTTCAAGGAACTTCGGGCCTGGGGAAAAAAAAGGGTGTCCCGCAGGTTGGTCACGACCAGCACGCCGCCGGCGACAGAACCATCGCTTGACTCCCTGTACTTGTTCACGGCAGCGGCGAAGTCCGGAGAATCGGCGCACTCCGGACACTCTATCTGTCCCGCCAGTGAAGTGTTTAGAATAAGCCCTAAATCGGACACCTGCCCCAGGGCGGTTATTCCTAAGCGCAGCGGCTGGCCGTTGGATGGAGCGGACTGTCGGCTGTCCGGGCCCTGCCGGTAAAAAACCCGAGCGAAGCTTTCCGCCAGCAGTTGCCCGAGCCGTGTGCCTGCGGTGATGCGCCATTCGGGGGCGCCCTCCAACACATCCTGGATAAAGGGATAGCTCATGGCGCATGCATATCGGTCCCAGGCCGCGCCGGCCGAGTCCTTGCTCAGCTCATCACGGAATGCCGCAAAATAGGCTAGCGCCGCTCCGCCTCCCGACACCCCGCTCGCCAGAACGATGTCATCCAGGGCCGCGTTGGCATGAAGGCCCCTCAGGACCGACTGGGTATAGAGGGCCGCTCGCGTCCCGCCGCCGGAGGCCGCCAGCAGGACGACCCGCTCCCGGGGTTTATCCTGCCAGAGAAGGCGGGCCAGATCGACCCCCGTGGACGAGGCCGGGGTGGCGGCCTTGGCAAGCGGCTGCTGCGGCAGGGAGTTCAGAAGAAGACCACCGCCCACGGCGATGGCGATCAACAGCAGGTTGATGGAGCTGAAATAGGATCGGGTGCGGCGGCTGATCTCCCCGAGCACGTTGCCGGCCTCCGCGCTCAATGCCCGGATCCGGGGGTCCAGGCTGAAGGCACCCTTTTCGGCCAGCCGCTGGAGCAGCTCCTTGCGTTCATAACTTTGAAAGACAACCTCCGAGTGGTCATGCCATTTGGCAACGGCCATGAACCGGGCGCCGCCATGCAACTGCACTTCGCGGCCCGTCGGCGCCACCAGCGGATTTGTCTTGGGCGCCGCCGACGGGTCCAGATCGTAGCGAGCCCGGCCGGGGGGATCCTGCGGGCCACGGATGAGGGCGATAAGCTCCTCGCCCAGCAGCCGGTTGATCCAATATTCGATAAACCAAAAAAAGACATAAGCGCACACGAGGATGCTCAGCAGCGTGCCCCAGGAGCTGAATTCAACCACGGTCTTGATGTAGGAGACCTCCAGCGCCCGGCCGGCCGACAGGACCATCACCGCCAGGGACACGACCAGGCTGCCGCCATAAAAGAAGGTACGGGTTAAGACCGGAAGGATCGAGTTGAATCTCTGATGCAGGCTGATGAAGCTGATGAGCAGCCACGAAACGATCCCCAGGCCGGCCACATACCAGCCCAGAGAAAAATAGTAGGGGATGAACAGAATCACCACGGCCGGCAGCATGAGCAGATGCAGCGGGTATTTCAAAGGAGCATGAAGCAGGCTGAGGCCGATGTCCCAGAGGCTGAATATGGGTGCGGCCGGAGGTTTGGGGTGCAGCCTGACGAAGGGCAACAGGTTTCTAAATGCGCCGCTGGAGTTCAACGGCCGGATCATGCGCAGCACAAGAACTTTGCAGACGATCAGCGGCACCAGCATCAGCACCAGCACCAAAGGAATCAGATTGCTGCGATAGATGGCCCCCCCGGCTTCAACGGCGGTGGGGTCTGCCAGGAACCAGACCGCCGCCGCTGCGGCCGAGATGATCGCTATTTGGCATCCCAGGAAGAACCTCCCTGCAGCGAGCCGGGCGCCGATGTACAAACAGGCCCAGGATGCCAATAGCGCCGCGAGAGCCATCGGCCCGCGCCAGCCCAACGTCGGCCCCAAGATTAGAAACAGCAGCAGGATGAGGGGTAAGAGAAACGCAATGGGTGGATGGCCGTCGAGGCGGAGCAGTTTGAAGGTCAGGCCGTCATAGCTGCGGTTGAATGCGAAGTCCGCTTTTCGCCACCAATAGTCCAAGACACTCGGCGCGCATGCGAAAAAGCGCTTGATAATGCTGTTGCCCTTGGTTTCCCGGCAGCATGCTTGGATCCCGTATCCTCCCATCGCGTACCTCCCTGGTTCCCGGATCGCGTCGTCGTTTCGCTTCGGGAAATCAATGGCTTGCTCATCCCCGCATGGCGCTGTGCAATTTGTCAACTCCTTGAATTCATTTTGTCAAACGTGTATGACCAATCTTATCCATGTCAGTTTCTGAGAAAATCATTCTCTCTGCCGGCATCATCGTCGTCAGGAAGGAGGAGGACGATTGGAAATACCTCTTCCTCAGGGCCTTCCTCAACTGGGACTTCCCCAAGGGCGAAATGCAGCCCGGAGAATCGCCTCTTGAAACCGCCGGCCGTGAAACCCGGGAGGAAACGGGGATTACGAAGCTTGATTTCACCTGGGGCGAGGTATTCAAGGAAACCGCGCCCTACAACCGCGGGACAAAGGTTGCGCGCTATTATCTCTCCCAAACCATAGAGGATCAAGTGGTTTTCGCCGTCAACCCACAGATCGGCGGACCGGAGCATCATGAGTATCGCTGGCTCAGGTATTCCGAGCTTGAGAAACTGTCGCCCTCCCGGCTTCTGCCGGTAATCAACTGGGCGCGCGGCGTGGTGGAACGATGATCGACGTCGCGGCGGCTGTTTTGATCGAAAACGGCAGAGTGCTGATCGCCCGCCGCAGACCTGGAGCCTCGCAGGCCGGCCTGTGGGAGTTTCCCGGCGGCAAGTTGCGACCGGGGGAATCGCCCGCGCAATGCTTGAAGCGAGAGATCCGGGAAGAGCTCGGAATCCGGATCGTGGTCGGCGAGTTTTTCGGTGAGAGCATCTACGCTTACGAGGACAAAACCGTCCGGCTGATGGCCTATCGCGTGCGGGCAGCGGGCGGAGAGTTGTCGGCAAACGATCATGCCGAGCTGGCCTGGGTGGCCATGGCCGATCTCGGCCGGTATCGGTTTTGCCCGGCCGACGTGCCGTTCACCGAAAAACTGCTGAAAATGCAATGATCTGCTTCCGAAATCAGAGACTCTGCCAACGCGTCGCCTTAGCCCTGATTCTGACGGTGCTTGCTGCCCCCGATGTCGGCGGGCAGACACCCAAAGCGGCGGCACCTGCGATCCAACCCGAAATCGCGCGTCAAAGGGAGTTGGAGCGCGATGCCGCCGTCAACCTGTCATTGGCCAAGAAATCCATCCAGGAGGACGCTTTCTACAACGCCAAGGTGGCGCTTAATGTCTGGAGGATAAGCGCGCTGGACGCCGGCAATTTCGACCGCAAGCTTTATGAAGACCTGCGCAAGCAGCTGTATGAAAAATCGATCCGCGACAATCTGCGCTGCATCGACGTCGCCGTGGCACAACGCGACGCCCCGGAGGCCAACCTCTGCTTGCGCATCTACCGCCTGCACGCCCAGGAGATCAACGCCTTCGATCCCAAGCGCTATGAGGACCTGCGCACGCGGGTGAACGGCATCCGGAAAAAGGAAAAATAGGGAGGGAGGAATGAAAATTCTGGGAATTGTTGGAAGCACCCGCAAAAGCGAAACTTCAGGAGTTCATGCGCTGGTCCAGGCCGTGCTCGATCATACCGGGTTCGAGTATGACCTGGTGGCCCTCCGGGGCAAGACCATCTCCGGCTGCATCGCCTGCCTGGGCTGCGTCAAGGACAACATCTGCAAGGTCAAGGACGATCTCACGGAGCTGCGGGAGAAGATCGTTGCAGCGGAGGCCTACGTCATCGGGGCGCCTAACTACTACTCTACGTTAAACGCCGTCACACATGCCTTCGTCGAACGCTGGTTTCAATTTCGCCATCAGGAAGGCAACCTTCTCTGGGGAAAACTGGCCGTCGCGGTGGGAGTCGGGGGAACGTCCGGTGCGTATCCGGCCGATGAGCTGGAGAAGTTCTTTCTTTACAATTTCATCGAAACCGTCGCCAAGGTGATCGGGCAGGGGGCGGCCTCCTGCTACTCCTGCGGTTATGGGGAGACCTGCAAGGTGGGCATCCCTACGATGCTCCACGGACCCGGAGTCAAGATCACTGAGAACATGATCCCGAACGTCGCCAAGCAGCCGGAAACGATGCAAGCCGCGGCCGAGGCGGGCCGGCTGTTGAGAAAGCGACTGCGGGATGGGCACGACCGGATGAGCGTGACCCAGAACATGCAGCAGAAGCTCATGTCGATGTTCGGGCACTCGGCCTGACCGGAGAGCCGGGCATCAGCTCTCCGACCACCCGTTTCATCATGACCGCATCCCGGTAGGGATCGGTCGATTCACTGATGAGAGTTGCTTCGACATTCGGTCCGACGAGGGCCTCGGCCAGCGGCATGAAGAACCTCGGAGTGGTCTTGAGGTGCCTGCGTTCTCCCTTCGGGCCGTACTCGATACCCGAGAAGGAGGCCAGGATGCGCTCCTTGCTCGCGGTTAGCTTTTCGGGATCGTCCGCCGCAAGGTTGATGTAATACGGGGCGTGCACCGAAAGCGCGATGCCCTTTTTGCGGGCGAGCAATCCCATCACCT
Source organism: uncultured delta proteobacterium (assembly GCA_963700055.1). Lineage (GTDB taxonomy): Bacteria > Desulfobacterota > Desulfobacteria > Desulfobacterales > SpSt-501 > SpSt-501. The sequence continues at coordinate 407,328 of CAVOWH010000008.1, read as the reverse complement.
CGGCTTCTTCCGGTTTCATCCGCACGCCGTAGGTGAAGGCCACCTCCACGCAGCCGAGCCCCATCCGCGCCGCCTTCGTTATGGCCTTCATGTATCCCAGCCCGTCGAACCCGGCCACGCCGATTTGTATGGCCATATCGAATATCCAGCATCCAATATCTTTTTGTATTTATCCCCCCATCGTCCTTTTCAGCAGCCGGGTCAGCTCTTTGAGCGACCGGGTGTTCAGCACATCCTTTTTCTCAAGCCATCCCCGCCGTGCCTGCCCGACGCCGTAACTAATCTGGTCGAAATCCGCCAGACTGTGTGCATCGGTGTTGATGGCGACGAGAACTCCGGCTTCTTTGGCGATCTGGCAGTAGGTGTCGGTGAGGTCGAGCCGCTGGGGGTTGGCGTTCAGCTCGAAAAAGACCCGCGCTCTTTGGCTTTCTGGATCACGGCCGCCATATCGACCGCGTAGGGCTCGCGCTCGTTGATCAGGCGGCCGCTCGGGTGCCCCAGAATCGAAAAGAAACGCTGGTCCATGGCCCGCAGGATGCGTTCGGTCTGCTGCTGCATCGGCAGCCGGAAATGGCTATGGACGGAGCCGATGACGAGGTCGAGCTGCTGCAGGATACGATCGGGAAGGTCCAAGCGGCCATCCTCGGTGATCTCCACTTCGATGCCCTTCAACAGCCGAAAACCTTTGAGCTTCGCGTTCAGACGGTCGATGTCCTCCATCTGTGCCAGCAGGCGGCGCTCGTCGAGGCCGCCCACCATCTTGAGATACTGAGAATGATCGGTCACGGCCAGGTATTTCAGCCCATAGCGTTTGGCTCCCAGCGCCATCTCCTCCAGGCTGTTGCGCCCGTCGGTGGCAGTGGTGTGGGAATGCAGCTCGCCCTGGATGTCGGCTGCCTCGACCAGCTCCGGCAGCCGGCCTTCGCAGGCGGCCTCGATTTCGCCGCGGTCCTCGCGCAACTCGGGCGGGATCCAGGCCAGGCCCAGCGCGCGGTAGACCGATTCCTCGGTGTCTCCCGCGATCCTGTTTTCGCCGTCGAACACCCCGTACTCGTTGATCTTGAGTCCGCGTTGGCGGCCGAGGCCCCGCACCGCGATGTTGTGGGCCTGGCTGCCGGTGAAATACTGCAAAGCCGCGCCGAAACTCTCCGGCGCCACCCGCCGCAGGTCCACCTGCAGGCCGGAGCGCAGGACCAGGCTCGATTTGGTCTCTCCGCGGGCCAGCACCTGCTGCGCATCCTCGAAACCCGTGAAACGCTCCATGACCGGGCTTTCCGCACCGGCCGCCACCAGGAGGTCGATGTCTCCCACGGTCTCCCGGCAGCGCCGGAAGCTGCCGGCGACCGCCACCGCCACCACGCCGGGGACCTGTCGCAGATAGGCCGCCAGGCGTTTCACCGGCGGACCGGCCGCAGCGATGCTCACCCGCACCGGCCGGCGCGCGAGCGCATCCAGCGCTCCCCGGATGTGCTGCTCGGTCTTGACCCCGAAACCCGGCAGCGCTCGAACGCGACCGGCCTCGGCCGCATCCTTCAATGCAGTCAGGCTTTCAATCTTAAGCTCATGGTAGAGCGCGCTCACCCGCTTGGGCCCGAGATTGGGAATCTTGAGCATCTCGATAACACCCGCAGGGACCTTCTGCTTCAGTTTTTCCAGGGCCTGGGCCGTGCCGGTTTCCAGGATCTCGACGATCTTTGCGGCCAGCTCCTTGCCGATGCCGGGCAGTTCGGTCGGCTCTCCACCCGACGCCAGCATGTCTCTGAGCTCCGGCCCCAGCCCCCGGATCGTGCGGCTGGCGTTGCGGTAAGCCCGGATCTTGAAAGGGTTTTCTCCCTCGATTTCGAGATAATCGGCGATCCGCTCGAAAACGTCGGCGATGTCGGAGTTTCTGATAACCATGAGTTGGGTTTAACGTTTAATGTTTAAAGATTAAAGAAAATACTGCCGTCAGAATTCAGTGTCTATCCCAGACACAAGCTATTTATTTCTCAGCAACTTTGCCCCACTTTAAACCTTAACCCTTAAACTTTAAACTTCTTTGAAGAAAAAGTTTGACCCCCGATTTAAATTCAGCATAGATGGTATCCCAAATCGAGGAGGCGCCATGGAACCCAAGCAAGCCCCCCGGGGCCGGCCGAAGCTGGCCCAGCGTCTACAGCAGGCGGAGTCCGGCGCGCCGGCCGGAACGATTTTCCAAAGCACCCTCGCGGACCTCGAGTCGATGAAAAACGAGGCCTTCCAGGCCGGAGGCGCCAAGCGCGTCGAGGACCAGCACCGCCGGGGCAAACTGACGGCCCGGGAGCGCATCGAGCTGCTGCTGGACGAGGGGTCCTTCGAGGAATTCGACATCCTCAAGACCGGCCGCGGGGACTACACCGACCAGGAGCGGCGCTACCCCGGAGACGGGGTCATCACCGGCCACGGCACGATCGACGGCCGGGAGGTGTTCGTCTTCAGCCAGGACTTCACCGTCATCGGCGGCTCCTTAGGCGAAGCACATTCCCAGAAGATCAGCAAGGTCATGGACCATGCGGTGCGCGTGGGCTCGCCGATCGTCGGGCTCAACGACTCCGGCGGGGCGCGCATCCAGGAAGGCGTCGATGCGCTCGCCGCGTACGGCGAGATCTTCAACCGCAACGTTCAAGCCAGCGGCGTGGTGCCCCAGATCTCCTGCATCATGGGCCCCTGCGCCGGCGGCGCGGTCTACAGCCCGGCGATCACGGACTTCGTCTTCATGGTGGAGCCCACCGCCTACATGTTCGTGACCGGCCCCAGCGTCGTCAAGACCGTCACCCACCAGGAGATCAGCTCGGCCGAACTCGGCGGCGCGCGCATTCACGGGGAAAAGAGCGGGGTGGCCCACTTCGTGCTGCCCAACGACATCCTCTGCCTGCGGGAGGTGCGGCGGCTGATCAACTACCTGCCCTCCAACAACCAGCAGAAGCCGCCGATCCTCGATCTGCGCGACCCGCTGGAACGCACCGACCCGGCGCTCGACTACCTGGTCCCGGCCAACCCCAACCATACCTACGACATGAAGGTGCTCATTCACAGCACTATGGACGGCGCCGAGTTCATGGAGATCCAGGCGCATTTTGCCCGCAACGTCATCTGCGGCCTGGGACGTCTGGGCGGGCAGACCGTTGGGCTGATCGCGAACCAGCCGGCCGTGCTGGCCGGGGTGCTAGACATCAACGCTTCGGCCAAGGCCGCGCGCTTCGTGCGCTTCTGCGACGCCTTCAACATCCCGTTGGTCTGCTTCGTGGACGTCCCCGGGTTCATGCCCGGCCCGGAACAGGAATCCGGCGGCATCATCCGCCACGGCGCCAAGCTGCTCTATGCCTTCGTCGAGGCCAGCGTGCCGCGCATCACCGTCATCCTGCGCAAGGCCTACGGCGGGGCCTACATCGTGATGAATTCCAAGCACATCGGCGGGGACATCAACTACGCCTGGCCCACGGCGGAAATCGCCGTGCTGGGCCCCAAGGGCGCGGCGGAGGTGATCTACCGGCAGGAGATCGCCGCCGCCGCCGATCCGGAAACCCTCCTTGCCCAGAAGACCGATCACTACCGCAAAACCTTCGCCAATCCTTTTCTGGCCGCCAAGCGGGGCTACATCGACGACGTGATCTTTCCGCGCCACACCCGCCAGCGGCTGATCCGCAGCCTTCAGTTTTTGGAAAGCAAGCGGGCGGGACGGCCGAACCGCAAGCATGGCAACATTCCGCTCTAAGGAGGAGCCGTGTTCGAAAAGATCCTGATCGCCAACCGCGGCGAGATCGCCGTCCGCATCGCGCGGACCTGCAAGCGCCTGGGGATCCGCACCGTGGCGGTGTACTCCGAAATCGACGCCCGCTCCCAGCATGTGCAGGCGGCGGACGAGGCCGTTTCCATCGGACCTTCGCGTTCGGACCAGTCCTACCTCGTCAAGGAAAAGATCCTGGAAGCCGCGCTCGCCCGCGGATGCAAGGCCATCCATCCCGGCTACGGCTTTCTTTCGGAGAATCCCGTTTTTGCGGAGATGGTCAGCGCCGCCGGGCTTGCTTTCATCGGGCCTCCGGCCGCCGCCATCGCCGCCCTCGGCGACAAAGTTGCCTCGAAAACGCTGGCGGCAAAGGCCGGCGTGCCGGTGGTGCCGGGGACTCTAAAGTCAATCGGCGATCTGGATGAGGCCATCGCCGCCGTCGAGGGGATCGGCTATCCGCTTCTTTTGAAGCCCGCCGCCGGCGGCGGCGGCAAGGGCATGCGCATCGTCGCCTCGCGCGATGAGCTGGCCGCCGCCTTGCAGGCCGGCCGCGCGGAGAGCCGCAAGGCCTTCGGCGACGACCGGATCTTCGTGGAGAAGTACATCCCGGTGTCGCGCCATGTGGAGATCCAGATCCTGGCCGACCGACACGGGACGGTCATTCACCTGGGCGAGCGCGAATGCTCGCTGCAGCGGCGCTATCAGAAGATCGTCGAGGAGTCCCCGTCGCCGGCCGTCGACGCGGAACTGCGGCGGCAGATGGGCGCGTGCGCCTGCCGGCTGGCGCGCGAGGCGGGCTACACCAGCGCCGGCACGGTGGAGTTCATTCTGGACGCGGACGGCCATTTCTACTTTCTGGAGATGAACACGCGCCTGCAGGTGGAGCACCCCGTGACCGAGATGGTGACCGGCCTGGACCTCGTTGAGCTCCAGCTGCGCGTAGCCGCCGGCGAACCCCTGCCGCTGCGACAGGAGGACGTCACCTGGAAGGGCTGGGCGGTGGAGGCGCGGGTCTGCGCCGAGGACCCGGCGCGCGGATTTCTTCCATCGACTGGGATGATCACCCGTTATTCTCCGGCCCGAGGGGCGAACATCCGCCTCGACAGCGGCGTCGAAGCCGGCAGCTTGATCAGCGTCTTCTATGACTCCCTGCTCGCCAAGGTCATCGCCTGGGGCGACACCCGCCAGAACGCCATCGACGCGCTGGTGCGGGCGCTGAACGGCTACCACATCGAGGGGCTCGCCACCAACGTGGATTTCGTCAACGCGGTCCTGACCCACCCGGAGTTCGCGGCGGGCAACCTGTCCACGGGGTTCATCGAAGCGCATTTCGAGAAGGGCCTGCCCAAGGAGCCGCCCCCCCTGGAGCGGCTGCATTTCATGGCCACGGCGGCCACGATCGTCTATCACAACCGCCAGAATCTCACGCGCGAGTCCCTGAGGCCCATGGCGGCCCGGGTCGGCGCGGCGCAGGCACCCCAGGACTGCCACCCCTACATGGTGCGCTGCCGCCAGGACGTCTTCGAGGTCTGCCTGCGCAAAGACCCCCCGCCGCACGAGTGGACCGTCACCGTCGACGGGGTTTCTTACGCGGTCACCACCCCGAAGTTCGAGTTTTACCGGCGCCGGCTCCGGCTCAAGATCAGCGGCCGCTCCCACATGTTCCGCCTTTACTACCAATACAGCTTCTTCGGAGTCGCCTTCTGCGGCACGGCGCGCATCTTCGAGGTGTTCGCCCCCCGGGAGTGGGAACTGGCCAGGCACATGCCGGCCCCGCGCGACGAGGCCTTAGAAAACGCCTTGCTCTGCCCGATGCCGGGGCTGGTGGTGGACGTGCGCGTGAAAAAGGGCGACCGCGTCTACCGCGGACAGGATCTGGTCAGCATCGAATCCATGAAAATGGAAAGCTTCGTCGCCTCGCCCTGCGACGGCGAAGTCGAGGAGGTGCTGGCGGTGCCCGGGCAGGCGGTGGAGGCGGATGAAGTTTTGGTGAGATTTAAAGGTTTATGACCTGGCCGTAGAGATCCTGGCACGCCGGAATCTCGCGCCGGCGGGCGCCTCAGTTGCCCTGCGCGCCGCCCTTGAGGTATTCGACGGTTTCGACCCGACCGCCGCCGTTGTAAGTGACCAGCACCGCCGTATCCTCCCCGTTGAAATAATCTTCGATGGGACCGGCGGCGATCTCCCAAAGTCCCCAAGTAAAGACATCCGCGGTTCCGTGAAACATGGCCCGGCCGAATTTGGCTCCCTTCGAGTAACCCTGCCTGAAGCTGTAAAGTTCGGTGCGGCAGCCGTTTTTCCACTCCTGCTGCACCGGGAGGCCCAGCTCGCTCACCACCGCCATCCGGGATATGCCCGGTTTGAGCACGCTTATTCCAATTTGCATTCAAGATGACACTATGCTATATTCTCGCCATGGAGGTGAGCCATGGCGAGAAAAGCTCAAATTCGAGAAGAAGAAATTGCCCGGGCCAAGCAACTGCGCGATACTACCAAGAGCGTTGCCGATTTTCGCAAGGCGCTGTCGGTCATCTTGGCAACTGAACTTGATCTGGATGCCGATCGGACGGCTGATATTTTGGGGACAAGCCGTCGTACAGTCTTTCGGCACCGGGACGGTATTCGCAATCAAGACGACACCCCGCCCAGATCATGGGGTGGCCGTCGCCGCTGCTGCATGAGCATCGAAGAGGAACAAGAGTTTCTTTCCCAATGGGAAGCCAAAGCCTCAGAAGGCGGCGTGCTGACGGTTCCTCCCATTCATGCAGCGCTGGTCAAACGGTTGGGTTACGATGCTCCGATGTCAACCACCTATCGCTTGTTGGCACGGCACGGCTGGCGCAAAGTCCAACCGGACACCAAGCACCCCAAGGGCGATCCGGTAAAGCAGGACGAGTTTAAAAAAAACTGCCCGAAGAGGTGGCTGCCGCCAACCGGCAGAACATAGACCGGCTGCCGATTCGCCTGATGTTCCAGGATGAGGCTCGCTTTGGACGAATGAGCGACCCGCGAGCATGCTGGGCACCCGCACCGCAGCGGCCGGTAGTCAATCTGGCACTGGTCCGGGAGTTCCGCTACGAATATGCCGCGGTCAGCCCGTGGGATGGCTGCCTGGACTACATGACCGCCGAGAAGATGAACACTGAGAACATGTCAATCTTTCTGGCGCAGGTTAGCGAGGCCCACCGCGATGAGTTTATCATCATGGTACTGGATGGGGCTTCATCCCATAAAGGCAAAGAACTCAAGCTGCCAAAGAACGTATCGCTCGTGCCGCTGCCGCCCTATTCACCGGAGCTGAATCCCGCCGAGCAGATATGGAACACTCTTCGTCGAGACTACTTTGCTAACCGTGTGTTCGATTCTCTTGATGCGGCTACCACACAAGCCGAAAAAGGTCTGGCTGAAATGGCTGTTAAGAAAGAAGCAATGCGCCGCTTAACCAACTGGCCATGGATTAGTGCCATCTTGAAAACTTAATGGAATTAGATCCCTTTTGTTGGGCTGTTCGGTGGCTTTGATGATCGAACAGGCCGTCAGCATGAAAAAGCAGCAACCAATCAGGATTGAGGATGTTATGACCCTATCAAAAAATGTTCCGGCAACATGTGTTTTGGATTTCATGGAATGGCCCTCACTTTCATTCTATCGCCCGTCAATATATTTAAAAGGATCACCGCCCGCCGCACAAACTACCCAAAGGACAAATGTGTCCGCAGCGACCGCCGGGGCAACCAGCAGAGTATAGGGGTTCACCCATTCGCCGACGGGCTCGAAGGCGCCGGCGATCCCGACCGGGCCGGCCAGTTCCGCGTTGCTGTCAGGCGGCAGGTAGACCAGCAGGGCTTCACCTGTGGCGGAGGACTCGGAAGGGTGGTCTTCTAAATCAAAACTGATTGCGATGAGACGGCTTTCGCCTGCCGAGACAGTGTCTTGAGAAAGGAGTATTTCCGAAAGGTGCGGCTGATCCTCACGGCGGATTTGAACGCTTTCAACCTTCAACTCCGAAATCTGGGAAGGCCCGTCGCCAGTAGGCCTGTGGCACCCTTTTTGCGCTTCCAGAAGGGGATAAAAGTACCAGATTGGGCTGTGCGGCGCAGCGGAGGCGATTTCCGTTTCGGTCCGGTCGCTGGCAGGCGGAATTTTTTGGAGAAAGGTTCTGCCGATCAGGGAGGTCCGGGAGAGGTTGATGGTGTAAATCTGCGCTACGTCTCCTGGGGAATCGCGGAACTCCACGCAGGCGAAGGCATCGCCGCCGGTGACGATATATCCGGGGCGAACGGCGGCCAACGACCAGATGTTGGTGGCCGCTTTGATCCGCGATTCGCGCGCTTGACGGAGTTGGAGGACCTTGTTGGTGATGCATCCGGACAGGCTCAGAAACGCCATCAGAATTACAGCAGTCGTGAAAACGCGCTTGGTGATGTTGGTCAGCGGGCAACTTGCAGGCTTCATGGTCCACCTCCCTTTTTGAAGAGCAGTAGAGCAAGCGCCGTACCACGGATCCAGAGGAACGGCTGCGTTCCTGCGCCGCAGGAGAGCGCCGGGTTTTGTCTGTCATAACAATTTGAAATCGCAATAAATACAATGACGGAAAAACCCGGTGGGCAGTATTTCGAAGGGCTTCATGCCGCGAGGGGCGTCAAAAGCAAGGCTGCAACCGCGGTTGACGGCGCAAACCCCGCCTGGAGCAAATACGATTCGTTTCGGGAGGTTGGCCGGAAGAAAAACGGTTCACCCGTCAACCAGAATCGCTCAGCCGAGGAGGGACGCCATGGCTGAGCGGGTCTTGGCGGGCTTTTCGGGTATCGGGAGGCTCACATTTTCCGGCCGTGGCGCTGCAGGTGCTGGCGGGCCTGGTACATGAAGGTGCGGACGGCGGTCTCGCGGTTAGGCTGGAGGCTGTCGTCGCAGGGGGTGTCCAGGAAGGGCAGACCCAGATCATTCAGGATCGGCCGCACGATGGCCGAGGTGGTCATGCCGGGCATGCAGGTGAACGGGTAGACGTTCACCACCGCGTTGTAGCCGCTGCGGGCGCAGTGCAGGATGCCGGGGATGCTCAGGCAGGCCTCGGTGGGGATGTCAAAGGAGAAATCGCCCGACGCGTTCAGGATTTTTTCCAGGTGGCCGATGCGGTGGTCCGCGGCGATGTCCAGGCGCTTCCGTGCGCGCTTGAAGACCGCCTGCTGGGTCCGCTCCTGGAATAGCAGGTTGATTCCGAAGCCGAGCACTTCCCGGATCGACTCGCTCACCTGGCGCGGCCGAAACAGCCGCAATCCCTGCCGCAGCTTTTTTTTCGCCAGCCGCAGCCCGTCGCAGCTGACGTAGTTCAGCCACTCCGCCATGGACGCATTGACCACCTCCGCCCCGTAGCGCTCGAGAATCCGGATCAGGTCCTGGTTGGAGCCGCGGTGCATCCGCAGAAAGATTTCTCCGACCATGCCGATGAGCGGCTTCGGCGGAACAGCCGGATCCACGAGCGCCTGGCCGGCGGCGAGGACCTTTTCGAGTTCGGCCACCACGGGCTCAAAGGGGCTGCCGGCGCCGCAGCGCTCGATGACCGCGGCCAGCCGATGCAGGCCCTGCTCCGCCAGGGCATCGGTCAGGCCGGCGGACTTCTCGTAGGGCCGGACCCTCCAGACGAGCCGGTCCAGGACATCGGCCACGACCATCGCCAGGCAGGCCGTCTTCTTGAAGCGCTGCGCCTTTAGCGGGTCGACCAGACCTTCCGGCGAATAGTTGTCCGTGTTGGTCAGGGTGCTGATCTTCAGGTCTTTCAGGCCGGGCAGCGAGTCCAGGACCATGCGGTGATAGCGGCTGTACATCCCGAAGCGGCAGGGGCCTTCCGACTCCGGCATGAAAAAGACGTATCGGTCCGCCTGGAAAGCCGCTCCCAGGCGACGCTTTTCTTCTTCGACAAAATGCAGGAGGTCTCCCAGCGTGACCAGGCAGGGGTAGCACTCCTTGCCGGAAGTGAATTTCTTGCCGAGATCGAGGCCGCGGCCGGTCGCCAGCACCTGGGCATCGACGGCAAAGGCCCTCAAGGCGGCCGCAAAGAGATGCGCGCTGCTGCGGTTCATCTCGGGGATCAGTACCTTGCTCTTCCCCAGTTGGAGTTTTCCGACGGTTTTTGTTGAAGCCGGCATTTGAAGTACATTCGCGCTTTCCATGGCAAACCTTCTCCTTATTTCTTGCTCATGAACGTATTTGGTTTCACATTGAGCCGACGTTCGGCGGAGGAGGGGTATTCGCCGCAGGACGCCGCCGCCAATTTTTCAGGTGATCCTGCCACGCCTCCAAGCCGTCTAGAGGAACTGCAGACAGGCAGAGAGGGGCTGCGGCTTCGTGAAAGTGTTATTTCGGGGCTGTCCGGACATGTATTAAGCGGGCTTGCTGCCGTACGCTGATTCGTTGAATGCATGGCGGCGACGCCCTGCGGCGAATACCCCCCTCCGCCTGTTCGTGACTGGACTCCTACGGTCAGGTCCCCCGTCCGGTCGCCGCGCGCGGCTGCAGTTTCGCCGGCAGCCTTTTCGGCAACGTGTTGTGAATCACGTTCTGGTAGGCTTCCAGCCGGGTCATAAAAGCACAGGGGTCAGACCTACACATTTAATAATTTGATTTGTATATGAGAACCGGCACGTTGTTTCGTTTTTAATATATGAGGGTCTTGTAAGGGGGCCGGCCGGCGAGGCCCCGCATCGACGCCGTCCGGTACCGGATCGACCCAACCGACCAGCGCCGGCCGAACCGCTGCCTCACATCTGCTGGGCCGCCAGGAACATGGACTGCGACAGCGCCGCCAAAAAGCGCTGATACGGTTCGGGATCCTCGACCGCTTGGATGTTGTACTGGGCGTTGGCCCGGACCAGTATCTGGAGCACAAATAGAGTGTCATATCTCGATTAAGGATTAACATTGTGCAACCCAACTCATTTTAGCAGTCAACCATCATGGCATGGGCATGGCGGATCGAGTTTGAGCGCGAGGCCTTGGTGGCGCGTTTCGATTTTTTCTGTTCCGCCTTCTACCGGCTATCCCGGCCGATGACGATTGCCTGCTATTGGGTAGCATGCAGCTCCTCTCGAACAACACGGCGAATGACCTCTTCGAAAGGTTGCTCCTGACGTTCCATATATGCTCGGAGGGCATCGTTGAGCATCGTCTGGTAGTTGCCCCCCCCTTGTTCTTCCACCTTGGAACGGAACCAGTCAATAATATCACGATCAAGCCGAATGGTGATCCGAACTTTCTTCCCTGAGGAAGGAAGTACGGCGCCCCTCTTACCTTTACTAAAATCATATTTCGCTTTCATATTGTCTCACCTCGTAGTGCACTGCCTTGCGTGCGGAAATGATACGGATATTTTCTCCCCGCCAAGAGTAGACCACTACCAATATCCGGCCAAAAGCGTCCATTCCAATGGTGACATATCGTTGTTCTCCGCGCCGGAAATCGTCAAGCGTCACAGCGTTTGGGTCTTCGAAGACTGCAAATGTATCGGCGAACGAAATTCCGTGCTTGGATTTATTTCCTTTGGCCTTCTTTTCATCCCATTCAAACATGGCGTGATATAATATGCACATTTGTACGCACAGATCAAGGCTGTCTTATTTCAGCAGCTACTCGTCATGGCATGTGCATGGCGGATCGCAGAAAAACAAAGGGGGTCACGCCTACACATTTGATAATTTGATTTTAATTCAGGGACAGGGAAGTTGTCCCATTGTTGGTATATGAGGGTCTTGTAAGGGGGCGGGCCGGCGAGGCCTCGCATCGGTACCATCCAGTGCCGGATCGACCCAACCGCTCAGCGCCAGCCGCACCGCTGCCTCACATCTCCTCACATCTGCTGGGCCGCCAGGAACATGGACTGCGACAGCGCCGCGAAAAAGCGCTGATACGGTTCGGGATCCTCGACCGCCTGAATGTTATACTGAGCGTTGGCCCTGACCAGCACCTGCGACTCGCCCCGCGGCCTCACGCTGACGGTCATCTTCAGCACGTAGCCGGATAGCTTGGTGGCGCTGACGAGGCCCAGCGAGGCGTTGGCCTTGTCGACCACGAACCCCAAGTCCTGCAGCGTCGCAATCACCGCACGCATGGTTCTGTTCTGATCGGGTGTGTCGAAAACGCGGGACTGGATCGAACGGAGCCTGACCTCCGACTCCTGGGTCTCCAGCACCTGCCGCGTGGACGAGGCGCAGGCGCAAACCATCAGCAGCAAGAACGCCGAGCCCCACAGGGTGGCGAAGCGTATCGTCTTCATAGCGCGTTTGCCTCCAGAAACATTGATTGAGCCAGTTTGTCGAAAAATTCACGATATATCGGTGGTTCGACCACACTTTCCCGTCGACTGGCCAGGCCCCGATCGTTGCGGACGATTCGCTGGAACGATACCCTCACAGCCGTCCGGCACTTGGAGGGGGCGGCGGCATCCACCACGATCGGCTGCGTCACCACCGACACCCGGATCCATTGATCCCGGTCGATGGAAGGAACGACGCCGGTGAGCATGGCCAGGGCGAAAGCCCCGATCACCTGCTCCGTGCGGGTGGCGTCGCGATGCTTGGAGCAGAAGATCAGCCCGTAGGCCGGTTCGCTTTCCTCGATCATGAACCCCAGATCCTGAAGCAGGGCGGCACTCGCGGAAAGCAGCGTCTGCTCGTCGGTGTCAAACTGCCGGCTTTGCAGTTGACGCTGGCTCAGGCCTTCGGGTGAAAGCTGCAGGACGTCCCTGGGGATTTGCGGGGCGCAGTTGTTGAGCAGCAGCATCAATCCCGCCGCCAGCAAGATGAACTGGATCATGACCTTGTACCGCATGGGCACCTCCGCGGTCAGAAACTGGATTGGCGGTAGGCAAAATCGCGGACCTGGTGGTCTTCGGTGAATTTGATGATCACGGTCAGCGTACGCTGGCTGGTTGATGAGGCCCCTGCGCTTTTCAAGAAATTGGGCAGAACGCCCCCGCCGCCGGCGACGCTGCCGGTGAACCCCGCCAGGATAAGGGCCGCGACCCCGCCCGAACTGGCGGAGTAGGCGTGCTCGGTCGCAATGCGGTCATACACCCAGACTTCCCGCCGGTTTTCGTCGGTGGCGACCACGTTCGGCGAGCCCAATGCCTCCGCCACCTCGGCGCTCGTCATCCCCATGCGGATCTCGCGCTGCACTTTCCCGACGCTCAGCCGGCCGGCATCGTCGGCCCGGACCGCCTCCCTATGCTCAGCCGCTGTTGAGCACCCCAGCAGGGTCAGCGCGAATGCCAGGCACATGGCCCACTCTAATAACCGTTTCATGATTCACCTCCCAGGTTTCCGTCATCGCCGCTTCTTATACGGATCCGACTTTATAGATTCCTGCGTGTCAGCGATCAGAGCCTCCGGACGCATCACTGGCTCTGCTCCCCGCCCTTGAAGTATTCGACGGTTTCCACGCGGTCGCTGCCGTTGTAAGTGACGAGCACCATGGTGTCCGTACCGCTGAAAAACATTTCCGTGGGAGTACCTACGGCCTCCTAGAGTCCGAAGGTCAAGATATCGGCGGTTCCATGCAGCACGGCCCTCGAGACTCTGGCCGGCTGGGAGTAGCCCTGCTTGAACTTGTAAACCTCGGAGCGGACTCCGTCTCGATTTTCATAGCCGGACGGCAGGCCCATCTCCGCCAGGACCACCTGACGCGGCACCCCCGGCTTGAAGACATCGAGGTTTTTCTTGTCCGGAAGCTGGGCCGCCATGAACACCGAGCAGCCCGCCAGGTTGAAAAGCATGCAGGCCGCCAACACCAGCCGGTGCAAGCTGCAGCCGAATCCTTCCCTACAGCGTTTCATGATAGTTCTCATGGCTCATCCCTCGCTTTCCTTCAGGAATGTTCGATCGCGTGTCACCCGTCATCGGAAACCGCATCAAACCAAACCCCTGCCGCAATAGAGCATTATGATCATAAAAATAACCGCGGCGTCCGTAGCCACGGCCGGCAACATCAGCAAGTCATAAGGGTTCAACCATTCGCTGCCGGGCTCGAAGGCACCGGCAACCCCGATGGCCTGCGCTTGTTCGGCCTCCTTGGCAGGCGGCAGGTAGACCAGCAGGACGTCCCTTGCCTCGGAGGAGCCGGATTCGAGAAAGCGGACTTCGAAGAGACTGTTTCCGCTGGTCGCTGCGCCATCCGTGGGCTGCAGCATTCCCGGCAGGCGCGCTTGATCCTCGCGATGGATTTGAACGGTATCGATCTTCAGCTCGGAAACCGGGAATGGATTTTCACCGGCGGCGCTGACGCAGCCCTTTTGTGCTTCTAAAAGCGGGTAGAGATGCCAGGATAGGTCGACCTGTGCTTCCGATCCATGTGCGTCTTCGCTTCGGCCATAGCCCGCCGGCATCAGGTCGGCGAAAGTCCTGCCGATCCCCGCGGCCTTTGAAAGATTGATCGTGTAGGCCTGCGGTGCGTCCGCGGGAGAATCGCGGAACTCGACGCACGCGAACGCATCGCTTCCGGCGACGACATGGGCGGAGCGAACGGCGGCCAGGGACCAGAAGTTGACGGCCTCCTTGACCCGCGTTTCGCGCTCTCGCCTGAGGTCGAGTACCTTGTGGGTGATGCATCCGGACAGGCTCGAGAAACAGAATAGAAAAACAGCAGCCATGAGGGTGTGCCTGGTTGTTTTTGTCAGCAGGCGGCTTTCCGTCTTCATGATCCACCTCCCTGTTTGAAGAGCAGTAGAGCAAGCGTCGTACCATCGGCGCATGGGAGCCGCCTCGTTCCGCGGTTGTTGGAAGCTTTGAGACCCGTGTTTTTTGCAACTATTAGAATTTGCGATGAAAATACCAGGTTAGAAAAACCAGGAAAGGGGAGAGGGGCTTGGCTTGCGAACGGCTTCGACCCGGGTTTCGTGAGAGCAAACATGCAACTGCGGTTGACAGCTCAGGTGCAGTTCGAAGGAAATGATCTTGGTTTCAGGCGGTTGCCTTTGAGGAAGGCGGTTGGCCCGTCAACTTGAAATGCACCTATCTCATGACGAAATGGCTGGCTTCTTAAGACGCTTGTTGAGTGCCTGGCGCGTGATCCCCAGCATCATGGCGGCGATGGCCTGATTGCCGCCGGCCCGCCGCAGGGCCTCGTCCACGAGCTGCTGCTCGACCTGCTTGAGCGTCGGCAGCGGGTTGGGAAAGACGGTCTTCTCGCTGGCCGCCTCCATCGCATCGGCGGCGGCGCCGGCCAGGCCCGGCTGTGTTTTGAAAATTTCGGTTTTGAATGCATCCATGGAAAGCTTGCCGGCGGTGTGGATGCTGACCGCGTTGTAAATCATGGATTCCAGCTCCCGCACGTTTCCGGGGAAATGATAGGCGGCCAGCAGCTTGACGAGTTCATCCGGCGGCGTGGGCTTTTTCTTTCCGAGGCTGCTCGCCGCCTTTTCGAGGAAATGCTCCAGAAGAAGCGGCAAGTCCTCCGGTCGTTCCCGAAGGGGCGGAATTTGCAGCCGGTGACCGCAGAGGCGGTAATAGAGGTCCTTGCGGAATCGCCCGGCGTTGCGGGCGGCCTCCAGGTCCTGATTGGTCGCTACGACGACGCGCGCGTCCGATCGCTTGGCAAAGTCCGATCCCAAAGGCAGATACTCGCCGTCCTGCAGAAGGCGCAGCAGCTTCACCTGGGAGACGGCGCTGAGATCGCCGATTTCGTCCAGGAACAGCGTCCCGCCGGCGGCCTGCTCCACCAGGCCCGGCCGGCCCTCCAGGGCCCCGGTGAATGCGCCTTTCTTGTGGCCGAACAGCGTGTCCGCGAACACGTGGTCGTCCAGGCCGGCGACGTTGACCGGGACGAAGGCCCCCTTGCGGTTGCTCAGGATGTGCACGGCGCGCGCCACGAGCTCCTTGCCCACTCCGGTTTCTCCGGTGATCAGCACCGGCCGCGGGCTGGGCGCCACGGCCTCGACATATTGGAAAATGGACCGCATCGCGGGGCTGTCGGTGACGATGTCCGCGAACGCCTCGGGACGGCTCAACTGGTCCGACAGGACGCGCGCCTTGAGCAGCTGATTCTCGCGGTGCAGTTCGCGCAGCTCGATGCCCCGCTTGACGCTGCTGACCAGCCGGCTCTTCTCAACCGGCTTGACGATGTAGTCGAAAGCGCCCTGCTTCATGCACTTGACGGCGGTCTCCACGTCGTCCGCCCCGGTTACGATGATGACGGGCACCTCCGGGTGGTCGGCCGTGATCTGGCGCAGCAGCTCCTCGCCCGAGACATGGGGCATCCACAGGTCGAGGAGCATGATCTCGATCTCTCGGCGGGCGAGAACGGACATGACCTCGCGGCTGTCCTGGCAGCAGATGAAGTGGCTCATGCTGGCGGCGCGCAGCGTCATCTCAAAACTGGTCAAGGCCTGGGCCTCGTCGTCGACCAACATGACCGGCAGTTCCGGATAGGTGGTTTCTTTCACGGAGGATGTCCTTTCAGGCGTTGAACGCGGCGGTGCACGGGAGCTTGATCTCCACGGTTGTCCCCACGCCGGGCCGCGAGGTGAACTGCACGGTCCCGCCGTGCTCCTCAACGATCCGGGATGAGATCGACACCCCCAGGCCGAGGCCGCCGGATTCCTGCTTGGTGGTGAAAAAGGGTTCCCGGATGCGGGCCAGGTCTTCGGGCGAGATGCCGGCGCCTTCGTCCTGGACTCTGATCACGATGTGCTCGCGGGCCTCGTCGAGCGCGGTCGAAATAAAAATGCCCTTGGTCCTGTCCGCCAGCGCCTGGCAAGCGTTTTGAACCAAGTTGATGATTACCTGCTCCAGCCGCTGGAAGCTTCCCCGCACCGGCGGCAGGCCGGCGCCGTAACGAATGCTGAAATGCGAAGTTGCATTCTTAATCACGTTGGAGATCAGCGAGATCGATGACTGCAGGACCGCGTTGACATCCACGCGCTGGGAGAGGTCGGCGGCGTCCCCGCGCACATAGGTCTTGAGATTGGCAACGATCTGTTTGATGCGGCCGGCGCCATCCTCGATGCCGCCGAGCAGCTTGGGCATGTGCTGCCGCAGGTCCGAGTACTTCATGCCGCCCATCAGGAAATCGCCGTTGTCCTTGTAGTACGCTTCCAAGATCGGCAGCGCGTTCTCCCAGGCCTCCCGCAGGATGGGGGCGTTCAGCATGATGAAGTTGGTGGGGTTGTTGATCTCGTGGGCCACCCCCGACACCAGGACCCCCAACGCCGCCATCTTGCTCGCCTGCATCAGCTGCTGCTGGTGGAGTTTGGCCTGCTCCTCGGCCTTCCTGCGGTCGGTGATGTCGCGCACCACCCCCCGAAACCCGGTCGGAAGGCCCTTTGCGTCCCGGATCAACGTCACGGAGGCCTCCACGATTTTCTTGGCGCCGTCCTTGGCGATCACTTCCCAGTCAAACGCCTTGGCGGCCTCGCCGGTGTTGTACACGCGCAGGAAGGTTTCGTAGACCCGCTTGTAGGCCTCCGTCGGCATGTACTGGCGGTTGTTCATCCCGATCAGCTCCTCCCGGGAATAGCCGATGATCCCGCGCAGGGAGTCGTTGCAGAACAGCATGTTGCCGCTCAGGTCGACCTCGTAGTAGCCCTCCTGGATGCTGTTCAGGATCGTTCGGTATTTCTCCTCGCTTTCGCGCAGCGCTTCCTCGACCTGGATCCGGTCGAGCACCTCCTGCTTGAGGGATTCCAGGGTGTCCCTCAGCTCCGTGCGCTGGGTCTCGGCGATTGTGAAGGCTTTCAACAGCCGGAAGGACAGCAGCAACGCCTGGGAGAAGATGAAGAACAGCAGGCCGAAGGGGGCGAAAAAACCGGTGCGGATGACGCGTTCGACGTGCAGGATGTCGTTGACGACCGCCAGACACAGCCCCAGCAGACCGATCATCAGCACGAAGGCCTCCACCTGCCCTCGAACCGGTTCTGACAGCAGCAGGCGGAAGGTATAAACGAACAACCCCAAGGTGAAGATGTCGTAAACGAGAAGCGTGTGGGTAAAGACCCAAGGGGACGTAAAAAGCACGACGGCGGAGAAGCCGCCCCCGATCGCCAGCACCGCGCGAAGCAGGTTCCGCGGAAGCTGCGGGAACAGAGAATTCAGAAAGAAGGCGAAGGCCGGAACGGCAAGGTAATAGGAGAGATATTCGAGCTTGATCAACAAACCCCAGTCGATGTTCGGCACCACTTGCAGCAGGTGGCGCTCGTCGGTGGTGAGCAGCCGGAGCGCCACCAGCAGGCAGACGACCCCGAAGTACAGCGTCGGCCGAAATTTCTGGCGGACGGCGAAAAGGCTCAAGTGGTATACGCCCATGCTGAATATGGCGCCGAGAATGAAAAAGTCGAAGCCGCGCCGCATTTCGTTGAGTCGGCGGATCTGGGATTCCGGCCCCAGGGTGATCAGGTCCCACGGGCCGCCCCGGCGGTGATGAAAGTTGGACACCTGCAGGAGGATCTCGACCTGGTCGGATTCAGGCTGAAATGCCACGATCGCCGGAAACTGGCGGGGCACGGTGGTCGCGGGCGTCCTTCCGGCCAAGCCGGCCGAGGCCGCCGAGTTCCGGTCGATATAGATCGTGTAAGCGGTGGAGATTTCTTCGACTTTTAAAGCCAGCGGTGCAACCGCCGGCTTTAACCGAACGGTCAGGCGGTAAGTGGCAAAGCCGGTCCCCGGCAAGTGCAAGCCTTCCAGCCGGTACCCGTTCCAGAATCCAGGCACATTTATGTACCCGGACGGAGGGGGTGGTATTGCCTGCGAAAAATCCGCCGGCGACAGGTGGCGCTGCCAGTAGAATTCCCATTCGCCGATCAGCTCCGCTGGTCCGTTCAATCTGAAATCCCAGTCCCTCAGATCGATCAGCCCGCGGATCGCCTGGGGTCGGGTGGGGCCGGCCCATTGGCAGCCGCCCGGACCAAAAACCGCGAGGCTGAGTAGAAGCGGAAGGATAACTTTTCGGATGCGTTGAGCGCTCATTTCCGGCGGCCTCAGTCAAGTTGAGTATGGGCCGGGTGTTGAAAACGACCGCGCGCGGCCGGGGGGGCCACTGAGATCGGCGTGCGGTTGGGGGGAGCCGGGCCCGCGAGATGCCATCCGTGAAGGGGCCTTGCAGCCAGTACTATGATAAGGCATGCACGCTGTCAACCGGTCTCTCGGTACAGACAGGCAGGGCCGATCGTGGCCCTGCCCTGAACCTGCAGGGAGGATGCGCTTCCGACTGGATCCGTGATTCAGCCAGCCGTCGGGTCCCTCAGCGGCGGCCATCCCACAGCCGGATTGCAGCGAAAACACCCGCATGATCCGAAGGCCACAATCCGGATTCGGTTTTTGCTTCATCGGCATCGTTGCCCGTAAGCTGCACGATGACCGGGTGGTGAAAATTGAAGGCGCCGAAGCGGCGGTGGTGACGGGCAAAAATGTAATCGATGCGCTCGGCGAGGACCGATTCGTCGTTTGACAGGTCCTCGTCCTGACAGCAGGTGCTGCCTTTTTTGTGCCGGCCGTTCGTGCGCAGCGCCCACAGGTCCGCGAAACCGGCACTCACGATAGCAGTGTAATCCGGGTCGTTGGGGGTCAGGTTGAAGTCGCCCACCAGAAATACCGGCATCCTTTCAGGCGCAAGATGCTGAAGCAACTCCGCAACCTGCGCCTCCTGGACCAGGGTTCCATCCGGCGCCGTCAAGCCCTCATTTTCAACATGGGCGTTCACGAACCGATAGGTTTTTCCGCGAACGGTTGCATCCACCGCTACAAATCCCCGCTGGAAAACCACTTCCTGTGTCGCCGAGAAAGCCACGATGTAGTTCTTGCTGAAACCATGGGTTTCGGCATTTTCAGTCATGATTCCCTTTCTGACCAGGATGATGTCGCGGTCGAGGTATCTCACATAATCGAGGAGGGGGAGGCCCGAACCGTCGAATCCCTGCAGCATGGGCAGAGTGACGTCGGCATTGGAACCGATTGCCGCCACCTCATACTCCAGCCCGCTAGTTTGCAGCGCATCGAGTAGCAGGTCAAGGTAATCGTATTGCTCGATAACCTGCAGGGGGGCCTGCGCATTGCCGGTCGGTCGAAATCGGGTGAACTGTGCCACTTCCTGGCAACCGATGAGATCAGGGTTTTTCTCGCCGATCTCCATGGCGAGCGCTCCGGCACGCTCCGCAAAATCGTTTTGCACCATCAAGGCGTATTTCGCTGCCACGGCGAGGGGGATCAGGTTCGGGTCGCCTACATTCACCACCGCGAAAATGTCAGCTCCCAAATAGAGGTTGCGGGTCATCATCCTGACCGGCGGTTCGAATCGGGCTGGAGGGTCGGCCGAAGCCGGGTGCGATGCTACCAAGACAAGCACCGAAACCAGTGTGACGAAAAATATCCGCCCGCTCTGCAGCCGCCTTTCTTTATTCTTGGTTTTTTCAAAGCTCATTTTCTTCATCGTGAATACCTCCTTTCCTGTCGTTTGAAAGTAAATAGAGTTCCAGTCGCGGATTCCGCAGGTTCAAGCCCGGAAGGGCCGTGACCGCAAAGGAGAGCAACCGGCGTGCCAATCCGGACGGAACGCCCCCGAAGACCTCGGTGAGTTTACTCGGGAAGTGGTTGGCCCTGGCGTTTCCTTCTATAGAGAGAGACGTTCGTCCGGGTATAAACTCAGGAACGCTCCCAAGGAGGTTCAACCCCGGAATGTCTTTCAGGACGATTCGGAATACTGCAACTTGAGTTGACACGGTTTTCCGTTCTTCCCGGAAAGTGCGTCGCTGCAGCCCAAGTCGCCTGTGAGGTCGGTTGACGCGGCAACATCACTTGCACCCCTCCTTCGTCGCGTGATGTCACGGCAGGCCGGGGAAGGCGATTGCCAATTACCGGCTTTTCGATTATTTGATTGTTTCAGGCGATGTTTGGGTTGGCCGATTCAGGGCGTTCGGCTTTTTTGATGCGCCGGCGCTTCGAAAACCTCATCAAAGGATATATCGTCATGCAGAAGAACACCCAGTGTGTGCACAGCGGCTCCCGTGTCGACCCGGCTACCGGCGGTTTGAACACACCGATCTTCCCGTCGTCCGCCTTCAGGTATGTGGATATGCCGGAGAACATCTACCCCCGGTATTTCAATACTCCCAATCAAAGGGCCGTCGTCGAAAAGCTTTGTGCCCTGGAGGGGGCCGAGGACGGGATTTTGTTCAGCTCGGGGATGGCGGCCATCAGCGCGGTGATGCTGGCGTTCTTGAGCAGCGGCGATCACGCGGTCATCCAGAAAGACATCTACGGCGGCACCCACCACTTCGTCACCGCCGATTTCAAGCGCTTCGGAATCGAGTTCACCATGACGGGGAATACGACCAAGGAGATCCAGGCGGCCATCCGCTCCAACACCCGCCTGATTTACATCGAAACGCCGTCGAACCCGCTGCTGATGATCACCGACATTCAAGCGGCCGCGGACCTCGGACGCGGCCGGGGCATCGTGACCGCCATCGACAACACCTTCGCCAGCCCCGTTAACCAGAACCCGCTTGCGTTCGGCATCGATGTCGTTATTCACAGCGGCACCAAATACATCGGCGGGCACAGCGACCTGTGCTGCGGCGCGGCTTTAGGCCCCGGGGAGCACATCGCCCAGGTCAAGACCACCGCGGTCAATTTCGGCGGCAGCCTGAACGCGCTTACCTGCTATCTGCTCGAGCGCAGCCTCAAAACGCTCTCGGTGCGCGTGGAGCGCCAGAACGCGAACGCCATGGCCGTTGCGGAGTTCCTGGCGCGGCACCCGGCCGTGCGACAGGTCAACTACCCCGGCCTGGAAACCCACCCGGCCTATGCCCTCGCGCGCCGCCAGATGTGGGGGTTCGGCGGCATGCTCTCCTTCGAGATGGATGAACGCAAAGTGACCGTCGACCATTTTCTGCGTCGCCTGAAGCTCGTCACGCCGGCGCTGAGCCTGGGAGGGGTGGAAACCATCATCTGCGCGCCGGTTGCCACCTCCCACGCCAAGCTTACGGCTGCCGAACGCGCGGAGTTGGGCATCAGCGACGGGCTGCTGCGGCTTTCGGTCGGGATCGAGGACGCCGAGGATCTCATTGCGGACATTGCACAGGCATTGTCGCCTTAGAAACGATTTACTATGCGCCCAGAATCCATTATATGACCATGGGGCCAGACGGCGCGGGGACCACTTCAAACGAGTCGCGAAAGGAGGACCATGGCTACTGCAACCACGTCGATAAGCAGCAGTGAGTTCGCCAAGGCTGCCGGGGTTTCGGCCGCCAGCATTTCCAAACTTATCCGGGACGGAAAATTGAAAGCTAAAAAAGAGGGCGGGAAATGGATGATCCCTCAAAACCAGCTCGGACTCGCTGTTGTGCGCGCCCTCAAGGAGTCGTCCAAAGCGGACAAGTCCAAACCGGCCAGCGCCCGGCAGGCGCCGAGGGCGGCAGCCAAACCGGTTCGCCAATCTTCGGTCCCAGCAGCTCCCGTTGCGCCGGGACTTGAACCGGTTCCGGCCGCTGCAAGGACCGAACCGGGACCGGCAGCCCCACGTGAGCCTGAAGTCCGGCCGCCAGAAAAAACATACACGATAACCGAGTTCGCCGCGATGACCTATTTGACCGAAAAAGGGGTGGCCGAATGGCTCAGGGCGGGCAGGATCAGAGGGCTTCAGAAGGAGAACGGGGAGTGGCGGGTCCTGGAAGGCAATCTCCAGGTTCCCGACATCAGCCGACTGCTAAGAAAATAGTTCAAAAAACCAAGAAGGAGGTTTTGTTATGATCGGTCTTCGAAGAAAGGGGCGGCCGGTTCATCTACTGATGATTGCACTGTCACTGATCGTTTCAATTCCCCATCAGGCCGCTCTGGCTGCGCTGGTCGATACCGAGGCCGCCATGGATTCAGTCTGCGGAAACGACGCCCGCGCTCGCTTGCATCAGTATCTATCGCGTGGGGAGGTTCAGGCGGCCCTGCGCGCACAAGGAATTGACCCCGTGGAGGCTGAAACGCGTGTGTCCAGCCTCACGGATGCCGAGATAGCCCAGATCGCGGACCGCTTGGATGAGCTTCCCGCCGGCGGGGTGTTGGGTTTTGTGATCCTGGTTCTGGTTATCGTTTTGCTGGTGTTTCTGGTACTAAAGGTTGCCAAGTAAGGACGCGAGAGCGATGATCCGGTGAAAGGGCATTCCGCCTAATACCGGCTGCCTCCCCGGCCGGGGCCGCCACGCGAAAATCCAGATCCGGAGCGTCCGTCCCGGCCAAAACCGCCGCCGCTTCTGCTACCCGGGCCGCGCGAAAAACCACCTCGCCCCGAGCCGCCGTCGCGATCTTTTCGGGGCTCCCGCGCCTCGCTGACCGTGATGACCTTGCCCTGCAGCTCTCCACCATTGAACTTTTCAATGACCTGGCGCGCGGCGTCTTCTGTTTCCATCTCCACAAAGCCGAAACCTTTGCTCTGGTTGGAATATCTGTCTTTGATGATCACCGCGGATACCACGGTGCCAACAGTGGAAAAATTGTGGGTCAGATCCTGCTCCGTGACTTCGCTGGAGAGGTTTCCGACATAAAGCCTCTTGTTCATGGGTCGATCCTTTCATGCTTTGGTGGGTGCTACTCTGCGCCTGCCCGAATGGGGGAGTGCGCCAACCGGCGGCAAAGGCGCACAAGCGTCTGGGTGCCTGGTGAGAGGAGTGCGCACCCTCCGCTCGTAAGGGCGGAGGGTGCTTTTTTTAGACCGCAGCGTTAAACAGCCTGGACATTGACGGCGGAAAGGCCTTTCGGGCCGTTTTGCACATCAAAGCTGACTGACTGACCATCCTGCAGCGTCTTGAACCCACTACTCTGGATTGCGCTGAAGTGAACGAACACATCGGTCCCGTTTTCGGCCTCGATGAAGCCGAAGCCTTTGCGCTCGTTGAACCATTTGACTTTGCCTTGCATCATCGCTTTCCTCCTCCTTTCTTATAATTTTTCAAGGGCGGATTACGACGATGCTGAAAAAAAACCACCACACTTTGAAGGGTGCGGTGGTTAAACCTACGCTGCAAAATGTTTTCATCCAACCTTTGATGCCTTCGACTCGCTTATCAGCGATTCAAACGCATGACAGAACTATAATGCCTTTAGCCATTGCGGTCAAGAAAATAAGTTCGGTCCACGCCGTTTCACCTTTCCTGCCGGTCGCCGCAACGCTGATGAAGCGGAGGCGAGCCGTTGACGACACCGGTGCTTCTCGTTGAAAGTTCAGATTGGGTGGTTAATCTCAGAATAAGGCCGTTGGACGGACAGGATCCAAGACAGACCAGCGCCTCGATGCCCCTGCTGCAGCGGCGACCAGCCGAGCAGGGGCCTCCACCGCTTCTACTGGTCGATTCTGACAGGGGAAGATTCCCATTCTCGGAATCGACGTCTGGGAGCACGCCTATTACCTGAAGTACCAGAACCGGCGTCCGGAATACATCGCGGCCTTTTTCAACGTGGTCAACTGGGAAAAGGTCAGCGAACACTACCGAGCGGCCCAGGCCTGAAGCAGTCCTGGGGATAGGAACTGAAGGGCGGTGGTTTTCACCGCCCTTACCGGTTTGGGCGCTTCATCCTTCCGCGACCAGCTCGCGCAGCCGTTCGATGATGGTCAGGCCGACGGCCAGCGGAAACCCGTCCTCCGAGCATTCCGCATAGCCGGTTTTTCCGTCCACCGCGCCCCGCTCGACAAGATGGCGGACGATTTCCACCGGGTCGAAAAGGCGGAAAAGGTCTTGGTGCAGGGTGCGGCTCATCGCCGCGATCACTCCATATACGCCCCAGTTGCTGACCGTGGCGATGACCAGCTCGTCGCAGGTTGTCACCGAAGGGATGATTTCCAGTTTGGAAACCTCGGCGTAGATGTTGCCCATCCCGATCTCGTTGCCCCCGTCGCCGACTGCAACGGTCGGACACTCGCAGCGATTGAAAAACAGGTCGAACTTGGCCAGGGCGTCGCTGATATCCTTGCCGCGCATGTTGTAGTAGCGGCCGTCCCTGGCCACCCCGGGCCGTTCGATGGAGACGATCAGCGATGGGCGGATGTCAGCCAGGGCCCTATCCACAACTGCCACGGTCGCCTGCCAGCTCAAAATCGGGACTTCCAACGTCCGGAAGCCGTCGCCCAGAACCGTCGATATCGGCGGCGCGCAGCCGAAAATCGGTTGATAGCCCAAGCGCTCAAGGATGCGGTAAAGGGCAATCGCACCGAGGGGGCCGTCGGTCTCGAAGCTGCCGGCCACCGGAAACCCGGTGCCGATCAGGACGCGGCCCCTGTTTTCAAGGATCAGCTTCGCGGCGCGGGCGCAGTAGCCCGCCGGGACGGCGCCTCGAATCCGGTCCATACCCCGCGTGCCATGGGATAGGATGATGTCTTCGATCTGGGTTTTGGAAATTTCCATGGTGGCTTCCTATCCGCAGGATGCCCGCGGTCACGGTCATTTTCCAGTTCGCCGCTTCCACGAGACAGGTCTGAATCAGCGGCTGCTTGCCCGGGCCATTCACCAGGGTCCATAGCTGGCGGAACTTGAAAACAACGTATTTCCCCTCTTTGGACTCGGCCTGCCAAAGGCCCACAATATCCGCCTGGTAACGGCCGCCTCCCAGAACATGCACCTTCACACCTTCCAGGGTGTGCGTATTGCTGGCGATGGTCTTGCCGATCCCCGCGTACCAGCGCCTGAAATCGGTGTGAGAACGCAGGGTCGTTTCCGGAAAGCGCATTTCCAGATGTTTGGATGCCAATAAGGGCAGGAAACGCTCCACCGGCACATGCCGGTCGTACATGGCATAGACCTGATAGACGAAACTGATGATTTCGTTCTCGTTGAATTTGTTTTTCAGCAGACGCTGAACCGCTTCCGTGTAGGCGGCAGGGGGCGGTTCCGAATAGCCGGGCCCGGCGACGACGATGGACAGCAAGATCAGCCCCAGACATTGTTTCTTCATGGGCGGCTCCTTTGCTGAAGGTTGAACAAATAAACCATACCAGGAAATACGTTGCGTGTGAACAGAGACAGGATCGGGGCCGGAGGTTCCGGATCGAGCCGGCGCTGGCCCCTGCCCAGATGGGCGGGTCTGAACAGGATGTGGGCGCCAGTGCGCCGAAACCGACAACTGCACGATGGTGCGCTGGATCGAGCGCAGGAGGGCATGAACCGCTTTTTTCATTTGCCGCTCCCGCCAGGTCGGCTATTGCATCATGGTGGCGTGTATTATAGCATACCGTTCGCTCAGTTTCCTCCCTCAGCAGAACACGGCCGGGCGGCGAGCGCCGCCCGTGCGTTGGAACGAAAACCGAAAGAACCTGCGGACACCCCATGGCTATTCAAACCATCTTCGAACCGTTTAAAATCAAAACCGTCGAACCCCTGCGCATGACCTCGCGCGGCGAGCGCGAGCGGATTCTCGCGCAGGCCGGCTACAACCTCTTCAGCGTGCGGGCCGAGGACGTGCTCATCGACCTTCTGACCGACAGCGGGACCTCGGCCATGAGCGCCCGGCAGTGGGCCGGGCTGATCGACGGGGACGAATCCTACGCCGGCGCCCGCAGCTTCTACCGCTTCGAAGCGGTGGTCCGGGACCTTACCGGGTTCAAACACGTCATCCCCACGCACCAGGGACGTGCCGCCGAGAAAATCCTTTTCGCGATCCTGGGCGGAGCGGGCAAGATCATCCCGAACAATACGCATTTCGACACGACCCGGGCCAACATCGAGGCGGGCGGGGCGGAGGCTGCCGATCTACCGGTTAAGGAGGCGCTCATCCCTTCGCTGGTGAAGGACTTCAAGGGCAACATGGACATCACCGCCCTGGAGCGGCTGCTCAAGCAAAAAGGCCCGGAGCATATACCCCTGGTGATGATGACGGTGACCAACAACTCCTGCGCCGGGCAGCCGGTGTCCATGGGGTGCATCCGCAGGGTGTCCGATCTGTGCCGCTCTTACGGAATACCGTTTTTCATCGACGCGTGTCGTTTCGCGGAGAATGCCTGGTTCATCAAAATGCGCGAACCGGGCTGCAAGGGACGATCCGTCAAACAGCTGGCCCAGGAGATGTTCTCCTATGCCGACGGCTGCACCATGAGCGGCAAGAAGGACGGACTGGTCAACATCGGCGGGTTTTTGGCCATGAACGACGACGAGCTGGCCCGTCGGGCGCGCAACATTCTCATCGTCACCGAGGGATTCCCCACCTACGGCGGACTGGCCGGCCGCGATCTCGAGGCCTTTGCCCAGGGCCTGGAGGAAGTGGTGCACGAGGATTACCTCAGGTACCGGATCCGTTCGACGGCGTATGTGGTGGAAAAGCTGGATGCACTGGGGGTGCCGGTATTCAAGCCCGCCGCCGGCCACGCCGTCTATCTGGACGCAAGCGCCTTTCTGCCGCACGTCCCGGCGCAGGAATTTCCCGGCCAGGCCCTGGCAGGCGCTCTTTACCTCGAAGGCGGCATCCGCTCCTGCGAGATCGGCAGTGTCATGTTCGGCAAGACCGACCCCGCGACCGGAGAATTCCAACCGGCCATGCTCGAGCTGTTGCGCCTGGCCATCCCCCGTCGGGTCTACACCCAGAGCCACATGGACTACGTGGTCGAGTGCGTCGGGGAGGTGTTCGCACAGCGGGATTCGATCCGGGGCGTGCGCATCGTCCAGGAGCCGCCGATCCTGCGGCATTTCACGGCCACCTTCGAGCCGATGTAATCGGCGTTCTCCAAACGCGTTTATTATCCGGAATCAAGCAGCCACAAATTCTCTGGACTCCGGCTTCCGCCGGAGTGACGACTTTTTACGAAGTCACAAAACAAGGAAAGGGCGATTATGACGCCCACCGGGCCAAGCGAGGAATTCGAAGTCCACGACCGTCAGTTGCTGGATAGGGCCCGCGATCTGCTGTCTGAAGCCGGTTCGCCCGAGAAGATGGCGCAGTTGGTATTGGCGGCGGTCGGCAAAAACGAGGAGTGGCGCGGCAAACGCTGCATCAACCTGCTGGCACCGGAGGCGCCGACCAGCCCCAGCGTCCGACGGCTGCTTTCCGCCGAGATCGGCACACGAGCGGCCGAAGGCCACATCGGCCGGGTGAACCGATGGTTTGCAGGCACCCAATACATCGATGAAGTCGAGTCGCTGTGCACCGAGCTGCTCAAGCGCGCCTTCCGCTGCCGCTATGCCGACTATCGGCTGATGGGAAGCATGCTTGGCAATCTCGCCGTCTACCATGCCTTGACGCAGCCGGGGGACACCATCATGTCGGTGCCTCAGCCTTACGGGGGGCACTCCAGCAACCGGCTTGACGGGCCGGCTGGCTTGCGCGGATTGAAAATCGTGGACATTCCATTCGATCCGATCGAGATGGAGGTCGATCTCGATGCCTATGCCCGGGTTGCCCGCAGGGAGAAACCCAGGCTGGCGGCCGTGGGCATGTCGATGACCTTATTCCCGCTGCCGGTTCGGGAAATGAGCGCGGTGCTCGCCGAGGGGGGAGGCAAGTTCTTCTACGACGGCGCCCACCAGGCCGGCTTGATCGCCGGCGGGCAGTTTCAAGATCCGTTGAATGAAGGCGCCGCGGTACTCACCGGGTCGGCCGGCAAAACGTTCAGCGGCCCCCAGAGCGGGATCATCCTGTGGAACGACCCGCAGCTGACCCGCCCGATTACGGAAGCCATCTTCCCGGTCCTGGTGGCCACCCACCAAGTCAACCGCGTGGCGGCGCTGGCCTTGTCGGCAGCGGAGTTCCTCGAATTCGGCCGCGACTACATGGCGCAAATCGTGAAGAATTCCAAAGCGCTGGCCAAGGCATTGGATGAGCGCGGCATTCCCGTGCTGGCGGCCAAGCGGGGCTACACCCAATCCCACCAGGTGATCGCAAATGTGAAATCATTCGGCGGCGGCCTCGAAGCGGCCGGAAAATTATCCGAGGCCAACCTCATCACCAACAAAAATCTGATCCCCGAAGACAAGCCTGAGAACTGGGACCGGCCGAGCGGGCTGCGCATCGGCACGATCGAGATCACGCGGCTCGGTCTGATGGAAGACGACATGCCGGCGATCGCGGATTTCTTTGAACGGGTCCTGGTGAAAAGGGAACGCACCGCGACGGTCCGGCGGGATGTCGAGGATTTCAGGCTGCCGCTGCAAACCTTTTACTACTGCTTCGACAACGGCTGGCCGCCGGTGAAAGTCGGGCGCTAATCGGCACAGAAATCAGTCCAGAAAGGCCGGGCTATCTGCGCGGTTTCTTCGGGCGCGGTGAAGGTCGCCATGTCGCCGAGCATCACCTCGAAGCCGGTGTGGTCGCTGCGCGTCCAGGCCGCGTAGTTGGATCTCACGACCATCACCACCCGCAATTCCAGGATTTCCGAACCATCCTCGACGAAAAGCAACCCCAAGTTGTAGCCGTTGCGGTGCAGGCTGCGATAGAACTTCTGGGCGTTGATCACTCCTCGCGCCAGATCCCGCCATTCCTCGTCTCCGGCCTGCCGGATCGAGGCGACCCCCGGCAGGATGCCCCAGATTTCGAAAAACCCCTCCGGAGCAAAGGCGGCCAGCCATTGCCAGGAACCGGTCTGCCCGATGAGGCGGCTGCCGTCCCGTCGTTCGTCTTCAAGGTAGGTTGAAAAGAGCCGCTGGCCGGTTTGCCTCAAGAATTCGGCCGTTCGCCGCTTCAGGAAGCGATGGTGGTTGGAAGCGATCGAGTCGGCCTGCAGCTGCAGATGGGGATGCAGGAGTGAGCCGCCGGCCGACGGCAGATGGTTCTGAGTGATCGCCAAGTAAATGCATGTGGGGTCGATCGCGAGGATGCGTAATAAATACTCGCGGCAGTTCAGGAAGCAGTCCGCGTAGGAGTCCGGCGAGGCCGTGCCGATTTCGACGAAATGCCGGTCGTCGAAGAGGCTGACGGCCGAGTGGCTGCCGTAAGGGAAAAGATTGGGAAACAGAATGGAGCGCCCTTTCTGCATCCTCCCGGCCGGGCATAATTCTGATGCCAGCTGCGGGGTCCGGGCGGCGAGCGCCTCCTGGCAGAAGGGGCAACTGGAACGGTCTGCGGCGAAAGGCGGCGGGTCGGGCAGGGCTTCGGCTCCGGGCTCCCGCTCCCCTGCCCGGCTGAAGGTAATTCGGCAGGTGCGGCCGGTGATCGGATTTTTTCGGATTTCAATCGGCTTGACCACGGCCTGGCCGTCCGGCAGCCGCATGCGCGCCTCAATGGTATTCTTTTCAAACGACAGCATGGAAAGCGTCCCCTCGATGGAATTCAACGATGCCGCCGCTCAGACGGCTTTGGCGATCAGCCGATGAATAAACGGAAGCTTCCTGACGTGCAGGAGAAACCCGAGCTTCCAAAAGCATGTTTTGACCCGCCCGATTTCCGCGCGCAACGCATCGTCGCCGCGGCAAAACGATGTAATGCACACCTCCGGCCGCACATCCGGCGGAAAGATGCAGGGCCCGGCGCCGTCTTTCAGGAAAGGGCAGTTCGAAGTGAAAATGGGACGTTCATAACGCAGCGATGCCGTGATCGCAGAATCAAGCGAAGGGTCCATCGCCAGGATATAGGCAAAATCCGGAACCCCGAAAACGGCCTCCAGATCCAAGTTGCGGCAGCACAGGCCTTGGCAGTCCTTCAGGCAGCCCTGCAAGCGCAGGGCCGCCGCAGCGTTCAGGCGTCTTTCCGCAGTCTGGATCTGCCGGCAGAGGCCCACCAGCAGCGGCCGGCTTCCGGGAGGCCAGCGGCGAACGGCTTCAGCGGCACAGCCGTGGAGATACCTCAGACTCATCTTCCGTCCCCTTTTAGGTTGGCTGCCATCTAATCTTACCTCCCCAAGACCGCACTGGCAAGACGGTGGCGTGCGACGTCTGACCCTCCGTGCCGATGGTGGCGTGCCGTTGCCCCGGTCGAGGCGCCCGTTCGTTTCCGCCGGTTCAACTTTAATCTTATTTAGCAGCCATGAATCATCTCTTTTTTAGTCGAATTCTAATTTGCCTCTCACGATCGGCAAAAGATTGGAAGGCATCCTCGCATCAACCGGGGGTTGACTCGCAGAAACCCCAATCGTGTAAAAAATCAAGAAGGGAGGAAATGAAGATGAAGTTTAAGAGAAATCTTGCAGCGGTTACGTTGGCTCTGGTCATGGGTTTGGCGGCGGTGGCGGCCCATGCCAATCAGCCTAAGTATGTGTTTTTCTTCCTCGGAGACGGCATGTCGAGCACCCAGCTCCAGGCGACCGAAGCTTATCTGACGACCGTAAACGGCGGCTCGGCGACGAAGGCCTCGGACCTGCTCAAATCGGAAAACCGATTGAACATGAGTCAGATGCCCGTGGCAGGCATGCAGACGACCTACGATGCCTTTGCCCTGATGACCGACTCGGCCTCGGCCGGCACGGCTTTCGCCTGCGGTCTTAAAACCAAGAGCGGTGCGATCGGCATGGACCAGACCCTGGCCACCAATGTCAAGAGCATCGCCCAGCTGGCCCACGAGAGCGGCAAGAAGGTGGGCATCATCTCCAGCGTGTCCCTGGATCACGCCACGCCCGCGTCCTATTATGCGAGCGTTCCGACCCGAGACTACATGAACAGCATCGGCACCCAGATGGCCGCGACCGGCTACGAGTTCTTCGGCGGAGGCGGCCTGGCTTCGCCCACCGGGCCGAAGAAAGCCGGCGATACAAGCAACAACGTGTGGGAGTTGCTCGCCGCCAACGGCTACGAAGTGCGCAACACCCGTGAATCAATCCTCACTCTGAAGGACTCGCCGCGGGACAAAGTGGTCTGCATCAATCCCTGGTTGCAGGATTCGGCGGCCATGCCCTACGACATCGACCGGCTCAACACGGCCAACACCAACCTCTCCCTGGCCGAGATGACCGAGGTGGCGATTGCCAACCTCTATGACGGCCGGCGGGGCAGGGATTGGGGGCGGACCCGGAGCAAGGGGTTCTTCATCATGGTGGAAGGCGGCAAGATTGACTGGGCCTGCCACGCGAACGACGCCGTCGCCGCCATCGGCGACATGCTCGACTTCGACAACGCCGTCGGCGTGGCGCTCGAGTTTTACAAGAAGCACCCCGCGGAAACCTTGATCGTCGTCACCGGCGACCACGAGACCGGCGGCATGAGCATCGGGCACGCCACTACGGGATACACCGCCTACTACGAACGGCTGCTCGATCAGACCCACAGCTTCCAGTACTTCGGCGTCAACCAGTGGACGACGCACAAAGCCGCAACGGCCGGCAGCGTCTGCGGCTCGCATTTGACGACCGAAAATTTGGCCGCCGACGCGGCCATGCGCGAATTGATGCAGAGCGTTTTCGGCCTTGACTATGCCACCCTCAACGACTTTCAGAAGAAAAAGCTCGAAGACGCATACGACCGGTCCATGTGCGGCAGCAACAACAACAGCGGTCCGGAAAATACCTTGCTCTACGGCGGCTACGAGGCGATCGTCGTGACCATCACTCACATCCTGAACGAACAGGCGAGCATCGGCTGGACTTCATATTCCCACACCGGGGTTCCGACGCCGGTCTTCGCCCAAGGCCGGGAGGCGGTACGCTTTGCCGGCTTCTATGACAACACGGATATTGCCAAGAAACTGGCCAAGGCCATGGATCTGCCGAATCTTCCGGTCGAAAAGTAGCTTGGTTTGTTTCAGCCGGCTGCTCGATTTAAAAGCCCATGGCGCCCTTGCGGGTCGGGTGGGGCGCCATGGGCTTGGCCTTGAACCGTCCAATGGGGGAATTATGACGAACCTTCGTCGCAATTGGCTCTTCTGCACAGCAATAGCGGGCGTGTGCATCGTGTTGGCCTTCGTTGACCTGGCGCGTATTCCGCGTGCAACGACCGGGGTGCATTCGCGCGGTCAGGTCACGGCCGTGGACAACAGCCATGTGCTGACTCACTTGATCGTCAAGACCCAAAGCCAGTTTTTAACCGTGCGGTTGCTGGACGGACCGAACAAAGGCGAGGAAGTGCACGTCACCAACAGGCTCACCGGCAAAATGGAGCTCGACGAGTTCTACGCCGAGGGGTCGACCATCCTGGTGGAATACGACCTAAAAGAGGGCAAGCCCGGAAACGCAATGGCACGGGGTCACTACCGGCTGCACATGCAGCTCGTGCTGATCGGTCTCTTCGGAACGCTGCTGTTGGCCTTGGCCGGGGCCACCGGGCTGAAGGCTCTGCTCTCCTTTGTTTTCACGGCCATGGTGCTCTGGAAGCTTTATTTTCCGCTGCTCCTGCTAGGCTATCCGCCGGTTCCGGTCGGATTGGGGGTGGTGGCGGTGCTCACCGGGGTGATCACCTTATCGGTGGGAGGGCTGAACCGGCGAGGGGCATCCACCTTTGCGGGCTCGATGCTCGGGGTGCTGATTACGTGCGGCATGGCGGTATGGTTCGCGCGCGCCTTCAACCTGCACGGCGCTGTGCGGCCGTTCGCCGAAACCCTACTATATTCTGGCTACCATGAACTGCGGCTCACCGATGTTTTCATCGCCAGCGTTTTCATCGCGTGTTCGGGAGCCATCATGGATCTTGCCATGGACATTGCGGCCAGCATGGACGAAATCAAGGCCAAGCAGCCCGATATCGAGCTGGTTGATCACGTCCGCTCAGGCATGAGAATCGCGCGGGCGGTTATCGGCACCATGACCACCACCCTGCTGCTGGCCTACTCGGCGAGCCATATAACCATGTTTCTGCTCTTCATGGCCAAGGGTCTGCCGGCGGCCAACATCCTCAATGCGCACTTCTTGGCGGCAGAGATTCTCAACATACTCGTGGGCAGCTTCGGCCTCGTCACGGTGGCGCCCTTCACCGCTTTGGTTGCCGGCCTGCTCTATCGGTTCGGCCGTCAGGCGGAACCCGTGAGGGTCGAAATAAGAGAGCGGTTTCAAATGAGCTGAGCCAATTTTTGCCAGGAAGCCCTCCGGTCCTTTGGCTCTTTGGGTGTCTTCAGCTCGGCCAGCACATCGTCGACGTATTCCGGCCGCCGCATCCCCACCAGCACGCATGAAATGCCCTCGGTCGTGCGCAGGGCCCGGAGGGCTAATCGGCTCAGGGGGACCTCGCCGGACCAGTCCGGATCGGCGGCAGCGAGTGCCAATTTGATCTGTGCTGTTTTCCGGGCGGCCGCTTGGGCATGAAACCCGCCCAGCGCCTGCACTAGGCGATCGAGTGCGCCGGCGTAGCCGTCCTTCCAGGCTGCGAAGCCAGGCGCGCCTGCGGCCTGCTGGTCGAGAAACTGCAGGACGCCGCGGATGCGCGGCAGCAGGTGGTCATCCCGCACCTGCCGCCAGTGATCATAGCCCGATAGCGATCGCCAGGCCTGACGCAGCGCGCCAGCAGCCATCAACTGGGTCTGAATGCGGGATGCGAAGTCGGGGTCGAGGCCAAGCTCCGGCAGGATCCGGTTCACGAACGTTTGCTCGGCCTCGGACAGGACCTCGATCCGACGCTCAACCTCCACCGGTGCGACGTCGACCGCCTCCGGGGTCTCGGCGAGACGTACGAGCCGGTTTTGCGCAAAGGCGTTGAGGGGGCGGTTGATCAGAACACCAAGGTTATTCCGCTGCGCAAATTCCAACACGGTCGCTCCCGAAGGTTGGTTGGCGCTCAGCATAGCCCCGGCTTCAAAAAGGTTCATGGGCAGCTGCACGGCGCCGAAGCGATGTTCCTTCGAAATCGATTCCGCAATTTCCCATACCCGTTCAAGACAGGTGAACTGCGGATCTGAAGCCGTGGCCGGAAAGGTATTGGAGCTGATCCCGTACCAGCGGATGCGGCCCTCGGCCGCCTCGGCTTCGAGATGGCGGAAGGCGTTTTCGATGCGGCGGTAGTATTCGGCCTGCGCCTCCTCGGCCGGCACCGCGCTTTTATGCGCCCAGCCCAAAAAATATTCCGGATTGTGGAGCAGGTACACATCCAGTGTCTCCAACTGCAGACGCTCAAGGCTGCGGGTCAGCTGATCCTGCAGGAACTCCGGATGCATGCAGTGCTCCAGCCCCTCCGCATAGGGCACCAGATCCGAAAACGGCTGTCCCCGGCGCTTGCGTTCCTGGCTCAACGCATAGTTTTGACCTTGGAGGTAGCCCGCCTTCGAAACCACTGCCACGGCGTCGCGCCGAAGCTCTCCGGATTCAATCATACGGCCGAGAACCTGGCCGACCAGTTCCTCGGAGCCGCCGTCGGCATAGTTGGCGCTGGTGTCGATGAGATTGATGCCGGAGGCCAGGGCATGCTGCAGCGCCCGGACATGTTCGCTGACGCCGGTCGAGACGCGGTAGCAGCCGAAACCGGCGCGGCTGACCTTCAGCCGCGTGCGGCCGAGCGGCCCGCACGCGAAAGATCCGCGGTGGTCAAACCATTCTCGAGTGCCGTCGACGCTGGCGCATCCATGAATCATGTCTCGCATTCCTCAGGTCAACCATCATCGGCGAGTTTCGGCGCGCGCCGCCGCCCCGATTTTAATGCGGCGTTGGAGAGGATCTCCGCCCTGATCTTCGCGGCGGGAAAACCACTCCCATCTGAAAATGGTTGCAAGGTCGATCGATTTCGTCAAAAGCAGAAATCAAGCGCCGACGTCGACGCGCGCGCCGACCCGCCGCTTCTGTAGGAAGTAGATGAAGCCGAAGCCGACCAGGCCGATGATGTCGGTGTAGAGGCCGGGCTTTACCAGACAAAAGGCGACGGCAAGCAGCAAGATTCGCTCGTACCACTTGTCGTCGTCGATGAGAAATCCCTGCATGCCGGCGGCCAGGGCGTACATGCCGAGGGAAGCGGTGATGAAAATCCAGACCGCCTCGAAAACGCCGAGGATGCCGGGAGCAAGCCCGAGCAGGAGCATCTGCGGTGCCGTGATGAACATGTAGGGCAGCAGGAAGGTCCGCATGTCGAGCTTGAAGGACTCGAGGCCGGTCTTGAAGGGGTCGGCTCCGGCGATACCGGCCGCGGCATATGCCGCCAGGCACACCGGCGGGGTCCCGTCCGCCAGGATGCCGAAATAAAACACAAAGAGATGCGCGGCGATCAAGGGAGTGTCGGGTTTCATGGCGATGAGGGCCGGTGCCATGATGGTCGCCATGATGACGTAGTTGGGAGTCGTGGGGACCCCCATACCCAGGATCAGGCAGGCCACCATCGTGAGAAGCATGGCCAGGTAGACGTTGCCGAACGACAGATCCACGAGGATGTTGGTCATGTTGAGCCCGGCACCCGTCAGGCTGACCATTCCCACCACCATGCCGGCGCAGGCGCAGGTCACACCGATGGCCGACATGGACTTGGCCGCGTTGAACATGGCATCAATCATCTTGTTCAGGCTGTTCTTGATCGGCTCCCAGGACTGCGCCGGGGCAGGCCCCTCAATCTGCTTTTCCAGCCGGATCCAGTCCATGCTGATCATCGCTCCCCGGAGGATGAAGATGGTTGCGGCGACCCCGATCGCCATGGCCGCCGACGTGAGTGGAGTCAGCCGCTGAATCACCAGCGCATAAAGGAGGACGAAAATGGGCACGAGAAAGTGCAGCCCGCTCGCCAGCGTAGGGATGAACTTGGGCAGCTGCGCCCGCGGCACCCCCTTGAACCCATACTTGGTCGAGAGCAGATGCACCGCACCCAAGAGGGCCAGTTGGTCGATCACCGCCGGCAATGCCGCGGCAACACACACATCCAGATAGGGAATGCCCAAAAACTCGGCCATGACAAAGGCGGCCGCCCCCATGACCGGCGGCATGAGCTGGCCGTTGCCGCCGGCGGCCGTATCGATGCCTCCGGCAAGCTCGGGCTTGAAGCCCACCTTCTTCATGAGGGGGATGGTCAGAGTACCGATGGTAGCCGTGTTGGCGACACCACTTCCGGAGATGGTGCCCATGAAGGCGCTGGCCACCACTGAGACCTTGGCCGGCCCGCCTTTGGTGTGCCCCACGAGGGACATGGCCAACTTCATCAGATATTCCCCGGCGCCGGTCCTTTCAAAAATAGCCCCGAAGAGCACGAAGGCAAACACGAAGGTGGAGGACACCCACAGCGGAATCCCGAAGATGCCCTCTCCGGTTAGGTAGAGGTGGTCGACGATGCGGCGGAACGAGTAGCCGCGATGGGCGAGGATCCCCGGCATGTAGGGGCCGAAAAGGCCGTACAGGATGAAAATGCCGGTGATGATCACCAGCGGCAACCCCACGGCCCGCCGCGAGGCTTCCAGGATCAGGGCGATGGTCAGGATTCCCATCACGAGGTCAACGGACGTCGGGTCGCCGATCCGTTGAACCAACTGTTCATAATATACCGTAACATAGATGACGACCCCTCCTGCCACGGCCGCCAGGAGGAAGTCAAAAAACGGGATGGTCTTGCGTTTTGACTTCTTCGACAATGGGTAAAAAAGAAAGCACAGGGTGATGGCGAATGTCAGGTGCACAGAACGCTGGAGGGTAGCGGTCAACACGCCGAAAAAGGCGGTGTAAATTTGGAAACAGGAAAAGGCTATGGCGATCATGAAGGTGATCTTGAATGGAATCCCGGAAAGCCGCCGCTCCCCAAATTCTTGTTTCTCCAGCAGCTCTTCAGCTTTTTTCACCAGTGTTTCGTCGCGAACGACCAGCTCTTCCATGCTCCATCCCGTCCTTCAGTTGTATCCCAAGCGCATCAGGAGATAGGGGTATCGCCGAACGGCGACCGTAACAACGTCTCCCGAATCGATCAGGTTGGTCAGATCAAGTGTTTTGGCTCCCATGCGCAAAGATGCCCGGTTGATCGGCGAAATGAAAAAGCCAAACTCAGTCAATCTCTGCCCACCCGGCGCAACCATCCATTTTCCGTCAGCACTTTTGCCCGTCATCTGAAACGGCAGTCCTGCTCCGTAGGACGGAAACCGGGTCTCCACCACTCGAAGCGCACCATCGGCTTCCACGGCGAAGACCCCCTCGACAGGGATGTTTTCGATGGAGTGGATGTAGGCAAACGTGAAAACATCCCCCGGCGCTGTTTTCTCTCGGGCAATGACTCTGTCCGTCTGCCGGCTGCGCACTTCCAGCGTCTGCACGGGGAAGAGCAGCAGGCCGGCTATGGCCGCCCCCGCCAGGGCCCAGCCGATAATGGCTTTTCGCGTCGGCATAACACAGCTGCCCCGCCGGTTCACGGCCGGCGGGGCAGCATCAACTCCGTGAAGGGATGGTCAATGGCTACTTCTTGATGCCTTTTTCCTTGAAGAACTTCTCGGCACCCGGGTGCAGCGGGATCGACATGCCGTTCAGCGCCGTTTCGAGTTTCATTTCCTTGCCTTTGGCGTGGGCGCGCTCGATATCGGCGATGTTGTCAAAAATAGCCTTGGTGATCTGGTATGCCATGCCTTCTTCCATTTCCGCCCTGGCAACCAGGATCGCCATCACCGCCACCGTAGGTACATCCGCCTCGATGCCCTTGTAAGCCCCCTTGGCAACAACCGCTTTGGTGAAGAAGGGGTATTTTTTCATCAGCGCGTCGCGCGGGCCGCCGTCGACGGGAACGATCACGCAATCCACGGTCATGGCGGTGTCGACCAGGCCGGCCGCGCCCACCCCGACGGAGTAAAAGGCCGCGTCGATGCGGCCATCTTTCAGGTAGTCCGAGGACTCGGTCGCCGTGAGGCGTTCGACCTTGGCGAAATCGTCGAACTTCATGCCGTAGGCTTCCAGGATCTGCATAGCGTTCTGCTCGGTGCCGCTGCCCAGGGGGCCGACGCAGACGCGCTTGCCCTTGAGATCGGTCACTGAGGCGATCTTGGCGTCTTTGCGCGCCTGGATCTGGCAGTGCTCCTGGTAAAGTGAAGTGATGCCGCGGATGTTCGCCACGGGCTTGTCGAACATGGGCTTGACGCCCTGCAGCGCATAGAAGGCGATGTCGTTCTGCAGGATAGCCATGTCGGCGTCGCCTGAGGCGATCAGCTTGGCGTTGGCCACTGATGCTCCCGAGGACTCCACCGTGATCTTGATGTCGGGCAGGTTCTTATGGGCGATGTTGGAGATCGCACCCGCCAGGGGATAGTAAACGCCCACCACCCATCCCGAGGCGATGGAGACGAACTTTTTCGCCGCCAAGGCCGTTGATGCGTTAAACGCGCACAAAAACGCCACCAAAGCCAAAGCCAGCATTGCGACCAACAGCTTTTTCTTCATTGATCTCCTCCTTCGGGGTACAGGTTTCCCGGTGCCGCCGTGCGGTCCGAGTTCAGTCGTCTTTGCAATAGTAGATGATTTGGAGGTAATTCAAAAGAAGAATTTATGACCGAAGCATATCGCAAAATATGAAGTAACTCCAGCGCGAAGTCAACACAAAATCTGGACTTCCATCGGCGCCAATGCAACAGGCAGCATGGCGCATCGGCCGGTGCCTATAATCCGATGCTCATCCCAGAAATGCACCTGGTCGCTGTGCACGTGCGCAACCCCTTTGCTGCCAAGGTTGCTATACAGAATGTGGTGGTCCGTGGCAGCGCGATGGATATCCGAATCCACCAGGACAAAGCCGCTGAACGCCTCTAGCGGATGGGTGTTTGCCACGGCCACCACTTCCTGCTCGAACAGGATGCGCGAAAAGGCGATGACACCGCCGGTTCCTTTGGGGTAGCCGAAATCCGTACCGTTTGCCGACACCTGTCGGAAGTAGAGACGTCCGTAACGCAGCGGCGCGCAGCCGGCGCGCATGGCGGCGATTTTGCTGATCTCCTGGTAGAGATACGCCTCCGAATCGAACGCATTGGGTTTGCCCCAGAGCGCTTCCCGCACCGATTCAAAACAGTTGAGCTGCGGTCGGCCCTGATCGTCCTTGGCGCCGTCGAGGCCCTGCTCGGTGCCGTAATACAAGCTGGGAATGCCCTGCAGCGCAAACATCAGCGCGATGCCCATCAAAATCTGCTGTGGCGGGGTCTCGGGGTGGCCGAAGCGTTCCTTTTTATCGTGGCTGTCAAGAAAGGAGACGAAGAAACGGCCGGCCTCCCCGTGCGAGCTGATCAGTTCCTGTTCCACCGCTTTGCGGTCCTCGAAAATACGGCGCAATTCTTCCACTCCGAGATCGTTTATGGCCTTGACGATTTTGGGCAGTGTGAAGTGCAGGGGAAAATCGAGCGCCGCATCGATGCCGAACCCTTCGGTTTCGGTGCCGTTGCGGCCCACGAATGCGGCAATGGTCTTCTCGTCGTCGTAGATCTCGCCGAAGCTGAAGAAGTTCCGCTTGCCGATGCTCAAGGCGAACTCCCGCATGGCGTTTCCGAAAACTTGGATCATCTGGGGATGCACATACTTGACGGTGTCCAGGCGGTAGCCGTCAAGGTCGAAGCGCGCCATCAGGTAGGCGTAAGCGCGGATCAGGATGTTGAGCACCGGCCGCGGCCCGAGCCGCTCGCGGAGGGCCTGCTGAGCGGCACCGGCGGCATCGTATTCGACCACCAGCTGGCGCATGGCGCCGAAATCGCCTTTTACGAAACCCGCCTGGCCCGGTTCATCCGTCACCTTTTCACCGCGCCGGCGGAAAAAGACGTGATTCTGAAGTTCTACCGGGTATACTGCGTCATCGGCCGAAAGCTCGGCTGGATCGGGCAGATGATTGAGCCAGTCGGGCCGTGGAAATCCCAGGCCGTTCATCCATTGGACCGCCGGCTCGCTGCCCAGGGAAGCCTCGATCAAGCCGCTGTCCTTGAATGCGGCCAAGACCGCACCGTCCCGAACATAGTCGAAAACGCGGGCCGTGTGGTTCAATACAATATCGAGAATTACAAACAAGCCTCGCGCATGGGCTTCCGCGACCAGATCCTCAAGATCTTTCTCCGTACCCAAGCGTTCATCCACGGCCAGAAAATCCTGGGTGCCGTAGCCATGGTAGTTCCAGGCCCAGGCATCGGGCCGGGCGTTCTTCAATACCGGTGAGAGCCAAATCGCTTTCATGCCTAAATCGGCGATGTAGCCCAGTTTGGACTGAACGCCCTTGAGCGTGCCGCCCTGGTGATAGTCGTATATCCCGTCCCAGCGGCTTTTCGGCGGTTTGTCGGGGTTGTTGAAGCGGTCGATGAGCACAAAATAGATGGGGCAGTCGCGCCAATCGCCGGGGGATGGAAACGGATAGGGCACACGCAGGGGACGCCCGTCCACCATCACTTGGCGTTCATTGCCGTCCAAATGGGCCTTCCGCGCAGCCTGCAGGACGTTGTTTACCTCCGAGGCCATAATGCTGAACGATTTCATAACCCTCTCCTTTCCGATGCGTTGGTCGAAAATAAGGCTTTTTTTAGCGGTTGCACGCGAGTCGAGAATACGGAATTGGTTTCGCAGGCAGTTGGGCACGCCGGAATCAGAACACCTCCCGCTCTGGCTGCTGAAGTGAAAAGCCCTTGAATACGGACTGGACATGTTCGGGGTGAGGGCCGAGCTCTCGGCACTATGGTCGGAGGTGGCGAATACCAAGATCGAAAATCAGGTGGCCACTTCAGCGACGGCGTCCGTACAGGATGCGGCAAGCATGGTGGAGATGGCCGGCAAGGGCGGCGTCAACGAGCAGAAGCGCTTCGTGGGAACGGTGGGCCGCAACAAGCTCACGGCGAGTTTGATTCTGGCGGTGACCGACAAGCTGGAAGGCCGCTGACCCTGCAGCGGGGGTTCAGCCGATAACCATAATGACGTCCCCGGTGGAGACCTCGGTGCCTTTCTGGACGCGGATTTCCTGGACGACGCCGTCCTTCTGGGCGATCAGGTTGTTCTCCATTTTCATGGCTTCCATGACGGCGACGATCTGGCCTGCGGAAACCCGGTCCCCCACCTTTACGCGCACCTCCAGAATGAGTCCGGGAATGGGGGCGGTCAACGCGTCGTCGCCGGCTACAAATGACGCATGGGCCGGTTTAAGCAGCGACACCGCGGAGCGGGCGGGCTTCACCGGGACGGCCGGCGCCTCTGCAGCCGCCGCCGGATGAATCCCGGCGGCCACTTCCGTGAAGTTGTCCACCACCACGTCATAGACTTGGTTGTTCACCGAGACCCGGGTCTGCCCGTCGACGATCGGGCCGATTTCCACTTCGAATTTTTTGCCGCCGACAGATATCTTGTATCCCATAGCCGCATCCTATCAGGTGGTTTTTATGGATCTGATCTACTTGCGCCCGGCACGGTCGTGCGTCAGCAGGCGGTCGCGCATGATCTGGGTGCGTCCCTGTCGTGCCCAGGAAGAGGCGTCGGATTGCTCCAGGTTCAGGGCGGCCGAAGCCTGCAGGGCCGCAAGGTGCAGGTGCAGCGCCATTCCGATGGCCGTGGCTGCCTCCGCTTCGATGGTATCCGATAATTCCTCCGGCTCTTCCGCTGCCGCTGTCGTGGCTGCTGTAATTTTCGGCGCCTCTTGGCGCCGGTCCAACGCCTGGAAAACCTGGCCCGCCAGAAGCATTCCCGCCTGGAGCACGCCAAGCACAAGGAAAACCCCAAAGAACCTTATCAATAGCGTGCCGAGGGCATAGCCCCAGAAGGAATCCCTGGGTGCGACGACCAGGAGAATCTCGCCGTTGGTCGCCTCGTCGCTGTCCAGGGGGCCGCCGTCTTTAACCGTAATGACAAGCTCCTGCACCCGGTTCGGGCGTTCGATGTTCTCTGCCTGGGCTGGCAGCCAGGGGGTCTTCGACGCGCGATTGAGGACCCATAGCTCGGTGGCCTGGGTGAAGTAGTTGGAAGACAGGGACAGCTTGACCTCGCCGCCCGGAGAGATCCCGCCGGCGGTCACGGCAAATAGATCTGAACGGAAATCCTTGGCGTCCATGCCTCCTTGGCCGGCCGGGTCGAAGTCCACGCCTTCTATGCCGAGGAGTCTGCCGCCGGCCGCCTGGAACTGGATCAGGACGCTGGTGCTCTTCCCGCGGGGAATGAGCTTGGCCGCCATCCGTTCTTCCTGGCGGGTGAATTCGGGTTTGGGTTTTTCGGGGTCATCGCCGAAGGCCGCCCATCCGGTATTCGAGATCGCCAGCCCGCATAAGAGACCGATTATCAGGCGTATTATATGGACGGTGTGTTTCGCGCGGGAGGATTTTGTTTTCATGAACGCCTCCTATTGAAACATGGCGATGAACATGCCGGCGGCCGCCGCAGAGCCGATGACGCCGGCCAGATTCGGGCCCATGGCGTGCATGAGCAGCCAGTTGTTCGGATCCTCCTGGATACCCATGTTGTGTGACACCCTCGCCGACATGGGCACCGCGGAGACACCGGCCGAGCCGATAAGGGGGTTGATCTTGTCCTTCAGGAACAGGTTCATGACGTGCACGGTCAGGATGCCGCCGGCGGTGCAGATCACGAAATCGATCAGCCCGAATCCGAAGATCAGCAGCGGTTTCCAGTTGAGGAACACCTCCGCCTGCATGGTGGCCCCCACGGAGAGCCCCAGAAAAATGGTCACGATGTTCATGAGGGCGTTCTGGGCCGTTTCAGAGAGACGCTTCACCACGAGGGATTCGCGCATGAAGTTGCCGAACATGAACATGCCCATGAGCGGCGCCACTGCCGGCACCAGCAGGATGATGAGAACGGATGCGATCAGAGGGAAGAACAGCTTCTCCCGGGTGGAGACCTCCCGCAGCTGACGCATTCGGATCTTACGCTGGGAACGGTTGGTGAGAAGTTTCATAATGGGCGGCTGGATGAGGGGCACCATCGCCATGTAGGAATAGGCGGCGAGGGCATTGGCTCCCAGCAGGTGCGGGGCGAGCTTGGTGGTGAGGTAGATGGTGGTCGGGCCGTCCGCCCCGCCGATGATCCCGACCGACGCGGCCTCCTTCAGGGTGAAGCCGAAAAACAAGACCCCGATGTAAGTGACGAACACCCCGAGCTGGGCGCCGGCGCCGATGATCAGGGTCTTGGGGTTGGCGATCAGCGGCCCGAAGTCGGTCATCGCGCCGAGCCCCAGGAAAATGACGCAGGGAATTATCTCCCACTCCACGCCGTACTTATAGAAGGCGCGGATGAGCTCCGGAGTCCCGTGCTCGGTGTAGCCCATGAGAGGCACCAGCGGGAAATTGACGAGAAAAATCCCGAATCCGATCGGCAGCAGCAGGAGCGGCTCGAATTTCTTGCCCACGGCCAGATAGATGAAGAGACCTGAGATGGCCAGCATGATCAACTGTTTAGCCTCAAGGTTCGGAACCCCGGTCTGGGTATAGAGGATGCTCAGGATCAGATCGCCGATATATTCCCAGGTCATCTGGCCGGCTCCTTTGTTTATAGGGGGATGTTGGCGTGCTTCTTGGGCGGATTGGTGTCCCGCTTGGTCTTCAGCATGCGTAGCGCCTGGATGAGCTTGGGCCGTGTGTCGGCCGGGTCGATCACCTCGTCGATGTATCCCAGCTCCGCCGCGCGATAGGGGTTGGAGAACTTCTCCTGGTAGTCGGCGATCAGGCGGCGGCGCTCGGCCGCGGGATCGGCGGCGGCATCGATCTCGCTGCGGCGGATGATGTTGACCGCGCCTTCGGCTCCCATGACGGCGATCTCGGCCGTGGGGTAGGCAAGGTTGACGTCGCCGCGGATGTGCTTGGAGTTCATGACGATGTAGGCTCCGCCATAGGCCTTGCGCGTGATGAGGGTGATGCGCGGCACGGTCGCCTCGCAGAAGGCGAAGATCAGTTTGGCTCCGTGCTTGATGATGCCGCCGTGCTCCTGGTGGATGCCGGGCAGGAAGCCGGGAACGTCTTCGTAGACGACCAGCGGGATGTTGAAGCAGTCGCAGAAGCGCACGAAGCGCGCGCCCTTGATAGAGGCGTCGATGTCCAGGCAGCCGGCCATCACCCCGGGCTGGTTGGCCACCACGCCCACCGAAATCCCGTCCAGGCGTCCGAAGCCCACGACGATGTTCTTGGCATAGTGCTCGTGCACCTCGAAAAAGCGGTGGTCGTCCAGGTTGGAGACGATGATCTCGCGGATGTCGTAGGGTTTGCCGGGGTCGGCCGGGACCACCTCGCGCAGCCGCTCGTTCCGCCGCTGCGGGTCGTCGGAAGGCTCTACGCGCGGCGGGTCCTCCAAGTTGTTCTGGGGCAGGAAGCTCATCAGCTCGCGGATCTTGGCCAGGCAGGCCTGGTCGCTGGGCGCGGCGAAGTGGGCCACTCCGCTGCGGGTGTTGTGGGCCATGGCTCCGCCCAGCTCCTCCT
This sequence comes from uncultured delta proteobacterium, assembly GCA_963700055.1. GTDB lineage: Bacteria > Desulfobacterota > Desulfobacteria > Desulfobacterales > SpSt-501 > SpSt-501. The sequence goes on along the minus strand of CAVOWH010000008.1, from coordinate 362,478 downwards.
TGGTTACGGTCTCGCGGGTGACGGCCTTGATGACCTCGGGGCCGGTGATGAACATGTGGCTGGTCTTCTCCACCATGAAGATCCAATCGGTCAGAGCGGGGGAATACACCGCGCCGCCGGCTGACGGTCCCATGATGGCCGTGATCTGGGGGACAACGCCGGAGGCCACGACATTCAGCAGAAAGATGTCAGCGTAGCCGGCCAGGCTCATGACTCCCTCCTGGATGCGGGCGCCCCCCGAGTCACACAGGCCGATGACGGGCGCCCCGACCTTTAGGGCGGTCTTCATGACCTTGCAGATTTTCTCGGCATGCGAGAGCGACAGGGAGCCGCCGAAGGTCGTAAAATCCTGAGCGAACACGAAGGCCGGCCGGCCGTGGATCAGCCCGTGGCCGGTGACGACACCGTCGCCGGGGATCTTCTGCTGGTCCATCCCGAAATCGGAGCAGCGGTGGGTTTTGAAGCGGTCCGTCTCGGCGAAGGTCCCCGGATCGAGCAGCAGATCGATCCGTTCCCGGGCCGTGAGCTTGCCGCCTTCGTGCTGCTTCTTGACCCGTGCGGCGCCGCCGCCTTCCAGGGCCTGTCGGTTTTTCTGCTCCAAGATGTCGAGCAACGCCTTTGAATCCATCCCGTCTCCTTTGCGAGTGCCGTTCGTCAAAGAAACACAAGCGCGCCATTCAAGGGGTCCTCAGGCCGGCGGCGCGATTTCGCGACCGTCTGCCGCCACGGATAATCAATTCAATACTGAACTTGATGTCGTTTCGTCAACAGGAGTTTATGCTATTCAGCCGTCTGTCCGCTTCGATGAACCGGATCTCTCGGCAGGAGAAGGCAGAGAAGAAGGCACAGGATCGAGGCGACGAGGACCATCCAGAAGACCGACAGCACGCTGCGGGCCACGGCGTCGTGCAGCTTCTGGAGCATGTCGCTGGAAAGCAGTGCCTGCACCTCGGGCTGGAACAGGTTTTCCGGGTTCTGCTGCGCGTGGGAGGCCACCGCCGGCGGCCAATCCGACGATGATACGCTCTTCAGAATGGCGTCGAGTTCGTCGTCGAAGCGCAGGCTGAAAAAGCCGCCCCCGACTCCCACCCCGATGGTTCCGCCGAGCGTTCGGGAGAACTGGTTGGAGGCCGTCGCCACGCCCAGGTCCAAGTCGGACAGACTGTTCTGCACGACCAGGATCGTCCCCAGCGCCACGAACCCCATCCCGGTCCCCACGAACAAGAACACCCAAAAGCAAGCGGAGAGGGACGTCGTCGTCGAGAAGGACAGGGTCAGGCCGCAGCCGGCCGTGAGGAAGACCGCGCCGGCGATCGAGGCGTTCCGGGTGCCGATGCGGTCCACGATCTGGCCCAGCAGGAGCGAGCCGATCGACCAACCGAGGCTGAGTGCCAGTACCGTGGTGCCCACCTCCATGGCGCTTTTGCCCAGGGCAGACTGGACGAAAAGCGGCGCGTAAGCGAAGAGGGCGAAGATTGTGAAGCTGCTGAGGAATACCGCGCCGTTTCCGGTGCTGAAGCCGCGGACCATGAAAAAGTCCAAAGGCAGGATCGGGTCGGACGCCTGCTTCTCGATTCGGCAGAACCAGTACCCCGCGATGACGGTGATCAGCCCCAGCGCCGCCACATGCATCGACGCCCAGTCATGGATCTGCCCACCCACCAGAAACATCGTAAGCAAGCCGAGGATGGCGATCGAAAGGCTCAGGGCGCCGGCATAGTCGATGGTCGCCCCCTTTTTCTTCGCGCGGGTTTCGACCAGGCAGAAGGCCACCCCCGCTAAGGACAGCGCCCCCAGGGGCACGTTGATGAAAAAAATCCAGCGCCAGGAAAACTGAGCCACGATGAACGCGCCCATGCTGGGCCCCAGCACGCTCGCCAGGCCCCAGATGAAGCTCCCCAGCGAAAGGGTTTTGGCACGGGTCTCCGGCGAGGAGATATCCGTCAGGACGACGTAAACCAGCGCGAAGCTGCCGCCGGCCCCGATGCCCTGGAGCGCGCGGCAGGCGATGAGAACCTCCATGCTCTCCGCAAAGCCGGCCGCCAGGGAGCCGAGGACGAACAGTGCAATTGCGACGAGATAGAGAGTCTTGGCACTTAAGATGTCGGCGAGCTTGCCGAAAATCGGCAGCGACACCGCCCGGGACAAAAGATAGATGGAATAGACCCAGCTGTAGAGGTGTAGGCCGCCCAGATCTGCGACCACCGTCGGCATGGCGGCCGCCATCACCAGGGCGTCCAGCGCCCCCAGGAACAGGGCCAGCAAGGCAGCGGCGATGATGAGGATCCGGCGCTGCGGCGTGATCGGTCCCGGTTCGGCGGCTGAGGCGTTGAAGTTCAATGGATTGAAGAAAAAGGTTCAGGTTTTATGTTTTACGTGTTAAGCCAATTTGGAACTGCTCAGGTGTTTAGGCTGAAGGCTGAAGTCTATAAGGCATCTCGCAAAGCACGGATCATGCCATTCAAGACTCTCTCGGTCTCCACGACCTTAAATGCCTTCAGTCTTCAGCCTATCTACCTGAGTCGCAACCTTTGCTTGCTGACTGCTATTCTGTTTGTCGGCATGACCCGCAACCCAAGGGGGCTCATCTTGAAAACCTATCCCATCCCCATGGTCCCAGGTCCGGTGAAGGCCCACCCGTCCGTATTGGAGGCCTACCGCGTCGACTACGGCTCCGCCGACCTCGAAAAAGAGTACGTCGAGCTTTACACCCAAACCGAGACAAACCTCAAGGCTATCCTCCAGACCCGCAGCCGCGTGGTGATTTTCCTGGGGGAAGGCATGATGGCGCTCTGGGGCGCCCTGAAAAGCTGCCTTCTGCCCGGGGACCGGGTGCTGGCGATCGGCACCGGGGTCTACGGCTACGGCATCGGCGACATGGCCGCCGCCGTCGGCGCCGAGGTTCGCACGATCGGCCTTTCCTATGACGAGACCCTTTCGGATCTCTCCGAGATCCGAAAGGCCATCGCCGAATTCAAGCCCAAGATGATCACGGTCGTGCACTGCGAGACGCCGTCCGGCACCCTCAACCCCATCCACGGGCTCGGCAAGTTGAAACAGGAGCTGGGGGCGTGCCCCTGCTCTATGTGGATGCGGTGTCGAGCATCGGGGGGGCGCCGGTGCTGCCGGATGAATGGAACATCGACCTCTGTTTGGGCGGGGCGCAGAAATGCCTATCGGCTCTGCCGGACACCTGCTTTCTGTCCGTGAGTGAAAAAGCCTGGGAGGTCATCGATCAGGTGAACTACGTCGGCTACGATGCCGTCAAGCCCTTCAAGAGGGCGGTCGAGAAACATTATTTCCCCTACACGCCGGGCTGGCAGGCCACGGCCGGCCTCAACGCGGGGACCGAGGCCATCTTGCAGGAGGGGATAGAAGCCTGCTTCAGGCGCCATGCGGAGGCGGCGGCCTATTGCCGCCAGCGGCTGGTCGAGATCGGCTACTCCCTCTACCCGGCACCCGGCGCGGTGCCCTCGCCCACCGTCACCGCCGTCCAACTGCCCGAAGGGATTCTCTGGAGCGAGTTCGACCGGCGGCTGCGCAGCCACGGCCTGGCGGTCGGCGGCAGCTACGGACCGATCGCCGGCAAGGTCTTCCGTTTAGGCCACATGGGCACCCAGGCCGACAGGGTGTTGGTCAAGCAGGCCCTGGAGATCCTTGAAAAGGAATGGCCGGCTTCCTGAAACACCCTCTTTACAAGGCGCAAGGCTTTCGGTACGAAGAAGCCTGGTGAACGGTTCACCCGCCCGGAGCTTCCAGCTTTCTGACCAACACCGGCTGCCGCACGCGCAGCCCAGCGACAGGACTCGGATCATGGAACACGAATATGACGTCGTCATTGTCGGTGCCGGCCTTGCCGGCCTGCGGGCCGCCATCGAGCTTGGCCAGGCGACCCGGGTCGCCGTGCTGACCAAAGTGTTCGCCACCCGTTCGCACTCGGGTGCCGCGCAGGGCGGCATCGGCGCCGCGCTCGGCAACGAGGAGGAAGACCGCTGGGAGTGGCACATGTTCGACACCGTCAAGGGCAGCGACTACCTCGGGGACCAGGACGCCATCGAGATCATGGCCAAGGACGCTCCCCGCACCCTGATCGAGCTCGAACACATGGGAGTGCCCTTCAACCGCACGCCGGAGGGAAAGATCGCGCAGCGGGCCTTCGGCGGCCACACGCGCAATTTCGGGCAGGCGGCCATCAAGCGCGCCTGTTATGCGGCCGACCGCACGGGCAGGGTCATCCTCGACACTCTCTGGGAGAAATCCCTGCAGGCGGGCATCCGTTTTTTTCATGAGTTCAACCTGATCGACCTGATCGTAACCGAGGGGCGCTGCTGCGGGGTGATCGCCTGCGAGCTTGCCACCGGGGAAATCCACGTCTTTCACAGCAAGGCGGTTCTGCTGGCCACGGGCGGGGCCGGCAAGATCTACAAGACGACATCCAACGCCATGGCCTCCACCGGCGACGGCATGGCGCTCGCCTATCGGGCCGGCGCCCCTCTGGAGGACATGGAATTCGTCCAATTCCATCCCACCGGCATCTACAAGCTGGGGATTCTCATCAGCGAGGCCGCCCGCGGGGAAGGCGGCATCCTGCGCAACAAGGACGGGGAGCGTTTCATGGAACGCTACGCCCCCACCATCAAGGACCTGGCGCCCCGCGATATGGTCTCGCGCTGCATCCTTCAGGAAATCCGCGCCGGCCGCGGAATCGACGGCCAGGATTACGTGCATCTGGACCTCACCCACTTGGGGACAGAGGTCATAGAAAAAAAACTCATGGAAATTACAGGGTTCGCCCGTACCTATGCCGGCGTGGACGCCCGCAAGGAGCCGATCCCGGTGCAGCCGACCTGCCATTACATGATGGGCGGGATCGCCGCCGATGCGGACGGACACGTGATCGCCGACGAACGGGGCGCCGTTTTTCCCGGTCTTTTTGCCGCCGGCGAGTGCGCGTGCGTGTCCGTACACGGGGCCAACCGCTTGGGCTGCAATTCCCTGCTCGACATCCTGGTGTTCGGAAGGCGCTCCGGCAGACAGATCCTTCGGTTCCTGGAGTCCACCCCGCCGCCCGTAAAACCGTCGGGTCTCGAGGCCAAGACCGCCGGTTTCATCCAAGGCCTGCTCGACCGCTCCGGCGATGTCTCCTTCGGCCCGATCCAGGCCGAAATGGCCGCGCTCATGATGGATCAGGTGTCGGTGTTCCGAACCGAGCAGGGTCTGAAGGCGGCCCTGACCGGCCTGCGCAGCCTTAAAGAGCGCTACCGGCGCATCCGCCTGGCCGACAAGGGCAAGTGCTTCAACCGCGAACTCTTCGACGTGCTGGAGCTGGGCTACATGCTGGATCTGGCCGAGGCCATCGCCGTCGGCGCCCTCTTCCGCAAGGAAAGCCGCGGGGCCCACAGCCGCGAGGACCATCCCCGGCGCGACGACGCCAACTTCCTAGTGCACACCCTGCTGCGGTTCGACGCCGCCAGCGGCCCCCGGATCTTCACCAAGCCGGTGACCATCACGCGGTTCCAACCTCAAGAGAGGAAGTACTGACATGAAAAGCACTTTTACCGTCTTCCGCTTCGATCCGAGCCGGGACAGTCAACCGCACTACCAGGAATACACCGTCGAGGCCGAACCGACCGACAAGATCCTCGACTGCCTGAACCGCATCCGCGCCGAGCAGGACTCCACCCTGGCCTTTCGCGCCTCCTGCGCCCACGGGATCTGCGGCTCCGACGCTCTGCTGATCAACGGCCGGGTGGCCCTCGCCTGCCAGAAGCTGGTCAAGGATTTCAGGACGGCCAACAACTTCGTGATCGAGCCGCTGCCGCTGTTTACGGTGCTGAAGGACCTGATCGTGAACATGGACCCCTTCTTTGAGAAGCATCGCCAGGTCAGACCGTTTCTGATCAACACCGGAGAAGCGCCCGCCAACGAGCGCCTGCAGGCTCCCGACCAGCAGAAGGTCGTTGACCCGGCCCTGAGATGCATCCTTTGCGCCTGCTGCACGGCCTCCTGCCCTATCAGCCGGGCCAACTCCGACTATTGGGGGCCGGCGGCGCTGCTGCGGGCTTTCCGCTATATTTTCGACAGCCGCGATTCCGTGACTGCCGAGCGCCTGGTGCACATCGATTCGCCGGATGGCGTTTGGGGCTGCAAGACCCTGTGGTGGTGCACCGATGTATGCCCCAAGGGGATCCCGGTGACCCGCTGCATCGGGCAGATCAAGCGAGCGCTCAAGAAACAGTAAGGGGATTCGGACCGCGGCGGATTCGCCCGCCCCGGCCGGCCTGAACCACCGGATAAATGACAACCGCGGCCCCGGGATTCGCCGGCAGGCCGCGGCGGGAGTGCCGGTTGCCGGAACCGACGGCGGCAAGCCCGCAGGAGAGGAGGTCGCTCATGTTTACGCTCAAAACGCTGGCCAAGGAAGCCATCCCCGCCGCTTTGGAAAAGGCGGAGCGCTATCGGCTGCTCAAGGAGCCTTTCGAGACCGAAAGCATCTGCCGGGATGTCCTCGCGGTCGACCCCGGCAACCAGAAGGCGCTCATCACCCTGCTGCTGGCGTTGACGGATGCCTTCAAGGAACGGCTGAACCCCGCCTTTCAGCAGGCCGAGGAAATTCTGCCGTATCTCGGCGACCAGTTCTGCAAGGCTTACTACGGAGGCCTCATCTGCGAGCGGCGGGCCAAGGTCCATCTCAGCCGCCACGATCCGGGCTCTGGCAAGCTGGCCTACGAGTGGCTGCGCAAAGCCATGGGACTGTACGAGCAGGCCCTGCGAACCTGCTCGCCGGGCAACCAGGAAGCCCTGCTGAGGTGGAACACGTGCGCGCGCATCATCATGCAGAGCCCCCACATGGCGCCGGCCGACGAGCGCGCCACCGAGCAGGTTGGGGAATAGTCCATACCTGATCGCCGGCATCCCTGCGGCGGATCTAGATTCCACGATCGCCATCAGAGGCAAGCCTCCGGTTGCGCTGCGACTGCTGATCCCGGATTACTTCGCGCACATGGAGAACCACGAACGCCAGGCCCGGCGAATCATAGAAAGCTGAAAACACGCCCGCTGAGGCCGTTGATGAAGCGTCCCATCACGGCCTGCCGGTCATCACCGGGCCGCAGTATAGAAGCAGCGGGTATCCCTTCCTAAAACCCACGATTGGGCGCGTGTGCGTCTGGTTCGCTCGCAGGATGTTCATGCTTTTCCAACCGTGAACGGGGAACCGGCCAACCGTGAACCTGATTCGTCACAGGCAATCTATGCGGCGAACACCATCTTCGTCCCCGACATGTTCAGCAGGAATTTCTCCTGCATCTCGCGCTCGATGTGCATGGAGGCCTTGCGGCCGGTGCAGTGGGTGGGGACGATATAGCGCGGGTTGATCGCTTTTAGGGCTTCCGTGGTTTTGCCGATGATGGGCTCGAAATCCGCACCCGTGAGGTGAAAACCGCCCATCACCACGAAGACCGGGTCGATCCCGGTGACCTCGCGGGCATAGGCGACCGTGTTGACGATGCCGGAATGGGCGCAGCCGGAGAGAACGACAAGGCCCTTCCCTCTGACGTGGGCTACGACCGCGGAATCGTCTTCGATGGGGTCGAACTTCTCCGCGCCGCCTTCCTCATAGCGCGCCTTCAGCATGCCCTGCTCGAATTCGGTTCGTCTGGGGATTTCTCCTAGGAACAACAAAGCGCCGCCAAGCAAGGTGCGAGGAGACTGCGACGCTACGACCCGCACACCGGCCGTTTCAAGCCGCTTAAGGTCCGGGGACGGCAGGCGTATTCTGCGATCCTCCGAAAGTTTGATGTAGCGTTGGCTGCGGAAGGCCGCCGGATGCAGCACCAGTTCCATGCCCTTGCCGCCGAGGCTTTCCGCGAAGGCCAAAAGCCCGCCGTGGTGGTCCATGTGCCCGTGGGAGAGGACCATGGCCTCAAGGCCGGCCAGGTCAACGCCCAGGCTTCGCGCATTTTGAAGGGCGCCGTGTTCGGAAAACCCGAAATCGAAAAGCGCTGTCCGGTTTTGGTCCGCGACCGTCAGGCTGACCACGGCCGAAAACCCGTGTTCGGCCAAGATGCTCACGCGGTTGCCGGAGGCGTCCTCCGAAGCCGGCCGCCGAACGATGGCCGTACCGTCATGGGCGGCGATGTCGATGAAGTTGTCCTGCAGGGTGAGGATCTCGACCTCGTCGACTTCTTGGAGTTGAATGGCCACTGTTTCCTCCTCAAACCGATTGCTTGAGCCAGGCGATGGTTCGTTTCAGTATTTCGTTGTAGACTTGCTCCTCGGAAATCTTGGACGATTTCGGCAGCACAAAGGAATGGTCGCCGCCTTCGATCACCTCAAACGCGGTCGGTGCCTTCAGGCGGCCGACCAACGGTTTCAGAAGTCCAAGATCACAGAGAGTGTCGCGGGTGCCGGCGAAAAAGAGCATGGGGACGGCGATCCGATAGAGATGGGCATCGCGCAGCTGTTCCTTCTTGCCGGGCGGATGCAGGGGATAACCGAGGAATATCAGCGCGTTTAGCGGAAGCAGACCGTCGGCCGTCATCTGGGAGGCTATCCGGCCGCCCATGGATTTGCCGGCAGCAACGATACGCGGCGTGCCGAATTCGGGATGGTTTTTTACGAACTCGAAAGCAGCCTGCCACGTGCGGACCAGCTTATCCTGCGGGTCCGGCGCCTTCTGGCCTCTTTCCTTGTAGGGGAAGTTGAAGCGTAGGCTGAGGTAGCCGGTTCGGCTGAGGCCCTCGCACAAGTGAACCAAAAGCGGATTGTTCATGTCGTTGCCGGCACCGTGGGCGAGGATCACGGCCGCGGTACGGCCGGCCTCAAACCCCTGCGGCACCTCCAGCACGCCGGAAACGCGTTCATCCGCCGACACGGGGATGTTGACGGCAAGGGGCTTCATGGGCATACCGCCTCTTGGCGGGAATAAAGTTTTGTACATGTGGGAGCGGCTTTCCAGCCGCTATTCGCCACCTGCAGATGGATCGCGGCTGGAAAGCCGCTCCCGCAAATCTTGAAAAATTAGCGGCTGTCTTGTACGGCTTTAGCCGTCGAGATGTCTTCTAACAGAGATAATCTATTGAAGGGCCAAGTTCAATATAATATTAGGATGCCCATTATTTGACTCAGACCTATGTAAGCATGCTAGCCGGTTATTTTGCCCGCAAAGATTGCATCGAGGTGTTTCTCGGTGTGCCGTGGCTGGCTGCCCGTTTGGGCGTGAGTGAAAAAAAAGGATGCAGGCAAAAAAGCGAGCGCCTGCATCCCTAACCTTAAACTTCCTCGAACCCCTTCACAATAGCGCGAGCCGCAATAACGGAGGATTCATTGCTTATGAATCTTCTAAGCCCGTTGCCAACGCCATAGCGAGAAGCTGTTCCGCTTCCGAATCACGGGGCACTCTCCTTTTAGCCTAATAACCACTGCCAACAATCAAACCGCTCTTGGTGTTCCTGACATAGGCGTTTTTCTCGTTGCCTTGCCAAACGTATTTAACCCATGCCCCGGCCGGCGTGGCTTTGCTCACCGCTTCATAGGCTGGTTCAGCAACCTCTTTGAGGTTCTTTCCCAACAATGAAGGATGAACCAGCAGATTGCCGCCTTTTTCCATGATGTACACGTAGTATGGTTTGTTGTTAGCGGCGCTCGCGAAATCCGACGCATTCTTACCGCCGTCTATGGCCATTACGATATCATCGACTTGTTTCTTGATTGCATCTTTGTCTTGTGCAAAAGCACCGACCGCCAATGAAAGCCCTGCTACCAATACCACCATCGTCAGCGCATACTTTTTCATTTACCCCTCCTTCCTGTCGTTTTAGATGTCATTTGCAAAACCGCTGCAGCCTCATGCTGCAGGGCCACCGATGGTACCGCTCGTCACGTCCATTAGGGCAGAGGAACGGCAAAGGTAAAACACCGGAGCACAAGGAGTTGCACGGCACAAGTCGTTTGGGACCTTTTAATCAGCAACGGGTAGCATGCGGCCAAGTCGAGTAATCGAATTTGAACTTGCAACCAACAGGAGGAGGAGTATGAAGGCTGCCCGAATCGCGAGGAGCCTTCATTCAAGAATCATCATAACCCAGCCACCCGCTTTACATGCGAGTTAAGTTGTCTACCGTCCCATCATGTTCCAGTTTTATGGTGAAGGACTTGCCGTTATCGTCCCAGACTCTCGCTAGGCTCCAATCCTTCTCACCGAGCGTCTTATCTGAGACCTGAATCATGAAGGTGTCTGGCTGGACCTTTTTTATCGTAACCGGCAGCGTTTTGTCGCCGATGGCAATCGTCTTCTGATCGCCTGACACTTTGAGGACCAGCTTTTGTTGATTCAGTGGGTTCTGCCATGTCCCGTCAAGATTTGCGAACTCGGAATCTCCAGCTGTTGAGCAGCCCACGAAAATCGCGATTAACGCAAAACATGCCAGTCGAACGATTGCATTCAAATTCACAGCCTGCATTTTTCTGTACCTCCATCTGATAGTTTTGAGTTGAAACAATTGACGGCTTAGCAAAATCCCCATTCCTGCATTTTGTAAAGCTGCCTAAATTTTAAAGCACAGTTTTTAAAAAAAATAAATTATTAATTTAAATAAAATAAATATGTTGAATTATATTCATATTACGAATATAACTAAATGAACCGAAAGTCAATATAAAATTTTAGAAGGCCCAGAGAATTTCCATATTCCTCACCGAAGATAGCTCTTCATGCGGCCTTTACGGCAGCCTCCCAGCCGAGCATCGCCTTCTTGCGCGCCGGCCCGCCGCCGTAGTTGCCGAATTCGGCGGTCTTTCGAACGACCCGGTGGCAGGGGATGACAAACGAGACCGGGTTCTTGCCGACGGCGTTGCCCACGGCGCGCACGGCCTTGGGGAAGCCGATATAAAGTGCGATGTCTTCGTAGGTCACCACGGTGCCGACCGGGATCTTCAGCAGGGCCTCCCAGACCTTGATCTGGAAGTTGGTGCCCTTGACCAGCACCGACAGGGGGCTTGATCTGCTCCACGCGGCAGGGTCATAGATGCGCGCGACCAGGGGCTTGGTCCCAGCGCGGTCCTCGACGATGCGGGCGTTTTTCCAGGCAGCTGCGAACTCGGCGATCGGCGCCTGCCGGTTGCCGTTGCGCACAAATGAAAGCCAGCAGATCCCGCGGTCGGTCTGCGCGATCAAGCACTCGCCGAAAGGACTATGGTGCAATCCAAAGGCGATGGTGAGCCCTTTTCCCCGAGCCTTGAACTCGCCAGGAGTCACCGCCTCGCAGGTCACAAAAAGATCGTGCAGGCGGCTGGGGCTGGATAGCCCAGCTTCATAGGTGGCATCCAGCAGATTGGTGGGCCGCGAGAGAAGATCCTTGACGTATTCCTTGGTGAGGAACTGCAGGAAACGTTTGGGACTGATGCCGACCCAGCGACTGAAAAGGCGCTGGAAGTGAAACTCGCTCAGGCCGATGTGGTCGGCGATTTCCTTCAATTCAGGCTGGCGGTCGAAGTGGGTTTCGATGTACTTGATGGCTTTCTCGATGCGTTCATAGTCGCGACATGCGCTTGAATAATCGGTCGGTTTCATGGTTAATGCCTCCTCGGATGAGATCGGTGCCAGGGCCGTGCTCCATTCAGGCCAACTATATACGCCCTGATCATGCCGCGCCACCCGTTTCTTGCGATCAAAATGGCTCCGGCCATTTTGATATTGAATGGCCGAACAGAAAGAAAAAGACTGGCTTATTCAGAGTCCCAAATCCAATCCAGCGAGGTTCTTGCATGGAAAGACAAACTCGGGCATTCAGGGCCATCCTGTCGTCGGACTGGAGCGAGTGCCTGTCGCCTTCAGGGCCCTTCGACTTTATCGCCTTCACTTTTCCGAAGCTCGCGTCCGAGTTGAAGGAGGTCTTCCGCAGCTACACCGGGAACCGGGTTTCGCTGGGGGAAGCCTGCCTCAAAATCAAAAAGATTTTGCCGGGGACGATTACACCGGAAATGATGGACGCGTATTTGGAAGGCTCGTATGCGGTTTACCGCGGGGTTCCCGAACTGATTGAGTGGTGCCTTGGGAACGACATCCTCTTCATGCTCAACACCACCGGCATGATCGGCTATTTTCAACGGGTCTTTGCAAAAGAGCTTCTGCCGCAGATCCCGGTGCTCTCCGCCAACCCCCTGTTCCGCTACCCGCCGAGCGTCACCGACCCCCACACCATTATCGACCTGCTCGAAACCCAGAATAAAGGCACGAACACCGCAGCGGTGGTCGCCCAGATGGGCATCCCGGCGGAACGGGTCATTGTGATGGGCGACAGCGGAGGGGATGGGCCGCATTTCGAGTGGGCCCATCAGGCGGGGGCCTTCATCGTCGGCAGCATGACCAAGCCATCGCTGGCGGCCTACTGCGATAAAAAAGGGATCAGCATCAGCAAGCGCTTCGGCCTGGTTTACGGCAAAGATGAACCGCGTGACGTCGAGAGGGAGATGGCGATCGACTTCAGGGACCTGATCGGTTCGATCGAAGAAGTCCTGAAAGGCTAAGCCGCTTGGAGCCATCCTATCGGTAATGAGGTGTCGCGCTTTTGGGAGTGGCTTTCAGCCACGATAGTGTCGCGGCAAGATGCCGATCCCACAGAAGAAAGTTCACCTTCATCGAGAGCCCTCCTCGGTTATAAGGCGGGCTTTCGACAGTAAATCTTCGCGGCAATCAAGCGGCAAGCCTCTGCAACGCCTCCAGGACCTCCACGGCGTGGCCTTTGCTGGAGGCTTTGGGCCAGGCAGCCTTCACCACCCCCTTGGGGTCGATCAGCACCGTGCTGCGCACGACCCCCTCGAACTCCTTGCCATACATCTTCTTCGTGCCCCAGGCGTCATAGGCTTTGATGACGGCCTGTTCGGTGTCGCTCAGCAGCGCGACCGTGATCTTGTTTTTCTCAGCGAACTTCTTATGGGATTCGAGCGAATCCGGGCTCACCCCTATTATCACGGCGCCGAGTTTTTCAAACTTGAGCTTGAGCTCTGAAAACTCCAGAGCCTCCACCGTTCAGCCGCTCGTGCTGTCCTTGGGGTAGAAATAGAGCGCCACCCATTTCCCGGAGAAATCCTTTAGGCACACCTTGTCCTTGTCCGCCGACGGCAGGCAGAAGGCGGGCGCTTTGGATCCTTCTTTGGGCATGTCTTCCTCCTTTTTGCGTCCGTTTGTGTCGATCATACCAATTTCGCTTCCTACGCAAAAATAGGATCGAGCGCCCAAAGATCAAGCATGTGCCCCAGCTGATCGTCTAACGGTAAATCCTTCTGAATTTGAACCAGGCCGAAATCAGATAGACCGCCGCCACGGCCGCCGCCAACCGCGGCACCCAGAGCCAGAACGGGTTCACCCCGAGAGGCAGAAACAGCAGCGGATCTTCGATCATGGAGTGGTTGATCCCGATGGAGAGCTGGAGTTTTTCGACCTCCTCGAGGCTTAGCCGCAGATGGCTGGATTCCTCCACGATGACCGCCCCGCCATATGCCAATCCGAAGAGGACACCGGTAAGCCAGAGCACGCCGGCCTGTTGGTGAAGCCCCATCATCCTCAGCACGGGGGCGAAGATTCTGCCGAAAACATCGACCAGGTTGAACTCCTTCATCAACTCGATCAGGGCCATCACGCCGATGACGATGACAAGAATCTTCGCGCACAACCGGAGCATGCCCCCAAGCCAGTCCTGCAGAAACGGCCATACAGAAGGCAATTCCCGCAGGCCGGCGGAGGCTGCCACCCCATCCGCCGGCGCGGGCTGGAGCCACCAGGCCACCGCCAAGCAGGTCAACACAGCGGCTGCCAGGCGTGCAATGGTGGTCTTGACGAAGTTGATCCCGGATTTCGCCTGGATGATGCCTTCCTGCGGCAGGTTGTGGGCAATCAGGATGAACACGGTGATGATAGTTATATGGTCGCCTGAAAGCGGCAGCACGGCCATGGCCGCCAAGGACGCATAAACCCCTGCGGTCATGCCGATGAGGAGCGGAAGTGCCGCCGATGGCGGCAGGCGCAGGACCTCCATGACCGGTCGGAGGAGGAAATCCATTTTCTGGATCCAGCCCCCGTAGTCGAGCAGGGCGGTGGCCAGGGACACCGGAATGAGAATTTTAAGCAGCCAGATATATCCGCTCAGGCCCTTGCGAAAGCCCTTGTCGAGCGCCTTGCGAGCCCGCGAAAATGATTCCTGCATGATGAACCTTTCCTGGAATGGGCTGAAAAAAGGTGCAGATTCATACCACACATTCCATCCAGGTCAAGGTTGAAAACGGCGGCCGCTGGAGCCGGGCTCTAAAGTCCCCGGGCATCCAGGCCGATTATACTGACATGGCTGCGTGCGCAATACGAACAGGACCGAATCAACCGGGTCGGGAAAAATGAAGAAATCAATTGCGGACTACATTATCGATGGTTCGATTATCATCGACTCGCTTGAGGCGTTCGCCCGAATTCTCAAGGAGTTTCCCGGCCGTCCGGAGCTTCTGCGGATGTATGCGGACATGCTGGCTGCCGGGTGCTTGCAGGCCTCCGCCGTTAAGCAGTACAATGAAGCCGCCCGGCTGTTTCTGGATTCGGGCAGACTGTTGCAGGCATGGGTGGCCAAAATCCTGCAGTGGCAACTGCAGGGGCCATCGCGCGATCAGCTTTTAGAATTTCAACGCGCCATTCAAAGCACCCCCCATAACGGTGCGCCCGCTGATGACTTCATTCAGCGTTTCGATCCACCGGAGCGGATGGCTGTTTTTTCTCGGTTTCGGCTGATTGGCGCGCCGGCGGGAAAGAACATCCTCAAGGCCGGAAAACAGCATTCGGACCTCTATCTCGTTGTTTCCGGTGTTGTCCAGGAATCCTGCTACGAGATGATTTCACAGAAACCCAAGTTTTGTCGGGAGGCCTGCCGCGTTCTTTGGGAAGCGGATTCCTTCGGTGAGGTCTACCCCTTTTCGGAAGAGATCCCCATCCAACCGCATGTCGTCGCGAACACGCGGTCTGAATTACTTGTGATATCAAAGTCATGCCTGGTTCGGGCCTGCAGTAGTTACCCAAGCGTGGAAAGCGCCATCATCGAGCTTTGCCGTATCCGATCCAAGAAGAAGGCCGAGCCTGCTTCAAATGAAGTCCGCAAAGGGCGGCGTTTCTCGATTCCAACACGCATGAGCGTTGAAATACTACCCACCTCGAAGAACGAGTCACCCGTCATCATGCAGGGGTATTGCCGGGATTTATCGGTTTCCGGAGTCTCCTTCATACCCGAAAGCAACGGAGCGCACCCGAATCAAGCACGATCGGTCGCCGTTGACGACCTCATCCACCGCCAAGTGCGCGTTAGCATTCCCGCCGATGAATTTTCCGTAGCGATTTCGGGTCAGATCGTGCGCAAACGCAATGCAGTGGTCAAGGGGCTCAGAACCCAATCGTTGTGCATTCGATTTGCCAAAATGTCGCCCCGCCTGCGGGGAGCGTTTTTCGCCTTCGCCGAAAGCACGAAAGAGGTCGATCTGCCTCCGTTTTGACAAACAGGCGCCTGAAACCAATCCATCTCCCAGGGCCTGCCTTCGTTTGGCCTCCATTTTGAAGGCATGGCGCATGCCCTCATCCCGATCTATAACCAAATCCCATTCGTCTCCTCCGTCGGTCAAGGGAGTCAGGGGATTAGGAAATCGAGTTCCGAGGAAGGTCAGAATGGCCTAATCGCTTCCTTTCTGTTACACCTGAGCCGAGAGGTTTTTGCATTCTGAAAGGAGCCCAGCAGGGGTGTGCCCTGAACGGCTGCAGCCAATGAAGGCATGGCTTGGACCATGCCCCTGACATGCCATGGCGGAAATTGTATTCATCACCATCGTAGGGCAGGGCCTGCTGCCCTTGGCCCTGTTGGCCTGGTTATGGCGCGGCGCCTGCTGCAGCCGGGGCGAATGGCTGCTTCAAGTGCTTTCATTTTGCGCCTACCTGGCCTTGATCGCCGTGGCGGGAGTCTGGCTGCTGGCGCCCTGGTACTTGCCTTACGGGGTTGGGATCCTGGGACTGGGAGCCGCAGCGGCTTCCTGGCGGCGGGTGGGGTGCTGCAGACCTCACGCTGCGAGGCGGAACGAATCCGGTCTGCGGATCGCCGCTACCCTGGGTCTGATCATATTCTGCGCCGGCACGCTGTTCTGGGCACTGAGCGGATATGCACCGCCCGAAGGCATGTCCGCGAGCCTTTCTTCGCCGTTGAAGGGCGGAACATTTTATGTCGCCAACGGCGGCTACTCCGTCCTGATCAACCCCCACATGAAAACCCTGATACGAAAATCTCTATCGGCATATCGGGCGCAGAGCTATGCCCTCGACATCGTTCGGATCGACCGCTTCGGTCTAAGAGCGGAAGGATTATGGCCGGCGGACCTGGGGCGATATCACATTTTCGGGGAGCCGGTGTACGCACCCTGCGCGGGATGGGTGGCCCAAACCGAAGATCAGCTGCCCGACCAAACTCCACCGGAAACCGACCCCCGGCATCCGGCCGGAAACTTCGTGCTGCTGGAATGCGGCAAAGCCGACGTATTGCTGGCCCACCTGATGCATGCCAGCCTCACGGTGCGTTCCGGGCAGTGGGTCCATACGGGGCATTTGATCGGCAGGGTAGGAAATTCGGGCTTATCGACGGAACCGCATCTGCACCTGCATGCGCAGCACCGCGGCCGTGAGGGCGATTATCTGGCCGCCGAGCCAATGCCCGTATCGGTCAATGGCCGAATCCTGGTCCGCAACAGCCGGCTGGCGGCCTGCGATTAGAACTCTATAGTATCGTTCTTGATCCCCGCATAGAAGTCCAGTACCCGTCTGACGTATGCTCGGGTTTCAGGAAAGGGGGGGACGCCATCATGACGCAGGACGTTTTGGACTCCGGCATTGTAGGCGGCGAGTGCCATCCTCAAATCTCCATCGAAACGATCCAGCAGCCACCTGAGATGCCGGACCCCGGCGTTGACATTTTCCTCAGGGCTGTAAATGTCAGCGACATCGAGGGCGTCGGCGGTGATGGGCATCAGCTGCATCAATCCCCTGGCCCCTTTTTTCGACCTGGCGGCGGGGTTTAGTTGGGATTCCGCCATGATGACGGCCAGAATGAGATCCGCATCCACATGGTGGCGGCCGGCCGCCTCGTGAATGATCCGATCAAACGGCAGGAGTTCCGGTTCGGCGCCGGGAACAAACGGCATGGCCGCAAGATCGGAGATACCGGTTTCATCCGGACTCGATAAAGCGAAGGTGGGTAAGGTCTCGTCTCCGTTGACCGAGTGCTCTAAAGAAGTGTCACCTTTTTCCGTCTCGGCCGGCAGCTTGATATCCGCTATGCAGACCAGCAGACCCAGCGCCATGGCAAAGACCCAGCCCATCGATTTTCGGACCAGCTTCCTTTTTGGGCAGTCCTTCTCATGGTAGGCCATAACATTGCCCTCCTTTCGCAGCGCCTTGACGTTCGATCCGGCTCCCCCCTTCGAACATCCGACGTTTCGACCATAAAACGAGCAAAAATCGTGCACTCAACACAGCTATTCGAATTTCATTTGGTATTTTAAACAGTTAGACCATTTTAACTGCAGCTATAAGCCCCTCGGATTGGGCAACGGTCTATATAGAGCCTAGGGGAAACAATTCATCCACCCGTGGAAGTCATTTCATATGTGCGCAGCGTTTTTTGAACCCTATTGCATCGGCGGTTTTTTTGCAACCTCCAGCCGGAATTTCCTGCAGTTCCCCGCTGAGGGCAGCCGTGCACTCTGGTTTTTGAAAGGCTATATCCGCTTTCCAGGTTGATGAACGCTCAGCATAAATGTTGCTTGACTTGATCTCGGGGTGCCTATACCTTTCCATCCAAAAAAAGGTCGGCTGATTGAAGCCGTAACGAAATCCATATGAACTGACAAGCCTGGGGGTGGGGCATGCGCTGGGAAGACGGTCGCAGGAGTGAGAATGTAGAGGATCGCAGAGGGGTTCATGTATCGCGGCGGGTCGCCGGAGGAGGTATCGGAACCATCCTGTTGGTTTTGGTGGCCATGTACTTTGGAATTGATCCGTCCATCATTTTAAACCAGAGCCAGCTGCCCATCCCGGGTGCCGAAGCCCCCACGCAGTCCGAGCCCTATTCCGCTTCGCCCGAGGAAAAGCACCTTGCGGAGTTTGTATCCGTGGTGCTGGCCGACACGGAGGACACTTGGAAGACGCTTTTCCGCGGGATGGGTCAGACCTACCAGGAACCGAAATTGGTTCTGTTTTCAGGATCCGTTGACTCTGCCTGCGGTTTGGCCTCGGCCGCGGTCGGCCCTTTCTATTGCCCGATGGACCAAAAGGTATACATCGATCTAGGCTTTTACAGCGACCTCAAAAACAGGTTTGGCGCACCCGGGGATTTCGCCCAGGCTTACGTCATCGCTCACGAGGTGGGGCATCATGTCCAGAATCTTCTGGGAATCGCCGAAAAAGTGCATTCCCTTCGCAGTCGGGCGAGTGAAAGCGAGTCGAACAGGCTTTCGGTGATGATGGAACTTCAAGCGGACTGTCTATCCGGAGTCTGGGCGCACCATGCCGACCGGGCGCGGCAGATTCTAGAGGCAGGCGACATCGAAGAAGCCCTCAACGCCGCCAGCATGATCGGCGACGACCGCATGCAGCGCCAGTCCGGCGGATACGTGACGCCGGACTCCTTTACCCACGGCAGCTCCGCGCAGCGTGTGCGCTGGTTCAAACGCGGACTGGAGGCCGGCAGCATGGGCCAGTGCAACACCTTCCAGGCGGACCGCATGTAAGCCGCTATGGGCCCGGAGGCAGGGACTGCCGGTCATGCCTTGAGCCGCCAACCCGCTTGACAATCCTTCAGCCGGCGTATAGTCATGGCCCTCGACCGTTCGCGTCGGCCATCTCGACGTCCGTTATCCGCACCTGGATGTGGATCGAAATTCCCTTGGAAAGAAGGCAGGTCCCCACCATGGGCTCCATGCGCGCCACGCTGTAATGATTGGAGTGCCGATGACGACCACTTTCATGATTGCATCTCCCTCAGCATTTCGAAAACCACCGCATCCGAAAAGCCCCGGTAGCGCAGGAAGCGCTGAAGCCGGAGCAATTTTTTTTGAGAATTCGGCTCGCCTGCCAATGTCGCCCATTTCCTGCGAGCCACTTGCCGGGCCAGCGACTGTTCTTCTTCCGGGGTCGCACTAGCGCGCAGTTGCGCTTCGGCCAGTTCTCCGTCCAATCCCCGTTTTTGCAGTTCATGGCGGATGCGGCAGGTGCCCATGCCCTTGCGTATCATCCCTCCGATCACCTGGCGCGTTGCGCGCCGATCATCCAGGTAGTTCAGCCGGCTGCATTCAGCGACGACCCGCTGGGCAATATCCGCCGCATACCCGCGGCGGTTCAGTTTCTGAATCAGCTCGGCGGTAGAATGATCGCGGCGCGCAAGGATCCTCAATGCGCTGTTCAAAGCGTTGCGATAGATCGGATCGCAGGGATCGGCCATGATTATTCGTTTAACCTGTTTCGATTCCAGCGCGCAGGTCGATACCCTATTGGTCGGCTTTACCCTAATGCCCCGGAGTCTAAACAAATCCGTTTAGCGAAAAACCGTCTATATGGCAAGAAGGTGTCCTTTTCGAAGCTGGTTAGCCTGGGGTTTTGAAAATTGCAAAAAAATTATGAAAAAAAACTAAAGTTGTCTGAAAAAGCGCCGATAATGCTATCAAACGGGAAGGTTGTTTGACTCTTTAAAGCGGCTTTGTTAATTTAGCAATAAACCACCGTTCAGCTTGGCTGCGGTGAGAAACAAGGAGCTAAAAATGGAAATTACGCCAAAAAACCAGGCGGATATGATCGAAGCGTATGTGAGCCAGGTTCAAGTGAAACCCAAGGCCGAAGAGGCCACCGAAAAGGACCTCCGACAGCAGGCGATTACCGCGGATACGGTGGTCATTTCCGATACTGCCAAGCGGATTCAGGAGGCCCGCATCCAGCTCGAGTCGATTCCCGATACGAGGTCTGAGAAGGTCGCCGAGATAAAACGACGAATTGAAGACGGTACGTACGAGATCAACCCGGATAAGATTGCAGACAAAATGATCCGGGAATCCCTGCTGAACGATCTGCTTAGATAGCCTCGGCAGACTTTCCTGCGGTCAATAATACGAAAGGCGGGTTTGGGATACGTCCCAAAGCCGCCTTTCGATTTTATATCGCTCCGGTTCAAGGAGGATGGTATCGCGCTCATGCCTCCGTGCCTGTGAATTGAAAAATAGACTTACCGGCTCCGCCCTCCCGGCCTGATTTTTGGTTCTCGCTGGAATAGATCAGATTTTCGCCCTTCTGGGTGAGCCTGAGGTTGAGGCTGGGTCCTTCGACATTCTCAACAATTTCCATCGATATGAGTTCTTGAATGGCTTTTTTGAACAGCTTCTTCTCTTCCGCGTTGAGTTTTTTCAGATAAACCAGATCCATCCAATGAGGCTGAAGAATATCATTGTTTTCCGCATTGAGTGCCCTGAATTTATCCAGAATGTCTCGTTTGATTGTCTTCTTGTCCTTCATTACCTCTTCCTCCGTAAGCACCCTACTGAGAAGTGAGTTTTCAACTGATAATGATCTAACATGTCATGATAATGTTACAAAAGATTAAAGTCGCTCAAAGCGTCTGGCAATTCAGGCAATAGGCATAGATCCCTCTGGGATCATCGAGCCTCATGATGTCGTTCCAGAGAGGGTTCGACACCAGCTTAAAAATGGCGGGCGCCGATGGCGCAACCGCTGCCATGATCTTTCGGAGCGTGCCCGTGAAAAGTTCGTTTAATTGTTTCAGCAGGCGCTCCCGACGGGTAAGGGGCGGCTGAAGATACTCGACCGTATATTTTTCCAGGCCCGCCTTTTGGGCCGCTGACGCTATGGCGTCGCTCAAACCGCCTAACTTGTCCACCAAGCCGATGTCCCGTGCGGTTTGCCCGGCCCAGACCCGTCCTTCCGCAATGCGTTCGACCTCGTCCGGCGTCATTTTGCGGCTTTCCGCTACCCGGGACAAAAAAGTTCTATAGCTGTGGACCATGATTTGATTGAGCGCCTCCGCCATCAACGGATTCATCGGTCGGCTGGGGTTAAAGGCGTCCGCCAGCTGGGTGGTACCCACGCCATCATTGATTACGCCGACCGCCTCCAAACTGCGTTCAAACGTCGGAAATGCACTGAAAATTCCGATGGAACCCGTAACAGTCGTAGGGGCGGCCCAGATCTCCTCAGCCCCGGTGGCAATCCAGTAGCCACCGGATGCGGCCACCGATCCCATGGAAACCACCAGCGGTTTGCCCGCCCGTTTCACGAGTTCAAGCTCGCGCCGAATGGCGTCGGATGCAAAAGCGCTGCCGCCCGGGCTGTCGATCCGAAGCACCACGGACCTTATGGTCGCATCCTGGCGTGCCTGGCGAATAAGGGACGCAAGCGAACCACTCCCGATTTTCCCTGCCGGTTGGGTTCCATCGAGGATGACGCCTTGCGCCACGATGACTCCCACCTTCGGATCCGGACCTTCGTTCGTGCGACCAGACCGGACCGCTTTTACATATTCATTGAAGCGGACCTGGCGAAAAGTATGCCGGGCATTGTCCCTGCCGGCCAGTTGGATCAACTCCTCTTGCACCTCATCTGCGGTTTTCAGTTCATCCACCAGGCCGAACGCCAGGGCGAGGCGAGCAGCGTCACCCGCATGAACCGCCAGTCGTTCGGGTAAGTGGTTTATGTAATCGTCGATGGCCTCCGGGTCGATTCCCCTGCCGCTGGCCACATCCTTTTTGTAGGAAGCCCACAGCACCTCCAGCACCGCCGAGCTGGCTTCCCTGTCGAAATCCGACATGTTGCTGCGCATAAACGGCTCCAGCGCCGACTTGTAGCTGCCGACTCTGAATACGTGGAATTGAACCAGGAGCTTGTCGAGCGCCGTTTTGTAGTAGTTCTGATATATCCCGAAACCCGTCAGCAGCACGCCTCCCATGGGATTCAGGTAGATCCGGTCGGAATGGGCGGCAAGAAAGTAGGTTCTCTGCGTGAAGAAGTCCGCCGCCGCAACCACGGGTTTTCCGGATTCCCGGAAACGCTTGAGTGCTCCTCTAACGTCTTGAAGCTTCGACAAGCCAGCGCTTTTGAGTTTGCTTAAATCCAGCAGGACGGCTTTGATGCGGGAGTCCTCCCGGGCCAGGTCTATCGCGTCGATGATGTCTTGCAGGACGGTCTCGGCCGTGACATCCTCTCCCAGCAACTCGTTGGCCAGAATGCTTTCCGAGCGCTGCTCGACAATGGCGCCCGCCGGTGACAGCACCAGCACCGCACTTTCAGGCAGGCTTTCGCGCCTGCCCATCAGGGCCAGCGCCAGCAGAAATGCGATCACCGCGATGAAGGCAATGTTGCCGGCCAACCTCCGGAAGAAACACAGGATGTTCCATCCGGCGGCGAACACTCGGCCGATCATCTTCAGAAGCGTTTTCATCATGTCTTCGTCATACGCCAGCAGGCGGTCCGGCGGTTGACTGTTACGTGCCTTTTCTTTAGCTGGAGAATATAAGGCCTAAAAGCAATTTGTAAAACCATCTTCCGGGGTTTCAACCAAGAAGACAGGCGAAATGCCGCCGCCAAGCTGTCGTCGCATATAGGCTCTATGCTTCATTCGGTTGACTCGGGCGCCGCCTTTTTTTATCCTGAATGGCGAGGGGATTGACATACTGCATGGGTCTCAGAGGGTCGGTCCGGAGGATCGCATTTGAAAAAACTGATAGCCATCTTGGTTCTGCTGGCCTTCGGCCTGACGGGAGGTGCCGTTGTTTACATCTACCTTTCCCTGCCCAGCATCAGGCACTTGAAAACCCAAAACCCTCAAACCACCGCCCTGATCAATCAGCGCCTCCGGGAAGCGCAGGTTGCTGGCAAGATTCTGAACGTCCGTCAGGTTTGGGTCGGCTTTGATGGCATCCCGGCCTTGCTCAAGGAATCGGTGCGAGTGGCGGAGGATGCCCGTTTCTACGAGCATGAAGGCATTGATTACGAAGAAATCAGCGAGGCCATGAAAAAGAATTTGGAGCAGGGCCGTTGGGCGCGCGGGGCCAGCACCATTACCCAGCAACTGGCCAAGAATCTCTTTCTATCGACTGAAAGAAGCCTTATCCGCAAACTCAAAGAGTATTTCCTGGCCCTGCGCCTCGAGAGAGAACTGTCAAAGAACCGCATTTTTCATCTGTATTTAAACGTAATCGAGTTGGGCCCGGGCATTTTCGGCGTGGAAGCCGCCGCACGCCATTATTTTGTTAAAAGCGCCGGCCAGCTTAACCTGGAAGACATCGTCCGGCTGACCGCAGTGATTCCGAAGCCGCTATCTGAAAGCCCCACTCGCCAAAGCCGTTGGCTGAAATGGAAAGCCCGCTGGATCCTGTCCATTCTTCGCAAAACAGGGCATATCAGCGCCGATCAATACCATCAGGTAAGCGCTCAATTTAAATAACAAGAGGCCCCTTTTCAGGGCCTTTCGTCTGGAAGTTGGTATTAGCTCACTCTAAAGAGATTCCATCGGATCAGATCCATCATTTTTGAACCCGCTTTTATTTTTTTGTTGTTTTCTTCTTGATTTATATTATCATTGGTTTAATTTCTTCTAAAAAAGAATTTTATAAATTTAGATACCAATATAATAACATTACTTAATCAATAATAATCCATCTAATAATGGTAGGCATGGAAAAGAAGCGAGACCATTCATTCTTGGACGATATTGAGCTGCCTCAGCCCAGCGCGAGTGACTTGCGGGGCAGGCAATCGGTTCGGGCGACGTTCAAGCTCTCAAGCCGGGCCATCGGGGCTCTGAGCATCGTCGCGGTGCACCTGGGGATCAAGCAGAAATCCCTTTTCGATCACCTGATAGAGGATGTTCAAACGCTCAACCTGATCGCAAAAGAGATTGAAGCCGAGGAGTTCAAATCGTTGAGCCGCGTTCAAAAGACGTTCGTGATCAGCCGCCGGACCCTTACGAGTCTGGATCAGCTATCCAGGCAATTCAATGCGCCGAGGGATGCGTTAGTGGAATATTCGATCCAGCGGCTGCTGCCGGTCATCCAACGCGAGCGCGAGAAACATCACCGCCGCAAGCGGCTTATGGCTGAAATCGATCAACACTATCAGGGCGGGCTGAGACTGTTGGAGCAGGCCGTTTCTCTGCTCGGCGAGGACGACCCGGTTTCGGTCCGGCTGGCCGTTGCAATGGGGGCTTATACCGGCGCGCGGGACCAGATCAGCCATTTTGTCCAGAAAGCGGATATGATCGAGGGCTTTTAAGCAGGATTAGAATCGCTCAAGTTCGGCCTATAGGAGCTTGATCACTACCATGGTGATGTCATCCGATGGCTTGAGGCCTTGGCGGAAGGTTTCAAGCGCATTGAGGATCGCTTTGGTAATGTCCCGGGCGCTGCGCTCGCAGGTGGTCCGGATAAGGTCGCGCAGGGTTTCTTTTCCGAACAAGCGGCCGTCCGGCCCTGCGGTTTCCCATATTCCGTCCGTTCCGATGAAGATGATTTGGCCCGGCCGGAGGTGTTCCAATTCCCTTTCTTCGAAAACGGCGTCCTCGTTCAGCCCTAAAGGCAATCCCTGTCCGGCAAGTTCATCGAAGCGTTCGGAACCAGGATCGTAGAGAATGGCCGGGTCATGCCCCGCCCGGACCCAGTGCACCTTCTTCCGCGTGCTGTCGACCGCCAGGTAGAACAGCGTCATGAAGGCACCGCTGGCCTCAACATCGGATGTAAATTGACGGTTCACGTCGGCGATGATCTCCGCGGGCCCCCCGGGCAGCGACGCCCGCAACCGCAGGGCCGCCCGGGCGGAGGCCATCAACAGCGCGGCTTGAACGCCGTGGCCGGACACATCCCCGACCACCACCGCCGCCGCGCCCAATGGATCTGCGGAGATTTCAAGGTAATCGTAATAGTCGCCGCCGGTCTCGTCGCAGTAAAGGCTGAGGCCGGCAATGTCCAGCCCGGGCAGGGAAGGCTCGGCATGAGGCAGTAGGTTCTGCTGGACTTCGGTGGCCAACCGCAGGGATTCGTGCATGCGCAGATGGTCTTCCAGCTTCGGCACCATGTCGTTGAACGCTTGGATGACCTGATCCCGTTCGTCGCCCGTCCGCGGCTGCAGGCGGACGCTGAAGTCACCGCGGCTCAAACGGCCGGCGGCGTCCACCAGTTCGTACATGGGCCGCGTAAAGCTGCGCGAGCCCAGAAAGGCAGCCAAGATGGCAAGCAGAATCGCGATGCACGCCGTGGCCGCCGTGATCAATAGCTCTTCGCGCGTGTATTTCTTTACGATCTGAATGGTGTGCTGGGGCAGAAGGTCGAGCACCGACCTCGGTACGATGATGACAAAACTGCTTTGGCCATCGAGCGGGGCATAGGCCCAGGTGCTGTCAACTCCCTTGAAAGGCATCTCGATGTGGCCGGACCGGCCGTTGCCAAGCTCCTCTTTTAGCTGCGCCATCCGCACGGGATCGTCGGAAGAAAGTGTTTCCGGGTTGATGGAGTGCTCCCATGAGGGGGCCTGGGTCTGGTAATCCTTTTGCGCGACAATCAGCAGGTCGAGGTTCTGGGTGTCCGGCGGGGCGACCGGAACGACCAGAAACGAGCGCATGACGGTGGTCCAAAGAGAAGACAGCGCTTCAGTGCGCAGCACCTCGGTCAGGGGGACGTCCATGGCCACCACGCCGGCCGGCGTTCCGTCCGTCCGGCGGACCTGTTTAGACGCCGTCACGATCACGTGGCCGCTGGTGGCATCGACCAAGGGCAAGGTCCAGTGGATTTCATCCGTGGCATCCACGTACCAGGGGCGCTGGCGAGGCTCGTACCCGGCCGGATAGCCTCCATGGCCAGGATAGGAAACGTGCACCCCGTTCTCCAAGCTGACGTAGACCCAATGCAGCAACGGTGCCGTCTTCGCGAATACCTCCGCAAAAACATCGGTCAGCAGCAGCAGCCGATCGATGTCATCTGCGATCTCTGGCGCGAACGCTCCGGGCGCTAAAAGGACGACCGGATGTTGGAAACTGACGTAATCGCTCCCCCGGCCACTGTCGTCGGTTTTCTTGGGGTAATCGGTTCGGGGCCCTAAATCGGGCGGCGCCGTGTCCGGCTCGTCGAAATCCGCGGCGAAATAGGCCTTCACGCGGGCCGGCGGCTCGTCCGCGAGAACGGCCTCCGTCTCGTAGGCCAGCGTCGTCAAGGCAAGCTCCACCGCCTGTTTGCTTCGCGCGAGAATCACAGCCGAGTTTTCCGCGTTGATTTGGAGCATGCCGTTGGCGAGGCGGCTGAGGTTCCGGTGGACATCCGCAGAGATCACGGCCTCCATGCGGTTCATCGCCCGGTTGCTGATGACGGCGAGAGCACCCAGCGGGACCAGGCTGAAAACCAGGAGGATGAAAAAGAATTTGGCACGCAGCTTCATTTCACGCTCCTCCGGTGTTCCGGCGATGGATCAGCTTCGCACATCGGGCGGTTTTGAGCAAGTCGACGGTCGTGCCGCCGGTCCTTGCGCAGGAGCACGGTCAGTGTTAGGGAAGACGGGCGAACCAATCCGTTTTCGAAAATAAGCGAGGCGAGAGATGAAAGTCGAGCTGCTTTACGGCCGCGGAAAGCTGGCCGTGGATTTGCCGGAGAAGCTGAGCGTCACCGCGATCCGCAAGCAACCGATGCCGGTGGTATCCGATCCGGTGGGGCAGCTGCGCAAGGCCTTGCGGGGTTCCGGCAACGGCGCATCGCTGAGGGATTTGGCCCGGGCGCGCAAATCGGCATGCGTCCTGATCTGCGACGTCACCCGACCCGTTCCCCACAGGATCCTGTTGCCGCCGCTCATCGACGAACTTGCGGCCGCTGGCATGTCGAAAGACAGCATCCGGATCCTCGTTGCGACCGGCTTGCACCGGCCGAACGAGGGCGCGGAGCTGCGTGAACTGATCGGCTCGGACGCGGTTTTCGAAAAAGCGCACATCGCCAACCATTTTGCTCGGGACCGCGAGGCGCATGCCGACCTCGGCCAAACGCCGTCCGGGATCCCAATCCGGGTGGACCGGCGCTTCGCGGAAGCCGAATTGCGCATCGTGGTCGGCCTGGTCGAGCCGCATTTCATGGCCGGCTATTCCGGCGGCCGCAAGCTCGTCATCCCCGGCGTCGCTCACAGCGACACGATCCTCAAGCTGCACGCCGGCGCCATCCTGGACCATGCCCGGGCCGCCAACGCCGTCATCGAGGGCAACCCCCTGCACCAGGAGCAGCTGCACATGGTGCGCGCCGTGGGAGACATCCTGGCGCTGAACGTCGTCATCGACGAGGAGCGCCGCATCGGGTTCGTCAATTTCGGCCCTGTCGAGCCAAGCCACCTGGAAGCGGTGGCCTTCGCGCGGCCGTACTCGGAAGTGCCCGTCCCGCGGCGATTCAAGACCGTGGTCACCACCAGCGCCGGCTACCCCCTGGACAAGACCTACTATCAGACCATCAAGGGCATGGTCGGCGTTCTCGATATCGTGGAGCCCGGCGGAACGATCATCATCGCCAGTGAGTGCTCGGAGGGCATGGGCAGCCCGGAATTCGTGGAGGCCCAGCGCGCGCTGTGCCGGGTTGGTCCGGATCGCTTCATGGCCGACGTGATCGCTCGCAACCATGCGCGCATCGACGAGTGGCAGACTCAGATGCTCGTGAAGACTCTGCGCAGGGGAAGCGTCCGGCTTTTTACGACCGGCTTGCGGCCTTCCGATCTCAGCCGACATCTTCGTCGATCCGGTCGCCTCGGTTGAAGCCGGGGTGATCGAAAGCGTCAACGCGCACCAGGATCCCTGCGTGGCGGTCGTTCCGGAGGGTCCTTACGTGGTCCCGGTTTTCAAAATTCGAAATCCGAAGACCTTATGACGCCGCCTTCAGGTACTCCTCCAGCTGAGCAAGGGTGCCCACGTTGAAGACACGGGCAGGGTGCTCCTTGGGAAGGATCTTCCGCAGCAGCCCCGCCAGCACCTTGCCGGGGCCGACCTCAACGAACACCTCCACCCCGGCCTCCTTCATCCGGAGCATGCTGTCGTACCAGCGCACCGGGCTGCACAGCTGACGGGACATGGTCTCCCGGATTTCGACCGGGTCTTGGGCATCGGCCGCCGTGACATTCAAAATGACCTTTTTCCGGGGGGGCTGGAAGTCTGTTTTGGAAAGGACCGCGGCGAATTCTTCTTCGGCTCCGCGAATCAGCTCGCTATGCCAGGCGCCGCTGACCTTCAAAGGTACAGCCTTGGCCCCCCTGGCAGCGGCCAAGGCCCCGACGTAGGCCACCGGGTCGGGGGCCCCGGTGATCACAATCTGGGTTTCCATGTTGTGGTTGGCGACCGCCACCACCCCTTTTTTCGCCCCCTCTGCGACCAGCGCATCCACTTCCGCCAATGGCAGGCCGAGGATGGCCTGCATAGCGCCCTTGTATCTGCTCGCCTCGCGGTGCATGAGTTCGCCGCGCCGGAACACCAGCCGCGCCGCATCTTCGCGGCGAATGACCCCCGCCGCTTGTAGCGCGCTGTATTCTCCCAGACTGTGGCCGGCGCACATCGTGAAATCGAATCCGGCGTGCTTCAACGCCTGCAGGCAGGCGAGATTGACGGCGGTCAGGGCCGGCTGCAGATGAACCGTCTGGGTCAACTCTTCCATCGGCCCCTTGAAGCACAGCTTGGACACATGGATTTTGGTGATCTCCTCCACCATGTCGAAGATCTCGCGCGCGAAATCGAACTCGCGGTAGAAATCCTCGCCCATGCCCACCGATTGCGAGCCCTGTCCGGGAAAAAGACAGGCTGTTGGTTTCATGGTAACCTCCGCACTTTTATTCGTCCAACTTAAACAATTTTCGAAACGTGTCGAGATGAAGCGACCGGTCGCCAAGCATGCCGTCGCGTTTCAAGTACATTGTCGGGTCGTGCAAGACCTTGTTGATGAAGCTGCCCATCATGCGTTGCAAGGCCTGAGCATCTTCTACGGACATCCCCTGGGTTTGAACCGTACGCTTGATTTCGGAATCCGCCATGGCCTCCAGCTTGGCGCGCAGAGCGACGATGGTGGGAACGACGTCGAGCGCTTCGTGCCATTCGCGGAAGCGGATGACGGCCTCGTCGATGATCCGCTCGCCCTTGACGGCCTCCTTCTGGCGGTCTTCGATGTTCTCCTCGATGATGCCCTTGAGATCGTCGATGTCGTAGACATAGGCGTTGTCCAGGCGGTTGATCTCGGGGTCGATGTCGCGGGGGACGGCGATGTCGATGAAAAAAATCGGGCGGCGGCGGCGGACGCGGATGACCGGCTTGACCATGTCGCGGGTGATGACGAAGCCGGGAGCGCCGGTGGAGCTGATGATGATATCGACGGTCCGGAGGTGCTCCGCGATCTCCTCGAAGCGGATGGCCTTGCCGCTGAACCGGCGGGCGAGCTCCAGCCCGTTTGCAAACGTGCGGTTGGCTACCAGCGTCTCGCGGACCTGGTTGCGGATGAGGTGCTCCACCGCCAGCTCGGCCATTTCGCCGGCGCCGATCAGCAGCACCCGTTTGTCCTCCAGGTTGCCGAAGATCTTGCGCGCCAGCTCGACGGCCGCGAAGCTGATCGATACGGCGCGATCGCCGATCCCGGTTTCGGTGCGCACGCGCTTGGCCACGAAGAAGGCCCGGTGCATCAACCGGTTCAGGATGACCCCGGCGCTCTTGGCCTGGGCCGCGCTGCGGTAGGCCTCCTTGATCTGGCCCAGGATCTGGGGTTCGCCAACGACCATCGAGTCCAGGCTGGCCGCGACGCGGAAAAGATGGCGCACGGCGTCGTCGTTCGCATGCACGTAAAGGCTGTCTTCAAACTCGCTGATGGGGATCTTGTTGAAATCCGAAAGAAATTTTTTAGCCGTGCCGAGGGCGTGGCTGCGGTCGTCGGCGACCATCAGCATCTCCACGCGGTTGCAGGTGGAGTAGAGCAGGGCCTCGTGAATGGCGGCGATCCGCCGCAGCGCATCGATGGCTGTCGACGCTTCATCCTTGGAAAAGGCCATGCACTCCCGCAGCTCGATGGGAGCGGTCTTGTGATTGATGCCGATGAGAAGGATGTCGCGCATAAGGCTATAAACGATTAAGGGTTCCAGGGGTCGAAAGGTCCAGGGTTCAAGGAGACCTAAAAACCAGAACCATCGGTTGCACTCGACCCCTTGACCCCTTGAATCCTTGCACCCTTTACTTGGTAAACTCCTTGTGGTGGCCTTCCATGAACAGGTTGACGCCCAGGAAGGTGAACATTAGCATTCCGAAGCCGATAATCGCCATGATGGCCGACCGTCGGCCGCGCCAGCCGACGGTCAGCCGTTCGTGCAGCAGCGCGGCGTAAAACAGCCAGGCGATGCCCGACCAGACCTCCTTGGGATCCCAGCTCCAGAAGCGGCCCCAGATCGATTTGGCATAGATCAGCCCGGTGATGAGCCCGATGGTCAGCAGGCTGAACCCCACCACGATGCAGGCGTAACCGGTGGAATCCAGCAGATCCAAGGACGGCAGGCGTTTAAAAAAGAAGCGGCGCTTCTTGGTCTTGATCGAGTTTTCCTGGAGCAGATAAAGAATGCCGACCCCGCAGGCCAGGGCGAACGCCGCCTCCCCGAAGAAAATCAGGGTCACGTGCGCCACCAGCCAGAAGCTCTTGAACAGGCGGGTGGTCTGGGTGGGCTCGTCGGGCAGCTGGGACACGACCACCATGATCAAGGCGATGAAGGGGGCGGCGTACACCCCCAGAATCTTCAAATGGTAGCGGTAGTTAAGGAGGATGAAGACGCCCGCCGTGGCCCAGCCGGCCAGCGACAGGGTTTCGCGCATGTTGGTCGCCGGGATGTGGCCCTGCTGAACGTAGTCCAGTACGAGTGCGGCCGTGTGGAAGACAAAGCCGCCCAGCAGCACGATGAAGCTAGCCCGTTGCAGGTAGCTCTTTTGTAGCAGAAAGTAGGCCAGATACCCGGCGGCACTGAGCAGGTACAACAGGATGCTGATGATGATCACGGCTTCCATGGGTTCAACGATCGCAGGGGTTAGCGGTTCTTCGCGAGGAGGTCTTCCGTGCGCCAGCCGTCGCCAAGGATCTCGGCCAGCAGGCGGTCGATATCATTGCGGCGGTCCTCCCGGATCCAGGCTAGGATGTCGCTGTGCACCAGTCTTTCGAAAATAGGTTTGTGCGCTTCGGGCGCATGCGCCTCGGCGAGCAGCCGCTTGCGGATCGCCCCCATCAATTCGAGAAACCATGCATATTCATTGCCGAACTGCGCCTGCAGGTCTTGGCGCAGTTTTTTGGCCAGGGCCGGGCTTTGCCCCGAGGTGGAAACCGTAATGACGAGGTTTCCGCGCTGCACCACCGCCGGCAGGATGAAATTGCATTGCTCGGGCCGGTCGGCGATGTTGCAAAGGATCTTCTGTTGCTCGGCATCGCTGCGGATGCGGCCGTTGAGCATTTCATCGTCGGTCGCTCCGATCACCAGAAACACGCCCTGAAGGTCGGCGCTCTCGTACGCCCGCAGCCGCAGCGCGATCTCGCCGCGGGCGGCCAAGCCCCGCAGATCGTCGGTGACCTCCGGGCTGACCACCGTGACCCGGCCGCCGTAGGATAGCAGCGACTTGGCCTTGCGGGTGCCGACCCCACCGCCGCCGACCACTAGGCAGCGGCGTCCGCGGATGTCCAGCTGGATAGGGAAGTATCGCATAGCACCAACTCAATACCCGATATCCGATGCCGGATGCGGGATGCTTGACACTGAAAAAAATAAGGAGCCCGGTTTGGTTTGGGTCTTCATCCGGAATTCCGCATCCCGTATCCGGCATCGCAGGCTTCCAAGCAGGCGCACTCTTTCACTCCAGGGCCATACGGAGAAAGTCCCGCGCCTGGATCAGCGGGCCGTCGTAGGTCCGGCGGCATTCCCCTTCGATGTCGGCCTGATCGCAGGCCGGATAGAAGTGCGTCAGCATCAGACGGCGCACTCCGGCGCGGGAGGCGATGTCTCCCGCCATGGCCGGGGTCAGGTGTCCGCGCACCTTCTGTCCTTCGGGAAAAGCAGACTCACATATCAAAAGATCGGCCCCGCGCGCAAGTTCAACCAGGGATTCGCTGTAGTCCGTATCGCCCGAATAGACCAGGTTTCGACCGGCCGGACCCGTGATGCGAAAGGCGATGCTCTGCGGGCTGTGCTCCACCGGTGCGGTATGGATGTCGATCCCTGCCAGGCGCACATGGTCGCGGCCGGCGGTGCTCATCTCGACGATCCGAAGCATGTCGCTGTCGAGTTCAATCCAGTGGCCGTAGACGTTCTTCAGGCCTATCAGGAAATCGGCAAAGCCCTGGCCGGCCACGATGGTGAGAGGCCCGCTGCGGGTGATGCCGTCCGGATATTTCGTGGCGAAGAGCAGGGGAACCAAGTCGGAGGTATGGTCCGGATGAAGGTGGCTGTAAAGCAGGAAAGAAAGCTCGGCGATGGTCGTGCCGACCTCAAGCAGCCGTCGCAGGGTCCCGGCTCCGGAGTCGATCAGGAATTTGCAGCCGCCCGTTTCCACCAAGACCGAACAAGAGCCCCGTTCGAGGCTCGGCACACAGGTGCCCGAGCCCAGCACCGTTACCGCGATATCCGTGGGGGGGTCACCCATTGGGGTTGTTCTCGCTCGATGCGGGCCTGTGGGCGGCTTCCGGTTTCGTGGCCGCCGTTTTGCGCCGCGCCCGTTTCTCCGTGCGGCTGATGATCCAGTTCAGCACTTTGGAAGGGTCCTTGCAATCGATGGCGGGTTCTTTGGTATCGGTCAGGTTGATCTCGGCCCTGGCCATGGTCTTGTGCCCGCCGGCGGATCCGAAGCCGCCAAAGCCCTCCTTGGCCACCCGCCCGGCGTTTTTGCGGGCGCCGTCGTTGCGTAAGATGACGACCAGCTTCTTGTCGCAGAGCCCGGAGACGATGCTCCAGCTGACCGTGTGGATGCGCATGAAAAAGTCCGCGATGACCACGCACACGTCGGGAGTGACCACCGCTCCGAGGTGCACGAACACCCGGCCCTTACGCAGGCGCATGTATTGGAGCGCCGTTTTGAAATACTTGAGGTAATCCAGCCGCAGATCGGCCTGCGCGATGCGCCGCGCCAATTGGATGTTGGCACGGCGGAACAGGTATTGAAACGCCTGCAGGTCCTCGGCCAGGGTCTGGCGCTTGAAGTCGTCGGTGTCCGTCTTGATGGCATGGTAGAGGGCGGTGGCCAGGTTCTGGGCCGGCAGGATCCGCGCCGCGCGCAGGTATTCGGTCAAGATGGTGGCGGTGGCGCCGTAGTTCGGCCGGATGTCGGTGAACGGCGCCCGGTAGCCGCTGTCGGGATGATGATCGATGACCACTTGCGGCCGCAGGCCGGCCATGATTTCGTTGTGATTCGGCTGGGAGTCGACGATGACGATCTTGGTGAAGCGCTCGATCGGGACCTCCCCAAAAGGGACCAGGGCCACCTTCAGCAGGCGGATCATGGCCAGGTTGTCCGGGCGGTTGACCTGGTTGACGTTGGACAGGGTTACCCCGGCCGATCGGCTCGCGAGCAAGCGGCTCACCGCCAGGGCGCTGGCGATCGCATCCGGATCCGCGGAAATGACCACCAGCACCTGGTCGCTGCCGGAAAACTGCTGATAGAAGTCCCGCAGCTTTTCTTTGGTGGAAGCCTTCATGCCGCTCGCGCGCCTTTCGTTTCGGCTCCGGATCATAATTTCCTCCGCCGGTGATTACAAGACCTTTAATCGTTCCTCATCCGGCTGAACGTGATCCGATCGCCCTCGGCATCGGCCAGCACTTCGGAGCCCTCCGGAAAACGGCCTTTGAGGATCTCCATGGCCAGCGGGTTTTCGATGGACTGCTGGATAGCGCGCTTGAGCGGCCGGGCACCGTAGACCGGGTCGTAACCCCTGCGGCCGAGGACTTGCTTGGCGGCATCGCTCAGGCGCAGCGCGATCTTGTGCCCCGCCAGGCGCCGGCTCAGGCGCTCGAGCTGGATTTCCACGATGGTGCCGATCTGCTCCGGCGTCAGGTTGTGGAAGATGATGATCTCGTCGATGCGGTTCAGAAATTCAGGCTTGAAGGTGGCGCGCATGGCGTCCATGACCCGCTGCTCCATCTCCGTCCGGTCGCGCGCGCCGAACTCCTGGATCCACTGGCTGCCCACGTTGGAGGTCATGATGATGATGGTGTTCTTGAAATCCACGGTACGGCCGTGGCCGTCCGTCATGCGGCCGTCGTCCAGGATCTGGAGCAGGACGTTGAACACCTCGGGATGCGCCTTCTCGATCTCGTCGAAAAGCACCACCGAATAAGGCCGACGGCGCACGGCTTCGGTCAGATAGCCCCCTTCTTCGTAGCCCACGTAGCCCGGAGGCGCGCCGATCAGCCGGGAGACGGAGTGCTTCTCCATGAACTCGGACATGTCCACCCGCACCATGGCCTGCTCGCTGTCGAAGATGAACTCCGCGAGTGCCTTGGCGAGTTCGGTCTTGCCGACACCGGTGGGGCCCATGAAGATGAAGGAGCCGATGGGCCGGTTGGGATCCTGGAGGCCCGAGCGGGCGCGGCGCACGGCGTCCGACACCGCGGTCACCGCTTCCTCCTGGCCGATGACGCGGCGCTGCAGGCGTTCCTCCATGCGCACGAGCTTGTCGCGTTCGCCTTCCAGCATTTTGGTCACGGGGATTCCGGTCCAGCGGGAGACCACCTCGGCCACGTCCTCGTCGTCGACTTCTTCCTTGAGCATCTGACTTCCCTTTTGCAGATCGGATAGCCTCTGGTTGGCTCCCTGGAGCCTTTTCTGAAGCTCGATCAGCCGACCGTAGCGGATTTCGGCCACCCGCGCGAGGTTGCCTTCGCGTTCGGCCAGCTGCGCCTCCGAGTTGAGCTGCTCCTGCTCGCCCTTGATCGCGCGGATTTCCTGGATCAGCGCTTTCTCTTTCTGCCAGTGCGCCTTCATCCGCGCGAGATCGGCGTTCATCTCCGTCAGTTCGGCTTCCAGCTTGGCCAGGCGCTCGCGCGCGGCCGGGTCGGTTTCCTTTTTGAGGGCTTGGCGTTCGATTTCGGCCTGCGTGATCCGGCGTTGGATTTCATCGATCTCGGCCGGCATACTGTCGATCTCGATGCGCAGCTTCGAAGCGCATTCGTCGATCAGGTCGATGGCCTTGTCCGGCAGGAAGCGATCCGAGATGTAGCGGTGCGACAGGGCGGCGGCGGCCACGATGGCCGAGTCCTTGATGCGCACCCCGTGATGCACCTCGTACTTCTCCTTGAGGCCGCGCAGGATGGAGATGCTGTCCTCGACGCTCGGTTCGCGCACCATCACCGGCTGGAAACGCCGTTCGAGCGCCGCGTCTTTTTCGATGTATTTGCGATATTCGTTCAGCGTGGTGGCCCCGACGCAGCGCAGAAGCCCGCGCGCCAAGGCCGGCTTGAGCATGTTGGAGGCGTCCACCGCGCCTTCGGCGGCGCCGGCACCCACCACGGTGTGCAGCTCGTCGATGAAAAGGATGATCTGGCCCTCGGCGCTTTCCACCTCTTTCAGCACGGCCTTGAGCCGGTCCTCGAATTCCCCGCGGTACTTGGCGCCGGCCACGAGCGCCCCCATGTCCAAGGCCACCAGGCGCCGGTTCTTAAGGGTCTCGGAGACGTCGCCGGCCACGATGCGCTGGGCCAGGCCCTCGACGATGGCCGTCTTGCCGACGCCCGGTTCGCCGATCAGCACCGGGTTGTTCTTCGTGCGCCGGGAGAGCACCTGGACCACGCGGCGGATCTCCTCATCCCGGCCGATGACCGGGTCCAGTTTGCCCTGCCGGGCCAGATCGGTGAGGTCGCGACTGAATCGTTTCAAGGCCTGGTACTTTTCTTCAGGGTTTGGGTCGGTGATGCGTTGGGTGCCGCGGATGTCCTGCAGCACCTTGAAAACGGCCTCGCGCGTGAGGCCCGCCCGGGACAGGATCCGGCCGGCCTCACCGCCTTTTTCCTCGATGATCGCCAGCAGCAGGTGCTCTACGCTGACGTACTCGTCCTTCATCTGGGTGGCCTCGGCAAAAGCGGCCTCCAGCACCGTCTTGGTTCGGCCGGAAATATAGGCCTCGTTCGTCCCGGCGCCGCTTACCTTCGGGAGGCGTTCGATCCCCCCCAGCGTTTCGGCTGTAATGGCCTCCGGCGCGATCCCGAGCTTGCGCAGCATGGCAATAAAGGTGCCTCCCTTGTCGGCCATCATGGCGCCCAGCAGGTGCTCGGGCTCGACCTGTTGGTTTCCGTACTGGGCTGCCAGGGACTGAGCTTTTTGGATAACCTCCTGTGATTTAATCGTAAATCGATCGAAGCGCATCTTGCCTCCTCAACTGTTCGGTCATATTTGGATCTCATTGGTCTAAAATTTGCATGAAAAATAATCACCCTGACCCTCCTGTCAAACGACGGATTTTTATGCGCATGCACTCCAGGCATGAAAAGAAGGGCCGTGGCGTAAGCTCTCATAAAGGGCGATGGCGGCGGCGGTGGACAGGTTCAGGGAGCGCGTCCGGTCCCTGATGGGGATGTGGTAGGTGGAATCCGCGTAGCGCGTGAGAATGTATTCGGGGAGACCGCGGGTTTCCGAACCGAAGACCAGGAAAAGCCTCTGCGGGCGCGGAAGGCTCCAGAAACTCCGCAAGCCGGCCTTGCTGAAGACCGCCAGCTCGGATTCCTTCGGCGCCATCGCCGCGATCATTTCATCGAAGCTGTTCCAAACCGCAAGGTCGACCTCCCTCCAGTAGTCCAGGCCCGCGCGGCGGACCGCTTTGCTGTCCAGGGAAAACCCCAGCGGCTTGATCAGGTGCAGCCGTGCACCCGCGGCCAAGCAGGTGCGGCCGGTGTTGCCCGTGTTCCAGTGGATCTCGGGATTTACAAAGACCACATGGCGCTCCGGTCGTTGCGGCGGTTGAGGCGGAATGGATGCGTCCATAATAGAAGCGGCGCCGCTTGATCAGGCCGGCGGCCGAGGTTCCTCGGTTCAGAGCTTCCGGCCACAGATAGGGCAGAAGATGTACTCCGCCGGATAGCCCCTGCCACAGAAGCGACAAGGCTGGGTCGTCGGCCGCAATGGCTGGGAGCGGGACAGGTCCGAGCTGGAGTCATAAGCGGGCCGTTCGCAGCGATTGCAGATCAGCATCGGCTCGCCGGTCTTGACCTTTAAAATGGGGATGAAAAAAACGCTCAGGTAGTGGTCCACCCGCTGGAGACAGGCCTGATGAAGGCCGCACCTCGGGCAGCGCTGAGGCCTTTCCTCCAAGACTTTGACCTTGGGCTGGATCCCGCCGATGAAAAATAAGAAGCCTTCGATCATAATGCGCACCGGACTCCGATGCTGAAAGAGTGGCTTGAATCAGGGATTGTCTTTCCGCGAGTTGCCTGTATTTGAAACTCCATACTACATCAAGGCAAACCCGACAAGTCGGAGCCAATGTCGAAAGCGATGAGACCGGCGCAGGGACGTTGACTCAGAGAGGTTTTCTCCTTGACAGGCAACATTAAGTCGTCTATTAAAATTTCTTCGTTGACTGATTGACTTGCCGTGTCGAAAAATTTTACCGACCGGATCACACCACGATCCTGAGAGGCGGAACAGCGTCATACCTATGGCAGAGGGATTGGTCAATCTGATCACTAAACACAGGGCCACAATCATCTCCAAATGGTTTGATTCCGCCATCCACGCCTACGCCGCCGACACCGCCGATTTCATCAAAAGCCAAAAGGACCCTTTTGCCAATCCCGTGGGCAGCCACACCCATAAGAGCGTGGAGGCTTTATTCGACCAGCTCGTGGGGGGCATGGAGGCGGACGCCATCCATGCCAGCCTGGACCCCATCATGCGCATCCGTGCGGTTCAGACCCTGACCCCCTCTCAGGCGACCGTCTTCATCTTTGTGCTGAAGAAAATCCTGCACGAAATGTTCGATAAGCAACTTCAGGATGCCGGCATGGTTCGACAGTTCCTGGAAATCGAGTCGCGCATCGACCGGCTCGGCTTGGCCGCTTTCGATGTCTACACGGCCTGTCGCGAGAAGATATACGAGCTCAAGGCGAACGAAACCCGCAACCGCACCTTCAAAGCGTTCGAAAGGGCCGGTTTGATAAAAAAGGATCCAGGAAAGCTTCCGGATGCCTGACAACCTTGACGACTTCGTAAAAATGCCAATCTCGGCGTTGCGCTTCATCTCGCAGTCGCTGCGGCGTACTTTAAGTACGCCTCGCGCCACGGGATTCGCGCGCCTTGATCTTGTCCTTTTTACGAAGTCGTCGAAGCGGATGACTTTTTACGAGTCCATCAACCTGGGGTCAACCACATTCCGTGACGTTTCAACGGGCCGAATCCGACCGTTGAAACGCAGCTTGTCTGCGAGGTGTTGATCGATGAACAGAAAGTACATGTTCGCATTCATTGCCGTGCTGGTTCTTTTCCTGATCGCCTGGGTGGGAGCTTCCATCGGCCTGCAGTGGCTCTTCGGGGTGGCCGTTCCCTACCTGGCCGTGCTCATCTTTGTCGTGGGGTTCACGCGCAAGGTGCTGAGCTGGTCACGATCGGCCGTGCCTTTCGCCATCCCCACCACCGGCGGCCAGGCGAAATCCCTCGACTGGATCCAGGACGCGAAGCTCGACAATCCCTCCAGTAAATTCGGGGTGTTCATGCGCATGGCGCTCGAGGTGTTGACCTTCCGTTCGCTGTTCCGCAACACCCGCATGAAGCTCAAGGAGGGCAAGCTCTTCTACCAGCTGGAGATTTTCCTGTGGGTGGGGGCGCTGGCCTTCCACTACGCGTTTCTCACGGTGCTGCTGCGGCACACGCGGTTCTTCCTGGAGCCGGTGCCGTGGTGCGTGCAGCTGCTGGAGACCATCGACAGCTTCTTCCGGATCGAGATCATCTATCCCCAGTTTCAGTTCGGCCTGCCGGCCGTGTACCTCTCCGGCATCGTGCTGCTGGCGGCCGTGGTCTACCTGGCGGTGCGGCGCATCGTCATTCCTACGGTGCGCTACATTTCGCTCGCCTCGGATTTCTTTCCGCTGATCCTGATCTTCGGCATCGCCTTCACCGGCATCATGATGCGCTACGTCACCAAGATCGACATCAACGCGGCCAAGCAGCTGACCCTGGGACTGGTGACCCTGCACCCGACCGTTCCGGAGGGCATCGGTGCTATCTTCTACATCCACCTGTTCTTTGTCTGCACCCTGCTGGCCTATTTCCCTTACAGCAAATTGATGCATCTGGGCGGGATCTTCCTGAGCCCTACGCGCAACATGCTCGGCAATACCCGGGCCTACCGCCACGTCAACCCGTGGAACTCTCCCGTTCACGTTCACACCTACGAGGAATACGAAGAGGAGTTTAGAGAAAAAATGGTCGAGGCCGGGCTGCCCGTGGATAAGCCGCTCGAAGCCACCGCGGAAGAAGCGGCAGAGAAGGAGTAAGACATGGCTGAAGCGAAACCGAAACCCCAAGACGTACTGGACCAACTCAACTACCAGCCTCCCCGGAGCGACTGGATGGATACCCCGGTCGACATCCGTAAAGGCATGTACTGCTACGCCTCCAACCCCAAGAGCGTGGCCGCCCTGGGGCTTCCCAACGCCCGGCCGTGGAACCCCCTGGAGGACGACTGGAAGCTGCCGGAGAACTGGCAGCAGATCATCCACGAGGGCTTCAAGGAACGCCTGGAGCGCTTCCGCTCATTCAAGGTTTTCATGGACATCTGCGTGCGCTGCGGCGCCTGCGCCGACAAGTGCCATTACTTCATCGGCACCGGCGACCCCAAGAACATGCCCGTGCTGCGGGCCGAGCTCTTGCGCTCGGTCTACCGCAACGACTTCAGCCGCATGGGCAAAATATTAGGCAAACTGAACGGCGCCCGGCCCATGAGCCTGAACGTGCTCAAGGAGTGGTGGTACTACATGTTCCAGTGCTCCGAGTGCCGCCGTTGTTCGCTCTTCTGCCCCTACGGCATCGACACCGCCGAGATCACCATCATGGGCCGCGAGCTGCTCAACCTGCTGGGGCTCAACATCGACTGGATCGCCACCCCGGTGTCCAACTGCTACATGAACGGCAATCACCTGGGCATCCAGCCGCACGCCTTCAAAGACATGCTTGACTTCTTCGTCGACGACATCGAGGAGAAAACCGGCGTGCGGGTGAAACCCAAGTACATGAAGAAGGGCGCCGACATTCTGTTCATCACGCCCTCCGGAGATGTCTTCGCCGATCCCGGCACCTACACGGCCATGGGCTACATGATGCTGTTCCACTATCTGGAGGAAAAATACGGGCTGGACGTCACCTGGAGCACCTACGCCTCGGAGGGCGGCAACTTCGGCTTCTTCACCTCGCACGAGACCATGAAGCGGCTCAATTCCAAGATGTATGCCGAGGCCAAACGCCTCAAGGTCAAGTGGATCCTGGGCGGCGAGTGCGGCCACATGTGGCGGGTGATCAACCAGTACATGGACACCATGAACGGCCCGGCGGATTTTCTCGATGTGCCCGTTAACCCGATCACGGGAACGCGCTTCGAACAGGCCAAGTCCAACAAGATGGTGCACATCACGGAGTTCACCGCCGATTTGATCCGCAACGGCAAGCTCGATCTTACCCCCGCCCGCAACGATTATTTGAAGGTCACCTACCACGACTCCTGCAACCCTTCGCGCGGCATGGGGCTTTTCGAGGAGCCGCGCTACGTGATTCAGAACGTCTGCAAGCACTTCTACGAGATGCCGCCCAACACCATCCGCGAGCAGACTTTCTGCTGCGGCAGCGGGGCGGGGCTGAATGCCGGGGAGAACATGGAGCTGCGCATGGCCGGCGGCCTGCCGCGGGCCAACGCGGTCCGGCACGTGCATGAAACCCATGGAGTCAACATGCTGGCCTGTGTCTGCGCCATCGACCGGGCGGTGCTCCCGCCGCTCATGGAATACTGGGTGCCCAAGGTGCAGGTCACCGGAGTCCACGAACTGGTAGCCAACGCCTTGAACCTGACCGGACAGAACGAGCGGTCCAGCAACCTGAGGGGCGAGGAGATCGAAGAGCTCAAGGCTCAAGCGGAGGGCAATGCCGATGAATGACAAGAAATGGATCATCACGGGGCTGGTCGTTTTCCTGATCATCGTCTTGTTCCCCTTCTGGTACAACCGGGGCAAGGCGGTGCCGCCGCCCGAGATCAAACTCACCGAAAAGGCCAAGGCCGCCAAGGAGTGCGTGCTCTCCAAGGAGTACATGAAGGCCGAGCACATGCAGATCCTGGACTTGTGGCGCGAGACGGTGGTGCGGGAAGGCAACCGGATCTACACCAACCCCAAGGGCAAGGAGTTCGTCATGAGCCTTTCCAACACCTGCCTGGACTGCCATTCCAACAAGGCGGACTTCTGCGACAAGTGCCACAACTACAACTCCGTGCGGCCCTACTGTTACGACTGCCACATTGAAAAACCCAAGGAGAATTCGTGATGGATACCAGCAGACGTCGCATCCTGCAGTTGTTGGGGCTTTCGGCCGCGGCCCTGTCGGCGCCGCCGGTGCTCGACGCCCTGGCCGCCGGACCGCCGGCGGCCGAACCCAAGATCGGCCCCGCCAAGGACGCCCTGACCGCCAAGCAGTGGGCCATGGTGATCGACACCCGGCAGTTCAAGAAGGAAGACGATGTCCTGCCGCTGGTCGATGCCTGCCACAAGATCCACAACGTCCCAAAGATCGACTTCAAGCGCTGGGAGATCAAGTGGCTCTGGGCAACGGAATACCAGCACGCCTTCAGCGGAACCACCTCGACCCGGTTTATTTCGGATGAGGTCGCCCACCGGCCGTTTCTGGTGCTCTGCAACCACTGCGAGAACCCGCCCTGCGTGCGGGCCTGTCCCACCAAGGCCACGTTCAAGCGCGAGGCCGACGGTATCGTTATGATGGACTTCCACCGCTGCATCGGCTGCCGCTTCTGCATGGCGGCCTGCCCCTTCGGGGCGCGCAGCTTCAACTACCGCGACCCGCGGCCCTTCATCAAGGAAACCAACAAGCTCTTCCCCACCCGCATGAAGGGCGTCGTTGAGAAGTGCAACTTCTGCAACGAACGCCTGGCCGAGGGCAAGCTGCCGGCCTGCGTGGAGGCCTCGGCGGGC
Organism: uncultured delta proteobacterium; assembly: GCA_963700055.1. Lineage (GTDB taxonomy): Bacteria > Desulfobacterota > Desulfobacteria > Desulfobacterales > SpSt-501 > SpSt-501. Next base: position 320,234 of record CAVOWH010000008.1, on the reverse strand, counting down.
AAGCTCAAGTTCGGGGACCTCTTCGATGAAAAATCCGAGGTGCGGGAGCTGATCAAAACCAACTTTACCATTCGGCGCAAGGTGAACCTGGGAACCGAGCCGGCGGTCTACTATATCGTATAATAGAGGTGACCCATGCTTGAATTAGCGATCAAAGGATCCAAGCGATACTACGGATGGCTGGCACTGCTGCTGGGGCTGGTCGGGGTGGGCTTCCTGGTCTACCTGAAGCAGCTGGACTTCGGCCTGGGCATCACGGGCATGAACCGGGACGTCTCCTGGGGCTTCTACATCGCCAACTTCACCTTCCTGGTCGGGGTGGCCGCCGGAGGCGTCATGGTGGTGCTGCCCTACTACCTGCACGACTACAAGGCCTACGGAAAAGTGACGATCCTGGGCGAGTTCCTGGCCATCGCCTCGGTGGTCATGTGCATCACCTTCATCCTGGTGGACCTCGGCCAGCCCATGCGGGTCCTGAACGTCCTGCTCTACCCCACGCCGAACTCGGTGCTGTTCTGGGACACGGTCGTGCTGAACGGCTACCTGTTCCTGAACCTGATCATCGGCTGGAACGTGCTCGAGGCGGAGCGCCAGGGGGTGCACTACCAGAGCTGGCTCAAGCCGTTGATCTACATCTCGATCCCCTGGGCCGTCAGCATCCACACGGTCACGGCCTACCTGTACTGCGGTCTGCCCGGCCGCGGCTTCTGGCTGACCGCCATCCTGGCCCCGCGCTTTCTGTCCTCGGCCTTTGCCTCGGGGCCGGCGCTTCTGATCCTGCTCTGCCTGATCATCCGACGGGTCAGCAACTTCGATCCGGGCTGGAAGCAGATCCAGTCGCTCGCGGTCACCGTGGCCTACGCGATCTGCATCAACGTGTTCTTCCTGCTGTGCGAGGTGTTTGTCGCCTTTTACAGCCAGATCCCGGAGCACATGGATCATCTCAAGTACCTGTTCGTCGGCCTGCACGGCCACGGGGCCTACGTGCCGTGGATGTGGGCCTCCATGACGCTCATGGTCATCGGGATCATCCTGCTGGTGAACCCCGTCACCCGCCAGAACGAGCTGACCCTGATCGCGGGCTGCATCTGCGTCTTCTTCGGCTGCTGGATCGACAAGGGCATGGGCATGATCTCGGGCGGCTTCGTGCCCAACCCGCTGCACGAGATCAACGAGTACATCCCGACCCTGTTGGAGGGCCTGATCACCATCGGGGTCTATGCGCTGGGCTTCCTGGTCCTGACATTCCTTTTCAAGATCGCCGTGTCGGTCAAGGAGGAAGTGCGCGGATAAAAGGGCTGCGCCCTTCTATATATTCAGAAAACGAAAGAGGGGCTTTTCGATAGCGAGGAGCCCCCTTTTTTTAGCTGCTGCGGGGCCACACGGCCAGGCCGGTTTCCAGGGGCCATATCCCTTTGGGATTAGGCACCGTTTCAGCTCATAGACCCCTACGTCTTGTCAACCCTGGCCTCCCTCGATATAATCCCTAATAAGATAACGGATAGAATATTGTTCATCAGGCACAGCGAAGACGGCTTCCGGCGATGAGGGTGTACTTATCGACCGAATCCGAAGGAGAGTCAGCCATGCGAGGGGTGCAGTTTCTAGTCGACGATGATGGTGAGAGAACAGGGGTTCTGATCGACCTCCGGAAGAACGCCCAGCTCTGGGAAGATTTCTATGACGTAGCCTTTGCCAAGTCCCGTGCGAAGGAGCCACGGGAGTCGCTGGAAAGCGTCCGCCGGCGTCTTCGCCTTCGCGGCAAGCGCCGGTAATGTCGAAGTACGAGATCACGTTTGCCCGGAGTGCAAGGAAGCAGCTTGAGCGGCTCGGCGAGCCTTTGCCCTCTCGGATTTTCAGCCGAATCGAGCGCCTCGAGTCCAACCCCAGGCCCACAGGTTGCAGGAAACTCGAGGGCGCAGAGGATCTCTGGCGGATCAGGATTGGAGAGTACCGGGTAATCTATTCGGTCGATGATTCACGAAGATGCGTGGACATAAGCGCAGTTCGGCATCGTTCAGATGTGTACCGCTGAGGGGCAGCAGCTTAAAATGGGTCAACGAGTTCATCCTGGAATTCCTTAAAAAGCGGATAACCTAACACAAGTGAAGAGGGGTTCTCTGATAAAGATGAGCCCCTCTTGCGTTTTTGTCCTGGAGGGCAATAGCTTTGCCGGGTGTACGCGCTAAAGCAGCATTGTTTGACAAGTATGAATTCATATTTTATTATTCATACTAACGAGCATATGGAGGTACAAGTATGAAGGCGAAAGTCGCTGAACGGGGGCAAGTGACCATCCCGAAGGCGCTGCGCGAGCGCCTGGGAATCGTTCCCGGAACCGTTTTGGATTTTTTCGAGGAACAAGGCCGTCTGATCGCCAAGAAAACCGAAGCCGTGGATTCGGTCGATCTGGTATTTGGCCGCTTCGGGCGCGGACGGAATACAGATGAAATAATTAAAGAAATCAGAGGGATCAAGTGATTACGGCGGTCGACACCAATATTTTGATCGATATTCTGGAGCCGGACCCGGTGCATGGGCTGCGTTCGAAGGAAGCTTTGAAAAAATGCCTGCATGAAGGCGCTGTGGTTGCCTGCGACGTGGTTTGGGCGGAGGTGGCTACCGCTTACGGGGACAACCAGAATGAGCTGGTCGAGGCCCTGCGAGCCATGCGGATCGGGTTTTCGGCCATGAGCATGGAGGCGGCTTTGAGGGCGGCGCGCTCCTGGCATAACTATCGACGACGCGGCGGGGGACGCGATCGGATCGCTGCGGATTTTCTGATCGGAGGACATGCGGCGGCACAGACGGAGCGGATTTTAACCCGCGACCTTGGTTTTTACAGAAAGTATTTCACAGGGCTCGCAGTGGCGTCGCCTTAGTACATCATTTCATTAATTCGCTCACGTATTTTTATGCTGCGAGGCGTTCGATAGTGAGTGACGCCGGTTTTAGCTTGTTGAGCAGAGCTGTCAAATCCTGGCGGGTGAATTTCCATTCAAAGGGCTTGGCGATCTGCTCATAGTAGTTCTGAAACTCCATCAGATGCTGTTGAAGATCCTTTAGCGATTTAAAATCATTCGGGGTCAGCAGCTTGCGCTGCAGGATCGAGAAGTAAATTTCAATTTGGTTCAGCCAACTCGCATGCACGGGCGCATGAACGACAATCAAGTTTGGGGTACCGGCCTTGAAGCCGGGTAATGCAGCGTTGCCCCCGGTGGGCGGAGCCGTTGTCGAGAATCCAAAAGACACGCTTGGCCCGGCGATAGGGCGCCTGGGTCATCACCTGTTCGACGAGTCGATCAAAACTGGCGATGCCATTGCGTGTCTCGCAGCGGCCGAACAATTTTGCATGGTGCACATCGATGGCAGCCATGTAGGCCCACGCCCCGCAGCGGGTGTACTCGTGCTCGACTTTCATCACCGAATTCGGTTGAGGCGGATAGCTGAGGTGCTTGCGGCGTCGTGCCTGGATGCTGGTCTTTTCATCGGCGCTCAGAACAAACTCCTCCTCGCCAAGAGGCTGTCCATCCCAAAGGCGATGATACAGGTCCAAGACGCGGCCGGCCTTGGGCGCAAACAGAGGGTCTCGCGGAAAAATCCAGCAGCGGTATCGCCACGGACGGATAGCGTCCTGGTTGAGCCAGCGCCAGATGGTGCTCTCGCTGATGGTGGCTACCAAGCCGCACCGTTGAGCATAACGGCTCAGATCCGATACGCTCCACCGCGACAGGGGCTGCTGATGGGCGCTGGGCAGTTCACAAGCCAGCGCTTTGATTTGAACGACCAGCTCTGGGGGGAAAAACCCGGGGCCGACCCGGGCGGAGCCTTTCATCCAGGCCCGCCAGTCGCTGCTCGAAAAAGCGCTTGCGCCACATGCTGACCACTTCGCGTCGGGTATTGAGTCGAAGGGCGATTTCATCGTTATCCAGGCCTTGGGCGGCCAGCAGAATCATCTTGGCGCGCAGCACTTCAAAATACGGCAACGTATATTTAGACGCGCGCCGGGATAACTCCTTGGCCTCATCGGCAGACAGCACGATTGTATATGGACTCTTTCTTGGCATGATCAGGCTCTCCTTTGAAGCTATCATGCCAAAAAACCCTAAAAAAAGCAAATTAAATACGTTATAGTAATAATAAAATACTGTACTTAGCTACACACAAACTGAACACTTAAAATGCATAATTGCAGAGGCCCCCGTCCCGATTGATACGCTCTCCGCCCCGCCCCGCAGCGGATCGGCATCGGCAAGAGGCGAGACAAGGTGTCACATCTCGATTAATGATTAATTTTCTGCTGATTCGAACCGGGTTGATTCCGGATGCAACCGTCATGAGGCGCTTTAGAGGGTTGGAAAACTTTAGACAATCCAGCCAAAGTCTTAGACATCTCATTGAAACAGCGAGAAAAATAATCTTTTTGCAGGCAGGAGGCTTGCCGCCGTCGACTCGTTTCAGCGCTGGCAGAGGCAGTCCATGCGTGCAATGAGGCCAGCGTCCGGTGCGAGCGTCATGCACCGGATGACGAATCCGTTTCGGCTTCGGCGTCCGGCCGGAGGTTGATGGCGGAGACCTTGTATTCCGGGATCTTGGACAGCGGGTCGAGCGCCGGGCTGGTCAGGACATTGGCCGGGGCCTCGTGCCAGTGGAACGCCATGAAGGCCTGCCCTCGGGCCACCCGCCGGTCCCGGTGAACGACCGTCCGGATGCTGCCGCGCCGGGAGGCAACCCGGATCGGCTGGCCGTTGGCGAGGCCGCGGCGCTCGGCATCCTCCGGGTTGACGTCGATGCGGCTGCGCGGGGAGAGTGTTTCCAGCACGCGCGCGCGGCGGCTCATGCTGCCCGTGTGCCAGTGCTCCAGCACGCGGCCGGTGGTGAGCACGATGGGGTAGTCCGCGCTTGGTTCCTCGGCCGGCGGGCGGTATTCCACCACGTGGAACTTGCCCCGGCCGCGGGTAAAACGCTCCACGTGCAGGCGCGGGGTGCCGGGATGGCTTTCGTCCCAGCAGGGCCACTGCAGCCCGCCGCATTGCGCCAGACGCCCGTGGCCAACGCCGCCGTAGATCGGCGTGAGCGCCGCGATTTCGTCCATGATCGCCGCGCTGGCGGCGTAGACCATGGGGTAGCCGCAGCGGGCGGCAATCTCGGCCACGATGCGCCAATCCTCGCGCGCCTCCCCCGGCGGCGGGAGCACGCCGCGTACCAGTTGGATGCGGCGCTCCGTGCTGGTGAAGGTTCCCTCCTTTTCCGCGAAGCAGGCGGCCGGCAGCACCACATCCGCCCGGAGGGCCGTCTCCGTCAGGAAGATGTCCTGCACGGCCAAGAAACCGATCCGGCTGAAGGCCTGTCGGGCGTGGCCCAGATCGGGCTCGCTCATCAGCGGGTTCTCGCCGACCACATAGAGCGCCTGCAGCCGCCCCTCGCCGGCGGCTTGCACCATTTCCGTCAGCGACAGACCCGGTTCGGGATCGAGCTCGGCCCCCCAGGCCCGGGCGAACTTGGAACGGGCTTCGGCGTCGACGACTTTCTGGTAGCCCGGAAATACGTTCGGCAGTGCCCCCATGTCGCAGGCCCCCTGCACGTTGTTCTGGCCCCGCAGGGGTGAAAACCCGGTCCCCGGCCGGCCGATGTTGCCGGTCAGCATGAGCAGGTTGGCGACGGCCTTGACATTGTCGGTGCCGGTAGTGTGCTGCGTGATTCCCATCCCGTAGACGGCCACCAGGCTGTCGGCCGTGCCGAGAATGCGGGCGCTGCGGGCGATGTCGTTTGCGGGCACACCGGTGACGGCCTCCACGGTATGCGGGTCATAGGCCTCGAGTGAACGCCGGAAGGAGTCGAAATCCTCGCAGCGCTCGGCGACGAAGGCGGCGTCGAAAAGGCCCTCGTCGAGGATGACATGCATCAGGCCGTTCAGCAGGGCCACGTCGGTGCCGGGTCTTTGGCAGAGATGCAGCGCGGCCATTTCCGCAAGCTCGGTCCGGCGGGGGTCGGCCACGATCAGCCGAGCGCGGTTCAGTCGAACGTTCTGCTTGATGCGACGGCCGATGATCGGGTGGCATTCGGTGGTGTTGGAGCCGATCACCAGCAGGGCGGCCGCACGGCCTATGTCTTCGATGCTGTTGCTCATGGCCCCCTCCCCGAAGGCGGCTAGGGCGGCTGCCACCGTGGAGGAGTGGCACAGCCGGGCGCAGTGGTCGACGTTGTTCGTTCTCAGGACCGCCCGGGCGAACTTCTGCACGAGATAGTTCTCCTCGTTCGTGCACTTGGCCGAACTCAGCACCCCGAGTGCCCGCGGTCCTCCGGCCTTGCGGGCGCGCTTAAGCTCGGCCGCCACGCGATCCAAGGCCTCCTCCCAGCTGGCCTCGCGAAACAGTTTCGCAACCGCTGCCCGGGCCTGAGACTTGGGCACTCCTTCCCTGCGGATCAGCGGGCGGGTGAGGCGGTCTGGGTGGTGCACGAAGTCCAGTCCGAAACGGCCCTTCACGCACAGGCCGCCTTGGTTCACCGGGCTGCTGCGGTCGCCCTTGACCGATACGATGCGTTCAGCGCGCACCCCGACGGTCATGGAGCAGCCCACCCCGCAGAACGGGCACACCGTGGTCACTTCCCGCTGCGGGACCGCGGCCTGCTTGGGCACCAGGGCGCCGGTGGGGCAGCGTTCCACGCATTCGCCGCAGGTCTGGCAGACCGACTGGGCCAGGGGCTTCGCGCCGAAGGTGCTGATGCGCGTGTGAAAGCCCCGGCTGGCGAAGTCGATCGCTCCCAGGCCCTGGATTTCATGGCACACCCGCACGCACTTGCCGCACAGGATGCACTTGTTGGGGTCGAACGAAAAAGCGGGGTTGGAGGCGTCGATCGGTTTGGCGGCCGCCGTGCGGCGCAGGCGCTTGACGCCGGAAGGCTCCACGCCGAGGTAGCGCGCCACCGCCAGGAGCTCGCAGTCCCGGCTCTTGAAGCAGGTCAGGCAGTCGTAGGGATGGTTGGTGATGGCCAGCGCCGCGATATTGCAGCGGATGCGGCGGATGAGCTCGCTTTCGGTGGCGACCATCATGCCGTCCGCCGCCGGAGTGGTGCACGCGGTGGGCAGCCCCCGCAGGCCCTCGATCTGCACGATGCACAGCCGGCAGGCGCCGAAGGGCTTCAGGTGCGGATCGTCGCAGAGGGTCGGAATGTAAATGCCGGCGGCCCGGGCGGCCTGGAGCACGGTCGCGCCCTCAGGCACCTGGACGGCCCGGCGGTCGATGGTGAGGGTGATCGTTTTCACGCTGGCTTCCTCCGCAGGCGCAATCGTCAACAGACCATGATCGCCTGCTGCTTGCAGGACTGGTAGCACATGCCGCAGCGGGTGCACTGGCCCGCGTCGATGACGTGCGGCTCTTTCTTCTCTCCGGCGATTGCCCCCGTCGGGCAGTCGCGGGCGCATCGGTGGCAGCCCGTGCAACGCTCGGGGTCGATTTCGTAGTGGAAAAGGTCCCGGCAGACCCCGGCCGCGCACTTGTGCTGGCGCACATGGCTCTCGTATTCCGAGCGGAAATAGCGCAGGGTGGAAAGGACGGGGTTGGGCGCGGTTTGGCCGAGGCCGCACAGCGATCCCTTCTGGACGGTCTCGCTCAGGTCGGCCAGCAGGTCGAGGTCTGCCTCCCGGCCTTGGCCGCGGCAGATGTCCTCCAGGATGTCGAGCATCTGGCGCGTGCCCAGACGGCAGGGCAGGCACTTGCCGCAGGATTCCGCCTGGGTGAAGCTCAGGAAGTAGCGCGCCACGTCCACCATACAGGTGTCCTGGTCCATCACCACCATGCCGCCGGAGCCCATGATGGAGCCGGCGGCCACGAGCGACTCGTAGTCGGCCGGCAGGTCGAAGCGCTCGGACGGAATGCAGCCCCCGGACGGCCCGCCGGTCTGTACCGCTTTGAGCGCCTTGCCCTCGGGCGCGCCGCCGCCGATGCCCGCGATGATCTCGGCCAAACTGATCCCCAAAGGCACTTCGATCAGGCCGGTGCGGCGGATCTTGCCGGCCAACGAAAAGGTCTTGGTCCCCTTGCTGGTCTCGGTGCCGTAGCGCGAATACCATTGCGCCCCGTGCTGCAGGATGGCTGAGACATTGCCGAGCGTCTCGACGTTGTTGATGGTGGTGGGCTCGCCCCACAGGCCGGACTGGGCCGGAAACGGCGGCCGGGGCCGGGGCATGCCGCGCTCGCCCTGGATCGAGGCCATCAGGGCGGTTTCCTCGCCGCAGACAAAGGCGCCGGCGCCCTGCTTGATGGCGACGTCGAACCGGAACCGGCTGCCCAGGACGTCGCGACCCAGCAAGCCGCAGCGCTGCATGTCGGCGATGGCCTTTTCAAGGCGTTCGATGGCCAGTGGGTATTCGGCGCGCGCGTAGATGTAGCCTTCGGCCGCGCCGATGGCATAGGCTGCGATGAGCATGCCTTCCAGCACGGCGTGCGGATCGCCCTCCAGCAGGGCGCGGTCCATGAAGGCGCCGGGGTCGCCCTCGTCCGCGTTGCATACGATATATTTGGAGCGGCCGGGCGCCTGGCGGGCGAAGGCCCATTTGGTCCCGGTGGGAAACCCGGCCCCGCCGCGGCCGCGCAGCCCGGAATCCTTGATTTCTTTGATCACGGCCTCGGGCGGCCTGTCCAGGGCGCGCTTGAGGCCGCTGTAGCCGCCGCGGGCGATGTAGTGATCGATGTTGGTCGGGTCGATGTACCCGCAGTTGCGCAGGGCAATACGAACCTGGGAGCGCATCATCGGGTGCTGTTCCATGGGCGCAATGCCGTCGACCTCGCCCCGGCCGCAGCGGAACTCCGCCCAGCGGCGGCAGGGGTCGTCCCGGCTCAGATAACGGGTGAGGATCGCTTCGGTTTTTTCCGGCGTGAGCCCGCCGTAGTAGATCGTGGGCCTGCCCGGCTTGCGGACACCCATGAGGGGCTCGGCGTAACACATGCCGATGCAGCCGACCTCCATGATGCGGGCCAGGATGCCGGTCGATTTCAGCGTCTTTCTAACGGCGGCCAGGATCTCGCCCGCGCCGGAGGCCCGGCCGCAGGTCCCCGTGCCGATCGTGATCAGCGGCTGCGGCAGGTTTTCCAGCCACGCCCATTCCCTTTGAGCCTTGGCTTGCAGCGACGTGTAGTCCATGGACGGGCTCCCCCTATTTCATCTCGAGCGGGTCCGGGGCGTTTGCACGCTCGCGCTTGCGGACGTCGGCGAGACACTGACAGGTTTTGGCCGGGTTCATGCGGCCCTTGACGGAATCGTCCAGCACCACGACCGGTGCGATGGCGCAGGAACCGAAGCAGGCCACGGTTTCGAGCGTGAACTGCCGGTCCGGCGAGGTTTCTCCAGGCGAAAGCTCGAAGCGGAGGCGGATTTCCTGCAGGATGCGGGCGGAGCCCTTGACGTGGCAGGCCGTGCCGCGGCAGACGCGGACGATATGGCGGCCGACGGGCGCCAGGCGGAACTGCTCGTAGAAGGTGGCGGTCCCGAAGACGGCGGCGGCCGGCCGGCCGGTCAGCCGGGCGATTTCCTCGAGGGCGTTCTCCGGAAGATACCCCAGGCGGGCCTGGACCATCTGCAGCATGGGGATCACCTCGTCGGGCCTCCCGGCGAATGTACCGCCCAGCTCCGCCAGGAGGCTTTCGACCCGGGCCGGGGCTTCGCGGATCAGGTGCAGGTCCGGTGCGAGCGGCTCTGCCCGCGGTTCCGGCGCCGGCGCAGGCTGGGCAACCTCGGCTGGGTGGGCCTTCATCGGGACCAGGGCGCCCCGGACCGCCGCGACGAATTCATCCTCGCTGAACGGTTTGGAGAGATAGTCCTTGGCCCCGAGCTTCATGGCCGTGACCGCCGAGTCCACCGTGGAATAGCCGGTGATCACGATGACGCTGGTGTCCGGCCGGTCGTGCTTGACCTGCTTGATCACCTCCAGGCCGTCGATGTCGGGAAGGCGCAGATCGGCGATGAGCAGGTCGACCTCTTTGCTGTGGAACGTGTCCAGCGCGCCCCGGCCGGACATGGCCAGGTCCACGGCGCGGTAGCCCTCCTCGTCCAGGATCATCTGAAGGCCCTTGGCCACGCTGGCCTCGTCCTCCAGCAGCAGGATCTGCGGCCATGGCCGCTCTGCCGTGCGGACGGCTTCCTGTACCGCGTTCATGTGGGTACCCCCCTGTGCCGACGGAGCGGCCCGGCCTACCAGGCCTCACGCTCCAGCCGTTTGTAGATGAATCGCAGCTGCTCGTCCGAAAGCGTTCCGACGTGTTCACGGAGCCACTGCAGGTCGCCCGCGGCGATGGCGGCCTTGGCCTCGGCGGTCAGGCGGTAGCCCTCAAGGACCGCGGAGCCCTGCTCCATGAGCGCCTTCCAGAAGCCCTCGTCCAGCCGAGTGCGGTCCAGGACCGCGGCGACCTCGCGCTTCTGGATGAGCTTGTCTTCCTCGCTCTTTTCGACCTTCTGGATGACCTCTTCGGTGGGCGCCGATTTCTGGCCTTTGAGCGCGCCGCCCACGGCCGTCTTGATCTCATCCTCGGTGAAAGGCTTGGGCAGGTAGTCGAACGTGCCCAGTTTCATCGCATCCACCGCGGAGGAGACGCTCGCGTAGCCGGTGATGACGACCACGCCGGTTTCAGGCCGACGGGACTTGACCTGGCGAATGACGTCCAGGCCGTTGATATCCGGCAGCCGCAGGTCCGCGACCAGCAGATCGAACTCCTTCTGCGCGAAGCGATCCAGGGCATCGCGTCCGGTCATGGCCAGATCCACGGCATAGCCTTCCTCGCTAAGAACGATCTCAAGGCCCTTGGCCACGCTCACTTCGTCTTCCATCACGAGAATGCTGGGCGGGACCGGCTGCAGTCGGCTTATGGCGGTGTCTTGGAAGGTAAACATGGTCGATCCTCCTGTTTGAGCGGTCCTGCCATGCTACTAAGCAAGCCCCATGCCGCTTGCGGGAGGAGAGGGGCGGTCGATGAATTGTTATAAATATCAATTTGTTGGGAATAGGCGGGGAATTGGAAGGTAAGCTTTCGGGGCGCAAAGCGTATCGCAAACCATACGCCGGCGGCCGCGGTTGATCTGTTTTATCATTATCTTTAAACGGTTATGCCTGTATACTTGACGGAACGCCAATCATCGCGGTTCATCCTCAGCGCCGACAGCAGCTCCCCGGCTGGGGGTGATGCCGTGCCGTTTCAGCATGGTGGAAAAGTTGGGCCGTTGCATGCCGACGGCCTTGGCCGCCGTGCTGATGTTTCCGCCGGCGGTGGAGAGCGCTTTCAGCAGAAAAGCCTTTTCCATACGCTCGTAGTGCTCTTCAATAATGCGTTTCTTCAGCGCGCGCAGCTCTTTCAGGCTGGCGGGAACCCGGCCAGGGGCCGCCCCCCGGCTGCCGTACAGGTTGTCCGCCAGGTGGTGATAATCCAGGACGGCCTCATCCGCCATGATTACCAGCCGTTCCACCACGTTTTTCAGCTGCCGCACATTGCCCGGCCAGTCGTGGTTGATCAGGGCCTCCAGCGCCTCGTCGCTGAAGCCCTGGATCCGCCGGCCCATCTCGCGGCAGTAGATGCGCAGGAAGTGATAGGCGAGCTTGGGGATGTCCTCGCGCCGTTCGCGGAGCGGGGGGATGTAAATGGGCAGGACGCTCAGCCGGTAGAAGAGGTCGTCGCGGAACTTGCCTTCCTCGGCCAGCGACTTCAGGTCCTGGTTGGTGGCGGCGACGATGCGGATGTCGGTCCGGCGCGTCAGGCTCGCACCGACCGGCCGGAACTCCCGGGTTTCCATTACCCGCAGCAGCTTGCCCTGAACGTCCAGCGTCAAGTTGGCCACTTCGTCCAGGAACAGCGTCCCGCCGTTGGCCACTTCGAAAATGCCGGGCTTGTCGTGCGTCGCGCCGGTGAACGCGCCCTTGACGTGTCCGAACAGCTCACTTTCCAGCAACGAGGGGGCAAAGGTGCTGCAGTCGGCCACGACGAACTGCTTGTCTGCGCGGTGGCTGTGGGCGTGGATGGCCTTGGCGAACAGCTCCTTGCCGGTGCCGCTTTCGCCCTCCAGCAGGATGATCGATTCCGTGGGGGCGGCCCGGCGGATCTCCTCGAAGATGCGCAGCATGCGCAGGTCGTCGCCGACGATGTTGCTGAAATCGAACTTGGCGTAAAGCTGCTTGCGCAGGGCCAGGTTTTCCTCGGTCAGCCGCCGGGTCTTGACGGCCTTCTCCACGGTCAGCACGAGCTCCTCGTCCGAGAAGGGTTTGGACAGGTAGTCGAAGGCGCCCAGCTTCATGGCCTTCACGGCGTCCGGCACCGAGGAATAGCCGGTCATGACCACCACGCTGACCCTGGGGGCGTCGCGGTGGATGACCTCGAGAACCTGGAGACCGTCGGTGTCCGGAAGCTTCATATCCAACAGAACCAGCTCGTAGCGGTTCCTCTGGAGCGCTTCGAGGCCGCTGCGGCCGTCGTGCACGGCGTCCACGGCGTGCCCCTGATCGCTCAGCACCAGACGGCAGCCGGCGCAGACGGCAGGTTCGTCGTCGATGATCAGGATGGAGGCGGGCGTTACCATCATCGCCTTCCGGTCAGGCCTTTCCCCGGGCCAAAGGCAGAGCCACGGTAAATTGGGCGCCTTGGCCCGGCCGGCTGAAGACTTCCAGCCGCCCCTGGTGGTTTTTTATGATTCCGAAGCTGACCGCCAAACCCAGCCCGGAGCCGTTTTTCTTGGTCGAGAAGAACGGCTCGAAGATCTGGCCCATGTGTTCGGCCGGGATCCCGCAGCCGGTGTCGATGATATCCACCGCGAGCTCGCCGCGGGCCGGGTTCATGCGGGCGCGGACGGTGACCGTGCCGTTGGCGTCGATGGCCTGGGCCGCGTTGAGCAGCAGGTTCACGAACACCTGCTCCAGCTGGTTGGCGTCGATGCAGCTGTCCGGCAGGTCGGGCGCCAAGTCCTTCTCGATCCGGATGTGCCGCAGGCGTAACTCGTTCTCCAGGATGTTGAGGGATTTTTGGATGATGGTGGCGATGTTGGCCGCAGTTTTGCGCGGCTCCTTATCGCGGGCGAACTCCAGCAGTTCCTGGATGATGAACTTGCAGCGTTGCGTCTCGCGCATGATGATCCCCAGCCCTTCTTTCAGGGGACCTTCCTCCGGGACCTTCTTGAACAGGTTCGAGCTGAAGAGCAGGATCCCGGCCAGGGGATTGTTGATCTCGTGCGCGATCCCGGCCGCCATGCGGCCCAGAGCCGAGAGTTTTTCGGTCTGCAGGGCCAGCAGGTCGAACTTGGATTTCTGAGCTTCGATGAGGCGGTTTTTTTCGATCGCAATGGCGCACTGGTCGGCCAGGGAAACTAGAAAGTCGCGCTCTTCGTCTGAAACCGGCCGCGTTTCGGCGAAATATATCCGCAGAATGCCGGCGATGTGGTTCCGGAAACTCAGGGAGGTGTCCAAGACCATCCGGATCCCCTCCCTTTCGGCCTCCTGCGGGTAGTGAATGCGCGGGTCGCGGTGGATGTCTTCGATGAGGATCACACGGCTTTGTCGATACAAGTCCGTGATCAGGTGTTTCTGGGTCACGGGACCCTTGGCGAGATAGGCTTCGCTGAGGTTGTAGGCGGCGCTCAGCTCCAGCTCATCGGTGTCCAGGTTCAGGATTCGCAGGATGGCGCCTTTGGCGCCCAGCGCCTCGGTGGCCTTCCAGACCGCCAGGTCCAAAACTTCCTTTAAATCGGTGCTGGAGTGGACCGCCTTGCTGATTTCGCGGAAGGTGTTGTAAAAGACTTCGATGTTGTTGGTGTTTGGTTTCATATCCCAGGCTCCTTGTGGGAAAAAGTCAGAGCCGGATGGCCGTAACGGCAACCAACCGCTGGGGGGCAAATCAAGCGTTAGGGTGCGTCCGGCCGGGAGAGCCCTTGGGCTGCCGTTCAATCGAAAGCCTACGCCGACGCGAGATTGCGTGTCAAGGAGAATCGAATGAACGCATCGGAAAAAGGGATTCTAAGAAAAAACCTCCGCCGCCACGTCACCCGTCTGTCGGTCGATATAGGCGAACGGCATCTCTGGAACGGCGATTCGCTGGAGCGGGCCGCGCGGTACATCGAGTCGGAATTCAGCGCGGCCGGCTATGTGACGATGCGTCAAACCTACCTGGCCTACCGCAAGCCGGTCTCGAATATCATCGCAGAGAAAAAAGGGACCCGCCCGCATTCCATCGTGATCGGCGCCCATTACGACAGCGTTCCCGGCTCCCCCGGCGCGGACGACAACGCCTCGGCCGTGGCCGGCCTGCTGGAGCTGGCGCGGATGCTGAGAAATGTAAGTTGTGCCAGCCGCTTCAGATTGGTGGCGTTCGTGAACGAAGAGTCGCCCTCGTTCGGTTCGGACTACATGGGGAGCATGCAGTATGCCAGGCTTTTAAAGGCCCGCGGTGAAGACGTGGCGTTCATGATTGCCCTGGAGATGATCGGGTACTTCGATCAACGCAAGTCGCAGCATTACCCGCTCGGGCTCATGCGACGGTTCTACCCTCAGACCGGTGATTTTATCGCCGTCATCGGCGATTTGCATTCCCAACAGTTGGCCCGCGCGCTGGCTCGCACGATACGTAGACAAGGGCTCGTTCGGGCCGCCGCACTGGTGGCTCCCCGGCAGTTTGGCGGTATCGACCGATCCGATCACAGCGCTTTCTGGCGACATGGCTTTAAGGCGATCATGGTCACGGATACCGCCATGTTTCGAAATGAGAACTATCACAGGGAGACCGATACGATCGAGACGATCAATTTCGAGGTGATGGCCGACGTGGTGGCGTCGCTTTTTGCGGCGGTGGTGCACCTTGGCGGCTGCTACCCGCCCGCCCCCCACTCTTCGCCTTGTCTCCGGCTCCGGCGATAGGTCGAGGTGCACTCATGGCACCAACCGGTATGCCTAAACCCGATGATTTTGGCATGGTTCCGTTCCGGCGGAAACGCACTTTAGCCTTTTTCGCTTACGCCGCGGGATAATTCATTTTGGCGGGGATGACTCCGCGGACGCCGCCCTGCGGATTCGGGGTGTCGCCGTCACGGCGCGGAATCAGGTGGATGTGGGCGTGAAAAACGGTCTGCCCGGCCGAGGCACCGCAATTCATCCCGATATTGAAGCCGGTGATGCGCGAATTGGCCTGCGCAA
The DNA here is from genome assembly GCA_963700055.1 of uncultured delta proteobacterium. Taxonomy (GTDB): domain Bacteria; phylum Desulfobacterota; class Desulfobacteria; order Desulfobacterales; family SpSt-501; genus SpSt-501. The sequence goes on along the minus strand of CAVOWH010000008.1, from coordinate 305,074 downwards.
GCCGCCGGCACAAGGTCCTGACCAGAGCATCGGCGTCCCGGCTTTCCTGCTCCGTCAGCGCAAGCCAGTCCGGCGCGTGTCTTTTGGGGATAATGAGAAGGTGTCCCTCGGTGACAGGGTGACCGTCCTCGATCGCCCACATCGAGCCGTATTCGGCGACGAGCCGGTTCTTGAGCCGGTCCAGACAGAACGGGCAGGCGGGATCGCGCAGCCTCATCTCACCATTCTCCATCCCTCCAGGGCCTTTGCGACGTCACCGCTTCGATCAGCAGGCGCGCGCCTTGGTTGTCCTTGGGGTTCAGCCAGAGCATGCGCTCGAAAACCCGGCCGGCCTCGCCGAACCGCTCCAAGCGCCAAAGGCAAAGGCCCTGCCCATGGAGACATCTTAAAAAGGGCCTATTGTCGATGAACGCCCATGGTAGGAGGCCGTCGAAGTCCGGGCCGAGCGCGAGCTCGCCGAGGCGAACACCGACCGCGTAGTGGCGAAGCGCATCCTGCGGCCGATGCTCGAACACAAGATTTCCGAGATGTGCGTGGGCATCCAGGCAGCGCAGGTCCTTATCGCAGAGGCCCATCAGGATCCGTACCGCCCCTCGGCGGTCGCCGACCTCCTTAAGATCGTTGGCCTCGATGATCGGATCGGTGTCGATACCCAGCGGTGCGTCGGCCGGCAGGACCTGCTCCATCTCGAACTCCGGCCGGGGGCCGCGCGAGATGATCGGCTGCGCCCACTTCGGAATGGGTTCAGCCGCCGCATCCCAATCGAGCTCGGCCGGGTTCCAGATGCCGCGTTTTTCGAGTCTGAGCGGCACGAGGCCCAGCGCGGCGGCGTCGAGCCGCGTGGATTCGATCTCGCCGGACAGGTAAGGGTGGCCGGCATAGCTCCATTGCTTCCGCGGCCGGACCAAGGCGATCTCGCCGGGAACGAGCTCCCAGAGCCGACCTGTCCGTAGCGTGATGAGACCCTCGCTGCCGAGAAGCCGACAGCGCGCCGCGTTTTCCTTAACCGACAAGACGACCAGCTCGAGGAGGCCGCCGGCAGCGCACTCGGGCGTTTCAGCCTTATCCGAATCGTCGTTTTTGATCTTCGTCATTCTTCCCTCCAGTGACCCTCATCCCATCGCGCCTTGGCGCGCTCTAAGAAGGACGGCTCCCCGCCCAGGCCCACACCGGAAACCAGCTTATCGAATCCGGGCATAAAGCTTGCCTTGCGGTGATGGTCGGCGCGCACCCGGTTCACTGTTTTCATCCACTCATCGCCAAGCCCGGCGCGTTCGAAACAGTATTTGGCGTTCTCAAAATACGAGAGCGCGGCAGGGTAGGCCCTGCTCTTCTTGGCGTTGAGGATCCGCACCCCTTGGGCGCGCCACAAGCGCGCCGCGTGCTGGGGCCGGGTCCGAGCGAGAACCTTGGCAACCGGATCGGCACTGAAATGGCTCAACTCTTCCAGAGCCCCATCTTTGGTCTTGCTCAGGAGGTCAGCGATCCGATCGATCTCCTTTGTTTTCAGCAGAAGCTCCAGAAGAGAGTGGAGATCAGCTTCTTTGGCGGCCTCGATGGCCTTCGCATGCCAGATCTTCCGTTCGGACTTCGGCACGAACCTCATGAGGTCTTCGTAGGCGAACAGGTTCGGATACTCGCGGAATCGGTCCCAAGCGTCGTCGAGCGCCTCCTCGCTGCGCCCCAGCTTGACCAGCAACTCACGCTTGAGCTTGGCGAGACCGAATCCGGAGCTCGACCCGTAGAAGGCCTCTTTATCAAGCCCGAAGCCCCGTTCCACCCAGGATAGTGCCTCTAACGGTTTTCGCTTGGCCTGATACAAAGAGGCAATGGCGAGGCAATCCTCTTCGTTGACCCCACTCTCAAGGGCCAGCGCCATGTACGCCTCAACGTCCTTCTGCAGAATAAAAAGCGCGCGCAGGGCTTCGGACCAGCGCCGCCGCCGGTATTCCGCCTCTTCCCGGATGCCGCCGCCTGTCCTGGGATTGACACGCGCAAGGCCGTCATACCGCGCACGGATTTGCTTTATGAATGCAGCCAGGCCTTTCTTGCTCAGAACTTTTCCAGCTTCTTTTTCGAGACGATAGCAGAAGCTGTAGGGGTCATCGTCCATCCACCCCATCAACCGAAGCGCGGTCTCTTCCGCATCAGCGCCGGCCCCCTCACGGGCGGAGATCCAGCGGCAAAAGAGCTCTTGCACGAATTGTCCAAAGTAGCCGCTTGAATCGTCGATCTCCTCCGCCTTCGCATAGCATCCGGCCAAAAAAGCCTCGAACAGGGCAACGGCTCGAGCCGGATCGCTTTCGCTCAGTTTGCCGATCTCGGCCGCGAGTTCCTCGATCCCACTCACGAAGGAGAGACTCGCGCGGTCGGCGATGAAGGCTCCGGGGTTAAGCACGCGCTCGATATGGTCCTCGAACGCATCTACCCGACTGCGATGCTTTCGGCTCATCCGTTTCCTTTCTCTTGAACCCTATAAGTTCCCCCCCGTTCAACTCAGGTTGTATAGGGGGCTCAGCGCGGCAGAGATATCTTTCGCCATGACGTGCGTGTAAATTTCGGTGGTCTTGACATCGATATAGCGAAGAATCCAATCGCCATAGCTTAGTTCGGTACGATAGGCATAATGTTGGTAACGCAACATTTTGCCGCACCTGGTCCATCAATTTCAGCTCGGGGTCGGGCTTAAACTTTAGTTTGCTGCTGTTTTCCATTTCAACTCAGTGCCTAATTGATAATATGGATATTTTAACTTGTATTTTTCCATTTTTTAATCCAAAATACGAAATTATTAGTAATATTGTCAACCCTATAAAATAAATATCTAGAAAATTTTCCAATTAAAACGACTGTTAAATGCTATTGAGAGTCAGATGATAATTCCAAGAACAACAGAAGAACTAATAGAGGCCTTAAGGGATATACAAGATCACCTTGCGCCACTATATGGATACATACGAACAAGCTATGTACTAATATATATATTTAGGCACACAATTCTAGAGGGGAAAGATACGGCGATTATTTCAATAAAAACTGCAAACATAGGATTAGGCAAATCGAAAGCAGGCTATTTGCCTTCTGAAGCACAAAAAGCCGTGAAGTTTCGCGCTTTAGACGAGAAAGGCTATATTAACGTTGTATCGCTCTCATAAAGGCACAGAAGTTAAAATCAACCTCCCCAAAGAAATTGCCGGCGTAGTGCCTAGCGAAATTGATCTCGACGAAGATATTGATATTGACACTATAGATTTTTATGAAGGCAGAAAATATGCCGACGAGCTTCTAAGAAAAGAAAGCCATAAATGTTTCTATACGCTACAGCGATTAACGAAGGAAAACTGTGTACTTGACCATGTAATCCCCCAAGCAAAAGGAGGGTCAAACTCTTATAGAAATATTGTCGCTGCATCATTTGACGCCAACTCACTAAAAAAAGATAAAGATGCAAATGAGTTTGCAAGAGAAATCTATAGAATGGGTTTAATCAACCTTGACGAAATGCAGGGGCTTTTGCAGCGTATTGAACTGTTGCAATCAGGAAAGTTGATACCAGAAATCGCATTTAACAAGTCACTGTAGTCGACCGCTTTCAGGGGCTGCTGACCTTTGCGTTCGAATATGAGGAAAGGAGCATCCCGATGCCCAGGAAAATATGGGTTTACGATCCTCAATCGGGAGGTGTTAACATTCCCAAAAAAGTGCAGTTACAGATTCGCGAACGTATATTAACGCATGCAGAGAAGTTTTATGCCGGAAAGTACAATCGGATTGACGTTTGGTTCCGTGGGAAATTTTGTTACATCGATGCTTACACGGAGCCATATGTTGGCAAAAATTTCAATGCAAAGTTGTATGGAGAATCTCGTGAGGAGCATATTGAGCGGCTACGGAATACACCAACGCACCTGTGCCGGCTTCGGTTCTTCGGAGACGAAAACCGATGGTCGATGGCTTTCTATACCTATAGCCACGAGACATATGAACCTTGCGTTTTTAACAACAATAGTTGGCATGGGACCCCAGAGGAGGCTTTCGATACTTCTTCGGTCTATCTTAACGAATAAGGTCGATGTTCGAGCCTCTTTTTGCACTGGACGCTAAACAGCCGGCGCCAGATAAAATGTCGTTAGACGGCACACACAGAGGTCGCTTATGGGAAAGCCAAGTAAACGTCGTGCCCAAAAGGCCGTCGAGCGCCGCAGGGCGAAGCGTAAAGCCGGTCTCTCAATTCATCTGCGTGCAGGATTTCCTCCGATTCCGCCGGCAGCTCCCATCTATGAGTGCCTCGTGTTGCGAAACTTGTTCGACTTCGGGATCGGGCAGGTCGTGATCGCCCGAGAGCTTTCCATGGGCCAGATCGCTGTCGTGATCTATCTCCTGGATGTCTACTGCCTCGGCGCAAAGGATGTCATGTTCGGCGTTTTCAGTGCCGCGGAGTACCGCGAGAAAACCCGGTTCACCACTGACGGTTCATTCGAACCCATTTCAGCGCAAGCCGCGCTAAACCTGGTCGAGGGCGCCGTCGAATACGCCCAACGCTGCGGACTGGCACCGCACCCTGACTATGGGGTGGCAAGCCGAATCTTTGCAGGCATCAATTCGGCCTCTCCCGATCGCCAGTTTTCGTACGGAAAGGACGGAAAGCCCTTCTATGTCTCAGGCCCTCGGGATACGCCGGCCAAGTCTCGGCGCATCGTTGCAGCCCTCAACCGCGCTTGCGGCCCTGGCGGTTTCGACTACATGGTCATGCTCGGTGAGGAAACCGCGCGGACAGGTCAAGAGATCGAGCCGATTGATCCATTAAACCAAGAATACTGAATGATGAGGAAATATGAAAATTCTTAGACTTGGGGCGACCGCCCTGGAGATTCCCGAAATCGGCTTTGGGGGGATTCCGATCATCCCGCTGCCGCGCGATGAAGCGGTCTCGGTGGTTAGGCACTGCTTGGACCTGGGGATCACGTTTTTCGATACGGCCAACATGTACACCACGAGCGAGGAAAAACTTGGGATCGCCCTGAAGTCGAATCGAGGCAAGGTGGTCATTGCCACCAAAACCGCCCAAAGGGATGCCAAGGGGGCTGCCGAACATCTGGATCTGTCTCTGAGACAGCTTCAAACCGACTGGATTGACCTCTACCAGCTCCACAACGTGTCCAACGCGGACGCGCTCGAAAAGGTGCTGGCCCCCGCGGGGGCCTACGAGGCGGTAGCCAAGGCGCGGGACGCCGGCAAGATCCGTTTCATCGGCATATCTTCTCACAGCATTCCGACGGCAATCGCGGCGCTGAAGACGGGCTTGTTCCAGACACTTCAATTCCCGTTCAACTTCATCGAAAACGACCCGGCCCAGCAGCTCTTCCCGCTGGCGGTCGCGAACGGTGTGGGCATCATCGGCATGAAACCCCTTGGCGGAGGCCTCTTGGAGCGAGCCGACCTGTGCTTCAAATTTCTGCAGCAGCATCCCGAAGTGGTGCCGATCCCCGGAATCCGATCCAAACAAGAAATCGAGGAGATCGTTGAACTGTATCGAAACCCGCAACCTTTATCGGAGGCCGACCTAAAAGCGATCGAGAAAATTCGCTCCGAGGTGGGCGCGAGTTTCTGCCACCGCTGCGAGTACTGCATGCCCTGCCCGCAGGGCGTTCAGATTTCTTCGGTCCTGATGCTGAAACCGGCGGCGAAGCGATTGTCGAGTGAAAACGTCAAAGGCTGGCTCGGAGCGGCTATAGAAACCGTAGAAAAATGCATCGAGTGCGGCGAATGCGAGCAAAAATGCCCGTACAACCTGCCGATTTCAGACCTGCTCAAAGAAAACCTGGCGCTGTTTCATAAGTACGCACGCCTTTAGGTTCGTGCCCATCCATGTCTTGCCAGAAAACGGGCATTAAGGGACCCGTGCAATTATGCATTTTATTATTTTCCTTGATATGCTATCGGATCAAGCATGCCAAGGAAATCTCGAATAGACGCGCCCGGGGCGTTGCAGCATATCATCTGTCGAGGCATCGAACAGCGGTCGATATTTGAAGATGATTTTGACAGAGACCGTTTTGTGGAAAGACTCGGCACCGTTTTGCAGGAAACCGCTACATCCATTTGAACCCGGTCCGGGCTGGCATAGTGGCGGATTTAGACTCGCTGGAGCGCTATCCCTATAGCGGCCTTAGCCGGGTGATGGGGAGGATAAAGGGCGGTTTTCACGGCACTGAGACGGTGCTGTCAATGTTCGGAAAAACCCGGCTTGAAGCTAGGCGACGTTACAAGGCTTTCGTTTCTAAAGGGCTCTTGGCGGGAAAAAGACCTGAGTTAACCGGAGGCGGTTTGATCCGAAGCTCCGGTGGATGGCTTGCCCTAAAGGAATTTCGCCGGATGGGGATTCATTTCAAGAGTGATGAACGTCTGCTGGGTGACAGCGATTTTGTCGATACAGTGCTCAAGGCCGCTGACGAGAAGCTGGACCGAAAGTACCGGATTCAAGCCGAGGGATGGGATTTTGAGGCGGTTGTGTCAAGAGTGTGCAAGTTGTTTAGGCTGACACGTTCGGAGGTGATATCCTGGAGCAAGCAGCGGAAACGTGCTGTTGCGCGCAGCGTCCTTGCCTATTGGTCGGTCAAGGAACTGGGGATGAGCGCATCCGCTGTGGCTGAAAGGCTGGAGCTGAGTCCTTCGGCGGCCAGCCGGTGCGTGCAAAGGGGAAAGCGAATCGTTGCCGATGACGGGCTGGTTATTTGAAATGCCTAAAATGCATAATCGCATGGGCGTCGGAGCAGCCGACAAGGCTGTAATCCAGCTAGTGAGAGTCCAGCCGTCTCAGTTGCCCGATTCGGATACGTAGCGATACCACAACTCGGGGCCGGTAACCAACCGAGGGGTGCGTGGTGTAAACGGCCCAGCAGGGGCTGGCAGCAACCCGCAAAGACCTGTGGCAGGAGGGACACCAAAGGCCGCAGGAGGGTAAAGGTCTGGCGCATGAGTCCGTAAGGGCGATGAAGGAGGGGTAACGCTCTCCGAGGAGGCGCGCGACGCCTCCCCCATGACGGTAACGCCGACATGGGGCAAAGGGGCTCTGGGCACTTGGCGGTCCCAGGGTGGTTTTCGGACACAGAGTCGAGAGTCGACCGACCCTCGAAGCAGGGACGAGTTTGTGGGCAAACTGGCGGCGGCGGGGGGTAGGTGTGCCAGCACTTAAGTTTCGTCACGTGTCGGGAAGGCCCGCAGAGGAGAGCCAAGGTCAGAACCGGACCGGGGAAAACCCACCGTCCGGGATCGCAGGGGGGCTTGTGGAAACGTGATGCCAAGGTCTGATGGCCATTTGCCACGCTGTCGGAAACGGCGGATACATTGGAAGCCATTGTCCCAAATCATGCGCGCGCCACATTTCTATCCCGACCCATTAATGGGAATGGGTGAAGTTGGAGCGGCGCAGGTGAACGTAGAGGGCAAAACCCCACCAGCTCAAGACCAGCAGCAGGTAGGCAACGGTCATCACTTGCAGAAGCAGCTCCTTTGGCACCAGGCTCAGAATCTCCCGCGTGGTCGGAGTCGTGAACTGCTGCAGGAGGTAATCGGAAAATGTCTGGCGCGCGATAAGCATTTGCGCCTTGTCGATCGAATAAACCGCCGTGCCGATCATGACCGCGCGATAGCCCCACGCTTTGCCGGTCCAGAGCCCGATTCCCATGGCCGAAAAGATCGCGGCGAAAATGAGATGATAGCCCATCGCCGCAACGCCGCTGCGGATCGCGCCTATCAGCGGAACCGGTGCGAAAACATCCAGAATCTCGAACACCGCAGAGGCCAGGAAGCAGACTGCCGCAATGCGCAGGGTGGTGCGGCCCTTTGCTTTCGTCTCCATAATGCTCCCTCCAAGTATCGGGTGGTTTTCCGTTCTCGGATATTGTGACACATTTTCTCCCGGCTGTAACTGGTCGCTATGAATGGGAAGATCATATGGAGGGTAGAATCAGCCTGGGATTCGGCGGCATCACCGGTGAGCTTTCGGAGGACCGGACCCGGATGTACGGCACGTTCAGACTCGCCCAAAATAACGGAACGTGGAGTGCCAGCCTGCAATGAGCCCCAGAAAGAGACGGTGTATCAGACAGCCCACCATAAGGCCTTGCCGGCCTTGCGCGCCGGCCTTGCACAGCTGGATCAGCGGCTCGATGATTCCGTAGCCGAAGGTCTGCTCCGGATAGCTCTCCAACACGGTATCACCGCGGTTCCGTCCGTTTGCATAAACAGCGAAACTCTCGTGGGAGTTTGGGGGCTTTTAAAAGCCGTTTGCCCAATGACCGGAAGTGCGGCTCCAGCAAGAACACCTGGTTGGAGGCCTGCAAAACGCTAAGCCATTTTTTCGTCGTAGGAGCTGAGACATCGTTCCGAGAATCAAAGCCTGTTGATAGGGCTAGGGCGAGAATTTTTTCAGGATGAGGTTTTTTATGATCCGGTAGTGTTTGGTGTTGGCCGTCATCAAAGGCAAGCCGTGGTTGACGGCAGTGGCGGCGATGAGGGCATCGGACAGACCCAAATAATGTCTGAAATGATGCTGTTCGACCAGAAACATGGCATGGGAAGATATGCTTTCGGTGATGGGCAGAAGAGCAACGGATCTATTCTGCAAGAAGTTTCTGAGCGTGTTCAGCTCCGCCTTGCTGCGAAGCCCCTGCACTATCTCAATGTAGGTGACAACAGACATGGAAAAACCATCAAGCCCCTCGATCGCCCGAAGGGCTTTTTCGTTGCCGCGCATGTACCAGATCAGCACATCGGTGTCTACCAGCATCAGAACCGTCTCTCGCGCAATTCACGGACAAAACGGTCCACGTCGGCAACCTTGGAGTTGTCTGCCCATATCCCGAAGAGTTCGTGCCTTCCAGTCCCCTTGTCCTGGGGCTTTTCATAGCAAATGATTTTCGCGCGTGCCTTGCCGCGGTAGGTGATCACTACCTCCTCGCCGCGCGACACGGCTTCAAGTATTCTGTTCGATTTAGACCTTAGCTCTTTGGCACTAGCACGCATGTGCTTCTCCTGTTCTAAGTATACACTGCAAAGTGTACACTTTGTGCTTCGGTGTGTCAAGGAAAGGGCGTAACGTGTCAGGTCCCGGTTTGTCATTGCCCATCCAGAATCGATGCGGTTGGGTATTTTCCGGATCAGAATTCTTAGAAACTATACTCCAATCACCTCAGCGCCTGAGGAATCCTCAGACCGCCTCGATGGTGGATGGCGGTTTCGGGGCGATGTTGTAGGTGACGCTGACGACTCCCGGAACCTTCTTGATGATCTCCGCGGCTAGTTTACTAGTTTTGCAAAAGGCAGCCGGGTCGGCGTGGCCACGCGGGCGTCGATGCTGTTCCAGCAGCGGATTTCGATTTGTTGACCGAAGTCGCGCCGGCCGGCGCGCATGCCCGTGACGCGGTCCGCATGCAGGATCGCCAGGTATTGGAAGGCGCGGGTTCCCTGCAGCAGGTTTTCCACTACGGCCGTGGCCTTGCGCACCGTCTCGATGCGTTCGGGAGTCGCTTCGCCGATCACGCGGGCCGCGAGCGCCGGGCCGGGGAAGGGAATGCGCTGGCAGGTTGGATCCGGAAGGCCGAGGGCTTTGCCGACCTTGCGCACGCCGTCCTTGCGTAGCTGGATCAACGGCTCGATGATGCCGTAGCCGAAGGCCTGCTGCGGGTCGATGCCCAGCTGGGCAAAGACGTTGTGCTGGCGCTTAATGCCCGCGACCGTCTCGTCGACATCGGTGAGAATGGTGCCCTGGAGCAGGAAGCGCGCTGCGCTTTGCTTCACGATCTTCCCGAATACGTGCTTGTAGAAAGCCTGGGTGATGGCCTCGCGCTTTTCCTCGGGGTCCGTGATCCCCTTGAGGGCGGAGAAAAACTCTTTGCGGGCATCCACCATCTCGACCGGCACCTTGAGTTTCTTGAAAAGTCCCACCACCCTGCCGGGCTCGCCCGCGCGCATCAGCCCGTTTTCAATGAAAACCGTCTTGAGCCGCTTGCCCAGCGCCAAATGACCGAGCATGGTGACGGTGGAGGAGTCCACCCCGCCCGAGAGCGCGTTAATCGCCAGGCCGTCGCCCACCGCCTGCTGGATTTCCATTATCCTCTCCTCGATGAAACGCTTGGTGTTCAGCCCTTTCGCCTTGATTTCCTCAATCATGCAGCACCTCCTTAGATATAGCTGTAAACCATACGAATGTCTCAGCGGTCGGATGCAGGAGTGTCCTTCCGAATAGCGCCCAGGAAAAGGTCACCGTATTGATCGGCCTTGATTTCGCCGACACCAGTGATCCCCAGCAGCTCCGCATGGGTGGAAGGCCTGCGGGCCGCCATTTCCTTCAGGGTCTTGTCGTGAAATACGACGTACGGCGGCAGGTTCAGGCGTTTGGAAATCTCCAGCCGGAGCTGGCGCAGTTTTTCGAACAGCGGCCGGCTGGGTTCATCCGCAACATCGTCTGCCGGCGGGGCGGACCGCCCGGCCGTCTTGTCGATTTTTTTTGCCGGCGGGTCTTTGCGCAGCCGCACCGCCTGGGTCCCTTTGAGGATCGGCCAGCTCTTTTCAGTCAGGCGAAAACCGGAAATCTCCGCCAGGTTGACCGTCAAGAGACCGTTTGCCGCCAGCTGGCGGAATACCGAGCGCCATTCCGCCGCGGACAGATCCTGCCCGATGCCGAAGGTCTTGATCCGGTCGTGGCCATGGCGCAGCACCGTGGGGCTGGCGTTTCCGACCAGGATGTCGGTCAGGTGCGCGGCTCCGAACCGCTGGCCGGTGCGGTACACACAGGAAAGCGCTTTCTGGGCGGCCACGGTGCCGTCCCAGGTCCCGGCCGGCTGCAGGCAGTTGTCGCAGTTGCCGCAGGGGGCCGCGTATGACTCATCGAAATAGCCTAAAAGGATTTCGCGTCGGCACGCGACCGTTTCGCAATAACCGAGCAGCGCCTCCAGCTTGCGGCCGCGGAGGCGCTTGATCGCCTCGTCGCCTTCCGATCCCTCCAACAGCGCCCGCATAGCAACCACATCGGACAGAGAATAGGTCATCCACGCGTCCGCAGACCTGCCGTCGCGGCCGGCCCGGCCGGTCTCCTGATAGTAGGCCTCCATGCTGGCCGGCAGGTCCAGGTGAGCGACGAATCTCACGTCCGGCTTGTCGATCCCCATGCCGAAGGCAATGGTCGCCACGATAACAGCGGCCGGCTCCTGCAAAAACCTCCGCTGTCGCTCCAGACGCGTGCGCTGCTCCAAGCCGGCGTGGTAGGCGGCGGCTTCGACCCCCTGCTCCGCCAGCCAGGCGGCGACCTCATCGGCCCGTTTGCGGGTGCGGACATAGACGATTCCGGACTTGCCTGGGTGTTCGTTTCGAATGAAGGCCTGCAGCTGCCGCTTGCCGTTCACCTTCAACTGGACCCGGTAGCAGATGTTCGGCCGATCAAAGCTCGACACGAATTGAGCGGCTTGCGACAGATCAAGCTTCTCCAGGATGTCCCGGCGGGTGTGTGCGTCGGCGGTGGCCGTCAGGGCGAGCTTGGGGACGCCGGTGAACCGCTTGGTGACATCGGCGATCAGAAGATATTCGGGCCGGAAATCATGTCCCCATTGGGAGACGCAGTGGGCCTCGTCGATGGCGAACAACCCGATGGGAATTTTTTGGAGGAGTCTCTGAAAGCTTTCCGTCAGCAGTCGCTCCGGGGCGACGTACAGCAGGTCCGTGTTGCCGGAGAGCAGGCGCCTTTCGACGTGGCGGGCTTCATCGGTCGAAAGACTTGAGTTCAAATAGTCGGCACGCAGCCCGTTCTGTTTCAGAGCGAACACCTGATCCTGCATCAGGGCGATCAGGGGCGAGATCACGATGCCGACACCGGGGCGCAGGACGGCCGGGATCTGATAGCAGACGGACTTGCCGCTGCCGGTCGGCATCAGCACGAACACGTCCTGCCCTTGCAAGACGCTTTCGATGATCTCCAGCTGACGGGCGCGGAACGAGTGGTAGCCGTAAAATTTGCGGAGGATGTCGTGGGGCGTCAGTTTTGAGGGCATTCCGCCTTTTTCTCGCATGCTGTTAAAATCCTAATGAGCGGATGACGGTGCGCGGCGCTGTCCTCTCGATGACGAAATCGATCGGCCAACTTCCCTGCATTTCCCTCTTTGGCAAAGGGGGGCAGGGGGATTTTAAAATCGACATCCTCGAAATGGCTCCCCGAGGTTCATATGAATTCTTCGAGCGAACGGATACGGTATCCAAAGGCCAGTTGTCGGTTCAGTTTCGGATCCGCCAACTCGGCATAGAGCGTGTCGCCGTAAACAAAGCCGCCGGTGAGGGCGGCCAGGGTGCCCGAGAAGATGATGGTGCCGTCGAGCGGCCCGCCGATCTTGGAGAGGACGAAGGCCATCAGCTCCCGGGGCGCCATGAGCCGCGCGAGCTTGCCCTCCTGGTAGAGAATTTCCTTGCCATCCACTATCTGTCGGCAGCGCAGGCCGAGCTCGTCCCAGTGGCCGGCCACATCTTCAAGGGCCCAAACCGTTTCGGCGATCACGTTCGGGCAAATCTGCTTGGCCCGCGGGATGTCCCACTCCTCGAGTTTGCGGTCGGTGTGGTCGCTGCCCACGCCCACGTAAATGCGGCTCTCGTTTTCAATCAGCAGCACGTACTCGGCTTCCCCACAGGTCTCGCGGCTGTATACCTCGATCTCCGGGTCCTTGACCAGCGCTCGGCGAATCACCGGGTAGAGGGTCGGGGTCGTCGGCGGCCCGGGGATGCCTTTCTGCGCGAGTTCTTCGATGTGCTTGCGCACTTCCGCCTGGTTCCGGCCAGTATACCCTGCATTGACCATGCGTTCATAGTCAAACCGCAGGGGATTGCGCTGGCCTTTTTGTTCCAGCGACAGATCAATCATCACGGTGCACCTCTCATCTCTGGTATTACTCCGGCAACTGGATATGCCTAATTCGGCCATGTCATCAATCGGCGCAGCGGGGTTTCGGCCGCCGCGCGCCGCAACCAATTTTTCAATGGACCCTGCCACTGAAAACCGGCCGCGGTGACCCTGAACTCCATTTGCGCCTTCGGCATTGTCTGACCTCAGTAGAGGTGAACCAATTTTGGTATGACCAGGGTGATCCACGGAATGTACATAATCACCAGCAGGCTCAGGAACATCACCACGATGTAGGGCAACAGCGGCCGGGTGACCTCCGACAGCGACACTTTGCTGACCCCGCAGATCACAATGAGACAGATCCCCACCGGCGGCAGCACAATCCCGATGCCCTCGGCAGCCACCATGACTACCGTGAAGTGCAGGGGGTCGATACCCAGCTTGATCGCTATGGGTAACAGGATCGGGTAGAGAATGATGATCGCTGGAAGGCCGTCCAGGACGGCGCTGCCGGCCAGAATCACTACGCTCGCCAACAGCATGAACAGCCAGGGCTCGCCGATGGTGAGCATAAAGCGCGTGATGGCCTGCGGCACTTGCTGGTTCGCCATGATCCAGGAAAAAATAGAGGCGGTGCCGATCAGGATCAGGATGACACCGGTCACGACCCCGGTGTTGACCAGCATCTTGCCCACCTGGGCGTAGCTCACCTCCTTGTAAATAAACACCGCGACGATGAACCCATACATCACCGCGAGCACGGCCGCTTCGGTCGCCGTCGTGACCCCCCCCAATATGCCGCCGAAGATGATGACCGGCATGCCCAGCGGAATGACGGCGGCCTTGAACGCCCGCAACACCCGCCGCCCGGAAAAGGCATGCCGGTCGCCCGGCAGGCGGCCGCGCCGGGCCTGGAAGTAGATCAACACGCAGATGGCCAGGGCCATGACAAAAGCGGGCAGGAAACCCCCGGCGAATAGCGCTCCGATGGAGATCTGCCCCATGCCGCCCAGAACCACCATGGCCATACAGGGCGGCACCAGAATCCCCATGCCGGTGGCGGCCGCGACGATGGCGGTCGAATCCCGGCTGTCGTAGCCGGCTTTGCCCATGGTGGGGATGAGAATGGCTCCCATGGCCGAGGCATCGGCGATGGATGAACCCGAGATGCCCGAGAAGATCATCTCCGAAGCGACCGCGCCCATGCCGAGCGAACCGCGGACCGGGCCCACGATGGAAAGCGCCAGCTGAACGATGCGCCGCGAAATCCCACCCGTTTCCATCAGGAACCCCGCGAAGACGAAAAGCGGCACGGCCACCAGCGGAAAAAAATCCACGCCGGTGTACATGCGCTGAACGATCAGCACCAGCGGGATGTCGCTCTTCAGCAGGAACGCGAGGGAGGCAAGCCCCAGCGCAAAGGCGATGGGGATGCCCACCAGGAAGGCGGCGATCAGGACGATGGTGAGCGCTCCCATCAGGGGTGTCCTCCCTCGACCAGCTCCGATGCGCCTGCGGAACGAATGAAGGCGTAAGTTCGCTTGGCGAGGTAATAGAGCATGATGAGGCCGCTTCCCGGAATGGCGGCGTAGAAATAACTCATGGGTAGATCAAGGTAGGTGGTGGTCTGGGTATAGGAATCGCGCACGAAACCGACGCCTTCCAGGACCACGAAGAAAAGGAAAAGAGCCGTCCCGGCCGCCACCACCAGCCGGAAGGCCTTTTGGATCCCAGCAGGCACCCGCTTTAGCAGGAAGTCGATGTTGAGGTGCTCCATGCGCTTCATGCCAACCGCGGCCCCGAGGAAGATCGTGTAGATGAATGAAATGCTGACGATCTCCTCGATGGCCGGGAAGGACACTTTGATGGCGTATCGCAGGAGCACCTGCATGAAGACCCCCGCGCAGAGGACTACCACGCAGGCCGCGAGAATCACTTCCCAGAAATTGGACAATACTTTACGCATACCTCTCAGAGCTATGGAATGGCCTCCGCCAGGAAAATACGGTTTCGTTCGCGTCGGAAACAGTCAGCCGCTGCCTCAACCGATTATCCGGGCGCCGGCCTCTGATTTTGTAACCCGCAACGGCCGCCAGGCGGCCATGCAATTTTTGTATTATTAAAATAAGCGCAAGCTCCGCTCGCGTTTATTTTACTTCCTGAACCTTGGCCACCATGGCAGGCGGCACCACGTCGGCCATGGCGGCGTAGACCGGTTGCGTCGCCTTGCGGAATGCCTCGGCATTCGGCTTTTCAACTACAGCCATCCCTTTGGACTTCAGGAAGGCCAGGTCGTCGGCCTCCTTTTCGGCCACGGCCTTGCGCTGGGACTGGGCGGCCTCGTTCACGCTCTTCTGTAGGATGGACTTCTGCTCGGCCGTGAGACCGTTCCAGAGCTTCGGGCTGACCATGACCGCACCGGGGGTGTAGGTGTGGTAGGTGAGGGATAGGTTCTTTTGCACCTCGAAGTAGTTCATGGAGCGGATGGTGGCAATGGGGTTTTCCTGGCCGTCCACAACGCCTTGCTGCAAGGCGGAATACAGTTCGGTAAAGGCGATGGGTGTGCCGATAGCGCCGAGGGATTTCATCATCTCGATGTAGACCTTGGACTGCTGTACCCGGATCTTGAGCCCCTGCATGTCCGCAGGATCCTGGATGGGCTTCTTGTTGTTGGTCATGTTGCGGAATCCGACCTCCCAGAAGCCCAGTACCTTCAGGCCTTTTTTCTCGGCCAGGCTTTTGAGCTCGTCGCCTAAAACACCGTCGAGCACCTTGTAAGCGTGCGGCCGGTCGCGGAACAAGAACGGCATTTCCACGATCTGAAACTCCGGGACCCACAGGGGAATCACGCTGCCGGCGGCAGCGATGGCCATGTCCACCGTGCCCAGGCGCGTGCCCTCCGCCAAGTCGCGCTCGCCGCCGAGCTGGGCGTCGGGGAAGACCTCGATCTTCATCTTTCCGCCGCTGTTTTTCTCCACCTGCTCGGCCAGCATGGTGGCACCGATATGGTACTGGTGAACTTTGGTGCCGGAGTGTCCGAACTTGATGGTGATGGGCTGAGCATGGGCCGAAACTCCCAGGGCCAGGAAAGCCATGACCAAGCTAAGAATCAGAATCCGTTTTTTCATGTTATCTCACTCCTTTTCGGTTATGGGGTTCGATATTATACCGATAAATACCGTGACTGCACTTCCTGGTTGAAGAGCAGATCCGCCCGGGGGCCCTCGTAGCGGATGACGCCCTTGTCAATGACATAGCCCCGGTCGGCGATGGAAAGCGCGAAGAGGGCGTTTTGCTCGGCGAGCAGCACCGGCATGTCGGCGGTGATGCCGCGGATGACCCTTCCCAGCTCCTCCACGATGACCGGGGCCAGTCCCTCGCAGGGCTCGTCGAGCAGGAGCATCAGGGGGTTACCCACCAGGGCCCGGGCGATGGCGAGCATCTGCTGCTCGCCGCCGGAGAGGTTGCCGCCCTTGCGGGCCTTGAGCTTGGCGAGCAGCGGAAAGGTTTCGTAGATCCGGTCGATGGTCCACGACGAGTTTCCCTCTTTGGGCAGCAGGACCGCCACCTCCAGGTTTTCGTTGACCGTCAGGCCGGGGAATATGCGCCGGTCTTCCGGCACGAAAGCCAGGCCCCGGCGTATGGTTTCGTAAACCGGCCGGCCCGTGATGTCCTGGCCCTTGAAGTTCACGCGGCCGGAGCGTGGCGGGTTCACGCCCACGATCCCGCGCAGGGTGGTGGACTTGCCCGCTCCGTTGCGGCCGAGCAGGCAGACGACCTCGCCGGGCCGCACCTCGAGCGACACGCCCTGAAGCACGTGGCTGTCCCCGTAATACACGTGCAGGCCGTCAACGCGCAGCATCGAAACTGCCTCCCAGGTAGGCGCGTTTGACTTCGGCATTGGCGCGGATTTCCTCTGGGGTTCCCTCGGCGAGGAGGCTGCCCTGGTTCAGAACGAAGATGCGTTCCGCCACGGAAAAGACCACCTTCATGTCGTGTTCGGTGACGAAAAAGGTGGTGTCGGATTTCTGGGACAGCTCCTGGATGAGGCGAATCATGCGGTCGGTCTCCTCGGGGTTCATCCCGGCCGTGGGCTCGTCGAGAAGCACCAGCCGGGGCCGCCGCGCGAGCACGATGGCGATCTCTATCAGGCGCTTGTCGCCGTAGGCCAGGGTTGAGACCATCCGCTGGGACTGGCCGGCCAGGCCCACGCGTTGCAGGATCTGCTCGGCCTCCGCGGCAAGCTCGCGGCGCTTACGGAGCGAGCCGATGAAGGCGTAGCTTCGGCCGTGGTGCACCACCAAGGGGGCGAGGATATTCTCCAGCACAGTCAGGGCCGGGAAAATATTGGTGACTTGAAACGAACGCAGCAGCCCCATGGCCACCAGCCGGTGGGTGGGCGTGCGGCTGATGTCCCGGCCCTCGAAGAAGACCCGGCCGGTGGTCGGCCGGTAGCGGCCGGAGACCACGTTGTAGAAGGTGGTCTTGCCGGCGCCGTTGGGGCCGATGAGGGCGCAGAGGCGGCCTTTTTCGATGGTCAGCGACACATCCCTCAAGGCCTGGAACTTTCCGAAGCTTCGGCTGAGGTTGCGCACCTCGAGGGTGCTCGGTCCGCTCATGGGTTGCGTCCTCTGCGCGTTCGGCCGGCCAGGTCGAGCGCGCTGCCGAGCACGCCTTTGGGGAAAAGCAGCACCAGCACCACCAGGATCGCACCCAAAAAGATCATCCAATTCGTGGTGAAGGCCGTGATCACGTGCTCGAGCACGAAAAAGATGGCCGCTCCCACGGCCGGTCCCGAAAAAGACCCCCGAGCCGCCCAGGATGGTCATGAGCACCGCCTTGCCGGAGAAGGCCCAGTGCAGCATCTCCGGGGAGGCGATGCGGTTGAAGAGCGCGAAGAGCGCCCCGCCGACCCCGGCCAGAGCGCCGGCGACGACAAAGGCAAAAAGCCGCACCGACCGCACATTGGTGCCCACGAAGGCCACGCGGTTGCTGTTTTCACGGGTGGCTTTCAGCAGCAGCCCGAAGGGCGAGCCCACCACCCGCAGCAGCAGCAACACCCCCAGCACCACCACGAAGAGCACCAGAAAATAAAAATTCTTGGGGTGGAACAGGGTGAGCTGCACGCCGAACAGGCTCAGCTCGGGGACGCTGAAACTGCCCAGCCCGTCGCTTCCGCCGGTCACCGAACGCCAGTTGTGCGCCACGGTGAAGAGCATCATGCCGAAGCCGAGGGTGAGGATGGCGAAATAGATCTCGTCCAGCCGCACGCAGAACCAGCCGATCGCCAGGGCCAGCAGGGCCGATCCCAGCATCGCGGCCGCCAGCGCCGCCCAGAGGGACTGGGGACCGTGGAGCAGGGTCAGCACCGCGAAGTAGCCTCCCGCACCGAAGAAGCCGGCCTGGCCGAAGGACAGCAGCCCGGTGTAGCCGAAGAGCAGGTTGAAGCTCATGGCAAAGAGGCTCATGGTCAGGATCTCGGTCAGGACGATGACCCCGTACACCGAGAGCACGGAGGGTGCGGCCAGCAGCGCCGCAACGAGGACCACGCCCGCGATCCATGGGTGGCGGGACAGCGCTCTCATCTCAGGCCTCCTCCCCGAAGATCCCCCGGGGCCGGGTCAGCAAAACGACGGCCAGCAGGATGTAGGGCAGGGCCATCTGCACGTCCGGCATCAGAGTGGTCCCGAAGGAGTTCAAGAGGCCCAGGATCAGCGCGCCCACGAACGCGCCGGGAAAGCTTCCCATGCCTCCGATGACCACCACGATGAAGCTTTCAATGATGATGCGCTCTCCCATGGCCGGCCCAACGCTCTGGTGCGGGGCGGCCAGCGCTCCGCCGAGGGCGGCCAGCCAGGCGCCGAAGGCGAAGACCGCCGTGAACAACAACGGCACGCGCACACCGACGATCTCGGCCATCTGCCGGTCCATGGCGGCCGCCCGCAGGATTTTTCCCCAGCGCGTAAAGGTAAAGAAGGCCCAGAGCGCAATTCCCACCAGCGGTCCGAGGACGACCAGAAAAAGACGGTAGATGGGATAGGTCTGGGAGAAGAGAGGGACCACGCCGGAGAGGATCTGCGGGGGATTGACCACGTGGTAGGCCGCTCCCCAGATGAGCCGCACGCCGTCGTCCAGGAAGAGCATGACGCCGAAGGTGAGCAGGAGCTGGAAGCTCACGTCCCGGCCGTAAAGCGGCCGCAGCAGGAACCGCTCCAACAGGATGGACAAACCGGCAACCATGGGCGGGCCCAGCAGCAGGCCCACCCAGAACGAGCCCACCCAGCGCACGAACTGCATGCAGAGGTAGGCGCCCAGCATGAAAAGCGAGCCGTGGGCGAAGTTTAAAACGCCCATCACGCCGAATACGGTGGTGAGCCCCATGGAGATTAGAAACAGAAGCATGCCCCAAGACAGGCCGTTCAGGACGTTGGCCAGAAAACCTTCCAAAAGCAGTCTCCGAAGTCACCGCTTGAAATCAGGCAGGTGGGAAGGCAGAAAGGCTGGGTGGTGAAAAATGGCGTGGTACCTTTCGGCCTCCCAGCCTCCCCGCGATTTTCGGTTTCTCACTTCATCTTGCAGCCGGTCTCTTCCACCGGCGGAGTGATGTCTTTGCCGGCGAAGGCCTTGATCGGCTTGAGAATCCGGATGGGCATATTGGGGTCGGCAGCGGTCTTGCCCCATACGCCGTCGGTCACGGCCTGGTGGTCTTCGGGCCGGATGGTGATCCTGCCCACCGGCAGTTCGATCGAGAGGCCTTCCAGGGATTCGACGATCTTCTCCTTGTCCACGGATTTGGCCTTGGCGGCCGCGGCGGCGTAGGTCTTCACGGCGCCGTAGGCACCGTGGGCGTTGTAGGAGGGATAGACGTTGAAGCGTTTGAAATAGGCGTCCACGAAGGCCTTGTTGAGCGGAGTGTCGTTGGCCTGGAACCAATAGCGGGTGCCCACCCAGATGCCCTCGGGCATCTTCTCCTTCAGCGCGTACAAGACTTCCGTGGCGGCGCCCAGCGTCATGAGGATTTCGCGTTTGCCGTCAAAGAATCCCATGTCCCCGGCCTGGCGCACGAAATCGATCAGGTTGCCGCCCCACAGGGAGATCAGCACCCCGTCGGCCTTGGAGTTCATGATCTTGGTGACGAAGGCGGAGAAGTCGGTGGTGGCGGCCGGCGAAAAAGCAACATCCGTCGTCGGCAGAAAGACCGCATCGGGCTTCTTTTTGGCGAGATACTTCTGAAAATATTCCCAGGACTGGTGCCCGAAGGAATAATCCGGGCCGGCCGTGGTCCAGGTCTTGGCCTTCATGTCGGCGGCAATCGTCGAAGCCATGGAAATGTTCTGGTTGATGTTGAGCGAGACGCGGAACGTGTAGCGGTTGCAGTTGGTGCCGGTGACGTCGGGCGTCGCCGCGTGGGTGATGATCAGCGGCGTCTTCAGCTCCTTCATTACCGGCGCGACCGCGGAGGCGACCCCGCTCGAGTCCAGCCCCATGACCACGTCGACCCCGTTTTCGTACACCAGCTTGCGGATCACCCGGATGCCGACGTCCGGCTTGCCGGTGCTGTCCTCGAAGTACGCCTCCACCTTGCCGCCGTTGATGCCGCCCGCCGCGTTGATCTCGTCGATGGCCAGCTCCGCCCCCTGCTTGGCGAACTGCCCGTAGGTGGCGAAGGGGCCGGACATGATGTAGACGAAGCCGATCTTGACCGGTTTGTCGGCCGCGATTCCCGATCCGGCGATCATCAGCGCGAACCCGATGGCCAAAAGAACTGCAACCCTCTTTTTCTTCATGGCGTCCTCCTTTTGAAATGAATAGAGTTGATTATTTTCTTGCTGCCATGGCGGCTTCCATCAGCGCTTCGGCAAATGTCGGGTGGCCGTGGACGGTTCCGGCGAGGTCCTCCAGGCTGGCGCCGAATTCGACGGCGAGCACCGCTTCGGCGATCATCTCGGCGGCCCGCGGGCCGATGATGTGGGCCCCGAGGAGCCGGTCGGTCTTCTTGTGCGCGATCAGTTTGACCAAGCCCTCGGTGTCGCCGAAGCACTTGGCGCGGGCGTTGCCGGTGAAGGGGTAGACCCCCGTAACATAGGGGATGCCGCGCTCCTTGACCTGCTCCTCGGTAAGCCCCACGCTGGCCACCTCCGGCGCGGTGTAGACGATGGCCGGGATGGCGTCGTAGTTCACCTCGCCGAATTTGCCGGCGATGATCTGGGCCGCGGCGATGCCCTCGGCCGATGCCTTGTGGGCGAGCATCGGGCCGGGTACCAGGTCGCCGATGGCATGGATGGTCGGGACGTTCGTGCGCAGGGCGGCATCCACGTGGATAAATCCTGTTTTGGGATCGGGCTCGATCCCGGCCGACTCCAGGCCGAGCCCCCGGGTCAGCGGCCGGCGGCCCACGCAGACCAGCAGCCGGTCGAACTCGAGGGCCTCGGTTTTTCCTCCGGCCTCGACTTCCACCTTTACCTTGCCGGCGGCCACCTTCGCAGAGGTCACCCGGGTTTCCATACGGAAGGTGAAGCCCTGCTTCTTCAGCACCCGCAGCAGCCGGCGGCTCACCTGGCCGTCCATGGCGGCGACGATGTCGGGCAGCATTTCGATCACGGTCACCTTGGCGCCCAGGCGCAGCCAGACCGAGCCCAGCTCGATGCCGATGTAGCCGCCGCCGATGATACCGAGGTTCGGCGGCACGGCGTCGAACTGCAGGGCCTCGGTCGAGCTGACAATAAGCTGGCCGTCGAAGGCGATGCCCGGGAGCGAGGCGGGCTCGCTGCCCGTGGCAAGGATGATGCTCTGGGCTTCGAGGGTTCTGGACGGGTCGCCGGAAACCTCCACCCGGTTCGATCCCGCCAGCCGTGCCGTGCCGTGGATGACCTCGACCTTGTGGGCTTCGAGTAACTTGGCCACGTTGGCCGTGAGCTCCCTGACCACCTGGTCCTTGCGGGCCATCATTCCGGCGATGTCGATGCCGACCTCTCCGGTCCGGATGCCGTGCGCGGCGAACTGGGTCCGCGCCAGGTGGAAATATTCGCTGGAGTCCAGCAGGGCCTTGCTCGGGATGCAGCCCACGTTTAGGCACACGCCGCCCAGCCGCGGCCATTTCTCGACGCAGGCCGTCTTCAGCCCGAGCTGGGCCGCACGCACGGCGGCCGTGTAGCCGCCGGGTCCGCCGCCGATTACCACCAGGTCGTATGCGCTTGCTGCCGCCATGGCTTAAATCTCCATCATAATGCGTTCAGGGTTCTCGATGCACTCCTTGATGTGCTTGAGGAAGGTCACCGCCTGGCGGCCGTCCACGATGCGGTGGTCGTAGCTCAGGGCCACGTACATCATCGGCCGGATCGCCACCTGGTTGTTGATCGCCACCGGCCGCGGGTCCACGCGGTGCATGCCGAGGATCCCGCTTTGGGGGGTGTTCAGGATGGGGGTGCTGAGCAGCGAGCCGAAGACTCCGCCGTTGGTGATGGTGAAGGTGCCTCCCTCGAGGGCGTTCAGCCCCAGGCGGTTTTCCCTGATCCTGGCCACGAAATCCATGATCGCCTTCTCGAGCTCGGCGAAGCTCAACTGGTCGGCGTGGCGGATGACCGGCACGACCAGCCCGCGTTCGGAGCCCACCGCCACGCCGATGTGGTAGTAGTGGTGGTAGATGATGTCGCTGCCGTCGATGTAGGCGTTGATCTCGGGGATGGCCCTCAGGGCCTCGACGCTCGCCTTGATGAAGAAGGACATGAATCCGAGCGAGACTCCGTATTTCTTCTGGAAGGCTTCCTTGTAGCGCTTGCGCAGCTCGATCACGGCGCTCATGTCGACGTCGTTGAAGGTCGTCAGCATGGCCGTGTTCTGGCGGGCCTTGAGCAGCCGCTCGGCGATGCGCCGCCGGATGGGGGTCATGGGTTTGCGCGAGATCTCCTCCTTGACGGATTCGCAGGGCGGGCAGACCGTCTCGGCCGCCGCGGGCGGCGCCGCGGGCGCGGGCTTTGTTTCGGACTGCTCGATGTAGAGCAAAACATCGCCCTTGGTAAGGCGGCCGTCCGGGCCGGAGCCGCGGATCCGGCTCACATCCAGGCGGTGCTCGCCCACCAGCCGCCGCACCGAAGGCGGCAGGCCCTCCATGACCGCACGGGCCTCCGCCGGGCCGGACGGAGCTGCGGCGGGGCTCGGTGGCTTTTCCACAACAGCCGGTTTTGGCAAAGGAGCTTTTTGTTGAAGCGGTTCTTTTTCGGCCGGAGGCCGTTGCATTTCAGCGGCGTCCGCCGCTGAAATGGAGCCTACGACGGCGCCGATTTTGACCGTGGTCCCGGCCGCGACCAGGATGTGCAGCCTTCCGGCGGCTTCGGCCGTGACCTCCAGCGTCACCTTGTCGGTTTCCAGGACAAAGAGCGCTTCGTCCTTGCGCACGTTGTCGCCGTCCTTTTTGAACCATTCGGCCAGCAGCGCCTCGGTGACGGATTCCCCCACGCTGGGGATCTTGATTTCGATCAGGGCCATACTCACTCCTTTTTTTGAAGACGGGCCTGGTCCGGCCTTAGTTTTTCTCTAAACCCTCCACCCTTGGAAGGGGAAACCTGAAGCCACCCGCTCTGCGAGTGGAGACTCACCCCTTCGGGCTGATGGCGCGGTCAAGGATCTCAGCCTGCTCGCGGCGGTAGACATGCGGAAAACCCGTGGCCGGGGTCGGCGACTCCTTGCGGCCAATGTAGGTCAAGGGCCTGCCGACGACCGCCTCCAGCCGCGGCCGGATGAAGCTCCAGGCGCCCATGTTCTCCGGCTCCTCCTGCACCCAGAAAAATTGCTGCGCCTGCTTGAAGCGTTTGATGACCATCCTGAGCTGGCTCTGCGGGAACGGGTAGAGCAGCTCCAGGCGCACGATGGCCACATCCGATCGCTTCAGCTCGCGGCGGCGCTGGAGCAGGTCGTAAAAGATCTTGCCGCTGCAGAAAAGCACCGTGGCGGCTCCGCTGTCGGCTTCGCGGTCTTCCATGACCCCGCGAAACGTCCCTTTAACCAACTGGTCCAGGCTCGAAACCGCCAAGGGATGACGCAGCAGGCTCTTGGGCGTCATGATGACCAGCGGCTTGCGATAACCGGCCTTGACCTGACGGCGCAGCAGGTGAAAGTACTGGGCCGGAGTCGTCAGATTGCACACCTGCATGTTTTCGGCGGCGCATAGCTGCAGGAACCGCTCCAGCCGGGCGCTCGAATGCTCGGGTCCGAGGCCCTCCAGTCCATGCGGCAGCAAGAGCGTGACTCCGCTCAGACGCTGCCACTTGGCCTCGCCGCTGGCGATGAACAGGTCGATGACGCCTTGGGCGTTGTTGGAAAAATCCCCGAACTGGGCTTCCCACAGCACCAGACCCTCGGGCCGGGCGAGGGAGTAGCCGTACTCGAAGCCGAGGACCCCGGTCTCGGACAGCGGACTGTCGTAGACCGAGAAAACCGCCTGGTCTTGCGCCAACGCATTCAGGGGCACATGCCCTTTGCCGGTCTGCATGTCGATCAGCACGCTGTGGCGCTGGCTGAAAGTGCCGCGGCCGCTGTCCTGGCCGCTCAAGCGCACGGGATGGCCCTCGGCCAGAAGGCTTGCAAAGGCCAGCGTCTCGGCATTGGCCCAATCGATGCCCTCGCCGGTTTCAACGGCCTCCCGCCGCCTGGCCAGCAGTTTTTCGAGCTTGGGGTTGACGGCAAACCCTTCGGGCAGGGCATTGAGGGTGCGGGCCAGGGACGCCAGCCGGTCGCGGGACAGCCCGGTCTCCAAGGTGACGGGCGAGTAGGTCCCGCTGTAGTCGCGCCACACCTCGTAGAAGGTGTGTTCGGGGAAGACGCACACGCTGCCGTGGATGGCGTCGTAGTCGCCGTTGAGCCGGCTGCGCAGATCCTCGCCTACGGCCTCAATCTCCTCCGGCGTAGTCAGCTTTTCATCAAGGAGTTTTTCAGCATAGACCTTGTCCAGGGAAGGACGCTGGCGGATGCGCTCGTACATGAGCGGCTGGGTGAAATAGGGCTCGTCGCCCTCGTTGTGGCCGAAGCGGCGGAAGCAGACCAGGTCGATGACCACATCCTTGCCGAATTCCCAGCGGTACTCGGCCGCCAAGCGCATGACATGGACCACGGCTTCGGCGTTCTCGCCGTGCACATGGAAGACGGGCACCATGAGCATCTTGGCCGTGTCGGTCGAATAGCGCGAGGAGCGGGCGTTTTCTGGCAGGGTCGTGTAGCCGATCTGGTTGTTGATGACGACGTGGATGGTGCCGCCGGTGGTATAGCCTCCGAGTTGAGACATGTTCAGGGTTTCGGCCACCACCCCCTGCCCGGCAAAGGCCGCGTCGCCGTGGATCAGAAGCGCCAGGACGCGTTTCTGTTCATCCTTCGAGAGAAGCTCCTGGCGGCCGCGGGCGAACCCCTCCACCACGGGATCCACGGCTTCCAGGTGGCTGGGGTTATTCATCAGGAACATCCGCACGTCCTGCCCGCCCCGGGTTTTTAGGTCATTGAGGTAGCCGTTATGGTATTTCACGTCGCCGGCGCCGACGAGCGCCTCCGGGTCATAGCAGTTCTCGAACTCGCTGAAGAGGTCAACAAAAGGTTTGCCGAGGATGCTGGTTTGGACGTTCAGGCGGCCGCGGTGGGCCATGCCGAGAATGATCTCGCGGCAGCCCAGGCCGGCCGCCCGCTCCAAAAGGAAATCCAGTCCCGGGATGAGCGCATCCCCGCCCTCCAGGGAAAAGCGGGTCACCCCCCTGTACCTGGTATTCAAGAACTGTTCGAACACGCTGCTCTGAACGAGCTTTTCCAAAATGCGGCGCTTTTCGCCCGCCTCCAGCCGCGGGGCGTTGCGGACCGGCTCCATGCGGGTGATCAGCCAGCTCCGTTCGGCCGGGTCCTGCAGGTGCATGAATTCGACGCCGATGGAGCGGCTGTAGGTGGCGCGAAACCCGGTTAGAATCTCCCGCAGAGGCGCTTTGACGTTCGGCGGGCCGTCGGGAACGATGAAGGATCGGTCCAGGTCCTCCGCGGTCAGGCCAACGGTTTCCAGGCCGAGCAGCGGATGTTCGATGGGGCAGGCCTCCAAGGGATCGAGGCAGGAGAGCAGATGGCCAATCTCGCGGAAGCGATAGACCAGGGCATGGACCCGCGCCTGCCGCAGGGCCTGATCCCTGTCTCCGGGTTCAAACATTCCAAGCTGGCCGGAGAATCCGAGTTCGAACCCCTCGAAAAAGAAGCGCCAGTCCAAGGAGACCTTGGCCGGGTCGGCTTTCCACAGGGTGAATTGTTCTTCGATTAAATCCCCGTTCAGTGTGATTGATGCATTCATAGCACCCCCGCCACGATGCTTGGAGAGTAGAGAAAGCCTGCGCTGGAAGAGAACCGGAGCCTTTGGCCCTTAATGTGAGCCGGCCCCCGCCGGGGTCGGCCAAGCAGGTCACGCCACCCCGCGCCGGATAATAGAGAAAAAGGCCGGTGGGTGTCAAACCTTAAATGGCCCTCGACAGCTGCCGCAACCAATTACAACTCCTTGAAATTCATAATTGGAAATCAGGGCTAAACGTGCTATTTTTAATATTAAACCGGAAGAAAAAGCGGGGGAAAAACACCCATGGCAACCAACCACTTTTATGACGATTCCGAGAGCTGGCAGCCGACGACTGAAGCCGCCATGTTGGTTGTCTCCTTGCTGGGAGAACGAGATATCCGGCTCAAAGCGCATTGCGAGCGGGTGGCCAATCGTGCCGCAAGCTTTGCCGAAGTTTTCGGCCTTTTCAGCGAGGACGGGCCGCTGTTGCTCTACGTGGCGGGGTTGCTGCACGATACCGGTTACATTGCGGCCCCGGAAGGCCTTTTCTCCAAATTCCAGCCGTTGTCGGATGAGGATCTGCTTGCGATCAAAAAGCACCCGGTGGCCGGTGTCACCATTTTATCGAATTATCGGCAGTTCGAGGCAGTTTTGCCGATGGTCCGGCACCATCACGAGGCGTTTGACGGAAGCGGCTGGCCGGACGGCAAGAGCGGAGAGGCGATCCCGCTCGGCGCCCGCATCCTGCACCTGTTTGATCATTACGACCGGCTGACAGCAGGCCGCCGGGAGGACGAGCCCCTGACTATGGATCAAGCCCTTGCCGACATCCAGGAAAATGCGGGAGGGGAGTTCGATCCGGCGTTGATCCCGAAATTCGTCGAATTCATGCAATCCACCTCCGGCGCCGCCGAAGATTTTCTTCTAAAAAAGCAAACGGCATTCATCAAGCAGGCCTTTGCCGGCATCCTTCAAAAATTCAGCTCCGGCAAGCTCGTTCCGCCCGCCATGCCCCAGATCGTTTTCGAGCTGCGCAACTTGATCCATCGCCCGGACTCCTCGGTCAAAGACCTTGCGGAGGTGATCGAGCGGGATCCGGTCATCTCCCTGCGGCTGATCTCGGTGGCCAAAAGCCCGGTCTATAAAGGACAAGGCGATGTCAAGAGCATCCAGGCCGCCATTCCCCGCCTGGGATTCAAGGATACGCTGGGCGTTGTCGTGGCCATCGCGAACAAGAGCCTGTATGAGGTCAAGGCCCCTCAGTTTCGGGTGCTCTTGGACAAACTGTGGGTGCATTCCCTGGTGAGCGCGTTTGCCTCCAAGCTGTTTGCTCAAATTCTTACCCTGAAAGACCCGGAAACCATCTTCCTCATGGGCCTTACCCATGACGTGGGCAAGGTGGTTCTGCTGAGAGCCTTTGCCGAAATTCCGCAGGAAGAGAAATTGAAGGCCGAGGCGATCATGCCCGCCATTCAGGAGGCGCACCAGAGCGTCGGCAGCATGCTGCTGAAACGCTGGGGGTTCGGGGAGGAGTTCACCCGGGTCGTCGCGCTTCACGAGGGCTCCAATTTCTCCGAACAAACCAACAAGGAAATCCTCGTCGTCCATCTGGCCAACATGCTGACCCGTAAAATGGGGTTCAGTTTCTTCGAATGGGATCACAGGGACCCCGCCGAGCTGCTTTCAGCGCAGCTGCTGGGTTTGTCATCCGAAGTCATTCAGAGGGTTGAAGAAAAGGTCAAAGAGGTCGTCAAGGACGTGGCCCACCTTTTTTAACTAAAAATCAGGTCATGGCACAGTGCGCCATGACCTGATTTTTATCGATAACAGCCTGTTGCCTTAATTGGTTCGAAGATCTAAATCACTTCGGAAAGCCTTCAGCGGAGTCGCAATGGCCTGACTATCGCCGGAAAACGATCCAAGGGGGTTCAACTCTCATGGCCTCACCTCTCTGGAGAAAAAAGAATTTGCGGCGATCCGCCGCACTCATCCTGTCGGCCGTCGCCTTGGCCCTGTTCATCTCTTCAATTCCCGGCCTTGCCCAGGAAAAACCCAAGGGCCCGCCGCCGCCGCTGGTGGCGGTGGCGGCGGTCAAGACCGGCACCGTCTCGCCGCAGGCGGAATTTCTCGGCACGGTCTACTACGTGGAAGTTTCGGACGTGGCCGCGGAAGTCGCGGGCATCGTGGAAGCGGTCAAAATCGAGGACGGCCAGCGGGTGAAGGCCGGGCAGCCCCTGGTGGAGCTGCGCACGGATCTCCTGGCCAAGCGGCTGGAGGCCACGCGCTCCAGCCACCAGCAGGTGCTGGCCGAGCTTGAGGTCGCCAAGATCGAGTTCAGCCGCAAGGAGAAGCTCTTCGAGAAGGGTTCCATCTCGGAGCAGAGCTACGACGACAACCGCTTCCGCGCCCGGGCCCTGGAGCGGCGGGCCAATTCGCTGAACGCCGAGGTCGAGCGCATCGAGCTCGAGATCAAAAAGGCCTTGATCCGCGCGCCCTTCGACGGGGTCGTGATCAAACGCAGCGTCGACCGCGGGGAGTGGCTCGCCGAGGGCAAGACCGTGGCCGTGCTGGCCCGGGACGACGTGATCGACGTCATGGTCGAAGTTCCGGAAAGCTTTATCCGCCAGGTCCGCTCCGTCGGCCAGGTCCGGGTCCGCATCGACGGCGCCGAGCTCGAAGGCAGCATAACGGCCTTGATCCCCCGCGGCGACGTGGCCACGCGCAACTTTCCGGTCAAGGTCCGCGCGGCCAACCGTCAGTCCTTCATCGAGGGCATGTCCGCCAGCGTGTGGCTGCCCACGGCCAAGACCCAAACCGCCTTCATCGTCTCCCGCGACGCGCTCATTTCCAGCGCCGGCCGAATGGCGGTTTTCGTGCTCGAGGGCTCCAAGGTCCGCGCGCTGCCCGTGGCGGTGATCGCCTACGAAGGCGGCGACGTCGGCATCGCCGCCGAAGGCCTCAAGGAGGGCATGCAGGTGGTCGTGAAGGGCAACGAGCGTTTGAGGGACGGCCAGGAGGTGGTCGTGAGCCGATAGCCGGCCGATGACTTTGTGGAAAGCCCAATTTCGGCGTTGCGCTTCACCTCGTTGCCGCTGCGGCGTACCGCCAGTGCGCCTCGCGGCACGAGTCTCGCGTGCCTTGAACTTGGGCTTTCTACAAAGTCATCGAATCGGATGACCCTTTCCGGCCCATCAAATTTGCCGACCGTTGTTGGCAAAGAGCATAGAAGGAAGAGCATGCGATGAAACCCTCTCGAAAGCCCCCACCGGCAGTCACCCCCGCCCCCCGCCAGGCATACAAGGTATTTGTCTCCAGCACCTTCTTGGACAACCAGGAGAGGCGCAGGCTGGTGCAAGAAGCCATCAGCATGGCCGGCATGGTCTGGCACGGGATGGAGATCTTCGCCGCCAGCACCCGCCCGACGGTGGAGAAGTGCCTTCGCTTCGTCAGGGAAGCGGACCTGCTGGTAGGGATCATCGCCTGGCGTTACGGTTGGGAGCCGGACGGCAATAAATCGATCACCGAGATGGAGTACGACGCCGCCAAGGAACGGCTGATGTTTCTCATCGATCCTGAGCTGCCGGTAAACCCGAACAGAGATTATGACTTGGAAGGAGATAAGTGGGAGAAACAAAAAAAACTTGAAGTTTTTAAGGCGCAGATTCGTAAGGACCAGATGTCCGCTCTTTTCACGGAGACGACGCTTCAGGCCAAAGTGCTTGCGGCTTTGAATGACTGGCGCAGAGAGCGTGAGCCAAAACTGCCGCAGGAGCCCAAGGAAACCACCGGCGCCCACGCGCCTGAGGCCGATGAAATTCTCGAAAAGGAGATTCGCGAATACTGTCAGAAGGCCGATTCACTGCATGCCACTCTGCCGGTGGCCGGTTTCGTCACCCAGCTCAAGGTGCCCATCGACATCGAGGACATCTACGTCCCCCTGCATGCCGTGTTGGATCTACGGGGTGTGGGCGGAGAGTGCTTTGCGGACGCAGCCTAGGCCGAAGTCGAGCTGCGGAAGTGCGACGCAGCCTTGGAAATCGCCCTGCCCGAGGCGTTTCGCCAGTGTACCGGGCGTAAGCGGCGCGGGGTTGTGATCCTCGGCGATCCTGGCGCGGGGAAGACCACCCATCTGAAGCGGCTTTTGCTGAGTTGCCTGCGCAATGGCGCCGGCTCGATCGGCCTCCCTCAAGAGATGCTGCCGGTCTTTCTGCCCCTGCGGGATCTGCGGGACTTGAAGCATGGTCTAGACCGGTTCATCCAGGACCAGCTTGCCAGCCCGCATTTGCAAACCCCGGAAGGCTTCGGGGAGCGCCTCTTGAAGCGGGGCAATATGCTCTTCCTTCTGGACGGCCTGGACGAGGTGGCGGATCGCGTCCAAAGAAAGCAGGTGGTCGAGTGGATCGACCAAGGTTTGCGGCTGCACCCCACCTGCTGGTTTGTGGTGACCAGCCGCTTTGCGGGGTACACTCCCGATGTGCATCTAGGCGCTGATTTTCTGGAGATGCACATCCGGCCGCTGAGCGAAGAGCAGGTGGCGGGTTTCGTCCACAACTGGTACCGCATCGTCGAGCGTGGGCTTGCCAGGGACCCGAAGCAGGTCGAGGGGATCGCCCGCGAGAAAGCCGAGCAGTTGATCAATCGGCTGCGCGAGCCGGATTTCCGCACCCGCCGGGTTTTCGAGTTGACCCGCAACCCGCTGCTTCTGACCAACATCTGCCTGGTGCACCGGCACCGGGGGCAGCTCCCGCAGAAACGGGCGCGGCTCTACGAAGAGTGCATCGACGTGCTGCTCGAGCACTGGCGGGGCGCGAAGGGCCTTTCCACAGGAGTGACCGCCCAGGAAGGCCGGAGGGTCCTGCAGCCGGCCGCTTTGTGGCTGCACGGCCAGCCTGAGCGCAAGCGCGCCACGGCCACCGAGCTGGCGCCGCACATAGAACCGGCGCTGAAATCCGTGGGCTGGGCCAAGGGCAGCGCCGAGGAATTCCTGCAGACCATCCGCGACCAGAGCGGGCTTCTGACCGGCTGGGGAGTGGACCAATACGGCTTCATGCACCTCGGCTTCCAGGAGTATTTGGCCGCGCGCGAGATCCGCCGCCGCGCCTTCACGGATCCATCGGTTTTGCGTGAGCTCGCATGCCACTACGGCGAAAGCTGGTGGCAGGAGGTTACCCTGCTGCTGCTGGCCCTGGAGGACCCCGCCCTGTTTGTCCCTTTCATGGGCGCGGCGGTCCGGCAGCCGGCGTTTGCCGATTCCCCGGCCATGGTGGAGATGTGCCTGGACGACGCCGCCGAGGTCAGCGCCCAGCCTTTCGCGGAGCTGCTGGAGGCCGAGCCCGGGAAAAAGAAAGAGTTCTGGAAGCGGCAGCTATTGGCCTTGAAGGTCCTGGAGCGCATCGATGCCGATCTGGTGGAGCCGCTGCAGGCTAAGCTTGCCAAGCATCCTTTCGAAGAGCTGCGGCAGTGGATCCGGGAGCGGGCAAGGAAAGCGGATCAGGACGTCATCTATGCCGCGCGGGGCGGCTACGAGCTGGTGCGCATCCCGGGTGGAGCGTTCATGATGGGGTCACCGCCTTCGGAAAAAGAACGATGGGAGGATGAAGGCCCGCTGCACCAGGTGCATGTGCCGGAGTTCTATCTGGGGCGCTATCCCGTTACCAACGAGGAGTACGGCCGCTTTTTAGAGGATGACAAGAAGATCAAGCCGCCTGAATATTGGGCCAATCGGCAATTCAACCAACCCCGGCAGCCGGTAGTGGGGGTGAGCTGGGAGGATGCCCGGCGCTACGTAGCCTGGGCCGGGCTGAGGCTGGCAAGCGAAGCGGAGTGGGAGTTTGCCTGCCGGGCCGGCACCTCCAGCCGTTTCTACACCGGCGACAGTGAGAAGGACCTCGATCAGGCGGGATGGTATGGAAAAAATTCAGGCAGCCAGACTCATCCGGTAGGTGAAAAAGCGCCCAACGCCTGGGGTCTGTACGATATGCACGGCAATGTCTGGGAGTGGGTCGAAGACGATTGGCATGATAGCTACAAGGGGGCGCCGGATAGCGGCTCGGCTTGGATCGATAAACCCAGGGGCTCCGCCCGCGTGGTGCGCGGCGGCGGCTGGCGCGGCGACGCCCGGTACTGCCGGTCGGCCGTGCGCAATATCTACGCGCCCGTCCGCCGCTACGGCTACGTCGGCTTTCGCCTCTCCAGGTCTGTTTCCCTTGGCCCTTGAGCCCTTGTACCCTTGGCAGAAGATTGAAAGCGCAAGCGGAGGGAAGTGAGCGAAGCGCTGCCGAAGCGACAGCCGGCAGCGCGTGAGCGAACGGAATGGAGCGGGGAGGCAGAGGCTGTCCGCGGGATGTTTTTCCAGGGGGTACAGGGAGATTGATCCCCCTGTTCGCCGCATTTTTTTTGAGATATCCCATCCACGCATAGTGATCCATCGGAACCACGGCATCCAGAATAACATAGGCCGGCGGACAGCCGGGCGGCCGGAAACATCAAAATCCCCCTCGTTCCGATTGATATGTAGGGAATTCTACCGTACGTTTTCACCTTCCTCTTAATAAAAGGGGAAGGGGGATTTTATGGACATCATCAAGACCTGCATCGAAAAGAAAGTCAGCGTGTTCGTGGGCATCATCCTGGTGGTGCTCTTCGGGTGGATCGGGCTGATGCGCATGCCCTATCAGCTCAGCCCGACGGTGATCGAGCCGGAGATCTCGGTCAGCACCACCTGGCCGGGGGCCACGCCGTACGAGGTCGAGCGCGACGTCATCGAGGAGCAGGAGAAGGTGCTCAAGGGCATCCCCAACCTGATCGAGATGGAGAGCTCCTCGTTCAACTCCCAGGGCACCGTGACCCTCAAGTTCGCGATCGGCACCGACGTCAACGACGCCCTGCTGCGGGTCTCCAACAAGCTCGACGAGGTGCCCTCCTACCCCGAAAACGTGGAGAAGCCGATCATCACCGCCACCGGGGCGGCCACCTCGCCCGTGGTTTGGATGGTGCTCAAGGCGGACCCGGACAACCCCCATTCGATCTACACCTACCGGACCTTTTTCGAGAACAACATCCGGCAGTATCTCGAGCGGGTCCGGGGCGTGGCCGACCTGTTCATCGGCGGCGGGACCGAAAAGGAGCTGCACGTTGTCGTGTCCCCCGAGCGGCTGGCCGCCCACGGCCTGACCATCCCCCAGCTCATCGACATCCTGCGGGCCGAGAACGTCAACATCTCGGCCGGCATCATGGGGGTGGGCCGGCGCGACTACCGCATCCGCGCGACGGCCGAGTTCAGAAGCATCGCCGATGTGCAAAACCTCATCGTCACCTCCACCGGCGAGCGGCGCATCCGGCTGGGAGAGATCGCCGGCGTGCGCTTCGGATACGACAAGCTCAGCGCCGCGACCATCCATCTCGGCCGGGAGGGCATCGCCGTCGGCATCAAGCCGGAGCCGGACGCCAACATCCTCGAGCTCACCGACCGGCTCGAAGCGGTGGTCAACTGGCTGAACGAGGAGAAGCTCAAGCCGGAGAAAATTTTCCTGCACTGGGTCTACGACCAGCGGCCCTACATCCGGGGGGCCATCGACCTGGTGGGTGAAAACATCCTGCTCGGCTCGCTGCTGGCCGTTGCCGTGCTCTTCGTTTTCCTGCGCAGCCTGGCCTCCACCATCGTGGTGGCCGCCGCCATCCCCATCAGCATCATCGGCACCTTCGTCTTCATGCACCTTTTCGGACGCACGCTGAACGTCGTCAGTCTGGCCGGGATCGCCTTCGCCGCCGGCATGCTGGTGGACAACGCCATCGTGGTGCTCGAGAACATCGACCGGCACCGCAACATGGGCAAATCCTCGTTCCAGGCGGCCTACGACGGGGCGCGCGAGGTGTGGGGGGCGGTGCTGGCATCCACCCTGACCACCGTCGCCGTTTTTCTGCCGGTGGTCTTCATGCAGGAGGAGGCCGGCCAGCTCTTCCGGGACATCGCCATCGCCATCACCGCTTCCATCTCCTTGAGCCTGGTGGTGTCCGTCCTGGTCATCCCCATGCTCTCGCGCCTGCTCTACCGGCTGATACGGGAGGACGCGGCCTCGCGCGGGCTGAAGAAGACGATGGGAGGCATCGGCGCGGCCCTGATGAACGCCTTCATGTTCCTGCTGGACCTGGCCACGCGCAACTGGAAGGCGCGCCTGCTGACGGTCCTGGGATTCACGACGGTCGCGGTCGCCGGCTCCATCCTGCTGTTCCCGAAGATGGAGTACCTGCCCCAGGGCAACCGCAACCTCGTCATCAACCTGCTCATTCCACCGCCCGGGCTGTCCTACGCCGAGCGCAAGGCCATCGGGGAGCAGATCTTCGACGCCACGCGGGAGTACGTCGGCAAAGACCACGAGGGCTACCCGGGAATCAAGAACATGTTCTACGTGGGCTCCGAGCAGCTCATGCTCTTCGGCGCCATCAGCCTGCACGAGCAGCGCGCCGGCGAGCTGATCCCCCTGTTCCGGCGCATCATCGGATCCATCCCCGGCATGCTGGGGGTCAGCCTGCAGGCGGGCGTCTTCCAGACCAGCCTCGGGCGGGGGCGCACCATCGAGGTGGATTTGAGCGGAGAGGACCTCGACCGCCTGGTGGCGGCCGCCGGCATGATGTTCGGCGTCATCCTGCAGGAGATCCCGGGTGCCCAGGTCAGGCCCGTGCCGTCCCTGGAGCTGCTCTTCCCGGAGGTTCGGCTGGTTCCGGACCGCGAGCGGCTGCGGGCGGTCGGCATGAGCGCACGTGATTTCGGGATCTCGGTGGACGTGCTCATGGACGGCCGGGACATCGGCGAGTTCAAGCAGGAGGGCGAGAAGAAAATCGACCTCAAGCTCAAGGCCGCCGAGGAGGACATCGCCACCCCGGAAATCCTCTACCAATCGGTCACGGCGGTGCCCGGCGGCCGCGTGGTGCTGGTGTCCTCGCTGGCGGAGCTGGAGCGCACGACGGGCATCACCCAGCTTAGGCACCTCGAGCGCAAGCGGACCATCAGCCTGCAGGTGACCCCGCCGGTTTCCTTTCCGTTGGAGCAGGCCATGGAGACCATCCAAGACCGTGTGGTGCCGGCCCTTAAGGCGCAGGGAATGCTCAAGGGCATCGACGTCGGCCAGAGCGGAGTGGCCGACAAGCTGACCGAGGCGCGCAAGACCCTGCAGTGGGATTTTATCCTTGCGGCGGCGATCTGCTACCTGCTCATGGCGGCCTTGTTCGAGAACTTCTTCTACCCGTTCATCATCCTGTTCACCGTGCCGCTGGCCTCGGTCGGCGGCCTGCTGGGGCTCAGGCTGGTCAACCTCTTCGTCGCCGAGCAGCCGCTGGACATTCTGGCCATGCTGGGCTTCGTCATCCTGGTGGGGGTGGTGGTGAACAACGCGATCCTCATCGTGCACCAATCCCTCAACAACATCCGATTCTACGGCATGGAGCACCGCGAGGCGGTGCGCGAATCCGCCCGCACCCGGCTGCGGCCGATCTTCATGACCGCGCTCACCAGCGTCTTCGGCATGATGCCGCTGGTCTTGGTCCCCGGGCCGGGGTCGGAGTTCTACCGCGGCCTGGGCAGCGTGGTGCTCGGCGGGCTGATGATCTCGACCTTCTTCACCATCTTCGTCATCCCTTCGCTGCTGCTGTTCTTCATCGGCCGGGAGAAGCCCGGGTCAGAAGAACCGCCGAAGGAGTGATTCGCTCCTGAAAGGACGGTTCAGGCGCGTGGCGCTTCCTGCATTGACCAAGGGGGCTGGGGGGATTTTAAATCGACTTCCATGGAAGGTGCGGCGGGAGGGGCGCAAACCGCCTGCCTCCGGCGGGGGGTCTTTGACTCCGCGCGAGGCGGTATTATGTTCACTTACCCAGACGAGCTAAAGCGATCAACAGGGAAAACGGAAATTCAACCCAAGACCCTAACCGATTGGAGGTCATGATGGTAGACAAGAAAACACTTTGCGAGAAAATACGGCGGATTTATCCCGACATCGGCGAATGCGGCATCGACGTGGACGTGGAATACGACAAGGGGCAGAAGTCCTGGGTGGTCCACCTGAAGAAGGACCATCAGAAGCTGAAAACCTTCCTCGAGGCAGGTGACGCCGAGAAGTGCCTGCTGGGCCAGAAGTGCGTGGGGCTGGGCATCGAGATCGCCCAGCTCAGAGCCAACATCGAGCGCATGAAAGAATGAAGGAAGCCTCGATGGCTTCCTTCATTTAGTGGGTACAGAGGGCGGTGCTTTGCACCATCCATAATAGTATAGCGAAGCTGGTAGGTCAAAATCCCCCTTCCCCCCTTTGTCAAATGGGGAAAGGGAGGAAACAATTTTAGTTGCGTTTTTCCTGAGGATTCTCTCGTCGCTTTCAGCCGTGAACCGTGAACCCGATTTAATTTCGTGAACCATGAACCCGATTTCATACCGTGACGAAAAAGACTCCATGGGGGTCGTGCGGGTTCCGGAGAATGCCTACTACGGGGCCCAGACCCAAAGGGCGGTGGAGAATTTTCCCATCGGCGACCTCAAGATGCCCCTGACGCTGATCCGCGCGTTGGCCCTGATCAAGCGCTGCGCGGCCGAGGTCAACCTGCGGCTGGGGCTTATCGAACAAGGACTTTCCGAGGCGGTGGCGGCGGCGGCGGGTGAGGTCCTGGAGGGCAAGCTGGACGAGCAGTTCGTCGTGGGCGTCTTCCAGACCGGCTCGGGCACCTCCACCAACATGAACCTGAACGAAGTCATCGCCTCCCGGGCCAACGAGATCCTCACCGGCAAAAAGGGCGGCAAATCCCCCGTTCATCCCAACGATCACGTCAACCTCGGCCAGTCGAGCAACGACGCGGTCCCGTCCGCCATCCACATCGCGGCGCTCGCGGCCGTTCGAACCCAGCTGGTTCCGGCGCTGCGCCGTCTGCACCGGGCGCTTTCGGCCAAAGCGGGGGAGTTTGCCGATGTGCGCAAGATCGGCCGCACCCACCTCCAGGACGCCGTGCCCATGACCTTGGGCCAGGAGTTCTCCGGCTACGCCCGGCAGGTGGAGCTGGGGATCGAACGGCTGGCGGCGGTGGAGCCCCGGCTGGCCGAGCTCGCCCTGGGCGGCACGGCCGTGGGAACCGGCGTGAACGCGCATCCCGAGTTCGCCGCCCAGACCATCGCCCGGATCGCCCGCGAGACCGGCATCGGCTTCCGGAAGGCCGGCAGCCCCTTTGAAGCCCAGGCCGCGCGGGACGCTGCGGTGGAGGCCAGCGGGGCGCTCAAGACCATTGCCGTGAGCCTCACCAAGATCGCCAACGACATCCGCTGGCTCGGTTCGGGGCCGCGCTGCGGGCTGGGGGAGATTTTCATTCCAGGCCTGCAGCCGGGATCCTCCATCATGCCGGGCAAGGTCAACCCGGTGATCCCCGAGGCGGTGCTCCAGGTGGCCGCCCAGGTGATCGGAAACGACGCAACCATCACTATCTCCGGACAGGCCGGCAACTTCGAGCTCAACGTGATGCTGCCGGTGCTTGCCTACAACCTGCTGCAGTCCATCGACCTGCTGGCGGCGGCGGCGAACGTGTTTGCCGAGAAATGCGTGGAAGGCATCTCTGCCGGCCGCGAGGCCTGCGCGGTCTTCATCGAAAGAAGCCTGGCGCTGGCGACGGGACTTGTTCCGCGGATCGGCTACGACCGGGCGGCTGCCGTGGCCCAAAAAGCCTATGACAGCGGCCGGACGATTCGCGAGGTGTTGACGGCGGAAGCGATTCTGCCTAAAGAAGAGATCGATAGATTGCTGGACATTTGATGAACTCGTAAAAAGCCTCGAAATGCTATTTTCCGTCATTTTGGCGAAAGCCGGAATCCTGTATTTACGGGCGGTTGCAAATTATCTGGACTCCGGCTTTCGCCGGGGTGACGACTTTTCACGAACTCATCAATACTACTTCGAAAAAATTAGTAACCCGGGAGGATGGAATGGAGAAGAAGAAAAAGCGTTACACGATTAAAGGCGGTTGTCCGCAGTGCGGCTGCACCCAGACCACGGTGATGACCCAAGAAGAATTGAAGGAACGCTACGGCCACGTGCCGAACTTCGACATGGAGTGCGGCGAGTGCATGGCCAAGTTCTCAACGCCGGCGAAGGACGCCTGCCCGGAGTGGGACGCCGAGTGCCGTATGAAGCAATGACTATCTAATCGCGATCAGCGCTTTGCGGACAAGCATGGCGGCCATCAGCAGCATCAATATTCCGGCGATCATATCGGAGGGCCTGCGGTAGCGCCGAACGACGGCTGAAACACCGGTGCCAAGTAGCAGCAGTCCGGGGACGGTTCCAGCCGCAAACGCCAAGACCAGCAGAGCGCCCCCGGCGGCGCTGCCGGTCCCCAAGGCCTGGGCAAAGGCCCCGTAGGAAAGTCCGCAGGGCAGAAACCCCAGCAGCAGCCCCAAGGGGAAAAAGACGGCCTGGTTATTGGAATCCGAGGCGCCGGACAAGGCGCGCTTGAAGCCCGGGATGCGTTCAGGGTTCAGAAGGTCGAACCAGCGCGGCTCCCGCACCCATCCCAGACGAATCAAGCCAAGCACTGCGAGCAGGACGGCGGCAAAGATCCTCAACCAGATTTGAAGGCTGACCACATCGGACTTCGTATCCAAGCCGGTCAAGGCGGCGAGCAAAGTGCCCACGCCACCGAGAACGGCGCCCACGGCAACATAGGTCGCCACGCGTCCCAGGTGGTACCAGGCATGGGACATGAACCGGCCGGTGCGGCCCGGGAACGCAAAGATCAGCGGCCCGCACATGCCTACGCAGTGCCCCGTACCGAGCAGCCCCAGCATGAACATCCCGAGCAGATCCAACTGTTCCATCAATGCCTCCGATTGGACGGATCAGTAGCAGAAAGACCACGTTTTGGAAACCCGCCCGACCGGGTGCAGGGCGAGGCGATGCCTTGACGCCGGCGCAACGCCCATGTTAGACAAATCCTTTCGTGAAGGAGGTTGATTTTTTTTCTGTGGGAGCGGCATCTTGCCGCGACGTTATCGTGGCGGGAAGCCACTCCCTCAAGGGCGGCGCTTCATTAACGATATCACGGCGCACCGCGCCATCATATGTTTTTTTTGTGAGAAAATCTTCGATCGGAGCAGGAACCGTTCAGTGGCCGAGCCAGGCGTGCAGTGCGATTTCACCGGGATGGCCCGCTTGAAACTGTTTTGGGCGCTTTCGCGAACCCCCCACGGTCTGCTGGACATGTGCACGCCGGCCTTCGCGGCCCTGCTGTGGCTTGGCGCTTTCCCGCCGACGGAGGTCATCCTGATCGGCCTTCTCACCACCTTCGCGGGCTACACGGCAGTCTACGCCCTGAACGATGTGGTGGACTACCGCGTCGACAAAGAGAAGGCGGCGGCCGGAGTATTAGCTGCCGAATCCTGCGACCTCGACGGGATTATCGCCCGGCATCCCATGGCGCAGGGGCTTTTAAGCTTCCACGAGGGGCTGATCTGGGCCGTTGGTTGGGCGTCCGTCGCCCTCATCGGGGCCTTCCTCCTCAACCCGGCATGTGTCGGCATCTTCTTGGGAGGCTGCGCGCTGGAGGCGCTTTACTGCGGGCTGTGGCGCGTGAGCCCCTACCGGACGTTGGTGAGCGGGGCCGTTAAAACCTTCGGCGCCGTAGCGGCCGTGTTTGCCGTGGACCCGCAGCCCTCGGCGGGGCTGCTGGGCGCTCTTTTTCTCACCCTTTTCTTCTGGGAGATCGGCGGGCAGAACATCCCCAACGACCTGGTCGATTTGGAAGAAGATCGCCGCCTGCAGGCCCGGACCCTTCCGGTGCACTATGGGGTCGCACGGGCGGTCCTCATCGCCGGAGCGACGCTGGCGGCCGCCGTGGTATTCAACGTGATCGTTTTTCAACTCAGCCCGCTGCCGCACGGCTCTCTGCTCGCGTTGCTGGCGCTGGCCGCTTCCTGCTATCTGCTGGTATGGCCCGGCCTGCGGCTCTGCCACGCCCAGGACCGGTCCGCGGCCATGCAGTTGTTCAACCGGGCGAGCTACTATCCGGCGGCCATGCTGGCGCTGGTGCTGATCAGCCTGCTGACCGTGTCATTGAAAACTCCATAGGAGCTTTATAATGAAAGAGTTCACTTCCGAGGAACTGGCCCAGTGCAACGGCGAAAACGGCAAGCCGGTCTATGTTGCGCACGCCGGCAAGGTGTACGACGTCAGCGCGAGCAAGCTGTGGAAAACCGGCAGCCACATGAAACGCCACCGCTCCGGCCAGGACCTAACCGTCGACATCCAGGGTGCGCCCCATCCACCCGATGTCCTCGAACGCTATCCGCAGGTGGGCGTGCTGAAGAAGGCCGAGGAGACCGCCGACCTGCGCATCCCGGCGGCGCTGGCGGCGCTGCTGAAGCATTTCCCTTTTTTGCGCCGCCATCCCCACCCCATGACGGTGCACTTCCCCATCGTGTTCATGTTCTGCAGCACGGTGTTCAGCCTGCTCTACCTGATCACGGGCGAGAAGTCCTTCGACAGCACGGCGTTTCACTGTCTAGGCGCGGGGGTTTTTTTCAACCTGGTCGGGATCACGACGGGCTTCTACACCTGGTGGCTGAACTACATGGCCAAGCCCTTGAAGCCGGTCAAAATCAAGATTCCGCTCACGATCACGATGCTCCTGACCTCCACCGCTCTTTTCGTCTGGCGGCTGAGCGTGCCGGACATTTTGGACTCCCTCAGCGGTTCGGGGCTGCTCTACATTCTGCTGGTGCTGTCGCTGTCCGTGATGGTGACGGTCATCGGCTGGAACGGCGCCTCGATGACGTTCCCGGTGGAAAAGGAGTAGGCCTTTTACGCATCTCCAAACAGCCTTTTGTCAAAGGCAAGGCTCAAGGGTTCGGCTATTTCAATTTTCCCGAAATCTTTATGGCGGGGATTCAGAACGTAATTAAATTCAACCGGAATAACGGCGCTGGGGACCTTTAATGCAGCCGATTTTTGTTCCCTCAGCCAGCGGTCCCCCAACTCTCTTAATGCCGGGGGTGGCAGGTCTTCTCGCCAATTATTGGGAAGGCTTGTCAGATTGACTTCTTGGATTACTTTTTTCGGGATGGTTGCTAAGATACAAAGGTAATTTTGAAGCGTTTCGTAGGAGACGCCATGCACCATGACTTCCAGGGTTGCCAATGCCAGTGAGTCGGCCAAGTAGACGGCGCGATTTCCCCGGCTGTTCCAGCGGCCACCGCTGCGCCGCGAGCCATCACCGGAAAAAGCAGCGGCTGCGTTGCGGGAGTTGACTATACGCCAGGCGCGTATCAATAGAACACCCCGTCTTCGATTCGATCCAGCATCGCCTCAACTTCCTGAGCCCCAGGTTCCGTATCGGCAAATTCCAGAGGTGTTTTCCCCCGAAGGCCTTTTACCGGCGATTGAAACCATTGCTGCGCACTTTGCTCGCTGCCCATGACATCTACCGCCCTTTCAAACAATCGTGCGATCCTCAGCACCCGTTCGGATTCATCGGGTCTCAATCGGCCTTCCAATTTTCTGCGCGTTAACGTACGTTGGGGAATATTCACGGTCGTGGCGAGCCTGCTTTCGGGCACTCCCATGTTTTTGCACAACTTATTGAGCGAGCTGACCGGCAAGCCTTTTTTCAAGGCTACGATCACCTCTTCCAATCTTCCTGCCTGGATACCGATCGACCGGCCAATCATGGTCGCTCTCCTTCTCATATGGTATATAGCCATTCTGCTAATATAATTT
This sequence comes from uncultured delta proteobacterium, assembly GCA_963700055.1. GTDB lineage: Bacteria > Desulfobacterota > Desulfobacteria > Desulfobacterales > SpSt-501 > SpSt-501. The sequence continues at coordinate 263,163 of CAVOWH010000008.1, read as the reverse complement.
AGCCATTTGGCCATTTTTTGTCAAGCAGAATTTTTCCCATGCAGCTTTGTCGGCGGGTCGGGCCCTTCGGCAGGATCAGAGGAGGGACAGAACGGCGGCGGCAAACGGCCGCCCTGACTTGACTCCCACCCCCAGAATCCCGAAGCGCTTGAGTTCGAAGGTCTGGCGGAGCTCAAGCCCGACAATTTGGAGTTCCTGCCGCAGGGCATGACAGCGGAAGCGGTCGTGCGGCGGGTGCGCGGCGAGGCGGCGGGTGACGACGTTCTGGTAGAGCGAGGGGTAGTATTCTTCAAAATAATAGACGCCGGCCGGTTTGAGCACTCGCTGGATTTCGCGCAGGCCGCTGCGCCAGTCCGGGACGTGGTGCAAAAATCCGAAGCCGAAAACCGCATCCGCCATGCCGCTTCGGAAAGGCAGCGCCTCGGCATCGGCAACGCAGAAACCGGTGCGGGCCGCAGCTTTTCTAAACATGGCCTCGCGCGCGCGCGCGACCATACGGGGATCGAGATCGCTGAGGAACAGGCGCCGGGGGGCGAATTGCTGGGCGATCATGCGGGCGCCGAAGCCGCTGCCGCAGCCGATTTCAAGGATGTCCGCCCCCGGGGCCAGCGGTCGGATCCCCCGGAACCACCGGACCACCAAGGCCTGCATGGCCCGCCGCATGGGGCTGTTCACAAACCAGCGCTCGACCCGATTGAGTTTCATGAAACCAATTTACTTCGCCGCCACATGAACCACGGCGATGCCGTTGGTAAAGCTGCGGTAATCCACCCGGCTGAATCCGACCTGCCGCAGCATGCCGGCCAGCTCGTCCGGCAGCGGGAACATGCGAATGGATTCCGGCAAATGGGTGTAGGCCTTGCGCGAGCCGGCGATCAGCTCCCCCAGAAACGGCATGATGTAGAAGGAATAGACATCATAGAGCCATCGAAAGACCGGCCAAACCGGCCGCGAGAACTCCAGGCACATGAGCCGGCCGCCGGGCTTGAGCACGCGATGCATTTCGGCAAACCCTTGCCGCATGCGGGTGACATTGCGGATGCCGAAACCCACCATGACGGCGTCGAAGCTGCAGTCGGGGAAGGCGATCTGTTCGGCGTCGCCCTGGACGTGCCGGATGCGGTCCTCCAGCGGCTTGCCCCGCACCTTGGGCATCCCGGCCTCGATCATGGCGCGGTTGATGTCGTAGACGACGACCCGGCCCCGAGACTCGACCCGCCGGGCCGCCAGAATCGCCAGGTCCCCGGTCCCTCCGCAGACATCCAGCACGCGCTCCCCCGGCCGTAGATCCAGCAGGCGCACGCTGGCGCGCTTCCAGGCATGATGGATCCCGAAGCTGAGCAGCGTGTTCATGAAATCATAGACCGCTGCCACCGAGTTGAAGTGTTTCAGCACCCGCTGGGCCTTTTCGCGGGCCCGAATGCGTTCAAACCCGAAAAAGGCTTCATCTCGCACCGCCCGGGCCTGGTCTGCCTGGCGCCGGCGTTCGTCATCCTCGAGCCAGATGTTTTTGCTCAAGGTCATGGACTCTCCATAACCTGGGTAAAAAGTTCATGGGGCCGCAGGACCCCGGGCACAAGCGATAAACCCTTCCCTATATCCTTGGCTCTCCGCCCATGGCTTCAGGCGGTGGCAGACGCCGCCGGGAGGGCGGGTCCCGTGCCAGTCACCTGCGCCATGATCCGTTTGAGTTCATCGCCCTCGATGGTTTCCTTTTCAAGGAGCACGGCGACCGATTCTTCCAAAATGCCGCGTTTCCCTCTCAGAATGTCCAGGGCCCGGTCGTACTGGGCGCTGATGATCCCGTTGATCTCCTGATCGATCACCTCGGCCGTGGCCTCGCTGTAATCTTTAGGCCCCTCCGGGATGAGGTTGAGGAACTGGGCGCGGCGGTTGGGGGCGTAATAGACCTGGCCGATGTTGCTCATGCCGTATTCCTTGACCATGCTGCGGGCGATGTCGGTGGCCCGGGACAGGTCGTTGTGGGCGCCGGTGGAGATATCGCCGGAGACGAGCTGCTCGGCGGCGCGGCCGCCGAGCAGGGATGCGATCTTGTTTTCCAGTTCGGTCTTGCTCATGAGGAAGCGGTCTTCGGTGGGCACTTGCATGGTGTAGCCCAGGGCGGCGATGCCGCGCGGGATGACCGTAATTTTCTGAACCGGGTCGGTGTCCGGAAGCGACATGGCCACGATGGCGTGTCCCAGCTCGTGGTAGGCCACGATTTTTTTCTCCTTGGGGTTGATGACTCGGTTCTTTTTCTCCAGCCCCGCGATCACGCGTTCGATGGCTTCCTGAAACTCGGCCATGCCGGCCTGCTCCTTGTCGCGCCGTACCGTCAGCAGCGCCGCCTCGTTCACGATGTTGGCCAGGTCCGCACCCACCATGCCCGGGGTCATGTTGGCGAGCTTCTCGATGTCGAGGTTCTCGTCGTATTTGATTTTCTTGAGGTGCACCTTCAGGATGGCCTCACGGCCCCTGCGGTCGGGGCGGTCCACCAGCACCTGCCGGTCGAAGCGTCCCGGACGCAGCAGCGCCGGGTCGAGAATCTCGGGTCGGTTGGTGGCCGCCAGCAGGATCACGCCGACCTGGGGGTCGAACCCGTCCATCTCCACCAGCAACTGGTTCAGGGTCTGCTCGCGCTCGTCGTGTCCTCCCATGCCGCCGATGCCGCGGGCCTTGCCCAGGGCGTCCAACTCGTCGATGAAGATGATGCAGGGCGCCTTGGCCTTGGCCTGGGTGAACAGGTCCCGCACCCGGGCGGCCCCCAAGCCGACAAACATCTCGACGAACTCCGAGCCGCTCATGCTGAAGAAGGGCACCCCGCTTTCGCCGGCCACGGCCTTGGCGAGCAGGGTTTTTCCGGTGCCCGGCGGGCCGACGAGCAGGACCCCGCGCGGCATCTTGCCGCCGACCCGCGTGAAGCGCTCCGGCTGCTTGAGGAACTCGATGACCTCTTGGAGCTCCTGCTTGGATTCGTCGACGCCGGCGACATCCTCGAAGCGCACGCCCACTTCGTCCTGCATGTAAATCTTGGCCTTGTTCTTGCCCAGCGACATGAATCCCGGCTGCTGGCCCTGCATGCGCTTCATCAGAAAGAACCAGATCCCTACAAAGAGAAAAACCGGAAAGACCCAGGAGAACAAGTCACGCAGGAAGGTGGATTCGATTTCGCCCTTGAATTGAACATTGTGGCCGGACAATAGATCGGAGAGCTCCGCGTCCACCCGGATGGTGCGAAACGGCTGGCCGGTGTCGCCGCCGTCGCTGGAGGTCTTCATGCGGCCCTGGATGATGTTCGCGGTGATGGCCACCTCGCTCACCCGATTTTCGTTGAGGGCCTTTAAAAACTCGCTGTAAGAAATGGTCTTAATGGAAAAAGCCGAGAAAATCGCGTTTTGAATGATCAGCACGACCCAGACGCCCAGCAGCACGTACCACATGGAGAACTTATGGTGCTTTTCCATCCAGCCTCCTCTACATCCATTCGGGTTTTTAGGTTGGCAAACCGTTTCGAACCCGCTCTAATTCTTACGTTACGCCACCAAAGTAATCAAACAAAATCAAATTGCAACAACGGCGATCCGGCCGTTGCAGCTGCGCCCAAGCGACCGGAGTTTCCTCTCAAGTTCCTCAACGAAGTTGCGATATCTATAATTAGAGAAACGATCCGTTTGCTCGAAATCCGCGGAAGAAGAGGAGGCCAGCGTGGGCAACGAGGAAAAGATGAACTTCTGCCGGTCCGAGCAGATCTCCTTCTGCACGGCAGCGAGCCAAAAAGAGCAGCCCGGCTGTTGCTTCTATGAAAGAGCGCGCCGTGTCGACCGGTGCATGTATTTCATCTTCGACGAGTATTGTGATTGTTTGAAAGCCCAGCTGAACGCTGCGGTGGGCAAGTGATGCCGTTGGATTCTTGGCACGGTATTATGAAATAGTCGGCGGCGTGCGGCGGGCCAATTTATGATGTGGCGAACTTTTTGGCCAGGTCGTTGTCGATCACGTAGATGCAGACTTCCTTGGCGCCCTGTTCACTGTAACGGTACTTCTTGCCGAGGTTGGTGATCAGGTAGGTGACATCCTCGCGAATCTTGTTGTCGTAGGTCTTGAACGCCTCTTCCTTGAAATCCTTGATGCCTCTGCGGAAATTCTCGTTTTCGAGGAGCGGGTCTAAAACCTTCTCCTTGAGGTTGTGGACATAGCGATCGTGCAGGTCTTGAAATAGCCGGGTTTGGGCCATCGGTTGCCCTTCCACCAGGATCTCCTGGGTGAGGGTGCGGCTGGTGTATTCACGCTGGGTCTCCTTGCGGAATTCGAGCCGCTGGAAGCGGGTGGCAGCAGACCCGATCAGGCGATATTCGATCCCGCCCAGAAACTCCTCGGAGATCTCCAGCCGCTCGCCGGTGTATGCGCAAGTCACCGACATGCCGATCTCGAAGTTGATGCCAAACAGGTAGTTCTGGATTTCCCGTGCGATCTGCTCCTCGTTGTAGTAGTAAAGCGATTCTTTCACCTCTTGAAGAACGGTGTAGTCGTACATTCGAAGCAGGGAATCCAGGAAGCCCTGCGGGATGAGATCGCGCACCTCCTTGTGAACCTTGGTGAAAAATTTGCACAGGTCCGACATGTTGATCAGCTCGTCGTCCTTGGCATAGATCGAAAAAAATTCGTTGAAGATCTTGATCGAATCCCTTCCGGATATGCCGAAGTCGCCCTCCGTTTCCGAGTCGGCGATGATGCGCCGGCGACGTTTGGCGGTCAGCCGCTTGCGGTCTTCGTCCGAAAGCCATTTGGGGATGTAGCCGGTATAGATCTCCATTTTAAGCAGCTGCAGGTTTTCGTCGCAGTAGAGGCGGTATTTTTCCGGATCGCTGATCCACTCCAGCATGGTCTCGGAGCGCCGTTTCACGCGCGAAGAGATGATCACCCGGGCGAAGTTGTGCAGCACCCGCGGCAGAAAGCTATCGTCGATGTGGCGTCCGAAGATATTCCGGTAGATTTCCACCTCGGTGTTGAGGTCCATGACATAGGGGATGTTGATGTACTCCACCCGATCCAGGAAGCTCTGAAAACCCTCGATATTCTTCTGGTCTTCCGGGTTCATGACGGCCAGCAGAAGGGAGTTGACGTTTTCCTCGACGTCTTCGACCTTATGAAGTCCCTCGCTGATGATGTTGTGAAGTTCGATCAGCCGTTCGGCGTTGTGCGATTTCACATCCATCAGGGCGTAAATGCCGTTATTGGTTCTGGCGTATTGCGAGAAGAGATATTTGACCTGATGGCTGTCATTCAGGATGCGGTTGATCTGTTTCTGGATCAGAGGGTTCGTGATGACTTGCTGACGCAGCGGACGGTCCCCGGGGCTGAAGACACTGATCCCCTCGCCCAGCCGCCGGTTGAAGCGGTAGGGGCGCGCATACAGGCATTCGAACACCCGGTGGGGGCTTTTCAGGCGGTAGAGCAGCGCGTCATAAAGCGAGCTGCAGACGGTGCAGGGGTGGTCCTTGAAAACCCATTCGTATTCCTTCTCCGTTGCCAGCTTGTATTTGAACTCGTCGTTTTTGAACAAATCGTCGAAGAAATCCCGGCGCAAGGCTTTAGGAATCAGCAGGACGGGGTTGTCGTGGCTCGGACAGGGAATTTCAACGGTATGGCCGTCGCCATGAACGGCATCCGGTAGGCCGCCGCTCCGGTCTCGTTCGTCGCAGGCCGGAGATGCATCTGCTTCACTGCGGTCGAAGGTATCCAGCAGACGCGACAGCCGTTCGATTACCGGATGATCGTCGTCGTTCGTCAGCACGCAGAACTTGCGACGGTCGAACCGCCAGACCACTTCATAGCGTAAGCCCGCCTCGGTGCCGGTGTACGCTTCGAATTTTCGGAGGAGGTTGTTCAGGAACGTGCTTTTCCCGCAGCCGGGGGGGCCGCGGAAAATATAGATCTTGTTTTGCTGAGCGCCGCGCTTCATGTATTCCACCAGGCTCACAAGGCGGTTGGCGAACAGCCGGTCGGCAAAGAACGGGTGGTCCACGTCCTGGACGAAAAGCCGGTTGCAGTCGTAGTTGGCATAATGAATCGACTCGGGATCATCCGGGTATTCGTCAACTCCTTCGCCTACGTATGAGGTCACCATGTCGTGGAATACCTGGAAAATGTTGCGCATTACGATCGAGGGGCTAGCGACCAGATGCTTCAGGAATTCCGCGAAGGACACGGGCAGGCGCTGTTCGAGCGTGCCCACCGCGTGGTTCAGGCCGCTCAGGGCCGCCTCGACGGGATCGGTTTGCTGCACGGTGCCGTTCATATGGTCGTTGCGGTTGTCCATTCGTGTCAGAGCACTTCGCGGGTGAGCTTGCGGTCCTGCATGGTATAGACCACGCGCTTCCATTTCATCTCGTGCTGCTCGCGCTCCTCGGCGAGCGACAGCTGCATGCCCGGCAGCGCTGTTGAGCCCGGCGCGGGGTCGGCGCGCACGATCTCGCTGGTTTCGAGCTGCACGGGCTTGCCCCACAGGTATTCGATGCCCAAGAGGGTATTGGCGATGAATTCCCGCACCAGCGGCTTGCCCTCGAAGCGGTGCACGAGGCACAGGGCGCCGTTGCCGGTCTTGGACCGATCGACCTCGATGCAGGGCGGGTGATAGAGGCCGTCCAACAGCATGGCACGATAGTGCTCGGCCGAACGGCTCTTGACATAAATCTCCCATACCCCTTTGGCCTGGTTCAGGCGGCGGCCGGCGACAAACAGGCGGAAGCGGTTGACGAAATCCTGATCGGAAAACGTGTTGATAAACAAAAAGTCGTTCAGGTTTTCGCGGACCTTGAAAATAAGATTGCGGCCGCCGCCGGTTTGCCGATCATAATGCTCGCGCGCCCACGAGTCGGTCAGCTTGCGGTAAACCATCGTATGCCTGCCGGTGTCGCCTTGATCCGCAATATATTGAAACAGACGCATTCCCAGCGCATAGGGGTTCAATCCGACCCGCGGCATGGCGGTAACTCCGGCATGGGTGCGTGCAAAGTCAACCTCATGCCCGGAAATCCGGTCGTCTTGCAAAAAGAGGTGTTCGTGCCAATAGCTGGCCCAGCCCTCGTTCATGATCTTGGTGCGGATTTGGGGTTGGAAGAAGAGCGATGTTTTGCGCACGACCTCAATCACCGGTTTCATCCATCGGTTTCTCTCCTTGTTCAGAAACTCGGAGTGCGCGAGGATAAACTGCATCAGGTCTTGCCGGCTGGCCGGCTTGGCTTCGAGGCTCTTTTTGTAGTGCGAGTCGAATTCGGGGTATTTCCGCAATACCTCCGCGAAAAAAGCCTGCTCACCCATCTCGCGGGATTCCTGCAGGCAGGCATTGTAGCGCTCGATTTCCTTGATGTACCGGCTGGGCTTGAGCGCGCGCACGCTTTGCAGGAAATGGTCGAAATAATAATCCAGCATGCGCGAACAGGACGTTGCGGGAGTGCGGTTCAAACGGCCCAGCTCGGCGTGAAAACCCACCAGGTTGTCGATGCTGCGCGCGAATTCGATGACATAGTCCACCCACCGGCCCTGGTCGGACCGCAGCTGAGCGATCATGCGCTTGTCCGAGAGCGCCTGGCCGGTGAAGTCGTAGTCCCACGTGTGGCGAAAATAGAGGTTGTTTTGGAAAAAGTCGATGTGGGCCAGGACGTGATAGAAGATCATCACGTTCATCCAGTCCGGATTGTTGTCGTTGTAATAGGAAATGGCCGGGCGCGTGTTGATGACGGTCTCATACGGATTGCTCGGGTAAAGCTCGTAGCGCCCCTTTTCCTTGAGCACCTCCACGTCGTGGACCCAGTAATCGTAAAGGGTCGGGATCATCAGCTTGGGGGTGAGCTCCAGGAGGTCCCGGTTGGTCACGATGTATTCCAAGGTCTCGTTTTCAAAGCGCAGGCCGGCCTCGACTGCGCGTTCCTTGCAGCCCTCCATGATTCTTTTGGTGTGCTGGCTGATCAGTTCCATGGTTTTGGCGGGCGGCTTCGGATAAAGCCCGATTTCGGCGTTGCGCTTCGTCCCGCAGGCGCGGCGGTGTACTCTAAAGTACGCCTGGCGCCGCGGAACTCGCGCGCCTTGAACTCGGGCTTTCTGCGAAGCCGCCGAATTCCAAATTCTCCGCATGCTGGTTCGCCCAGCGTCTTTTTCCCTTTAAATCTTCGAATGAGGACCGGATTCCGGGTCCTCATTCAGCTATCAGTGTCTTGATCCCCTCGATCAGTCGCGGCTCGTCGGAATCCTCGCGCAGGACGTCCATGCGCAAAAGCTTCGGCTTGTCTTCCAGCAGGCCGGAGCGGCGGACGTATTTCTCGACTTCGGTGCGTTGTCCTTCTTCATGCGCATGCTGGGCAATGGTGATTCCCACGCGATTGGAGTAGCTCAGCATCTTCTTGAGCTGGGGGATGCTCTGGGCGCCCTCGTGGTCCCAGTCATCTCCGTCCGTGCCGTGAAAAATGTAAATGTTGTAATCGCGCGTCAGGTTCTCACGCTCGACGATGTCGTTCACCAGCTGGTAAGCGGAAGACACCTGGGTGCCGCCGGCGACCTTGGAGTTGTAGTAGGTGTAAAAATCCGGAACTTCTTTAGCCTCGGTGTCGTGCAGGATGAAACGGGTTTCCACCTGCTTCGCGTACTGGAAGACCAACCAGCTGTAAATCATGACGTGCTGGGATACCACCAGCACGGTGGACGGTCCTTCCATGGAGCCCGAATAATCTCTCAGAAAGAACACCAGCGCTTGAGACTCATAATCCTTTTCCGGCGACAGCACCCGATAGACCTTGTCGTCGGGCGCGACCAGAAATCGGCTTGGGTCGATATGGCCGACGTCCGGTATGTTGCCCAGGTGCAGATTGGTCTCCAGTATTTTCCGCAGGGTAGCCTTTTTGTCGAGCAGCTGCCCGAACCCGCGGTGGCGGTCCGTCAAATCGTACGTGTAGCGGGTCAGCGACCGCTTCTTGCCCTTATCCTTCAGGTTGGGGAGCTTGAACTTCTCGGTCAGGATGCGTCCGAGGTCGTAGGCGTTGGACTCCATCTCGTGAGGCCCGCCTTCGCCTTGCCCCGGTCCGGCGCCGCCCGGCTGCTGTTCCTCCCGCACGGGCTGTTCGCCAATCACCTCGCCTTCCTCGCCCTCTCCGGCGCCGCCGTGAGAGCGCTCCTCCTCGCTGCGGAAGGCGGTGTCGTGCAAGAGTTTGTCCTCCACCGTGGTCGGCACGATCACGACTTTTTCCTTGCCCCTTTTTCCGGGCTTGATCAGCCGGCCGACGTTGATCTTGCGCGGGAAGCCGTCCTGCTCGCGCTGCCGGTCGCGCTCCAGCAGCTCGTCGATGGAGCGGATGCTGGCGCTCGCCGAGCCCTGCATGGCCGTCAGGCGCTGCAGCACCTCCAGGTCGTGATGGCTGTAGAGGTCCTGCCCCGGAACCTGAACGGGGTTCCCTGCATCCGCCTGCGCCGGCTCGGGTCGGTCGTGGGCACCCCCGGCCTCCAGCTCGCGCCGGATCATCGTCTCCTGGGCGGGACTGAGCCCAGCCGCCTTCAAGCGCGCATATAATTTTTCGTCTTTACGAAGAGGCATCAGTCGTCACTTTTCGTCCTCCTGGGTGCAGAAATACTCGATGGTCTTCTGCGCGCAGGTGCGGCAGTATCCGAGTTTGTTCAGCATGGTGTCGATCATGCGGTCGTAGAGCTTCTGGTTCTCTTCGTTGGTCCGGTTGGCCAGGGCGCCGATCAGGCTGCCGGCGCCGGCGATATCGGATTTCAAGCGGACGTCGGTGACGGCCTTGACGAGCTCCAGGTTGTCCATGAAGTCGTAGTTGGGATCGAGGGAGATTTTCTGGCCGTAGATTTTTCGAATGGACGTGCGAAAGGACTCCCGCTGCTCTTCGGTTTTAAGGCCCAGCCGTTCTTCGACGCTGTTGACGTAGCGCTCGTCGATCTTGAGGGCCTTGAGGTCGCGTGTCTGGGGGTCCTTGTATTTCCACATCTTGTCCGGCCCGAGATTTTCGGCATCAATGCCGATGATCATGTTGACATAGTTCATGACGTCCCTGCGGATGGCCAAGGGCTCATCCATGTAGGCGTTGAACATCTCGGTCATGATGCGTTCGCGGTAGAGGCCTCTGGCGGTTTTGATGTCCTCCAGGTATTTGGCGCGGTCGTTGGCCTCGTTTACGTAATCCAGGACGATCCGCTCTAGGGCTTTGAACACGTCATAGGCGAACATGCACTGGCCTTCATTGGTCTCGGAGCTTTCGATCAGCAGCTGAATGGCGCGGCCAAGGTTGCGCTGGCCGAGGCCCTTCTGGCCGAAGCGGTTGATGATTTCGGGATCCTGGTTGAGGGTGTCGATGACCTCCGCGAGGGTCTTGATGCTCTTTTCGCCGGCGACCTCCCCTGCGGCCAGCTTCATGGTTTCCACCGGTGTCAGTTTTTCCGAGCGCGGCAGACGGCTGAGTACCGCCCCCACCGAGGCCGCGTAATTGAGGTTCGGGTCCTGGTGCAGACGCTCCTTGGTGAGGGTCGTGCGGGTTTCGCTGCCGATGGTATAGCCCGTCAGGTCTTTTTGCAGCTTGTAATTTGTATTGTGCGAGACGTAGCAAAGCCGGCAGCGGTCCACGATGGGCGCTTCCTCTCGCTCCGAAAGAAACCGATGAAATTCCATGTTGTTGCTGGTCGCGACGATCAGGGTGTCGATCGGCCATTTGTAGCCGTCGATTTCGATGCTGCGGTTCTGGATGACGCCCAGGTAAACCTGAACCAGATCTTTCTTGTTCTTGAAGATCTCATCGCTGAAATGGATCCCGCCGCCGGCCACCCGAGCCAGCGCGCCGCGCCGCAGATCGAATCGGTAGGGGTTGTTCGTGTCCGAGATGTGAAGCAGGCGCTGGATGGACTCTTCGCCCAGCAGGTCCACCGCCGAGGAGGTGATCTTGTCTTTCGCAGGATATTTCCCGGTAACGGTCCCCAGACTTTCGGTGAGCGGCACGGGGATGATCTCCACAAGGGAAAGCATCCGCTCAAGCTCGTCGTTGCAGTGGGTGCGAATGTCGTTCCAAATATAGCCGCTGCAGGCTCCCAAAGGGCGATAGTCGCCATAAAGCGTTTCAATCTCATCGTCGGAAAAGCCGATCTCCCTCGATAAAAAAGTCTTGTTGTCATCCGGGAGCTCGAAAAGGTTCATGGCCAGGATCATGGGATCTTCATACGTCTGCGATTCGACGGAGTTAATTTTACCGTAGGTGCCCAGGCGGTCGAGATGCTGGAATTTAAAGGTGTATTTACGGTTTTCGTCGCGGGAGAGAAAACTGCGATAACGGCCGGCCAGGAATTCCACAAGGAACGTTTTCCCGTTTCCCGGCTCTCCGACCAGGACAAACGCCATCTCCTTGGAGGAACCGCCTTCGGCGGCGTCTTTCACGTAGGAAACGAAGCTGTTGATCTCATCGTACATGCCGATAACATGCTTGGGACCGCTGCGGAACACTTTGAAATCGTATGTGGTCTTCCCGTTCACCGTGGTTTTTTCGATCCCGCCTTCGAAGATCATCCGGGACACTCCCTTGAAAGCGTTCTCGAAACGACGATGCCCCTTCTTGACCGCCTTGATGTGCTGGATCAGCGAATGGGTGCTGGTGGTCATCGGTGGTTACCTCCCTGTGGCGAATCGGTTTTGGTGTCATCCCGTATCCTTCAGCGCCGCCGAACTCAGCAGCTTGCGGGTGGGCGGGCTCTGAGCCACCTTCAATCCTTATAAAAAGGCTAATCATCGGCGCATGCGGAGGCAACAGGAAAGGGGAGCAGGAACACAGCTTTTTGACGGTAGCGAGTCAGCCGAGCATGCCATGGGCAGCCTCTGTGCGCCGTGAGGCCTTTTTCAACTGGCTGAAAAGATATCCATAACCGGAATGGAGGCTATTCCTGCCATCCAGTATGCCCTCTAACATCTGCAAGATCAATACCATTTCAACCGGTTGTTTGGAACCCGGTCGGCGGGCGGCATGGGGTCCCTGCTGCGACGCTTTTTTTCGGATGATGGCCGTGCGCGGGTTGACCCGGATTGACAGCTAACGTAAAACCCTGGAAGGATCAGAACCTCGGCGGGCCTTTGCTTCAGGCCGTCAACCTTCAAACCAGCCCATTAGAGGAGGTGCTCATGGATTTTGAAAAAGACTGGATTGCCAATGCGTACGAAGGGATGTCCCGGCGCCAGTTCCTGGCGCGGCTGTCTGCGGCGGGGGTCGCTGTGGCGGGGTTTGCGATCGCCTCGAAGGCGGTAGCGGGTGAAATCATCAAGACGCCTTCCGACGGCTTGAAAATCGTCGATGCAAAGGTGGAATCGGCTGGGTTCCGGCTGCCGATTTACGAGGCGCAGCCGGCCGATGACGGGAAATATCCGGTGGTGATCGTGATCCCTGAAATCTGGGGCATGCACGAGTACATCAAGGACGTGGTGCGCCGCTTCGCCATGCGCGGCTTTCTCGCCATCACCTTCGAGCCTTACGCCCGTACCGGTGGCGTTCTGAGCTTGCCGGATCAGCAGGCTGTGCTCAAGGTGGCCAATGCCGTCCCGGACGCCCAGGTCATGGCGGACCTCAACGCCATCGTCGCTTACGCGAAAAAGCTTCCGGAAGCGCGCGCCGACCGCATCGGTGTGACGGGGTTCTGCCGCGGCGGGCTTTACACCCTGCTCTTCGCGGCCCAGAGTTCCGACGTGAAAGCCGCGGTGCCCTGGTACGGCGAGATCAAGCCCGCGAAGGCGGCGGGAATCCGCACGGCAGGGCCGCTGGATCTGGCGGCCCAGATCCAGGCGCCCGTTCTCGGGCTTTACGGCGAAGCCGATCAGGGCATCCCCGTGGCCGATGTCAAGGAAATGGAGTCCGCGCTCAAGGCGGCCGGCAAGACCGCCGAGTTCGTTCTCTACCCGGATGCGCCTCATGCCTTCCACGCGGACTACCGGCCCAGCTACCGGGAAACCGCCGCCACCGATGCCTGGGCGCGCTGCCTGGCGTGGTTCAAAAAACATCTTCAAGCCTGATGGCTGCGAATGCGGAGCCAGCCTATCTGAAATGGTGTCCGGTTCTGAACAAAACGTTATCGACTCGGGGCCAAAAGCACAGATATCAACTGAGCGCAAAAACTATTTTCAGATGTCCGTCGTTGGTGCATCCGGCATATCGCCAAATCACTCCGCTTGTGATAGTGACAATTAGCGAAATAGAGTCAGCCAATACAAGGGCTCAGCTCTATCATAGCAACGGTTGCAGCGGACGACGTTGCGCATCGGCATTCAGCCGCGGCATTACCCGAGCCGCGCAAAGCGGCTCTTCGCTTTTTCGAAGTGCAGAGATATTTTTCCAGCCCTGTTTAAATTGTCCTTATCATTCAATGAAGGGGGGAGCAGTTTATGTCAAACACAGCACCAAAGGGTAATCCGGCCGTCGTCGGGTTGGCAGGCTTCGGCATCACCACGATGCTTTTGCAGTTTCACAATGTGGGATGGTGCGGCGTCGGTCCTATCGTATCCATGGCGTTTATTTTTGGAGGACTGGCACAGCTGATCGCCGGATATCAGGAGTTTAAATGCGCAAACAACTTCGGTTTCAGTGCCTTTGTTTCTTACGGAGCATTTTGGATTGCGCTGGGCATCATCTTTCTTCTCAATCATTTCAAAGTCTACCATTCTAGCACCGAGGATGTGGGGTGGTTTTTAGTGGCATGGACACTGTATACATTCATCATGTGGATTCCCGCTATGAAGATTCACAGCGCCATGGCGGTCACCTTCACCTTGCTGCTCATCGGCTTTGTCCTTCTGGATATTGCCCACTTCGGGTATCCTGAATTTACCAAGATTGCCGGCTACGAATTAATGCTCTGCGCCGCCTCGGCGTTGTACATGATGGCCCATGTCATTTATGCACAAGTCTTCGGAAGAGATGTGCTCCCGGTGGGAAAACCCTGGATTCGTTGAATACGATACGCCGACAACACATCCATTTTTCTGTTTAACCGGAAAGCGAACTCGTCACGGGAGGATGCTATGAGAAAACGAACCAGCGCGTGCCTGTTGATGGCGGTGGTCTTTTACGCGTCACAAGTATGGTCGGATACACTGGCGACCAAAGAAGAGTGTGTCGTGAAGTGTCACGAGGCCGCTGCCTTGATTAATTCCAAGGGGATCGAGGAAGGTATCAGACAGATCGGAGATCCCAAAGGGCCTTTTGTGTGGAAAGATTCATATGTGTTTCTGATGGACCTGAAAGGTAAGATGCTGGCCCATCCGTTTCAACCTGAGCTGACCAAACTGGAGCATGTCCTGCTGATTACCGATCCCACGGACAAAGCCCTCTTCGTCCACTTCGTCAACCTTGCCCGAACGGTAGGGCATGGATGGGTAGAATACATGTGGCCCAAACCCGGCAAGACGACCCCGTCTAAAAAGCTATCCTACATATATAGAGTACCCGGTCATGATGTTTTTGTCGGTGCCGGCGTTTACGTCGGCGGAATGTTGTATTAGAACGCATCTCAAAGATAGCAGATCATGCGCAAAGCCAAGACGCCGAAGGCCGAAAAAGCACATCAAACGCGTCAGTATGTGAGCATCTGGGGGTAGCTGGCAACGCCGCCATCATTGAAAATTTTCAATTTGCCTTACCTCCTTCAGGTTGGGTTTGACTTGAACAGCCAGACGGGGGATAGAGTAAGCTATGCGGAAATAATCTGAAATAAATTTAAATTGTTGAATAACGTATATACCATCCGACAAAATCACAAGGGGGGCTAACCTTGTGATATAGGCTACACTCCCGGTCCGAATTCATTTGATTTTTTGCCCCGGAAAAATGTATTATTCAGCCAAACTGTAGTATATTTCCCATTCCATCTGGCTTGATGCAGGCGCTGGTTTCCATAAGCGGTCCTGACTTCACTTCACCAGCCCAACTTCTTTTCTGATTTAGATCTCTTATCCTGGATTTTGCCGGACCTTCTTCTCAAGAAGGTAAAACATGCCAGAGGATAAATTCCAGCGCAAACTCACCGCCATTCTCAGTGCTGACGTGGTCGGTTACAGTCTTCTGATGGGTGAGGACGAGGTGGCCACGGTCAGTACAATGAAATTTCATCGCAACCGGATCGCCAAAAAAATCCTGATATTCAAAGGCCGGATCGTTGATTCACCGGGCGATAACATACTCGCCGAATTTGGAAGTATCGCAGATGCTGTCTCGTGCGCGGTTGAGATCCAAAATGAACTCAAAGAAAAGAACGAGGAACTGCCAGATAACCGCAAAATGGTCTTCAGAATCGGAGTCAATCTCGGAGACGTCATTGAAGACGAAGGTCGAATCTATGGCGACGGAGTCAACATTGCCGCAAGAATCGAAAGTTTATCAGACCCAGGCGGAGTATCCATTTCGGGAACGGCGTTTGACAGTGTCAGAAACAAACTCAAATTCGGGTTCGAGTTTCTGGGAGAGCACCAGGTGAAAAATATAGTCCATTCAGTGCGGGTCTATCGCGTTCTGATCGACCCGGCTGACTCCGGGAAACTGATTGGCGAAGTCCGAGCTGACCGATCCATAATGCCAAAAGCCATGCTGGCTGCTGCAGTGGTAATTTTTCTACTCGGTGCCACCTTCTTTTACATCGCCTATATACCTTCAAAGGAATTCGCGACCACCCAGCAGATAACTCCGCAAGAGGCCCGCAAACCCGCGATTGCAGTTCTACCATTTGCGAACATGAGCGATGACCCGCAGCAGGAGTACTTCAGCGACGGCATGACCGATGACCTGATCACGGACCTATCCAAGGTCTCCGGCCTGATGGTTATCTCACGGAACTCCACCTTCACCTATAAAGGCAAGCCGGTTCAAATCAAGAATGCCGCTCAGGAACTCGGGGTCAAGTACGTGCTGGAGGGCAGCGTACGCAAGGTTGGTGATCAGATCCGGATCAATGCTCAGCTTATCGATGCAGAAAAAGACCGCCACGTCTGGGCCGAACGATACGATGGACAGTTGGCAGATGTATTTCAGCTTCAGGATCAAATTACCCAAAAAATAGTCTCGGCGCTGGCCATCAGCTTAAATGCCCAGGAACAAGGTGACCGTAAAGAGCATGAAACAAAGAATATCCAGGCATACGATGCTTTTCTGAAAGGCTGGAATTACTTCCTGCGCCAAACGCCGGAAGATGTCCGCAAAGCCCTACCGCATCTCAAACAGGCCATCGAGCTCGATCCGGATTATAGCCGGGCTTATGCCGCTCTGGCCTTGGTATACTGGAGATCGGCCGATCAGGGCTGGCGTGAACACCTCAAAGTATCGCCGAATGCAGCCCGCCTTCTGGCAACTAATTATTTGGAAAAAGCGATGAAACGCCCCTCCTCAATCACCTATGTCCTTGCCGCTGAGGTGGCCTTTCGCTTGTTCCTGCTTGAGGAGGCCTTGTTGCATTCACAAAAGGCAGTTGCATTGGCGCCGAACGACCACTGGGCGGTTCAAGAGTTAGGCACGAGGCTAATTTTTAATGGCAGGCCGCAGGATGCTCTTGTGTGCTTAAAGAAAGCCCTTGAGCTCGATCCGCATAATCCGGGACGAATATGGCAAACCATGGCGATCGCTGAATTTTGCCTCGGGAATTATGAAAGCGCGGTTGCATTAGGAGAGCAGGCTCGTGAGTTCAATCCGACAACCACATCGGTAGGAGGTGTTCTCTGCTTGCCTTACGCCAAGCTTGGCCAGCAGCAAAAAGCGCAGGAGGCCTTCGTGCTATACAAAAAAGGATGGCCGCCCGACATCCCGCCTACCATTCCGCTCGTAACGATGTTTTATAATTTTTCAGATCCAAAAATGTCTGAAACCGTCATTGAATCAATGGTGAAAGCGGGCCTACCCCCTGATCCATCCGAGTATTACCAGATTAGGACGCTGGAAAGACTCTCGGAGGAAGAAATCAAAAGACTGCTCTTGGGCAGAACGATTACAGGGATGGGGCTTTTCTCGGGCCAACAGTGGTGGTGGGAAATCGATATCAATGGTGGATTCAATACCAAGGGAGGCGGCTTTGGCAATAATGAGGGCTCATTATGGACCGAGGATGGTCTGCTATGTTCCAATATTCCCCAGTTGACAAAAGGCCTGAAACTCAAGGGTGCAGTTTTTAAAAATAAAAAAGGCCAAGAAGAAAAATACAACAAATATTTGTGGACTGCTATTTGGGGTATCATACCATTTTCTTTAGAAATGCGGACTGCCCAAAGTCCGAATTAGAAAGCTTTAATAAGAAAATGGGTACGATCTCATCCGATAAATCTTCAAAGCGAGTAATCGGCGATTAATCTTTAGGCGCTGAACCGTCACCAGAGTGCTGGACTCTCGCGCCGGCACGATCAATATGACCCAAATGCATTCCCGGATTTGATGAAGGGACTTGGGCATGGACAAAACGCTTGAACTTAAAGCCAAGATCGAGCGGTTGATAAAGAAAAAGACGGCCCTGCTGACCCAGAGCCGGTTGATACAGAATTTTGTTTCTTTAGCCAAGTCTTCGGCTACGGAGCAGATGCTTGCTTCAACTCTTCAGAAAACGCTCGAACTAAGCGCTGAGCTGACTAAAGCTGAAACCGGCAGTCTTTTTCTATTGGACCTTGATGGCGTGGTCCGGGACTGCATTCTGACGCGGGGGCCTCGGCAGGCAAGAGAGTGCCTGGATTTGACTGGCACCGTCCTCAAAGACGGGCTGGCCGGGTGGGTGATGCGCCACCGGATGATTGGGCTGGTCGCCGACACCCAAAAAGACGAGCGTTGGCTCAATCTGCCCGACCAGCCCTACGTTGCGCGCTCCGCCATGGCGGTGCCGATCATTCGCGACAATGAAATCTTTGGCATCTTGACCTTACTGCACTCCCAACCCGGGATCTTTCACCAAGGCACGGCGGAGGTGATGGAAGTGACTGCCGGACAACTCGGGCTGGCCCTCGAAAGCGCTATGCTGTATTCAAAGCTCGACACGTATTCCCGGGCTCTGGATGCAGAACTCGAAAAGGGGAAGCAAATCCAAAAGGATTTTTTGCCTCGGATACTCCCCTGTCTGCCGGGTTGGGACATCGCTGCCTGCTTTTACCCCGCGCGGCAGGTTTCGGGGGATTTTTACGACGCCTACTTGCTGCCAAACGGCTGCTTGGCAGTCGTCATCGGCGATGTTTGCGACAAGGGGGTCGGATCCGCCCTTTTCATGGCGCTCATCCGCAGCCTGATCCGGGTCTTTACCGGAAAGATCAACCCTGGCTGGAGGTTGCCTGCTCCAGCCGACGTTTCGACCGAAGAGCAGGTGGACCTGGAAATTGAAGCCGCATTGGGGGCTGTTACCCTGACCAGCGAATACATCGCCCAGGAACACGGAGACCAGGGCATGTTTGCCACCCTGTGCCTGGCGATCATCAATCCGAGGACAGGCATGCTGGCGTATGTCAGCGCCGGACATCTGCCGTTGCTGATAATAGGAAAACCTGAGAGAAGTTTGTCGCTGAATGCCACCGGGGCGGCGTTGGGTATCGCTTCAGGGCTAAAATTCCGGAAGGCGGTAGCCCAGATCGAATCGGGTGAAACCTTGTTCGGCTACACGGATGGCGTCACGGAGGCAATGTCACCGGATGAATCTTTGTACACCAGGGAACGCTTCCTTTCTATTCTGGAGAAGCCAGCCTCATCAGCGGCGAGCTTAATTGAGCGCGTCAAAGCGGACCTGTTCAGCCACATCCAGCGCGCACCCCAGTCGGACGACATCACTATGATCGCCGTGCGTCGAAATGAGCAGATTGCCGATTCATAGTCTTCAACGCAAAGCGGATTCCGGTGAGAGACTTGCCTGCAGTTAGAAGAACTGGTGCTGCAGCATCCACCAGATAATTTGCTTTCATCGTCCTTTCGTCCTGGATTGTGCCAAACCTTTTGTCCTAAGGGGCGGCTTATGGCGCAGGAGCAATTCAAGCGGAAACTGACCACTATCCTCAGCGCCGATGTCGCCGATTTCACCAGTGTGGCGGATGCGGTTCAATGCGCGGTAGCGACTCAGAAAGAACTGCATGCCCGCAATGCAGAGCTACCGGAGAACCGCAGAATGCACTTTCGCATCGGCGTGAATCTGGGGGACGTGATCGAGGAGGAGTCTCGGATTTTCGGCGACGGCATGGCCGAGCAACTCATCGCGGGTTTGTCGCAGTCGCCGGATATTTACGTCACTGCCCGCACCTCCAGCTTCGCTTACAAGGGCAAACCCATGACGGCTCAACAAATAGCCGATCAACTCGGGGTGCGTTATTTGCTTGAGGCAGCGTGCAACGCGATGCTGATCGGGTGCGAGTAAACGCTCAGTTGATCGATGGAGGCACAGGAAACCCTATATGGGCCGAGCGCAATGATCGCCAATTTGAAGACATTTTTCGCCCTTCAAGACCAGATAACGATGGAGGTCATGGAAATTTTAAATGTTAAGCCAAGGCGAATTGGAACAGCTTTTCAGAACCGATAGGACATCAAAAACTACGATATCAATGGGAACATACATCGTATCACCAAAACACATAATCTGTGATATGGACCGCCAGATCAAATCTCGCAATTGATCCTTTTTCGAATATCCATCTTCGGAAAAATCCCTCCTTGACACACTACCACATTGTGCTTAAGTGACAGGATAATAAACGCATCAACAAAGCCGTCAACAGTTACATAGCGCCATGGCTATCAGCGGACGCTCCTGCCCTAAAGCATAATTCTGTTGACGACCCGACTTTTGGAGAGAAGAACATCATCTCCACAAACCCATGAGATTGAAGTCCCGGTTTTAAGCGGACGCGTCACTGCTCCCAGAGGCGTTCGATAAAGGTGAAAGACGGCGATGGCAAGGAACCCGGAAGCAGCATTGACCAATTTGGGGCTGACGGCAATAGAGTCGCACACCATCCTCAAAAGAGCTGTGATTCATTCTCTCCCCAAAAACGCCAGCTTAGCGAATGAGGGTTATCGGAGCGATTTCCTCTATGTGGTTATAGAAGGGCGAGTGAAAGCATTCGTTATTGATTCAAACGGTAAGGAGAAGGACTTGTCGCATCATGGCACAGGAGACTATTTCGGTGGTATGGGTTTTGGCGATGGGCCGCTTTCGGCCTCAATCATGGCCGTCGAACCGAGTAGGCTACTGGCGCTGCCGAAGAGTGACTTCAAAGCATTCCTTTCCAAGAATCAGCCTCTATCAGCGCGCGTGTTTGAAAACCTTGTCAGCAAGATCGAACAAAACGCACGAGAGCTTTCCGAAGCGTTCCAGCAAAAGACAGCGATCAGCGAGATCCTGCGTGCGATTTCCAGCTCGCCGACCAATGTCCAGTCGATTCTGGATACCGTAGCCGAAAACGCCGCACGATTGTGCGAGGTGACCAACGCGGAAATCTTGCAGGTCGAGGGGGACGAGCTTCGGCTGGTTGCGAAACACGGACAGCACCAGATATGGCCGATAGGGTTTAAATTTCCCATAAGCCGTAACTGGGTAGTAGGGCGAGCGGTCGCCGATCGTGCCTCAGTCCATGTGCATGACCTGCAGGCGGCCGAGACCGACTTTCCACTCGGTGCGGCCTACGCAAAGCAGTACGGGCATAGAACAACCTTTGCCACGCCTTTGTTGCGAGAAGGGGTTGCGATTGGGGCAATTCTGATCCGCCGATTGGAGGTCCGGCCGCTCACGGATAATCAGATCGCGCTGCTCAAGACCTTTGCGGACCAGGCGGCGATTGCGATCGAAAACGTGAGACTTTTCAAAGAGATGCAGGAAAAAAGCCGCAAGGTGGAGGAACAGGCGAAGGAGCTTACCGAATGGAACGCAGTACTCGAAACTCGCGTTGCCGAGCAGGTGGCTCAGCTTGAGCGGCTTTCCAAGCTGGAGTATGAGCTATCGTTGGCGAGTGAAATCCAGAAGAGCATGCTGCCGAGGTCCATCCCACGACTTGAAGGCTATGAGTTCAGTGCGGCCATGATTCCGGCCAAATCCGTGGGGGGTGATTTTTTTGATTTTATCCCTCTGGGAGAAGATTTGCTGGGCATTGCGGTCGGTGATGTCTCTGACAAGGGCATACCGGCCGCCCTATTCATGGCCATGGTGCGCAGCTTGCTGCGTGCCGAGGCTCATCCAGGTCGGTCTCCCAAGAGAGTGCTACGAAGCGTTAACCGCCACCTAATGGATATGAACGACAAGGAGATGTTCGTCACCATTTTATTCGGAATCCTAAACCGCGTTACACATCAGTTCCATTATGCGCGGGCGGGCCACGAGGCTCCAATTTTTTTTGACGAGCAGGGTTCAATTAAACGCATGCCTAAATCCAACGGTCAGGCGTTGGGGGTGTTTGATGAAATCGCCTTGGACGAACAGACGGTTGAACTCTCCAAGGGCAGCATGCTGCTGCTGTATTCAGATGGAATACCTGAGGCCCCCAACCGACAAAATGCAACTTTTGGATATGATGGGCTTGTCCGCACGGTTGGCCGGATGCAGGGTTCATCGGCTCAAGAGGTATGTGATGAGTTGATCAAGACGGTAGTCAAGCATCAAGCAGGCTCTCTGCAGCACGACGATATGACCGTTGTGGTGGTGCGGGCAGTTTGAATGATTGTGGATACAAGACCCCGCGCCAAGAATTCCATGGGTCAAAGCTGATGATAGTGACGGCGTCAGGCAACATAATCCCAAGAGGGGGCAAACTAATTCATGCGGAAGGTGGAGTCTTGCAGAGGTTGCAGCCTAATGAGCTTTGGAAGAATGGCGGTCTTCTTCCAGAACGATAAGCCGGCGACCGCCAACACCGAATCGCTCCTCGGAGCTCTGAAGCGGGCGAATTACAAGTGTAAGGATTAGAGCGTCTTGCAAGCGACGCTCTAATCCCTTGTTTAAAAGCCCCGCGCTTTAACGCTTTCGGCAACCGCTGTTCCATCTAATCCGAAAATTGGTTATCCGCCCCCTCTATGCCAATGAAGGTGAGACACCGACCCCTTGCTAAATTAATGTAGGGCGGATAGGAGAATCACCCATGGATCGGCAACCTTCTCTAAAGCAGGTTAAAGCTCGCACTTCATATCCCACCCCGGTTGGGGAGAGGGATGGAGCCCGTAGGGCGACAGCCCTCTCCCCAACCGGGGTAACGGGCGAGGCCCCGGTTTGCGCGGCAGTTCCGGACCCTGAAGTCTCCGAAAAAAAGCAACGTCGAAGGTTCACCGCAGAATACAAGTTACGCATCCTCCAGGAGGCCGGCCAGTGCGCGGAGCCTGGCCAACTGGGGGCTCTGCTGCGCAGGGAGGCCCTGTATTCCTCTCATCTGACTACCTGGCGGCGTCAGCGCGAAGAGGGCACCCTGCAGGGCCTCAGCCCCAAGAAGCGCGGGCGCAAAGCAAAACCCGCTGATCCCTCTGCCGAGCGCATCGCGCAGCTGGAAAAGGAAAACCTGCGCTTAAACCTAAATCTGCGAAAAGCCGAGATCATCATCGAAGCGCAAAAAAAAATCTCGGAAATCCTGGGCATCGACCAAAACCTGGACAACAGCCGCGAGAACAACTGATGCAAGCCGCCGCCTCCTTGAGCAGCGCTGTCGGCAAGAAGCCGGCCTGTGAGGCATTGGGCGTCCCTCGGGCGACCTTTTACCGACACATCGATGCCGAGCCCAAGCCGGTCGCTAAACGGCCGCCGCCCTTGGCCTTAAGCCCAAGCGAACGGCAAGCCGTAATCGAACAACTGCACAGCGAGCGCTTCCAGGATACGGCCCCTTTGGAGGTCTATGCCAGCTTGCTCGACGAGGGACGCTACCTGTGTTCACCGCGCACGATGTATCGGATCCTCTCCGCCGAACACAATGGAGTCAAAGAGCGCCGAGGCCACGTTCAACGGCCCCACTACAGCAAGCCGGAGCTTTTGGCCACCGCCCCGAATCAAGTCTGGTCCTGGGACATAACCAAGTTGAAGGGACCCGCTAAGTGGACCTACTTTTATCTGTACGTGATCCTGGATATCTTCAGCCGCCTTGTGGTCGGCTGGATGGTGGCCCACCGAGAACTCGATTCCCTGGCCAAACGACTGATTGAAGAAAGCTGCACGAAACAAACGATACGACCCGGACAGCTCACCGTTCACGCCGATCGGGGACCGAGCATGAAATCCAAACTCGTCGCCCAGATGCTGGCCGATCTGGGAGTCACCAAAACCCACAGCCGGCCTTATGTCAGCAACGACAACCCCTATTCGGAAGCCCAGTTCAAGACCCTCAAGTACTGCCCGCAGTTCCCGGAACGCTTCGGCTGCATCCAGGATAGCCGATCCTTTTGCCAATTCTTCTTCAGCTGGTATAACACGGAGCATCGCCATAGCGGCATTGCGATGCTAACCCCGGAACAGGTCCACTACGGGCTGGCCGGCGAAATCACCCTTAACCGAAAAACGGTTCTCGCATCGGCTTTTGAAAAACACCCGAACCGGTTCAAATACAAGATACCGGTTCCTGATACCCTGCCGGAGGCGGTCTGGATCAACCCGCCTCCGAAAGAAAATATGGGAGTCTAATTTCCGTAAAACGATGTCTCATTTTCATTGACATGTTCCGCCCATTTGGTTAATTCTTGGTCAATCAGTAAACATTAGGACACCACACTAAGTGTGTTTTCGGACCAGCAGGTAGGTGTTGCCGATGACGCTCAAGCTGCTAAGCAGCATGGCGCAGACGGCGACCAGGGGCGAGAGCAGGCCGCTCATGGCGACGGGGATGCTGACGGCGTTGTAGAGGAAGGTCAGGACGAGGTTCTGGCGGATCTTGCGGTTGACGGCGCGGCCGAAGTCCAAAAACTCGGTGATCTGGGAGGGCTCGGCGCGCATCAGGGTGGCGTCGGCGACTTCCTTGCCCAGGCTCCCGCCGGCGAAGACGGCCAGCGAAAGATCGGCCTGAGCCAATGCCGGGGCGTCGTTGATGCCGTCGCCGACCATGAGCACCTTTTTCCCCCGTTTCTGCAGATCGGACACGAATGCGGCCTTCTCCGCGGGCAGCCGGCCGCCCAAGGCTTCTATGATGCCCAGCTTGCGGCCGATGGCCTGGGTGGTCTCCACGCCGTCGCCGGATACCAGGATCAAGCGCAGTCCCCGGTGCTGCAGCTCGGCCACCACCGGTGCGATGCCCTCGCGCAGCTGATCGCCGAAGACCAATACCGCCGCCGGCCGGCCGCCGGCCGATAGATAAACGAAGGAGTTGCCGGCCGAGTGCATGTGGACCGGTTCGAGCAGCAGCTCCCGGCCCGAAAATTCCTCCGCGAGAAACTCGGCGGCGCCGATTTTAACCTCGAGCCCCGCCCACAAGCCGCTGATCCCGTTGCCCTCGTCCTGCACCACCGCCACGCGTTCCGGCCGGATATGACGTTCCCGGGCTTCGCGCAGCAGTTCAAGCGCGATGGGGTGTGAGGCTCCCTGCTCGAGGGCGGAGGCCAGGGCAAGGGCCTTTTCGCGGGTGAAGTTGCCGAAAGGGATGATGTGCTTAAGGAGCCACTCGCCGCGAGTGACGGTTCCGGTTTTGTCGAGGATGAGCGTGTCGAGGGCTTCAACTTGTTCGAAGGCCGAAAAACGGCGGATGAGCATGCCTCGACGGGCGGCCAGCGCCACGCCAGCCACGCGGGCGAGCGGAATGGCGATTCCCAGGGCGCAGGGGCAGGCGATCACGGTGACCGTGACGGCTCTGAGCATGGCCGCTTCAGCGCCCTGCCCTCGCAGCCAGATGGCTATTCCCGTGGCCGCGGCCAGCACCAGAATGACCGGCACGAATCCCTGCAGGATTTTTTCGGTTCGGCCCTCGCCGGAAGTTTTCAGGGTCAGCGTGTTTTGTACGACGGCGATCATCTGCCCCAGCGTCGATTCGGCGCCCACCTGGTTCGCGCAGATCGTGATGCTGCCGTGGTGCAGGCGGCTGCCGCTGCGGATAAGGTCGCCGGGTTTTTTCACCACCGGCCGAGGCTCGCCGGTGATCGAGGACTCGTCGCTGGTCCCGCCGCCGGAGACGACGACGCCGTCGGCGGCAACGATTTCGTTTTCCGCGACGCGGAACAAGTCGCCTGCAACCAGCCGCTCGGCGGGGACGAAGCGGCCTTCGGGGAAAGCCTCATCGACGATGCAGACCTTGGCGGGCATCAGCGCAAGCAGGCCCTCCAGCCCCTCCAGAACCTGGTCCTTGGCGCAGCGCTCAAGGATTTTCCCCAGCAGAACCAGGGTGATCAGCATGCAGGCGGTATCGTAGTAGAGGTGGATGCTCCCGGCCAGCAAGTTGAGGGTGCTGAAGCCGAAAGCGCTCAGGGCGCCCACCGTGATGAGGGTTTCCATGCTGAAGGCGGCCTGCCGGAGACCTTGCCAGGCCCGGCGAAAGAAGGGCGCCCCCCCGTAGGTCATCACCGCGGCAGCCATCACCGCCATGGGCCAGGAGATGCTGGCCACGGATTCGGCGGGCAGTTCGGTGAAAAATCCGAAGTAAAGCGCAAAGGACAGCATCATGACGTTCATGGTCAGAAACGCCGCGATCCCGAAGCGGGTCCACTCCCGTCGCCGCAGGCCCTGATCGCGGATGTCGCCCAGCAGCGTCACGGAGTAGCCGAAGCGCTGGACGACGGATCGGATCTGGTTCGGGTCGGTGGTGGTCGGGTCGTATCCTACCCGCAGCCGATCGGTGGCGAAGCTGCAGGCGGCGGACAAGACCCCGGGTGCCCGAGCAAGCGCTGTTTCGATCAGCCAGGCGCAGGCCGGACACCACATGTTTTCAACTTTAAGCGTCAGGGCCAGGCCTGCGGCCAGAGGCGGAGACGCCTTCGCAGAAGCGGTGGCAGGCGAAGGCGCCGGCCGGGGCAGATCGTCGTCGGCGCGCGGAATGATGCCGCTCTCCTGGCATTGGCGGTAAAGTTCGCTGCGTCGGAAAGCGGCGGGGTCGGCCGAGCCGGCGGCCTGCAGCAGGATGCTGAAGACCTGGCGGCATCCCGTGCAGCAGAACCGGTAGGCGCGGCCGGCCCACTCGGCTTCGATGCGCTCGCCGCGCAGAGCGAGCCCACAGAGGTCGCACCCCGCTACGGAAGCGACACGGTTTTCGGCAGACGGCTTGGCTTTGGGCATGACGAACGATTCAGCTCAGTGGCGTACTCCCATGGATTTGACAAAGGCTACCACGCTCCAGCGGTCGTCAATGGTGATGGTGGTCTCCAGCGGCGGCTGGCGTCCGCCGGGGATGCCGTAGCTCACGCTCTTGAAAAGCTCGCCGGCCGGCTTGGACTGTACGGCCGGGGATCGCACATCGGTCGGCAGCGGCATGAAGCTTTGTCCCACGGTGCCGTTGCCGTCGTAGCTCGGGCCGTGGCACTGCGCGCAGAAGGTAAAGTACACGGCCCTGCCCCGGGCGATGACCTCCGCCGCTTCCATGGCCAAAGAGGGCTTGAGCGTCGGCCCCGGAGTGGCGCGCAGAAGGGCCTCACCGCCGGTGACGGGCACGACCCCGGCTTCCATGCGGATCAGCGGCTCCTCGTGGGGTTTCACGGCCGGCGTCTCGCGCATGCGGCCGTAGCGGAAGTTGTTGTCGTAGAACACCAGCGCATGGTACGCTCCCAGCGCTCCGGCAAGGACCACGGCCAGCGCCAGCAGTTTCTTCATTTGACCCCCTGGATCGTCAGGACCTTGAGCGGGTAGGATTCCTTTCCCTGCGGCCCACGAACATGCTGTGGATAAGGCACCGGCGGATACATGGCATAGGGTGATTCGCCGTAGACGTCCGGGATCGGCCGGTAGTCCCAATCCGGCTGGCCGAGATCGCCGATCACCGTGTAGGCCAGCCAACCCTGGAAGAAAACGACGCCCACCAAGACGCCCACCAGCAGCCACGTTCTGGCGCGCGAAGTGGAATGCTCCGGGTGCGGGGTCATATCTTCACCTTCAGAAATCCCGTCAAGACGATATAGAGCAGGCCCCAAACCAGCGCGCCTGCGATGATCAGGGTCACTACCAATGGAAACGGGGCGTTGCGGCCTTCGATGCCACCGGGGTATTCTTCAATGATGCGGGTCACACGCTCGTCGGAGGTCCGGCGTCGGACATAAACATACCCCAGACCCGCGGCAAAGGTCAGGATGAACGCCAGGGCCGGGAAAAGATACATGACGAAATGCTGAATGTTCAGGACCTCGAAAATGCGCATATGCCACCTATCGGCCGTGGTTCAGAGCAAAGATTATCACCGCGACGCTGCCGCCGAGTCCGCAACAGGCCAGCGCGAACAAGCCCCAGGTCTCGATGAGTCCCTTACGGTTCAGTTTGGCGGGAGCCGTCGCCGGGACCCCTTCCAGCGGCAAAAATCGCGCCCGGCGCTGGTCACGGAACTGTCCGCGATCCAGGGCCCATAGAAAAACCGCCAAACTGATTGCAAAACCGATCGTCATGTAGGTGATGAAGTAAGGAAAGTACATGAGGCGCTCTAATTCTCCTTTCCCGTGGAGGTTCCAACTTTGAGGACCATCCCGTTCTCAACGCGTTCCAGGGAGAAATTCTTGAGGTATGCCTTTTCCGTCTCAACGACCACGCGGACCTTGTCCGGGTGGCCGAAATGACGAACCTGTTTGACGATGTTGCCTTCCACTGGAATTTTCTGCTCCTCACGAAAGGCGCTGCGAAGACCCATCAAATCCACGGCGATCTTGGCCGGGGGGGAGCGTCGATGGTAAACGCCCTGTAATCCTTCACGTGACCGTCCACCCGGATGTAAACCGCGACGCCGCCGCCGTGGGAGACAACGTTCACCTCTTTCAAAACACCCGAGGCTGTCAGCGCGGTTTGAACCGCCGGGGGTGGAGGCTGCCGCTTCGGGGCCTGCTGACCCCGCCGGGGGGTGGGGCTAGGCGCAGGGGCTTTCGTTTTGGTGAAAACCACTTTTAGACTATTTTCTTCCGGAACCAGCTGGTATGGGATGCCTCCCTTGAGTCCGAGAACCACCCGCGCTTCCATCCCGTTCTCAGAAATCTGTTCGGTTCGGATCGAATGGACTGCCATATTCTCGGGGGGGAAAAAAACCGGCCCCAAGCGGTCAAAGCCCGTGTTAGCGAACCTGATGACCAATGCCTGCGGCGAGTCCTGCTGCACAAGCGTGTAGGTGAGCGGTTGATCTCCCTTTACTACGACAGTAAGGCTGTCCGCCGCCTTGATGGTCATGATGTCGTTGATCATCCTTTTTGGCTCAGCCGGTATTGGGGCGGCCGGATGATCGGATGCACATCCCTGCACGAGCATCGCGCAGAGAGCTATGAGGCAGGTCATTGACCTGGTGCCGGTGGTTGATCTCAAAGGCGTTCTCCCCTCAACTGCTGTGAGTAGGCCTTCATCCCCGGCGAGCCGTCATTCCAGAGGACGTGGCATCGGTATCCAGAGACGCTCGCTGAAGGCGTCCGCTCATTAGGGTTCCCACGCCGCGTCGACGCCCTTGGGCTCCAGGTTGGCATCGCTCTGGTTGATGAAGTAATAGGCGACGTAATTCCCCACCTCCCAGATTTTCTGGGATTCCAGATCGCGCTTGAAATAGGGCATGGCCGTACCGGTGATGCCGTTCATGAGCTGATAGTAGAGGATGCCGCCCGAGATCTCCCGCCCCTTCAAGAGGGTGAAGTTGAGCGGTGGCGGGTAAATCCAGGGCTGGGCCGGCCCCATTCCGTCGCCGACCGGTCCGTGGCAGCCGATGCAAAAATATTGGTAGATTCTTTGCCCGCGCTGCAAGCTGGCCGCAGTGGTCGGGTACGGGTTGGGGATGGTGCGCCACCCCGCTGGGATTTGTTCGGCCAGCCAGCGGGCGTTGGCCTCGGGACCGGCCTCGTAGGCCTTGATGGATTCCTGTTTCCAGTAGTTCTGACGCTCCATGCGTCGGTCCGCCTGCTTCAACCCCAAGCTCTGCACGTAGCGGGTTAGGGTCTGGATGCGCTCCATTCCCAGCCATTCGAAGGGCGGCATGATCGAACTGGGCCGCGTGTAACGCGGGTTCACGAAATGGGCATGGTGCCAGTCGTCCGGGTGCTCTCCGCCCTCCTGGGAAAGGTCGACCCCGGTGCGCTGGGAGCCAAGTTGGATGGGCTCGTCGGCCACATAGTCGCCGGTCTGGGCGATGCGCTCGGAGCCGAGGTCCCAGTCAAAGGGTCGGATCGCCTGGCTGTGGCAGTAGACACAACCGTTCTGGATGTAAATCTTGCGCCCGGCCGTTTCCTCGGCACTGCGCGCACGAAAGATCTCCGAGGGCGTCGTGTCCTGTTGGGCATAGGGCCAATAGACCATGATCAGCGCGATGGAGCCCAGCAGCGCCAAAACCCCGAACAGGATGACGGCAGGGGTCATTCTCATGAAGCCACTCCGCGGTTGAAATACAGCGACCGGATGACGTTGTAGAGGCCGATGTAGGCGCCTGCCATGATCAAAGAGCCCAACGAAAGCCGCGTGATGTAGTAAGGCTGGATTTCCGGCAGGGTGCGGTAGAGGGTTTCTCCGTTGTACCAGGCCTGCCCCTGGATCAACCCGACAATGGTGAGGACGATGCCGAAGCCGGTGATGCCGATCAGAACCAGCCAATACTGCAGATCCGCCAGGAAGGTGCTGTGCAGCGGCCTGCCGGTGATGCGCGGCAGGATGAAATAAAGTCCGCCCAGCGCCGTCACGCCGGCGAATCCCAGCACGCCGATGTGGGCGTGGGCCACCACCCAGTTGTTGTAGTGCGTGATGCGCTGCACATCCGGCAGGGCCATCATCGAGCCCTGGATGTTGACGAAAAAGTAGTAGATGGTGCCGGTGAAGACGAATTTGGCGCCGATGTCGGCATGCACATCGCCGAGCTTGCCCTTGACCGTGTACCAGATGTTGATTAGGAAGACCATGACCGGGATCACCATGGCGACGCTGTCGACGATCGAGATGGTCTTCAGCCAGGTGGGCACCGGCACCTGCAGCAGGTGGTGGGTGCCGATGTGGGTGTAGACCACGATCAGGGACCAGAAGCCGAGCAGGGACAGGGTGTGGCTGTAAAGCGGGCTGCGCGTGGCGATGGGCAGCACGTAGTAGGCCACGCCGAGGGCCATGGGCGACAGCAGCAACCCGAAGACGTTGTGGCCGTAAAACCACAGCAGGATGGCGTCCGGAATGCCCGAGAGGGCGCCCGTGTCGGGTTTCCAGATCACGTTGCCGAGGCAGTAGGTGCAGGCGGTCAGCACGACCGCGGCGGCCGCGTACCAGATGGACACGTACAGGATCGGCTCGGTGCGGCGGCGGATGGTCAGCAGAAAGTTCACGATCACCAGGCTGAAGCTGATCACCACCAGGATGTCCACGGCCCAGGGCAGCTCCGCATATTCGCGGCCTTGGCTGTAGCCCAGGGAAACGCCCACCATGCCGGCAGCGACCGTCAAGTTCCAGAAGACGGCCGAAAAAACGCCGAGTTTTTCGCTGTAGAGCCGGGTTTTCATCAGCCGCGGCAGGTAGTAAAAGGCGGCGGCCAGAAGTCCCGGGGTCACGAAGCCGAAGAGAACGGCGTTGACGTGCATCGGCCGCACCCGCCCGAACTGGATGTATTCGATGTTGGCCATGAAATCGGGCGCGATCAGGTAGCCGGCGGCAATCATGCCGAAGGTGGTGGCGAAGG
The DNA here is from genome assembly GCA_963700055.1 of uncultured delta proteobacterium. GTDB lineage: Bacteria > Desulfobacterota > Desulfobacteria > Desulfobacterales > SpSt-501 > SpSt-501. Next base: position 232,439 of record CAVOWH010000008.1, on the reverse strand, counting down.
CAAACCACAACGCCGAGGTCAGCGTGAACGCCTTGGCCGTCTGGTTGCCGTGAGGGATGCTTTCTGCAGCGGTGCTCAAAACGCTCTCCTATACCGAACTTTCAGCTGAAATTCAAAAACTCCTGCGGCGAGCGGATGGTTGCGCCCAAAGCCCAAGATCAAGGCGCACGATTCCGTCGAACGAGGCGTACGTTCCGTACGCCGCAGTGAGCGCGGGATGAAGCGCAACGCCGAGATTGGGCTTTCGGCGCAACCATCCTCAGTTGTGGCACGTCAGCCAGCAATCGACACTCGCCTTCTTTTTATGATGGCACTCCAAACACTGGCCCATGCGCCAGATTTTCTCCGGCAGCCGTTGCGTGTTTTTGACCTCGCCGTGGCACTCCTCGCAGGCCACCTGGCTGTTGATGTGCCGCTGGTGGTTGAAGAACACGTGCTCGGCGACGACGTTCACTTTGACCCAGGGCGTCGGTGTATTCGTATTGAAATAACTGTGCTCCTTCTGAATCCAGGGATAGTTTACGATGATGTAATTGTGGCAGTGCAGGCATTTTTCCACCGGCGGAATGCCGGGGAAGTTCGAGTAGGCCACATACGGGTGGCAGTACTGGCACTGAATTTCCTTGATGCCGCTGTGCACATTGTGGCTGAATGGGATCGGCTGTTCCGGACCGATCTTCTCCGGCCAGGCATAAAAAAAATACAGGAAGGCGGCGGTGAACAGGACGCTGCCCAACGTGATCAGGATCGCGGCGCGGTTTCCTTGCGACATGTCAACCTTTTCCGATCGGCACGGTTCAGCGCGCCCCCTCGCTTGCCGGGGGCAGAAGCTCCGGGAAGGTTCTCAGGGTGTAGGCCACGGCCAGCACCATCAATCCCAGAAAACCGATGAACACCAGCCCGTCAGTGACCCCCAACGGCAGTTCCGCCGTCGCGTGGTTCAGCGCCGGGCCGAGCAGGAGGAGATGCTCGAGCCAGATCCCCAGAATCACCATGCCGCACAGAGCCATCATGGCACCGGGCATGGTCTTGATGCGCCGGTTGATGAGCGCGACGAAGGGGATGACGAAGCAGGCGATGAAGACGACCCATGCCAGCGCATTCCAGGGCGGGGTCACGGTGCGCAGAATCACGTAGCTCGTCTCCTCGGGGATGTTTCCGTACCAGATGACGGTCAGCTGGACATAGAAGAAATCCGCCCACAGCAGACAGAAGGCGAAAAATAATTTGCCGATGTCATGGAAATGGGCGGCGGCGATTCCTGCGCGGCCGCCCTGGCGCAGATGAACGATCGCGGCGAGGATGATCAGCGCTCCCAGCCCGACGTAAAAGGCCTTCACGAAATGGTAGGCGCCGAAAAGAGTCGAGATCCAGTGCGGGTCCATGCTCATGACGAGGTCGAAGCCGATCAGGCTGAGCACCAGGGCAAAGGCAAAGCAGTATAAACCGCCCCACATGGTTTTGCGGTTCCGGACGCGTTGGATCTCGGCGTCGTTTTGCGGAAGACGCCCGGCCAGCAGGCGCCGCAGGCCGGCGGCCGATCCGGGCGTCCGGAGCCGCAGTTTGAGATCCTGAGACAAGAAGGCCCATCCGAAACCGTAGAGCATCAAAAACCCGATTCCGTCACGGCTGAAGAGGAACGGGATGTTCAGCCAGATCTCCTTGCCGTGCAGGTCCTCGTGCAGCCAAGGAAACAGGTGACTTCTGCCGATCAGCAGGGCCAGGAAGCAGACCAGCGACAGCGGGAAGAACCCGGCGAAGGACCCCGCAAGTCCGCTGAGCGGGCCGGCCCAGCGAGCCTTGACCGTGTGGGTGACCGCCGCGAAAAGGACTGCGCCTTGGGCCATGGCCGACCACAATAGAAAATTGATGAGAAAGGCCTGCCAGGCCCTCTGCGGATGAGGGCCGAGGAGACCGGCGAGAAAGGCCGCCAGGCCTGCGGCGGCCAATACCGCCCCGAGCATGAAAAGCGAGCGCTGCGGCGCGGCCGCATGGCCGGGTTGGACCGATGGCGTGGTTGCGTTCATGCGAACACCTTGACCTCCCCGCCCTTCTTCTGAAAGAAATCCATCAACTCCCCCTCGCGGCCGGTCGCACAGGCCGCCAGCACCCCGAAGTGCTCGCCCGAGCAGCGCGGATCATAGGTCTCGAGCCCCCGGTAGTCCGGCAGGCGCGAGCAGACCAACAGGCCGATCACGTTGCCGAAGACCGAGAACAGGATCGTGAACTCGAAGCCGACGATGAAAAAGGGGATCAGCGAAACGATCGGCTTTCCGCTGACGATCAGGTTCCATTCCACCGCAGTGAAGATGGCCAGGGCGAACCCGGTGAAAAACCCGACGATGCCCCCCGCCAGCGTGAACCAGCCCACGCGACCTTTCTTCAGCTTCAGGGCCTCCAGAATTTTATGGCTGGGGATGGGGCTGTGGGCGCGGCGGAAGCTGAACCCCGCCGCAGTCAGATCCAGAATGACCTTGGCGGCCTTGCCCTCGTCCTTGAAGAGGCCCATGACGCAGGTTTCAGCCGGCATGGTGTGCGGTCTCCTTCATCTCCGTCATGGACACGGAGGGCAGGTGTTTGCAGAAGAGCAGGAACAGGAAGAAGAACAGGCTGAAGCTGCCGATCATGACCCCGTATTCCACCAGCCGGGGTGCATAGAGGCCCCAGGCATGGGGGGCGAAGTCGTGGGCGACACCGCCGACAATGATGACGAAACGCTCCCACCACATGCCGAAGTTCACCACCAGCGAGATGGCGAACAGCCAGGGGACGCTGCGGCGCACCGCTTTGAGCAGAAAGAGGGACGGAACCAAAACGTTGCAGAGGATCATGAAGTACAGACCGTAGGCGTACTCGCCCGTGGCGCGCCAGCGGAAGGACTCCCATTCCACCGCGTTGTGGCTGTACCAGGCGATGAAATACTCCGTGCCATAGGCCAGACCGACAATGAGACCGGTCAGGATCATGGTCTTGGCCACGTTCTCCAGCACGTTTCCAGTGATGATAGTCTGGTAGCGGAAGATGCGGCGCAGGGGGATCATCAGGGTGAGCACCATGGCCAGCCCCGAGTGAATGGCGCCGGCCACGAAGTAAGGCGCAAAGATGGTGGTGTGCCAGCCCGGCACGATGGCGAGCGCGAAATCCCAGGACACGACGCTGTGCACCGAGATCACCAGCGGCGTCGCCAGCGCCGCGAAGAAAAGATAGCCGCGGCTGTAGTTCAGCCATTGGTGGTGCGCCCCGGTCCAGCCCAGGGAGAGGATGCGGAAGATCTGGTGCCGCACGCCGCTCGAGCGGTCGCGCACGACGGCCAGATCCGGCAGCAGCCCCGTGTACCAGAACAGGGAACTCACCGTGAGATAGGTGCTGATGGCCACGACGTCGAACATCAAGGGAGACAGGAAATTGGGCCACAGCAAGCGCTGATTGGGGATCGGCAGCATGAAGTAGACCTGCCAGACCCGGCCCAGATGGATGAAGGGAAAGAGCCCGGCACAGCAGACCGCGAACACGGTCATGGTTTCGGCCGCCCGTGCGATCGGGTTGCGCCAGCCGGCACGAAACAGGTGCAGGATGGCTGAAATGAGCGTTCCGGAGTGGGCGATACCGACCCAGAACACGAAATTGATCAGATAGGTGCCCCAGGCCACCGGGATGTTCTGGCCGCCGACGCCGATGCCGACGAAAATCTGGTAGGTCCAGGCGCCGGCCCCCAGGAGCACGCCGCATAACATGAGCGCGACGAAGACCCAATAGCGCGGCCGGGGCCGCTCGAGCGTGTTCAGGACGGTCTGGTCGATCTGCGCGTAGGTGAGGTCGGACATGGGCTCCGTCTAAGTTAAACGGTTAGTGCACAACTTATTTTCAGTCGCCTTTTTTACTGATTGAATCGCCGATGCGCGATGCTGGATACTGGATAACAAAGAGGGCTCTGTTATTATCGTGTATCCAGCATCCAGTATCTGCTACTGCCTTCTAAACCGCTTGCAACACCTTCTTGAGATAAATCACCGCCGGCTTCGTGTTCAGATACCCCATGGCCTGGTAGGCCCGCGGGTCGCCGCAGAGCCGGCGCACACGGCTGTCCTTATCCATCAGGTTCCCGAACACCAGCGCGTCGGTCGGGCAGGTCTGGACACAGGCCGGCGTGACTTCGCCTTCACGGATCGGCCGGTTTTCGTTCTTCGCCCGGGTGCGCGCCTCCTTGATGCGCTGGATGCAGAACGAGCATTTCTCCATGACGCCCTTGCTGCGCACGGTGACATCGGGGTTCAACTGCAGGTTCAGCGGCTCCGGCCATTCCCAGTCAAACCAGTTGAAGCGCCGCACCTTGTAAGGGCAGTTCTGGGAGCAGAAGCGCGTGCCGATGCAGCGGTTGTAAATCTGGTTGTTCAATCCCTCGGCGGAGTGATGGGGTGCATAGACCGGGCAGACCGATTCACAGGGCGCATTGTCACAGTGCTGGCAGAGCATGGGCATGAACATCACCCGCTGCATGCGGCGTTCGTCGTGGTAGCGCACGATCTCCAGCCAGGCCATTTCGCGGCCTTGCACGATGCGCGGCTCGCCGACGACGGCGACGTTGTTCTCGGCGTAGCAGGCCGCCGCGCAGGCGCCGCAGCCGATGCAGCGGTCCAGGTCGACCGCCATCGCCCAACGGTAGTGGTCGTGGTCGTGGGGCGGGTAGAAATCGCGTTTGGGATCATAGCCCTCAGGCAGCGGCAGGGTGAGGGGGAAGTTGTCCATGGTCAGGCCGGTCCGGGCGCGCCGGTCGCCGTTGCGCAGATCGGCCAGCGTGGTGGTCAGAAGGAAGGCCCGTCCGTGCTGGGTGCGGCTCCCATCGGTGTTCGCGAGCTCCAGACGACGGCCGGTGGCTTCCACCGTGATGTCGGCCAGGTGGGTGGACGGCCCCCCGCTCGCGGGGTGGGCCGCTACGGGGAGAAGGGCGAAGGGGTTGGCGCCCACGTTTTCGGCATAGCGGCCGTAGGCGCTGTGGCCCTGGCCGGTTTCCATGACCAACAGCCCCGGGCGAATCGTCTCCGTAACATAGACCGGCGCTTCGAGGCTGCCCCCGCGCGACCGGACCCGTACAATGTCGGCCGGCTGGAGCCCCCGCGCGCGGGCCGTGTCGGGGTGCATGCGGACCGGCGACTGCCAGGCCACACGGCAAACGGGGTCTGGAATTTCGCACAGCCACGGTTTGTTCGCCCCGCGGCCGTCGAAAAGACGCAGAGAGGGCACGGCGGCAAACGAAAGCCCGGCCGCCGGTACCGGCGAGTAGGGGGTGCCGAGCGCGGCGGGCAGCTGCTCCGAAACGGCCATCGGTGCGGCGGCCGGCGCTTGACCGGCTGCCGGAAAAACACCGCCCTGCTGCAAGGCACGCAGCCATTCGAGTTCGTCGCGGACGCGCCCTTGCGCCTGCAGCCGACGGGCCAGGTAGGTTTTGAAATCCGGCGCCGGGGGGCGGCCCTCAAAACCAGCCTCCAGGAAAAGGTCTCCCAGGTGGGGCGCACTGGAAAGCGCTCCCATCGCCGGTTGAACCGTGGAGACGAGGGTCGACCAGCCGCTGTAATCGTCCCAGGTTTCCAGGGGCAGCCTGACCGGCAGAATGAGGTCGGCCAGCTGGGAGGTTTCGTCAAGGAAATTGGCGAAGCTAACGACGAAGAGAGCTGGAGCCTCCAGGACGGCCGCGATGCCGCTTTCCGGGGGTAGGCTGAAGACGGGGTTGACGTTATTGAGGATCAGCAGATCCGCGCCGCCCTCGGACAAGGTCTGTAAAAAGGCCAGCACCTCCGCCCGGCGGCCGGCGGTTTCCACGCGATGGCGATGGGCTGCGTCGATGAGCTTCAGCTCTGGGTCCAGGATGAGGTTCAGCAGGTTGGCGGCCATGTTCGAGCGCAGGCCGTTTTCGTCGGAAAGCCCGCTGCCGGAACCGAGCACCAGGGGCTGTCTGGCTTCCGCCAGCCGAACGACCAATCGCTCGTAGGCCTCCAAGGGGATGCCGGAGAGTTTGAGCACGGTCTCCTGCGGATAAGGGTCGCTGGCTTTCAGCAGGGCCTGACGCAAGGCCGGGGGCAGGTGCTTGCCACGCTGAATGTCCAGCATCTGCCGCACCAGGCCCAGCGCCACCACCGCCTCGCTGCCGGGCGCACAGCTCAGCCAGTGATCCGCATTGGCACCCGTCAGCGTCTGCAGCGGGCTTACAAGGAAGAAAACGCCTTTTTCCAGGCCGCGCGTAGCGTGCATCGCTTTGAACTTCCAGGCGTACTCCACCGGCGACAACCAGGTTTCCAGAAACTCGGCGCCGAAGGATAACAGCACATCCGCCTGATCCATGCGGTAAGATACCAAGCCGTCTACGCCGTACACCTCGCGGTTGGCGATCTTCAGCGCTTCGTAGCCATAGGGTTCGAACACGACCGGATCCCGAGAATTCCAGTTACGAAGCGCGGCCCGAAAGAGTTCCATCTGGCTTTCGCCGACGGTTTCGGTCAGCAGCCGCACCCGGTTGGGGCCTTTGCGGGCCGCCTCCCAGGCCTTGCCTTTCAAAAGCGCCTGGGCCTGTTCGAAGCCGATCGGGGTGAAACCGTCCTTTTCCCTCAAGAGGGGCGATCGCAGCCGGTCCGGATTGTAAACCGCCTGCAGCGCCGCCTGACCGCGCATGCAGAGTTTGCCGCGGTTGAGCGGGTGCAGGGGATTGCCCTCCAGTTTGACCACCCGGCCCTCGCGGCTCTTGGCGATGACGCCGCAGCCGGCCGGGCACTCGCGGCAGGTGGACGCGTACCACGTGGCCTTGCCGGTCACCATGTCTTCCGGCGCATGAACCAGGCTGTAGAGGTGCTTGGGGGACTCGGGGCTGCAGCCGGCGGCAAATGAAACGCTGCCCAGGCCGGCCAGCTTGAGGAACGTGCGACGGTTCATATCGGCAACCAGCTCCAACCGTGGTTCACAGGGGCCGGAAAAAAGAAGGGTGAAGCACGATCCATCGGACGCGTTTGGGTAAGACAGGCGTGGAGACACCACATGGTGGCTGTATAGCGGAAACCTTCGGACAGTGTCAAGAGTCGCAGCGCTGACGCATTCTACAATTGATTTCCATGCGCTCCAGGGAAAGCCGGATCACGTCGCGGGCCTTCCCGGTCTTCTGCAGGTATTCTGCAAAGAACCCCCGCACCTCGTCAGGGTGCTCCACGCCCGCGGCCGGCACAACGGCCGCGATCACCCTTTCATAGAGCATGGGATGAAACTGCTCGATCTGCGCAAGCCGACTGACGTACCAGCTCCACAGAATAGACCCGGCCGCGGGGTTGGCGGCCAGCGCCACCACCGGAATGAACTTGTTGCGGGGCGGAACCGTGGTGAGAACGTAGTCGAGCACTTTTTCGATTTCTTCACCTTTGCGGAAGCAGCCGAGTGCGGCGAGAACGGTCAAGCGCTCGTGTTCGCTTTCGGACTTCTGGATGCGCCGGTCGAACCAGCTGAAGACGCGGCCGTCACCATACCAGGCTCCGGCCTGCAGGACGCTGCGCAGGATGTCCGGGTGCACCGTTCCACCTTCGCGGAGCTCCCCGAACCTTTCGAGCGCATGAGCCTCGGCTTCCCGGCAGCCGTATCGAGCGGCGTCGAAGAGAATCTGGTCGCGCAGGATGGCCGTTGTCTGGTCCTCGTCCGTCCGGGGATCATAGCCCATGCGATCGAGCACTTCCCCGAACCAGGGGCCGGCCAGGCGCGCGATTCGTGCGGCCGTCTTTGTGTTCACCGTCAGATGGGCGTGGGAGAGATTAGCAGCGATGCTGGCCAGCGGCAGGTAGCCGTCCTCCTGGCGGTAGTGCTCCAGAAAGGCGAGATAGTCGTCGAGGCCGGCGTCACCGGCGACGGCGAGGGCGTACACGTCGTTTTGAAGCCCCCAGCGGTCCTCCGGCGGCAGTGTTTTCTGCCGCACCATTCCGCCAAGCCCCTGCAGGTCGTCGGCGTTGGCATACTTTACCCGGTAAAAACCGGTCTGGCCGTCGTTCAGCTTGAAGGCGATCGCCTTCCGGTCAATATCGATCCGCACCTCGGCCGAGCCCATCAGTATCGAAATGCCGTGCGATTCGCCGCCGGCGGTGAAGGTTCGCAAGTTGACCGGGATCAGCCATTGCTGGTCGGAGTCGTTGGCAAGATAAGTGAAGCGTCGCTGGGACAGCACCAGTGTGTCTGCCTGGCGGGTGGCGGTTACCAGCGGGAAGCCCGGTTGCTCGACCCAGCTTTTCATCAAGGCGTTGACCGGCCGGTCGGAAACCGCCTCGAACGCCTCCCAGAGGTGGTGGCTTTCGGCGCTCTGGTAGGCATGCGTTCGAAGGTAATGCTGCAGGCCCTGCTGGAAGTTGGCGGGGCCGATGTAGCCTTCGACCTGTCTTAGAATACTGCCGCCCTTGTTGTAGATGATGGGAGCGGTGCTGGTGTTGATCACGAGGTGCTCGCCGCCGGGGATTTCGATGGCGACGTTTTCGAGCAAGGCGTCGCGGTTCATGGCAGTGGATGTGGTGCCGTGGAGGAACTGTTGCCAGATCCCCCAGTCGGGGTAATAATGGGCGACTACGCCGTAGCCGAAATAGGTGGCAAAACTCTCATTGAGCCAAAGATACTTCCAGTCCGACGGTGTGACCAGGTTGCCGAACCACTGGTGGGCGATTTCGTGGGCGATGACCTCGCAGATCCGCTCTTCCCCGGATCTGGAGGTGATCCCCGGGTAGTGCAGCAAAAGGTTTTCACGAAAAGTGATGGCGCCCCAGTTTTCCATGGCGCCGAAAGCGAAGTCGGGAACGGCGATGAGGTCCATCTTCGAGAGCGGATACGGGATGCCGTAGTAGGATTCGCTGAACGTCAGCGCCTTGCGGCCGAACTCCAGACCGAAGCGGGCGTATTTCTGCGAGGGCGGCAAGGTGAGAACCCGCACGCGGCCGTCGACCGGATCCTGGAGCGTTTCGAACTCGCCCACGCCGAAGAAAACCAGGTAAGTGGACATTCTGGGGGTGGTCTCGAAAATCACGCGTTTCTTGCCCCCCTTGAGCATCTCCTGAGCCTTGATGTCGGTGTTGGCGACTGCCGCCAGGTAGCGCCCGATGATCATCTCGATGTCGAAGGTCGCTTTGCGGCCGGGATGATCCATGCATGGAAAAGCTCGTCGGGCGTCGCTTTCCTCGAACTGGGTGATGGCGATGTGGCGTCGGCGGCCCTTGTGAAGGGATCGGCTGCGATAAAACCCCGCCATCCGGTCGTTGATCCGGCCGGCATAGTCGATGCTCAGCAGAATCTCGCCCGACAGGGCTTCGGGGAGCTCGATGCGCAGCTCCTCCTGGGCCGGCTCGACCCTAAAGGCGCACGGGCGGAGATCGTCCCCGCGCTTGACGCCGCAGCTCCAGATGGCGAGCTCGGCGGCGTTCAGAATGACTTCGCTGGCAAGCTCGGTCAGATGCAGCTGGATTTCGACCTGGCCCTCGAAGGTGAAGCGGCTCAGATCCGGGACCAGGCGGAGACGATAATTCAACGGAACGATCTCGGGCATCGGGTTCTCCATGCGGGCTTGGGACAAAACCGACGGTGGCGTTTTTACATCGAATACAAGTCGTGATAAACATTTCTAAGGAATGAACTGCGGAATGTCAAACGCGAGGAAGGAGTTGCCTCATGAGCGTCATTTTGGATTTTTCGATGTACCCGCTCGACAAGGGCGAGAGCCTGAGCCCCTACGTGGCGCGTTCGATCAAGATCATCCAGGAAAGCGGCCTGCCTTACGAGTTCCGATCGATGGGCACCAGCATCGAGGGCGAGTGGGAGGAGGTCATGGCCGTGGTCAAGCGCTGCTTCGAGACCATGCGCCAGGACTGCGACCGCGTGGTCTTGTCGCTCAAGGCCGACTACCGTAAAGGGCCGGCCGGCCGGATGCCACGCAAGGTCGAATCGGTCAAGGAAAAACTCTGACACATGAAACAAATCACCGCCTGCACTTATGATTGCCCGGACGCCTGCTCGCTGGTTCTGGAGCAGATGGAGGACGGGAGGTCGCGGCTGCTCGGAAATCCCGACAGCCCCTTCACCCGCGGGGTCATGTGCGCCAAGACCCGGCGCCAGATCCGGCGGCTGCAAAGCCCCGGCCGCATCATACGGCCGCAGCGCAGGACCAAGTCCGGCTGGCAAGCGATCGGCTGGGAGGCGGCCCTCGACCTGTGCGCCGAAAAGATCCAGTGTTTGCGCGGCGAGCCGACCTCCATCCTGCACATCCACAGCGATGGGGCCAAGGGAGTGCTCAAGGAGGCGGTGGGCTTGTTTTTTTCGCGTTTGGGGACCAGCCGGATCATAGGCTCGCTTTGCGATGCCGCCGGGTTCATCGCCGGGGTCGAGGATTTCGGCTCCCGGGAGAACAACGACATCGAGGATCTCGCGAAGGCCGCCGCCATCGTCAACTGGGGCAAGGATTTTTCGCGCAGCTCCATCCACACGGCCGCGCTCATCCACACGGCCCGCCGCCGGGGCGCCCGGGTGCTGACGATTTCCCCCGGGGGCGACGGCAACGACCCCTTCTGCGATCGCCGCATCCGCATCCGGCCGGGGACGGACCGTTTCCTGGCCGCCGCCGTGATCAAGCGGCTGGTCGGCGAGGGGCGCCTGGACGAGGCGTTGATCGCCCGCACCCGCCACCCGGAAAACTTCCGTCAGCTCATCCAGGGCCGGTCGCTGGAGGAGTTACTGGCGGCATGCGAGGTGCCGGCTGCGGAGGCCGAGCATCTTTTCCATTTGTACGCAACGGCCAGGCCCCTGGCCACGTTCATCGGGGCCGGGCTGCAACGCTACCGCTACGGCGGCGAAAACGTGCGTTTCATCAACGCCCTGGCGCTGCTTTCCGACAACGTCGGCCGGTCCGGCGGGGGCGTCTACTTCCATCTGCACTCCTACCGCAACCTCGATCTCGCCTGGATCAAAGGCGAGGGTCACAGGGGCCGGAGAGCCTTTCATATCGCCACCATCGGTCGGGACATCCTGGCTGCCCGGGATCCGGGGATCCGGTTGATCTGGGTCAACGGAAGCAACGTCGTCAACCAGGCGCCCGGCGCGCTGGAGACCGCCCGCGCCTTCGACCGCGTGGAATTCAAGGTGGTGGTGGATGCCTTCATGAACGACACGGCCGAGCGGGCCGACCTGGTGCTGCCCTGCACGCTCATGCTCGAACAGGAGGACGTCGTCGGCTCCTTTCTGCATGAGTACGTCCAATACGTCGCAGCCCTGCTCGCGCCGCCGCCGGAGGCCCGGACCGACGTGTGGATCGTGACCGAGGTGGGCAAACGCCTGAACCCGCCGGTGGCCATGCCGGCGCCGGAAGACTGCCTGAGAGCGGCCTTGACCTCGCCGTATCTCGACACCACCCTGGAAGAGATCAAGGTCGCACGCTACGTCCGCTCCAAGCGGCCGCGAATCGCCTACGAGGGCCTCCGTTTCGCTCATGGCGACGGAAAGTACCGCTTTCCCGGGAAGTTGCACGACGAGCCGCCGGCCCCGGGCGACTATCCGTTGCGCCTGCTCACCCTGGTGCGCCGGACGGCCATTCATTCGCAGATCCTGCCGGAGGACCACCGGCCGCTGCCGACGGTGTGGGTGGCGCCCGACTGCTCGGTGCTGGCCGCCCTGGAGCTTTCAAAGCCCGCAGTGCTGGTGTCGCCCCTGGGGCGGCTGCCGGTGGAGGTGCGGGTGATGCCGGGTCTGCATCCCGGCGCAGTGGTCTGCCGCCGGGGGGACTGGATGAGCCGCGGCGGCGGCGCCAATCAACTGATCGGCTCCGGATTGACGGATCTGGGCGGCGGGGCGCCGTTCTACGACCAATACGTCCGACTGGAGAATTCCAGCGACTGAAGCCGCTGGAATTCTCCAATGGCTGAAAAATCTTTGCAAACCAGGAAACAAGTTGCGGCGCAACGCACCGACGATGGATAACCTGCCTCAGCAAGAATTACAGGCGGTCTGCCGGAACTGGGCGGCGGCCATCAGCGGCATCGACGACCGGGACGGCCGGATCGCTTATTTTCGGACAGAGCTGCCGATGCTGCTGGACCGGCGGCCGTTTTTCGAGGGGGTCCTAAGAGGGCTTCTCGCCGGCAACCCGTATCCCGATCTGCGTCAAGGGACCCTGTTCGAAAATGAGCTTATCCTCTACCGCGAGCCTGGCAGCAAGTTCTCCCTGCGGCTTTATATCTTCGGTCCGGGCGAGCATACCCCGGTGCACGATCACCTTTCCTGGGGGGTGTCGGGCCCGGCCTTCGGCCAACTGGAAGTGGTTCGCTTTCTCCGCGAGGGCTTCAGCCCGGAGCCGGACCGGGTTCGTCTGGCGGTCGCCGCGCGCAGCCTGCTCGCTCCGGGGGAAATCGAAACCACCTTGCCGTTCGACGAGGGCATCCACCGCACCGGGAACCCGGCGGCCGGAACCACCCTCATGGTCAGCATCTACGGCCGGCCGTTGCGGCGGCTTTACATGCAGTGCTACAATCTCGAGAGCGGCCACGTCGATCGCCGGTATCCGCCGCACATGAAGAAAAGGATGCTGGCGGAGCAGGCGTTGGCGGCAATGAGAAAGGAGAGCGGAGCATGACGGGGAAAAAGGATTACGATGTCGTCATCCTCGGCAGCGGCCCGGCCGGGCTTCAGGCCGCGATCCGCGCCGCTTGCGACATCACCGGACCTCCCTGGCAGGCGGCCGAAGCCGTGGGTGAAGGCTGCGTGGCCGGCTTGGAAGCCGCTGCCTATGCGAAAAGGGCCGCCAAGGGATCGGCGGCTTGAGCGCGGTCAAGAAAATGACACGCCCCGGCCGTTCGCGGCCGACAAACCCCTTCCGAATCATCCGCGGTGCTCGTTTGAACCATTTATAATCACACATAATTCTTTGGTTTCCATTGCTCTTTTAAAAATGGCACGCTTCATGCTTTCATCGGTCCGGGTGCCCCTTTTCCCCAAGTAGAATTTCTAATCGCGGATGTGAGTTATCAAGAAAAGACCTTGGGAATAAGGATCCGCCATGCAAACCCTGTCTGGCGCAAGCGCTCCCCCGGATGGAAAATGGACCCTGACGGCCGCGCCTTCCGACGATCCGCTCGTTTCATCCAGTGACATCACGGCCCGCAACGCCGATGAACTGCGTTCAAGACAGCACGAGGAAACCGCCCGCGTTTTGCTGAAGGCAACCCGGAATGCCGTCTTCCTGATCGACCTCCAGGGGCGGATCCTATCCATAAACCAGCAAGCCGCACAGCTGATCGGATCGACCGTCGAGGACCTGCCGGGGAAGCTTTTCCTCGCCTGCCTGCCGCCGGATGCGGTCGAAGTTCGGCGGCAGAAGAACCTGGAGGCCATTCAGACCGGAAAGGCGATTCACTTCGAAGACGAGGCTGGCGGCAAGCTGTTTTCAAACTCCGTTCACCCCGTTTGCGACGACAAGGGCCGAGTCTTCCAACTCGTCGTTTACAGCAAAGACGTCACCGCGGAGAAGCGCTCCGAAGAGGAGCGCAAGAAGCTGACCGTCCAGCTTCAGCAGGCCCAGAAAATGGAGGCCATCGGCACTCTGGCCGGCGGCATCGCGCACGATTTCAACAATCTGCTGATGGCGATCCAGGGCAATGTCTCCCTGATCCTGTTCGACATGGAGGCGAACCATCCGCATCACCGCATTCTGGTCAATATCGAAAAGCTGATCCGCAGCGGTGCGGAACTGACATCGAAACTGCTGGGCTACGCGCGCCGAGGCAAGTACGAGTCCCGGCCGATGGCGATGAACGACCTCGTGCGGGAAACCTCCGAGACCTTCGGCCGGATGCGCAAGGACATCACCATCCACCAGGACCTGGATGAAAATCTCAAGAGCATCATCGCCGACAGGGGGCAGCTCGAGCAGGTGCTGCTCAACCTGTTCGTGAACGCCGCCGACGCCATGCCGGCCGGCGGCAAGCTTATCCTGAAGACGCGCAACGTGACCCACCGGGAAATCCCCACCGGCGGCTATGCCATCAAACCGGGTCCCTATGTGCTGCTCAGCGTGACGGATACCGGCATCGGAATGGCGTCCGAGACCATCGCCCGAATTTTCGACCCTTTTTTCACCACCAAGAAGATGGGCCGGGGCACCGGCCTGGGGCTGGCGTCGGCTTACGGAATCGTCAAGAGCCACAACGGCTATATCGAGGTGATCTCGGAACAAGGACAGGGTTCCACCTTTTCCGTGTTTCTGCCGGCGACGGATCAGCGCACCTCCGCTGACGCTGCCCCGAGCGGGAAGCCGGCGGCCGGGAGCGGCACGATCCTGCTGGTGGATGACGAACAAGCGGTGCTGGAGGTCACGGCCCAGATGATCGAACGGCTCGGATACACGGTGACCCGCGCTCGAAACGGTCGCGAGGCCATTGAACGCTTCCGCGAAAAACCAGACGGTTTCAGTCTGGTCATCCTGGACATGATCATGCCCGAGATGGGCGGTGGCGAAGTCTTCGATCAACTCAAACGGATCCATCCGCAGGTGAAAGTGCTGCTTGCCAGCGGATACAGCATGCAAGGCCAAGCCCGGGAAATCATGAACCGCGGCTGCATCGGTTTCATCCAGAAGCCCTTCACCCTGCAGGATCTGTCCATCCGGCTGCAGAACATCTTGAATTCCGTGCGCTGAATCTCAAGCCGATATTCAGAATCCGGTCCGATGGATGCGCCTCCTTGCTCCGCTGAACTGAGGCGATTTCGAATTTGAGCTTCCGACCAAAGGCCGGCCGCCGCTCTCACGGCCCTGTTTGAGGTTGTTTTTCCTCTGCCGCGTTTTATTCTTACAGCAGTTCGATCAACCCGAAAAAACACAATCCCATCCGCGGCCAACCGATGGCGTGAACATGGACATCTGGGAAACACTGGCAAAGCTGGTTTTGCTCCTATGCGTCGCCTTTGTGCTCGGTGCGACCGCCCAGCGGCTGAAGCAGAGCGCGATCATCGGCTATCTGCTCGCCGGGATCATGCTGGGCCCGACCCTTTTCGACCGCCAGGCGCTTTCCCAATGGGGTGAGCTGGGCGTCTCCCTGCTCCTGTTTTCCATCGGCCTGGAGTTTTCCTTTGGACGGCTGAAACGCATGGGGTCCCTGGCCCTGCTGGGCGGGACTCTTCAGGTAACGGCGACTCTGGCGGTCTTTGCGCTGATTTTTTCCTTCCGGCATGCGATCGGTCCGGCCGTGGCATTGGGCGAGATGCTGGCGGTCAGTTCGACGGCGATTGTTCTCAGGACGCTGATGGACCGGTCCGAAATGGATTCCGTATCGGGCCGCGCCGCCCTGGGCATCCTCCTTCTGCAGGACATCGCCGTCGTGCCCATGGTGCTCTCCCTGACCGTAATGAGCCACGGGGGAACGGCCGGGGAGATCGCCCTTCACATCGGCCAGACCATCGCGGCGGCCGGCGGCCTCGTGGCGCTGTTCTACGGGCTCTTCTTCCACATCATTCCCAGGCTTCTTATGCGCGGAGGGCTTTTTGTCGACCGCGAGCTGGTGGTGCTGCTGGCCATCGTTCTGGCTTTCGGGTCGGCCTGGGCGGCGCATTCCCTGGGGCTCTCCCCCGCTCTGGGGGCCTTCCTGGCCGGGATGCTGCTTGCCGAATCGCCCTTTGCTTCCCAGATCCGGTCCGATGTGGGCTCCCTTCGCACGCTTTTTGTTACGCTGTTCTTCACCTCCGTGGGGATGCTGGCAGACCCGGTCTGGTTCCTGGCCAATTGGAGCGAAGTTCTCGTCTGGTTGGTTGTGGTGTTTTTGGGCAAGGCCCTCATCATCTTCGGAATCGGGTTGCTTTTCAAAATGAGCCCCGTCTACGCCTTGGCGGCGGGGATTACCCTGGCTCAGATCGGCGAATTCTCCTTTGTTTTGGCAAGCGAAGCCCGAAACGGCGGTTTGATCAACGAGCATGTCTTCTCCCTGGCCGTGTCGGTGACGATCCTGTCCATGTTCCTCGCCCCTTACATGGTCACCTTTGCGCGGCCGGTCGCCCGATGGCTCGTTGGCCGGGTGGGGTTCGGAGGGCGGCGGCGGGCCGCCCCGCCGGACGACCCTGTTCAAGGGCAGGAAGGGGGCGTTTACATCGTCGGTTTCGGGCCGGCGGGCCGCAAAGTGGCGCGGGCGTTGTTGGAACTGGGCATCGCGCCGCAGGTGATCGAGCTCAACCCCCGCTCCGTAAAGGCCGCGCGGAGGATGGGCCTCAAGGTGCGCCTGGGGGATGCCTCGCACGCGGATATCATCACGCATGCCGGTATCCGGGGCGCCTGCGTCATCGTGGTGACCGTGCCGGACCCGCGCTCGGCCAAGCGCATCCTTCAGAACATCCACGCGCTGTCGCCGAGTTCCAGTGTGATCGTCAGGAGCCGCTACCACATCGCGACGCGGGAATTGTGGGAGCTGGGGGCCGCCTTTGCGGTGGATGAGGAAAATGTAGTAGGGAGAGAGCTTGCCCGACAGGTGGTCCAATTTTTGAAGGACGCCGATCCGGATACAACCACGTGCGTCCTTCCGCCGGATGAAGTTGAAAAATAGGATCAACGATCCAACTTTTTTTATTTTTTTCAGACATGATCCATGCCCTATCGGTTTTTGAATTCACGCTGGGGGCTGATCGTCAGACCCCACCGTGAAACACGTTTGCCAGTCTTATTTGGTGGCCTTCGCCTTCTTGGCCTGCTCGGCCAGCGCCTTGTGGACGCCGGCAGCTTAGTCCGGATGCACCTTCTCGAAGTGCCCCAGCTGGTGTTCGACGATGAACTCCGGCACGCCGTGCATTGCCTCTGCGATGTTGGAGAATAGGCGGGCCTTCTGATCCTTGTCAAACAGATGGAACAGCGCGCGGGGCTGACCGTAGTCGTCGTTGCCCTCGCGGTGGTTGTAGCGGTCCGCATCGCCGCTGATCTTCAACGGCGGCTCGGCGAACTCCGGGCGATCATTTCGGTCCTCTTGCCGATCTTGGAGAAAATCTTGGCCTTGGTGTACTTGGTGATGTCATGGGTGACGGTGAACGTGCCGTAGGCGCCCCAGCCCTTGGCATGTACCACGCGCTCGGCGATGCGCTCGCGGCAACCTCTTGCGTCAGATCCTTCAGGCTGCTTAAGTCAGGGTCGATTATTTTTTTGCATTGGGTGCACCCAAAAGTGAAAAGCGTGGAATGAATTATCCATTCCGCGCTTTTGGCTGTTAAGCAACCTTCCGCGACCTGGGCAGATAGGTTGAACTATATAAGATTCGGACGAGAGCGCATCCAAATGAGACTGCTGCACCCTATTGAACCGACGCTCTATTTGGTTTTGGGCTTTTTGAAGAAGCTAAAGAACGCTCGAAGCACATTCTGACGACCCATAGGAGGGCTCCCATACACCCCAGCACGGTTAGGATATGAGTCCCTGGGTAGAATCGAGCATGGTTGTTTGCCGATGATCCGATAAAACAACCACCGCCCCCCCCTCCGCCCGACCCGCTAACGCCACTCTCGCCGCCTAAACTGGAGCTAGGGCAGGGCATAATTTCGTCGCCGACGTCAGCGCAAACCGAATTTGAATAAGCGCTTTCGTTGCCCGAGGTGTCGTAGGCCGTAACCGCGAAATGATACCGGGACCCCTTTTCAAGCCCTGTGATCGTAAAGTGTGGATTGCCGGGGTCATTGAGCTCGTTCAGTGCGACATAACCGAACAGATTGAAAGGGGGTCCGGATTCATCTTGGTTGAGGTAGACGCCGTATCCTTCCACATCGCTTTCACTGTTAGGGTCCCAGCCCAGGGTCACGTCTATCGCAAAGGCCGG
Organism: uncultured delta proteobacterium; assembly: GCA_963700055.1. Lineage (GTDB taxonomy): Bacteria > Desulfobacterota > Desulfobacteria > Desulfobacterales > SpSt-501 > SpSt-501. The sequence continues at coordinate 214,614 of CAVOWH010000008.1, read as the reverse complement.
GGAGGTGATAAGCGCTAGCGTTAAAAAAAACAACGCTGCGGATAGGGCTCGGCAAACACGACTCAACCGCTTGTTTGGTGAACTGTCTTGGGGTACGTGCATTTCGGCGAAAAGATAGGAATTCGAAAAAGTTGACACAAAGCAACTGGATAGCATATTCTCTACCTCCGGAATCGGTATTGTGGAGGAAAGACCTCCGTTCGATTCCGAAGGTTTCCCCCCTCGATGCCTACGAGGTTAGCTGATGGGCTAGGGCCGAAGAGGTTACCCCTCGTCGCAAGACGATGCGCCCCACTGGATTGGTTCCCCCGTTCTCGGTTTCTACCGAGATTAGGCTTATCTTTAGGAAGGCTATTCTATTTTTCAGTGTATGTCAAGTTGTCGCCAAAGATCGGGCAAGATTTGTCCTCAACCATGTCCGCCGCGAATACAACTGCCTCTGAACAGACGTGGCTTGTCGGCTTAGAAAGCGGTGAGGCAAGAAGGCTGAAAGGCATCAGCATACCAGCTAAACAGGTGGGGCTTCCGGCGCCGTATTTACACCACAGGCTTCAGAATAGCGCTTGACATGATCAAGCATATCCACCGTCAGCTGGTGCAATCGCCTTGGGACCCCCACCAGGTGGGCTACCAACAGCAGGGGGCCCCGGAACGATTCGGTGCTCTGCATGAGCACCCCATCTGCGGCCTCCCGAAACCGCCAGGTATGCACAGCTGAGATGCCCAGCCGCTTGCCTTCCCAGACAACCTCGCGGCTCGGATCACAGCTAACCACGCGCGGTTCCACCCGCAGGGGGAAGATAAAGGGTTTCACCACGAAGCTGAAGCAGGCGCCTTCGGCCAGGCGGTCGCCAGATATGAACCGACAACTTTCGCAGGCCGTGTTCCAGTCTTTCCATTCGTTCAGGTGTGAAAACACCCGCCAGACGACCGCCATCGGTGCCTTGATGTGAACTTCGGCGTTAATTACCATTTCAGCCCAACTACGGCACTTGCCGTTGCGCTTAAAAAAATTATGATGTAACCATAAGGATGGCTCAGCCGGTTTCAACGGCTTGCGTTGATATTGCCGCCGCATGAAACCAAAAGAGCTTTCCTTAAGAATAACCGTCTACTCAAGGAGGACGTCATGGAAGACCAGGTGGCATACACCTCACGCGTCAAAATCGAACGCATCAGGGGGCCGTTGCGCCGCGCTTATCTGCCCCATGTATCCGCCCCGGTGTTTTTTGGAGTGCACTCGGAGATCGCCCAACACTATGGGGTCGACACTAATGTTCACGAGCCGCACGCGGCCACCCTCGACTACGTCGTGGCAGCGGCGGCGGGCTGATTGACCGGGACCTTCGGCGGCGCGCTGGAGGCGCGCAAAATTCCAGCCGGCGACAGCCGGCTCGTGACGGAAGCCCGGGGCGAAGTGGAACGAGACGGCAAGGTCCTGGTGATCAAACGCATCCTTGCGGACTACTACCTGAGGCTCGACCCTGCTCAGCAGGAGACGGCCCAACGGGTGCACGAGATGCACATCGATTTCTGCCCGGTGGCCCGCACGCTCAAGGGCTGCGTGCAGATCACGACCCGGCTGCACATGCAGGACGCATGATCCCCAATCGGCCCGTATACCTGTTTGCCGTTTCACAGGTCCCCGGCAGCTTGCTTCTCGATCCGGGACATGCGGTATGCGGGCAATCGGGCAACTCAACCGAAAGGAGGGAGTATGGCTGCCAAGAAGATACTCATGTTGGTGGGAGACTTCGTCGAGGACTACGAGGTCATGGTCCCCTTCCAGGCCCTTCTGGCCGTGGGCCATGTGGTCCACGCCGTCTGCCCGGGCAAGAAGGCCGGTGAGATCGTACGCACGGCGATTCACGATTTTGAAGGCGACCAGACCTACAGCGAGAAACGTGGACACAATTTTACGGTCAACGCCAGTTTCGACGAGGTGAAGGCGGAGGGTTACGATGCCCTCGTGATCCCAGGGGGCCGTGCACCCGAATACATCCGTTTGAATCCAAGAGTCATCGATATCGTCAAACATTTCGCCGGGTCAGACAAGCCCATCGCCGCCGTCTGCCATGGAGCCCAGGTGCTGGCCGCGGCCGGAGTGCTGAAGGGCAAGAAGTGTTCGTGCTACCCGGCCGTGGGCCCCGACGTGCAGCTGTCCGGCGGGCAGTACATGGACATCGCTGTGGACAAGGCCTTCCGGGAGGGCAACCTGGTGACCGCGCCCGCCTGGCCGGCGCATCCCCAGTGGATAGCGCTTTTCCTCGAAGCGCTGGGCACGAAAATAACCCTGTAGCCTGTTGCTCCCCTCGCCGTAACGGCGAGGGGAGCAAGAGTTCAAGAAATGGTCGTGCATCCCGGAACGCCAAGGCCGAATGGAATCCATCTTCGAACAGGTAGCCGAGCTGATCATCCGTCAGCAGCCCTGCGTGGCGCTCACCGGAGCCGGCATCAGTGCGGAGAGCGGGATTCCAACTTTTCGTTCCAAAGGCGGGCTCTGGGAGAAATTCGATCCGACCGTCTATGCCTCCATTGAGGTGTTCCGCCAAGACCCTTCAAAATATTGGAGCATCCGTGGCGGTTTCATCCGCAACTACGATGCCTACCAGCCCAATGCCGGCCACCTGGCCCTGGCAGAAATGGAGAACCTGGGTCTTTTGCGCCATGTGATCACGCAGAACATCGACGGGCTGCACCGCAAGGCCGGAAGCCAGAGCGTCACCGAAATCCACGGAAGCTTGAGGGAGATTTCCTGCCTTCAATGCGGCAAACAGTATCGGGCGCCGCACATCCCCGAAGGTGTGCCGCCGCGCTGCGAATGCGGGGGGGTGCTGAAACCCGATACCGTGCTGTTTGGCGAATCCCTTCCGCCTCAGGCCATGGAAACCGCCTGGCGGGAAGCCGGCGCATGCCGGGTCATGCTGGTGATCGGCACCTCGGCCGTTGTGCAGCCGGCCGCCGCCCTGCCTTTTGTGGCCAGGGAACAAGGCGCTGCGGTGGTCGAGGTCAACATCGAGAAGGCATTTTCAAGCGCGGATTTTTTTCTTGCGGGCGAAGCCGGAACGGTGCTGCCGATGCTTGTTTCAGCGGTAAAAAAGCGAATTTAGGCTGAGTACAAAGCGCCCCCTCGAAGGAGGACAGTTCGTATGCCCAAGGTCGTGCTGGAAGATATGGGGACGGTTGCGGTTCTGCGATTGACCAACGGAGTTACCAACGCTATCGGCACGGAGCTTGTCGAGGAATTATCCGAGGCGATCCGCTTGGTCCAGAACCGCTATCATGGCCTGGTTCTGGCCGGGAATACGAAATTTTTCTGCATCGGGCTCGATGTCCCCCGCCTGCTCGCGTTTAACCGGGGCACCATGGCCGATTTCTGGAACAGGTTCGAGGATCTGGTGCTCGCTCTCTACACCTTGCCTATTCCCACCGCTTGCGCGATCTGCGGTCATGCCACCGGCGGCGGCGCCATTCTATCCCTGGCCTGTGACTATCGGTTCGTGGCGGATGGGAAAAAACTGATAGCGCTGAACGAGGTCAGGATCGGAGTGCCGGTGCCTTATCTGGCGGACTTGATGCTCCGGCAGATCGTGACGGACCGCGTGGCCGTTGAGATGGAATTTTGCAGCGGTTTCTTAGGTCCGCACGACGCCAAGGCCGCCGGTCTGGCTGACGCGGTTTGTGACGAGAAGGCGGTCGAAGACACTGCCTTGGAAAAAATCCGCGCGCTGGCCGCCATGCCGCGGGTGGCCTTCACCCTCACCAAACAGCACCGCACCCGGGAAATCCCGTCCCGGTTCAAAGCCATTCGGTCAGAGCTGAACCTGGCCTTCATGGACTGCTGGTTTGCGCCCCCGACTCAAGCCCTTCTCCAAGAAGCCGCCAGTAAATTTTAGCCCGGCGGAAACGCCCTGCCAAAAGTTGGCCTTTAACCCCAGCCCGCCTGCTTCTTTATCGACCGCAGCGTGTGGACCAATGCCGCTTTGAAGGTGTCGTTGACGCCCAGGCCGGTGGTGGCGCTTCCGGCGAACTGGGGGGCCTTGAGCTGGCGGTTGTAGAACTGGTTCATTTCCTCGACCGGCATCAGGGGAACACCGGCCTCCGCCAAGTCGCGTTTGTTGTATTGCATCACTAAGGGGAAGTGAAAGATGTTGATGCCGTAGTCCTTAAGGTTCTGGGCTAAATCCTTAAGGGATTCAATGTTTTGCTCATGCCTCACACGCATTGAATCAGCCACGAACACCACCCCGTCCGCCCCCTTAAGCACCAGCTTGCGGGTCGAAGCGTACTTGACCTGCCCGGGCACGGTGTAGAGCTGGACCCGGGTTTCGCATCCCTTGATGGTGCCCAGCCCCATCGGAACGAAATCGAAGAACAAGGTTAAATCGCCCTTGGTCTTGATCGATACCATTTCGTCGATCATATAACGGCGGCTGTTTTGGAAAATATACTGGAGATTGGTTGTTTTTCCACAACGACCGGGGCCGTAATAGACGATCTTGATCTCAACTTCGCGTTTTTTAAGGTTGATTGTCGCCATAAGGCGCTCGTATCCTGTTGAATTTAAATGAAGACCAATACAGGCCGAAACGCGTTGAGCTTTGATCGGCGGGGTTTACTCGACGGAGAACCATCCCGATCATTCTCTCAATCACAGAGAACCGATCTCGGGGAGTCAAGGAATCGACATCGGCGCTCTGCAATATGATCGGCAGCCCTCAGAAAACATTTAGCACTATTTTATCCAAGAAATCCCAAACGGAATATGGCCTTCGTGGTCAGTCACGCCGCCGGGCCAAAACAAAAAGCCATCAGGCCGGGTAATCCCACGGCCTGATGGCGCATTCATTACCGGATGTTGAATCAGTTTCGATATTCAGTGCTGTGGGAAGCCGGCGCGCCCGTGTCGACCGCCTCTTTGTCCGCGATCTCCAGGGATTGGTCGAGAGCGGCGAGCGCCTCGTCCACCTGGGCTTCAGTGATGATCAGCGGGGGCGCGATCACCAGAGAATCGTACCAGGGGCTGATGTACACCCCGCGCTGCATGGCGTCGGCGGCGACCCGCCCGGTCATGAGAGCCTTGGTGCCGAACTTGTCGGCCTTGGTGTCGAAGGGCTCCTTGGTCTTGCGGTTCCGGACCAGCTCCAGCCCCCAGAAATGGCCGATGCCGCGGACATCGCCGACGCAGATGTGCTTGTCGGCCAGTTCGTAGAGTTTTTTCTTCAGGTGCGCGGCGACGCGCCGGGGCAGCCCGGAGGCCACGACCTTTTTCAGCTCGCTGATGGCGGCCGGGATCGCGGCGGCCGAAAGGGGATGGAAGGCATAGGTGTGGCCGTGGCAGAAGACTTCGTCTTGGAAAAACTCGGCCACCTTGTCCGAGGTGGCGGTGACGGCCACCGGCGTGTAGGCGGCGCTGGCGCCCTTGGCCGTGGTGATGAAATCCGGAACAACGCCCCAATGCTCGATGGCGAACGCCGTTCCGGTGCGGAACCATCCGGACATCACCTCGTCGGCGATGAGCATCACCTTGTGTTCGTCGCATATCTTGCGGAGCAAGGGATAATACTCCGGCGGCGGGATCAGGCGGCCGTTGGTGCCGACGATCGGCTCGACAATGATGGCGGCAACGTTGCCTTCCTCACGGATCATGTAGTCCAGATAGCGGGCGCACTGGATCCCGCACTGGGGGTAGCTGAGCTCAAATGGGCAGCGGTAGCAGTTGCTGTCCGGCGCAAAACGCACGCCCTGGACGGTGAAGCGCGCCTGCTCCGCGTACCAGCGGCGGGGATCGCCGGTGAGGGAGATGCTGGCGGCGGTGGCGCCGTGGTACGACTTGTAGCGGGAGATCACTTTGTAGGCCGGGGCGCAGGCTTGGCGCACCATTTTGATCGCCGCTTCGTTCGCTTCGGTGCCGCTCGTTGAGAAAAAGAAGTGGGTGAGCCCTTTCGGCATGACGGTTTGCAGCGCTTCGACGGCCGCCATGGTGGCCTCGTTGGCGAAGCTCGGGACGATGTAGGGCAGTTTTTCGGCCTGCCTGACGATGGCTTCGATGACGGCCTTGTTCTTGTGGCCCAGATTGGAGCACATCAGCTGGGAGGAAAAGTCGATATAGGCCTTGCCCGTGTCGTCGTAAAAATAAATGCCCTCGGCGTCGTTCACCAGCAGCGGGGATTTCCACCCCTTCTGCCGACTCCACGTATGGAAGCTGTGGGCGGCATATTCCTGAACCCGTCGCGAAGTGTCCTTCATGTTTTTTTTCTCCCTATTCGAGCGGCGCCAGCTTGGCTGCGCGCGCCTTGCGGTTCTTGCCGAGGGTTTTGAGCGCCCGGGAAACCTCGGTCAGCGCCTTGATTTTATCGGCGGCCTCGGCGTAGTAGCGTTCGGCACGAGCCTCCAGGCGTTTGGCCGTTGCCAACACTTCGGCCGCGCCCCCTGCGGCCGCCCCCTCGCAGGCTTCGCAGAAGGCCGCCCGTGCGAAATCACGCACCGGTTCGAGAATCATCTCCGTCACGTTTTCGCGCCGGATGCGCTGCACGGTCTTGGCGTTCTTGGCGGCCTCGGCGGCCAACTGCGCCAGCAGCGCTTGGTGCGCGGCGCAGGCCGGGTTGCCCGCTGCCGCCTCGTAAAATTGATGGTCCTGGCTTTCCAGCTCCTCGGCGAAGTTGAGAATGCTGCCAAAATTTTGAAGTGGCATAGTGGCTCCTTTGAGATAAAAGGTCCAAGGGTTCTAGGGTTCAAGGGGTCGAGTGAAGGAAATAGGGTCAGAGGTCTTGCCTCGAACCCTGGACCCCTTGGCCTCTTGAACCCTTTTCTTTCTTACAGCCAACGTTCGATCACCACCTTGGTGTCCGTGAAGAAATTGAAGATCTCCTGGCCGTGGCCCTTGGTGTCGCCGTACATCGACTGGCCGGCGCCGCCGAACGGGAAGAAGGACATCGGCGCGGCGATCCCGATGTTCACCCCGATCATGCTCGGCTTGACCTTGTACTTGAACTCGCGCGCCGCCGCCCCGCTGGAGGTGTAGATGCAGGCCGCGTTGGCATAGCCCCGCGTGTTGATCAGATCCACCACTTCGTTCATGTTCTTGCAGCGGATGACCCCCACCACCGGCCCGAATATCTCCTCCCTGGCAATGGTCATGTCAGGCCTCACGTTGTCAAAGATGGTCGGCCCGACGAAAAATCCATTCGGCAATCCCTGCACCTTCGCGTTGCGGCCGTCCAGCACCAGCTCCGCCCCCTCGGCAATGCCCTTTTCGATGTAGCCCAGCACCCTCTGCTTGTGTGCGGCGCTCACCACCGGGCCCATGGTCGTCTTCTCGTCCAGCCCGTCGCCCAGCCGCACCGCTTTCGCCGCCGCCATGAACTTCGCGATCAGCTCATCGGCGACATCGCCCACCGGCGCCAAAAGCGCACCAGACAGGCAGCGCTGCCCGCTGCAACCGTAGTAGGAGGTGATCAGCGACGGCATCGCCGCTTCCAGCTTCGCATCCGGCATCACCGCCACCACATTCTTCGCGCCCCCCAGCGCCTGGACGCGCTTGCCCGTCGCACCGCAGCGCTCGTAGATGTACTTGGCCGTCGGCGAGGAGCCCACGAAAGAAACCCCGGCGATGTCCGGATGATCCAGAATCGCGTTGACCACGTCTTTGGAGCCGTGCACCATGTTCACCACGCCCTCCGGGAAACCGATCGAATCCACGATCTCGAATATCTTCGTTTGCGTCATCGGCACCTGCTCGGAAGGTTTGAGCACATAGGTATTGCCGCTCACGATGGCGTAGGGCAGAAACCACCACGGCACCATGGCCGGGAAATTGTAAGGCGCTATCGCCGCAAACACCCCGATCGGCTGGCGGTGCCCCACGCAGTCGATGTCCTTGGCGATGTCTTCTAGCGTGTAGCCGCACATGAGCGTGGTCACGCCCGTGGCGTGCTCCACATTCTCGATCATCCGCCGGACCTCCCCGCGCGATTCGTCGATCACCTTGCCCTGTTCGCGAGTGAGCACCCTGGCGATCTCCTCGAAATTCTGCTCGAAGGCATCTTTCAAGCGGAACAAATAACGCGCTCTTGACAGGGGCGGCGTCGCCCGCCATTCCCAGAAGGCCTCTTTGGCCGCCCGAACGGCTTTGTCCACGTCCGCTTTGGTGCCGTAGGCCACGCGGGCGATCTTTTCGCCCTCGGCCGGGTTCCAAACGTCCCCGAAGGTCGTGGAGTTTGACGCTGTCCACTCCCCGTTGATGTAGTTCTTCATGACCGGCAGTGCCATTGGGAAACCTCCTGTGTATTTTGGATTGATGGGCAATTGCGGATTCGCATGATGCTGGCCGCCAGCTTATTGGAACCAAGGGGGCTTGTCAAGCAGTTTTAAATCGTTTTCAACGAAATAAAGAATTATATTGACATAAAAATACGAAATTAGTTAATTACAACACTAATAATTTTTATAATCAGGAAAAAAACCAAGCCGGTGGTGCGCGGGGAGGAATGGGTGAAGAAAAACAACGGTCAGGGACGCAAAAAGACGATCGATGCGGTCGACTGCCGCATGATCGAGCTGCTCCAGAAAGACGGGCGGACATCCAACACCGAGATCGCCAAGACCATCGGCATTTCGGAGGCCACCGTGCGCAGCCGCCTGCAGCGCCTGATTCAGGAAGAATACATCCAGATCGTGGCCGTCAGCAACCCGCTGAAGCTGGGCTTCGAGGTGGTCGGCACCATCCGCATCCATGTCGACATCAAGAAGATGGAGCGCATCATCCGCGAGCTGAAGACGATTAAGTCCCTGTGGCATATCGTGCAGACGACCGGGGGCACCGGCATCGACACCGAGTTTGTGCTCAAGAGCCTGGATGAATTGAACCGCTTAATCTTCGATCAGATCAACCGCATCGAGGGGGTGCTTCGCACCGAGACGACGCTTTTTCTCAACTACATCAAACGCGAGTACGACTGGGGCACGGCGCTGGAATCCTGAGGAATGGAAATTGACTTTGGCTCCGGGAACGCGTAGGTTTCAACCTCGGCTGCGATCCTGCTGCAAAAGCGGCTCCGCCTATCCGGCAACCACTGTTCGATGAGGAGGCCATGCCTTGAAACCGGCAACACATTTCAAGCAGATGCGCAAGGGCCTGGACCTGCCGCAGGCGGTCGCCGAGGCCGACCGCTGCCTGTTGTGCCACGACGCGCCCTGCTCCAAGGGCTGCCCGGCGGATACCCGGCCGGCTGAATTCATCCGCAAGCTTCGTTTCCGCAACATCACCGGCGCCATCCGCACCATCAAGGCGAACAACATCCTCGGCGGGGCCTGCGGCGAGCTGTGCCCGACCCACCGGCTTTGCGAGAAGGAATGCAGCGCCCGATTCGCCTCGCTGGCGCGGCCGGAGGGCACCGACCGCCCGATCCCGATCGGCCGGATCCAGCGCTTTCTGGTGGAGCATGGCTGGCAGATCGGCTTCAAACCGCTCCAGAAGGGCGTTGCGCGCAGTGAGAAGGTCGCCGTGGTGGGCGCCGGCCCGGCCGGGCTGAGCTGTGCGGCCGAGCTCGCCAAAGTCGGCTACCCGGTCACCATTTTCGAATCCCGGCCCGAGCCCGGCGGCGTGCTGCGCTACGGGGTCGTCGCCTACCGCTTCAACCTGGATTTTCTGAGAAACGAACTCAAGGACATCGAAGATCTCGGGGTCGAGTTCCAATGCAGCCATCCCATCGAGGGGCCGGCCGCCGCGGAACAGCTTCTCAAACAAGGCTACCGTGCCGTCTTTCTGGCTCCCGGTCTATGGGCGGCGGAAACCCTCAACCGCAAGGCCGAACCCCTGCCCGGCGTCTATTCCTCGGTGGACTATCTGTCGGCCTTGCGGGACGGCCTCTTCCGGGAGATGGCCGGCCGGTTCGGCGGCAAGACCGTGGCCGTCATCGGCGGCGGGTCGGTGGCCATGGACTGCGTGGAATCGGCTGCAAAACTCGGCGCCGGCGATGTCTATCTCGTCTACCGGCGCTCCTACGCCCAGATGCCGGCCGAGCCCGACGAGCGCATGGAAGCTCAGGAGGCGGGCGTGCACTTTCTGCTGCTCAATCAGCCGGTGGGCTATGTCGCCGGCCGCGGCCGGCGCCTTAAGGGACTCAAGCTCGTGCGCACCCGCCTGGGAGCGGCCGACGCCTCCGGACGGCGCAGCCCCAGACCGGTCAAGGGCTCGGAGTGGGTTTTGGACTGCGACGTGGTGATCGAGGCCATCGGCAACCGGCCGGCAGCCGACTCGCCGGGTTGGTATCCGCGCGTCAAACTGGCCGGCGACAACCTCATCAAGGTCAACCCCAAGACCGGCCGGACGTCGGTCCGAGGCGTCTTTGCCGGAGGGGACATCGTCCGCGGGCCGGCCTTGGTAGTGCAGGCGGTGGCCGACGGCAAAACGGCCGCCCGGGCCATTCGCCGATATTTGAATGGATAGGAGGGACCCACGTGGCGACGAACGTCGACCTGTCCGTTGATTTCTGCGGATTGCGTTTCAAAAACCCGTTTTTGCTCTCCTCATCGCCGGTCTCCAACAGCGCCGAGATGGTGGAGCGGGCCTTTCAGGCCGGCTGGAGCGGGGTGGTTTTCAAAACCTTGAACTCCGACCGGCTGCCGATCATCCATCCCTCTCCGCGCATGCATTACGTCAATTACGGCGGCCGGCAGGCCATGGCCTACCAGAACGTTGAGCAGATCTCGGACCGGCCCCTGCGGCACAACCTGCTGGAATTGCTCTACCTCAAGAAGCATTATCCGGACCATCCGATCATCGCCAGCATCATGGGCTTTTTCGAGGACGAGTGGGTCTATCTCGCCAAGGCCTGCGAAGACAACGGCGCGGATGTCCTGGAGCTTAACTTCTCTTGCCCCCACATGTGCATCGAGGGTTCGGGGCACAAGGTCGGCCAGGCCTTCCACCTGATCGAACGGTTCACGGCGGCGGTCAAGCGGGCGGTCTCCATCCCGGTGATGGCAAAGATGACGCCCAACATCACCGACATGACCGAGCCGGCCCTGTTCGCCAAGAAGGGCGGGGCTGATGCGATTTCGGCCATCAACACCGTGCGCGGCATTTCTGAAATCGGCCGGGAAGACTGGGTGCCGCGGCCCAACGTCTTCGGCGTGGGCGCCATCAGCGGCACCTCCGGTCCGGCCGTTAAGCCGATCGGCCTCAATTTCATCGCCAGCATGGCGAAGTGCCGCGAGCTGGGGCTGCCGTTGTCCGGCATGGGCGGGATCGAAACCTGGGTCGACGCCCTCGAATACCTGCTGGTGGGAGCGACCACGCTCCAGGTGACCTCGGGCATCATGCATTACGGCTACCGCATCGTGGAAGACCTGATCGAGGGCCTTTCCGATTACATGGCCCTCAAGCGTATCGGCCGGGTTGGCGATGTGGTCGGCCGGGCACTGGCACACCTGCAGGAGACCGACCATTTCGACCTCCACCGCCAGGGAATCGTGCAATACCATCTAGATCAATGCATCGGCTGCGGGCAGTGCCATCTCGTCTGCGCAGACGCGGCCGGCCAGGCGGTCGAATGGGACTCCCGAAAACGCCGGCCGCGGCTGATCGAGGACAAGTGCCTGAGCTGCATGCTGTGCCAGGCGGTCTGCCCCGTGCCGGGGCTGATCACCTTCAAGGAAATGCCGCCCGGCTGGAAGCGCCGCGAAACCGCGGTGAAGGACGGCAGCCTGGAACCCGATCTGAAATACGAGCCGTTCACCAAGGAGGGCCCGCATGAGTGTGTTGCTTAAGAACGGGACGATCGTCACCACCACCGGCCGCTATGCAGCCGATGTCTACGTTGCAGGCGACAAGATAAAGGCCATCGGGACGAAGCTGGACCTAACGGCGGACGAGGTCGTGAACTGCAAAGGCACGTACCTTCTGCCCGGGGTGATCGACCCTCACACCCATCTCGCCATGCCATTCATGGGAACCCATTCCCAGGATGATTTCGAAAGCGGGACCGTGGCCGCGGCCTGCGGCGGTGTGACCTGCCTGATCGACTTCGACCTGCAGATGAAGGGCGAGTCCATGGCCGCGGCCATCGAACGCCAGAAGGGGATCGCGGGCAAGGCCTGCATCGATTACGGCTTTCACCTGGCGGTGATGGACCCGCGGCCGGAGGTGATCGCCGAGGTGAAACAGGCCTGCCGGGATTACGGCACGCCGAGCTTCAAGATCTTCATGGTGTACGACTTCCGGGTGGACGACGGGACCATGATCCGGCTGCTCGAAGCAACCAAGAAACACGGCGGTCTCGTCCAGGTGCACGCCGAGAACTTCTACATCATCCAGCACATGAACGCGGTCCTGGCCGCCCAAAAGAAACTCGCGCCGTACTACCACGCCGTCAGCCGGCCGAACATCGCCGAGGAGGAGGCCGTCTACCGCGCCGCCAAGATGGTCGAGCTGACCGGCTCGCGCATCTACATCGTGCACCTCTCCTCCAGGGAGGGCCTGGGGATCGTCAAGCAAGCCAGAAACCGCGGCGTCCAGGTATACGCCGAGACCTGCCCGCAGTACCTGGTGCTGGACGATTCGCGCTACAAGGAGCCCAAGTGGGGCGGCGCCAAGTACGTCATGAGCCCGCCCTTGCGCACCCCGGAGAGCAACGCCGCGCTGTGGGAGGGACTGCGCTTCGGCGATCTGCAGGTGGTGGCGACCGACCACTGCCCCTTCAACTTCAAGGGCCAGAAGGACATGTTCGGCAAGGACGACTACAAGAAGATCCCCAACGGCGCGCCGGGAATCGAGACCCTGCTCATGCTCGTGCACTCCGAGGGCGTCGTCAAGGGCCGCATCAGCCTCGAGCGCATGGTGGATGTCCTGTCCACCGGCACAGCCCGGATGTTCGGGCTGAAGGACAAGGGCGAGATCGCGGTCGGCAAGGACGCCGACATCGTCGTCTTCGACCCGAAGCAGAAGTTCACCATCGCCCAGAAGAAGCTGCACATGAACGTGGACTACACGCCTTACGAGGGCTTGAACGTGACCGGCATGCCGGTGGCGGTCTACGCCCGCGGCCGCAGGACTGCCGAGTGGAAAAAGGACCGTATGCAGTTCGTCGGCAGCCTGGGTCACGGCCGGTTCGTCAAGCGGGAGCCGTTTGAGGGATTTTAAAATCTCGGTGCGCCTTCCTTGCGTATCTGCGGCCTCAGGAAGCCATAGGGCAGCAGGAACGGGACCTGCTTCTGATATGCGCGGTATTTGTCGCCGAAGAGGGCAATCATCTGGCGCTCCTCCTGCCGCGCCGCATGAATCACGAAGCCGGTCACCAGAAGGTTGTAGAAAAGGGTGAGCAGAAAAGGCTTGCTGATGAGCAGCCCCCAGGCTGCGATGAGCCAGGCGGTGTACAGGGGATGTCGGCAGATCGTGTAGGCGCCGGTGAAAATGAAGAGCTTTGGGAATTCCTCGAAGCCGAAAAATTGTGGCAGTCGCCGGGCCTTCACGACCTGGCCCAGGGCCATCCCCGCCAGCCAGCAGGTGAACAGGGAGGGCAGGATGGCGGGCAGGCCCAAGCCGGGGGCGAACAGCCGGGCGGTGGAGGCGCATTCGTTGAAAAGGACGAACAGGGAGGCGACGAGCAGCGCCAGCGAGACCGGCGCGCGAACCGCGGCGTACGCCGCATAGGACAGGCCGGTCTTGCGCCGGGCCCAGGTCCTGATGCCGTCTCTGGCCGTCAGGCTGTGGAAGATTGCAAATGCGGCTAAAACAATTAACACCTTGACGAAGGGGAACATCCGCACGCCAGTGTTTGGGTTTGGTTTCCATGAAGTCGATTTCAAAATCCCCCTAACCCCCTTTGTAAAAGGGGGAATCGGAAGGAATCGAGCCGATCGTCGTTGCAGTCCTTTCTTGTGGGAGCGGCATCTTGCCGCGATTCTATCGTGGCGGGAGCCGACTCCGCCATAGCAGCCCCGACTGCGACGGCTGAATCGAGGCTGGAATGCGCTCCCGCCATTATTCGGCGCGGGATGGAGCCGTGCGTGCTAACCTTCTTGCGGTCCGCGTTTCCGCATAAGAAGGGAACCGAAGGGGCCGGGGGCTTCCTGGCGAACCTCCCCGGCCCTTTTCTGGCCAGACCCTATGTTCCCGCATCAGGCGGGAACATAGGGGTGGTGCTTGCCGTACCAGGCCCGGTAAAGCACGATATAGGCCACATAGCCCACGATGGCGCCCACGAACCAGGTCCACTGGGCCAGCGCGGCGCTCAGCTTGGAGAGCACCAGCGAGCCCACCACCCCGGAAAAAAGGGCCAGCACGCCGCAGAAATTCACCCCCTTGGTCTTGCTCACATAAAAGAATATCCCGGCGATCAGGCCCAGCACCAGGATGAGCGTGGTCAGGATCGACGGCCAGGTCTTGGGATCGCCCAGGATGGCGCCGCTGAAGTAAAGCGCGATGGTAGCCGCGACGAGCACGAGGGCATAAACCACCGCAATCGGGTTCACCTGATTGTCGCGGAAATTATAGTAGCCGTCCTTGATGTAGATGTCGTGCAGCTTGAGGGCCTGCTTGCGGATGATCCAGTAGTCGGCGATGATGACCCCGGCGATGCCGCCCGTAAAGGCGCCGTAGCCGAGCAGCCAGGTCCAGACGTACTTGTTGGGGTCTGCCAGGAAGCGCCAGGGCTCCATCAGGATGCCGAGCAGCGAGATCAGGATGGTGGTGCGCTCCCAGTTGAGCACCTTGGGTGCCAGGTTCATGAAGTCGTTGATGGGCGAGACCATGTTGGCGGTTATGTTGGTGGTCAGGGTCGCCAGAATGATGAAGATCAGTCCCACGAAGATGAAGAAGGGGCTGCCGGTCTTGATCGAGAGCTCCACCGGGTCCCAGATGGCCTTGCCATAGATCACCACGCTGGCCGAGGTGACGGCCAGCCCGATGAAAGAGTAGGCCGTCATGGTGGGCGGCAGCCCGATGGCCTGGCCCAGGTACTGCACCTTCTGGTTCTTGGCGAAGCGGGTCAGGTCCGGGATGTTGATGGCAAGCGTCGACCAGTAGGCCACCATGGCGGTCAAAAAGGCCGGCCACTGCGACCAGGAGGCCGTCTGGGGCTGGCCCAGGACCGGGCCCCAGCCGCCGGCCTTGTCCACCGCCCACCACAGGAGCCCGACGCCGATCACGATCAGAATCGGCGAGGCCAGGTCGTTCAGCCACTTGATGCCCGGCGAGGCCTTGTGCGGCGGGGAAACGTAGCAGATGATCACGGTCACCACCCAGGACATCATGAACGACCAGACGACGTGCGCCTTCAGCTGAAAGAAGGGCACGATGGAATCCAGAGTTGCGTAGGAGGGGAAAAGTGCAACGAGGATGCCGTCGATGGCAAAGGCCATGATCATGGTCTGGATCCCGAACCAGCCGATGGCGATGATGCCGCGGATGAGGGCCGGGATGTTGGCGCCGAAGACCCCGAAGCTCGACCTCAGAAAGACCGGGAAGGGGATTCCGTACTTGGTGCCGGCGAAGGAGTCCAGGATCATGGGGATCAGGACGATGAAGTTGCCGAGGAAGATCGTGAAGACGCAGGTCAGCCAGTCGAAGCCGGCCGCGATCATGCTGGCGGCGAGCATCCAGGTGGGCACGCACACGCTCATGCCCACCCACATGGCGAAATACTCGTAGTAGCCCCAGGTGCGCTTCTCGAGCCTCACCGGGGCCAGGTCCCTGTTGTAGAACTGGCTGCGGGGCAGCTCCTCCGTCAGCTCGAACATGCCGTTCACTTCACGAACAATTCCCATCTGTTGCTCTCCTTTCCACAATGCCTACCCCCGCGGCTTGCCGGGGGAGCTATATGAATTTCATTTCTCCATGGCCGCCTTCAGCAGGCAGTGCAGCAGCACGTTGCAGCCGGCTTCGCAGTCCTCCCAGCGGGTGTTCTCTATCTCCACATGGCTGCGGCCGCCGATGCTGGGGACGAAGATCATCGCCGTTGAGCAGACCTGATTGGTGTAGCTGGCATCGTGGCCGGCGCCGCTCACCCAGAGCATGTTGGAGTAACCCAGTTCACTGGCCACGTCCAGCACGCGTTGGACCAGCGTTTCATCGAAGGGCGAATGGTTGACGCGCCAGGTCTCTTCGATCTTGATCGGGCAGCCGTGGCGGCCGGCGATCGCTTCGAAGTCCTTGCGCAGCAGGTCCCAGGATTGGAGGGCCAGCTCGTCGTCCCAGGAACGGATGTCCACCGTAAAGTGCACGCGGTCGGGGATGATGTTGCGCGAGTTGGGCTGGTTCTGGATCTCGCCGACCGTGGCCACCATGTTCCCGCCCATGCGGCCGGGCAGGTCCCTGACCTTGAGGATCATCTCGGCCGCCGCCACCAGGGCGTCGTGGCGGCCCTCCATCGGGGTCGGCCCCACCTGGTTGGCTTCACCGGTGAGGTAGATGTCGTACCAATGCAGGCAGAGGATGCCCTTGGGCGCGCCGATCTGCTTCTTCTGCCGCTCCAGCATCGGCCCCTGTTCGATGTGGAACTCGTAATAGCCGTGGACAGGGAACTTCCGGCAGGGCGCCGGGCCCTTGTAGCCGATGCGGATCAGCTCGTCCTCGAAGCGCTTGCCGGTGATGTCCCGCCGGTCGTAAACCCAGTCGCGCTGGAGCGCGCCGGCCCACACGCCCGAGCCCACCATGGCCGGGGCGAAGCGCGAACCCTCCTCATTGGTCCAGTCGACGATGACCATCGGCCGTTCGGTCTGGACTTTGTTTTCATGCAACGTGCGCATCACCTCCAGCGCCCCCATCACGCCCAGGATGCCGTCGAAGCGGCCGCCTTTAGGCTGAGAGTCGATGTGCGAACCGCTCATCACCGGCGGGAGGGCATTATTTTTCCCGGGCCGGCGGCCGAAAATATTGCCCATTTCATCCATGTTGACTTCGCAGTCGATTTCCCTGAGCCAGTTGACGAAGAGGTCGCGAGCCTGCTTGTCTTCGTCGCTCAAAGTGAGTCGCTGGACGCCGCCGCCTGCCGTGCCGCCGATTTTGGCCATTGCCTCCAAGGTGGATTGCAGCCGTTTGCCGTTCACACGCAGGTTCTTTAAATCCATCCTCTCCTCCGGTACTCTTCGGTGGTTGTCGGGTCCATTCATTGCGCGGAAAATATTCTATTTTCAGCGGGAGCGGCATCTTGCCGCGATCATTGTGGCTGGAGGCCGCTACCCCAAAGAAAGCACAGCTTCGTTCTACCGCGGGACGGGGCCGCGCTTCGCCACCCGTTTCTCACGAAGCCGGCACTTTCCCCACCACGACATTCACTTTCAGGCCTCCGTGGATGAAAGAATGGGCCTGCACCGGCGACCCGATGTCCGGCAGTCCAACTCCCGCTGGAACCACCAGGATGAATTGCCAGCCCGCATAGCGGCTTCGAATCCGCGCGATGATGGCGCGGACCAATGCACGGCTTTCGGAGGCCTTCCCGAGCCGGCGGCCGTAAGGCGGGTTCAATGCCACCAGGCCCGGGCGGTCCGTGACGTCCCGGGGGTCGAGCTCGAAAAAATCGCGGCCGGCCACGGAAACGGCATCGTTCAGAGAGCACCGGCGCACGCACTCGTCCAGCTGGCGGCAGGCCGCCGGATCGATATCCGAAGCAAAAATCCTGGGGCTATCCAGGTTGAGGATATGCTCGGCCGCCTTACGCCGAATGTGCTCCCAGCGAGCGGCACGAAAGCCCGGCCAGCCCGCAAAGGCAAACTCTCGGAACCAGCCCGGCGGGATATTCTTTGCCATCAGGGCCGCTTCCAAGGAAAAGGTGCCTGCGCCGCACATGGGGTCCAGAAGGGGCTGCGCGCCCGAGAAGCCGGCATGCATGAGAGCGGCGGCGGCCATGGTCTCGCGCAAGGGCGCCTTTCCAGAATGCGTTTTAATGCCGCGAAGGTAGAGGTTCTCGCCGCTGCTGTCAATCGAGACAAGGAAGCGGTCGTCCACCCCTCGGACGAAGACCCGCGGCGTGGGCCTGGCGAGCGCCGCGGCCGGTGCCGGACCGGCCGATTCCAGGCGCTCGCCTATGATGGCGGCTATCCGTTCTGCGATGGCTTCGGTATGATGCAGACGGCAGTGGTGAGTGGTCACGTTCAGCTTGGGAGTTGTTCCTGCCGGCAGGAAGAGCTCCCAGGCGAACTGGGAGACCGCTTTTTCAAGCGAGCGAAATGCGACGGCGCGAAAAGAATGAATCCGCATCAGGATTCGGCTGGCGGTGCGCATATTCAAATTGGCGAGATAGGCTTCATGCAGCCGGCCGTTGAATTCCACCCCACCGGGAACCACGCGCCCCTTCAATTCCAGCGCCGCCAGCTCTTTTTCGCCAAGCGCTTCGACACCCGGCGCCGTCACCGCGAAGAAATCGTGGGCCTTGCCGATGACCTGGCGCTTGACGCGTTTTTCAAGAGGCTGGATCATGTTGGATGTCCCTCGGCAGGTCGCCGGGATTTGTGCTAAGTGTCAAGTTACTGTAAGTGAAAAGCGTTCAAGGATCAAGGCAAAGCGCATAGCCAAAATTGGACGCGGACGGTTGAACATGGCCACGGTTGTTCTTCTCCCGGCGGAATATGACGACAGCGCTCTGAAGGCGAGTGTCTCCGAGGTGCTCGACCGCCTTGGACCGGTGGGGATAGCACCCGGAGCGAAGGTTCTCATCAAACCCAATTTTCTTGCCCCGGCCAAGCCCGAACGGGCGGTGACCACTCATCCCATGGTCCTGCGGGCGGTGGTTGAATATGTGCTTCAGCGCGGGGCATTGCCGCTGGTGGCGGACAGCCCGGGAATGGGTACTTTCGAACGGCTGCTGCGCGAGGGCGGCTATTCGCAGGCGCTCAACGGCCTTGATGTCAAGCTGCGGCCATTCAAGGAATCGGTTTTGGTGGACATCGGCGAACCGTTCGGAAGGATCGCCATCGCCCGGGAGGCGGTGGAGGCGGATGCGGTCATCAACCTGCCTAAATTGAAGACCCATGCCATGATGATGCTGACGTTAGGAGTGAAAAACCTTTTCGGCTGCGTCGTCGGCCTGACCAAGGTGCAGTGGCACATGCGCAGCGGGGTCAACCGGCACCTGTTCGCACGGTTGCTCGTGCAGATCTATCGGGCGGTCAATCCCGCCGTCACTTTAGTGGACGGTATTCTGGGCATGGAAGGCCAGGGCCCGGGGAGAAGCGGCACGCCGAGACGGCTGGGGGTGCTGGTGGCGGGCGCCAGCGCCCCGGCAGTGGACATGGCGGTCTGCCGCCTGCTGCAGGTTCCGGCAGACGAGCTGCCGACGCACCGAGCGGCGGCGGAGCTGGGCCTGGCGCCCCGCGAAGTCACCATCAGCGGGGATTTCCAGCCGGTGAGGGATTTCAAGCTGCCGGTTCTGGGTCCCCTGACCTTCGGACCCCGGAGGATGGAGCCCCTCATTCGCAAGCACTTCATCCAGCGGCCGGAGGTCGAAGCCATCAAATGCCGGATGTGCGGTGAGTGCTGGCGTCACTGTCCGGCCGGGGCCATCACGGCCTACGCCGAGGCCATCGGCTTCGACTACGATCGCTGCATTCGCTGCTATTGCTGTGTGGAGATGTGCCCCCACGGGGCGCTTGCCGCGGTCGAAACCGGTCCGGGCAAAGCGCTTCGGCATTTGTCGGTTATACGAGAGCGCATCGTCCGTCGCATGGGCCGCAAAGGGGCGTGCCGGGCGAGGCGCTCCTCGCATTGACTTTAGGGGGTGATTTGGGTATGCGGTGTTGCGGTGTTTGGGCATCTTGTTCTTCTACCAAACACCCAAAGACCTGAATACCCAAACAACGAGTTGAACGAGGAGGAGCTATGGCCGGCATCAACAAGGTCATCATCATCGGCCGTCTGGGGAACGACCCGGAGGTCCGTTACACCCCGAGCGGCGCTGCCGTCGCCAAATTCAGTGTCGCCACATCCGAGGAATGGAAAGACAAAACCTCGGGTGAGAAGAAGGAGCGCACCGAATGGCATCGCATTACCGCCTGGGGCAAGCTGGGTGAGATCTGCGGCGAATATCTGGCCAAGGGCCGCCAGGTTTATGTGGAGGGCCGGCTTCAGACCAGCTCCTATGATGACAAGGACGGGGTGAAACGCTATTCCACGGAGATCGTCGCTTCGGATGTTCAGTTCCTGGGGTCGCGGGAGTCTGGGGGCGGACGCCCCGGCGGCGCAGCGCCACGGGAATCGCCCGGAGGCCAGGGGGCGCCTCCTGCGGATGACGATATTCCGTTCTAGGGCTTACCTTATTTAAGATTGTAAAAAAATGGCGCACAAGAAAAGGCAGCCGGTTTTTTCCGGCTGCCTTTTCTTGTGGTTTGGGGGGAATCAGAAAAAAGGGTTTCTGAGCGGAACGCACCGGGCTCAGCTCTTTTTGTCTTCCTCTATTTTTTGCGGCCCCTTCTTCTCTTTCTCATCTTCCTCAGAAGCACCCTTGAAGTTCTTGATGGCTTTGCCGATTCCGGAGCCGATTTCCGGAAGCTTGCCGGCACCGAAAATGATGAGGATGATCACAAGGATGATGATAAGTTCGGGCATGCCGATTCCAAACATACGGCCTCCTATGTCTCAGGGCTTGGCTGCTTGAATTCCTGAAGCAGCCTCAAGAATTCTTTGGATTTCACGTAGCGATCGACACTGCCCTGGTAGTCGATCCATTTCCGCCAGGAGTCTATCCAGGCATCGTTGTGCCAATAGCAATCCGCGTCGCCGCGGCCCTGAAGCCGCTCAATATAGTCCACGTATTCGTCTTCACAGGCTTCGCAGAACTGGTAGGGCAGCTTCAGGCGGCCCTCGGTCGTGCTGGTCCGCGGCTCGATTTGAGTCCCGCATTTTTCGCATTTGAAGGAGCAACTCGTGCATTGAACCACGCGGCGGACCGCCACTGCCTTTTGCCTGCGGCGCAAAGACGCTTTTTGCTCCCGCGAAGTTTCCAGCTTGTCGTCAAGGGAGATGATGTCGGCCACGGGGCACCTCGTTCAAAATGGGGGTATCTTCCGGCACCGGTTGAAGCCCAATGGACACCCCTATATAGCATCGGCCCGATGGGCTGTCAATTCGCGCCCGGCGGCGCTTAGCGCCGCAATGATTGACACATTTCCGTGATTCGACTATAGCAACGCAATTGCGCGCTTCGATGGCTTAGGAGAAAGGAGACCGCCATGCCCGTGCACATCGTGCGACATCCCCTGATCCGGCACAAAATCGCCCTGGCCCGCGAGAGCGAGGTGACGACCAAGGATTTTCGGGAGCTTGCCTCAGAAATCGCTACCTTGCTGACCTACGAAGCAACCAAGGATCTGGAGACCGAAAGGGAGACGATCCAGGGATGGGCTGGTCCCGTCGAGGTGGAAAAAATCAAGGGCAAGAAAATCACGGTGGTGCCGATCCTGCGGGCCGGACTCGGCATGATGCCGGGGGTGCTCAACCTCATCCCGTCGGCCAAGGTCAGCATCGTGGGGCTTTACCGCAACGAGGAAACCCTTGCGCCGGTGCGCTACTACGTCAAGCTGGCCAAGTCCATGGAGATGCGAGTCGCCCTCATCCTGGACCCGATGCTTGCGACCGGGGGCTCGACGGTGGCGGCCATCGATCTGCTCAAGGAATCCGGCTGCCCTCAGATCAGGGGGATTTTCATGGTGGCCGCTCCCGAGGGCATTCGGCGCGTGGAGACCGCCCACCCCGACGTGGACCTTTACGTGGCCGCGGTGGACGAGAAACTCAATGAGGTCGGTTACATCCTGCCGGGTCTGGGGGATGCCGGCGACAAGATTTTCGGGACGAAGTAGCCCATGATGACGACGCGTTTCGAGGGAAACTGCTTGCCCTGTCTGATCGGCAGCCTGCCCCTCACGGATTACGTTCAGGCGGCCCGGCTGGTGTGGGAGCACACGCCCGAGGTTCCGCTCTGGGTCCAGTTGTCCAAGGTGCCTGGCGAGAGCATTACCCGCCAGTTCGCCGCGGGCATGCCGGGGCTGGCCGAGGAGGGCGGCCGTGCGTTTATCGATGCGGCGGGTCCCGATTTTGAAAAAAGCCTGCTGAGCTTTTACGAGGAGGCCCTGGCGCTTCAGGATGAGGCGGCGGAGCTCGACCGCTCGCGGTTTGGCATGTCCCCGGATGCGGCCGGGGGCTTTTTTGAGTTAATCACCCAGGCGACGGGGCGGACCCCGCCGCCCGTGGCGGTGAAAGGGCAGATCATCGGGCCTGTAACCTTCGGCACCAGCCTTTGCGACCGGCACGGCAAGGCGATCTTTTACGACCTCCAGCTGCGGGATGCTTCCGTCCGGCTGCTCGCCCTGCGGGCGCGCTGGCAGGTCCGGCGCCTATCGACCCTCGGCCGGCCGGTGCTGCTTTTCATCGACGATCCGGCGATCACCAGCTTCGGCTCTTCGATTTACATCGGCCTGAACCGGGAGGACATCTGCCAGGGCCTGGGCGCCATGATCGACGCCGTCCATCTGGAAGGCGGTCTGGCCGGCGTGCATATTTGCGCCAACGCCGATTGGACGCTGGTCCTGGACTCGGCGGCCGATGTGCTAAGCTTCGACGCCTACGCCTTCTTCGATCAATTCGTCATTTACCGGGAGGCGATCCGGCGCTTTCTTGACCGCGGCGGCCTGATCGCCTGGGGCCTGGTGCCGACCCTCAGCCCGGAGGACCTCGAGCGTGAGACGTGCGAATCTCTGTTCGCGCAGTGGACGGCGAAATCCGCTCAGGTGGCGGCGCTCGGGATCGACCGCAAACGCCTGATGGCGCAGGCCCTGATCACACCGGCCTGCGGCATGGGGACCCTGAGCGTGGAGCTTGCGATGAAGGCTCTGCGGCTGACCCGCGAGCTTTCAGATAGAATCAGGAAAGAGCATAGGGCATAGGGCGGGGAGCATAGGGCAAGCGTTTCTTGCTCTATGTTTTTTGTCATCGACCGTTCGAACACACCATTGTGCATTCATAGAGGTGTCATGAGCAAACAGGAAACATCCAATCGCTTTGCCGGGGCTTCCCGCTACGTGTTGGACGACGAACTGGCCAAGATCGTTAACATATCCATGGCGCTGGAGATGCCGCTCCTGCTCAAAGGGGAGCCGGGCACCGGCAAGACGATGCTAGCATACGCCATTGCCGAAGCCCTTGGCATGCCGTTGATCGTGCTCAACGTAAAATCAAGCATGAAGCTGGTGGAGGCGTTGTACCAGTACGACACCCTCACGCGGCTCAACGACAGCCGCTTCGGCGACTCCCAGCGCGATGTAAGCCGGATCGAGGATTACATCCGTATGGGCAAGATCGGCCAGGCCTTCACCGCCCAGGCCCGCACGGTGCTGTTGATCGACGAAATCGACAAGGCCGACACCGACTTCCAGGACGACATGCTGGACGTGCTCGACCAGATGGAGTTCGACATCATCGAGATCGACAAGACCGTCAGCGCCCGGCACCGGCCGGTGATCGTCATCACAAGCAACGCCAAGAAGGACCTGTCCGACCCCTTCCTGGGCAGATGCAATTTCCACCACATCGCATTCCCGGATGCCGACATGATGCGGCGCATCCTGCGCGTGCATTTTCCCGCCCTCGATAAAGACCTGCTGGAGAACAGCATCACGGCGTTCTACCGCATGCGGCAGATCGACGGTGTCGAAAAGCGGCCGGCCACCCGCGAGCTGATCAACTGGATCCGCGCGCTCAAGGCCGACCCGGACTGCAAGCCGGCGCAGATCGGCAAAGGCGAGCCGCCCTACCTCGGGATCCTTTTCAAAAAAAGCCAGGACTACCAAAGGGCGCGCGACGTTTTCAACGGAAAGCGCTATCGAGCATAGGGCATAGGGCCGTTAATGAATGAGGTTCACGGTTAAGCGGTTCACGGTTCACGGTTGGAAAAGCACGAAAACCGGGAAAGCCCCACCGTTGAACCAATGAACCGCTGAACCTTCTTTTTATCCTAAGCACATGTTCATCGACTTCTTCTATAGGCTGCGGGACGTGGGGCTTCAGGTCAGCCCCACTGCGTTTCTGACGCTGCATCGGGCGTTGTCGATGGGGCTGGTCGGCTCGCTTGAGGATTTCTACACGGCGTCGCGGTCCATCCTGGTCAAGAGCGAGCGCTATTTCGATCTCTTCGATCAGGTATTCGCGCATCACTTTCAGGGTGCGGACATGCCCGACGTCAAAGGCATCGAGTTGGACGAGCTGGCGCGCTCGATGCTGGAATTCTGGCTGCAGAAGCCGCAGGAATTGTCGCGGCTCTTGGGGATGGACGAGCAGGCTTTGAAGAAGCTGACCCCCGAGCAGCTGCTCGAATACTTCAAGGAGCGCCTGAAGGAGCAGGCCGAGGCCCACCACGGCGGCGGCAAGTGGATCGGCACCGGCGGCTTCTCGCCGGTGGGGCACTCCGGGTACCATCCCGGCGGTATGCGGGTGGGCGGGGGCTCCGGCAACAAGTCGGCGGTGAAGGTGGCCCTGGAGCGCCGCTACAAGGACTACTCCCAAGACGGGCCGCTGACCCAGGCCCTGGTGGGTGAAGCGTTGAAGCGGTTGCGGCACATGGCGCCGGCCGGGCCCAAGGACCGGCTCAATGTCGAAAAAACCATTTACCAGACCACCAAGAACGCGGGGGAAATCGAACTCGTCTTCGACCGGGACCTCAAAGACAAGCTCAAGGTGATCCTCGCCATCGACAACGGCGGCTGGTCGATGGACCCTTATATCCCGGTGGTCCAGACGGTCTTCGACTACGCCCGGGCCCAGTTCAAGGACCTCAAGACCTTTTTCTTCCACAACACCATCTACGACACCCTCTGGGGCGATCCCGCGCGCTACCGCAAGGCCCAGCGCATTGCGGGATTCGCGCGGCTCGACCCCTCGACCCGCCTGGTCATCGTGGGCGACGCGAGCATGGCACCCTATGAGCTCCTGGCGACCGACGGCTCGATCTACGCCGAGGAGCGCAGCGGCCGGCCCAGCATCGAATGCCTGCAGTTTCTGGCCCAGACCTTCCCGCGCAGCGTTTGGCTCAATCCGAAGCCTGCCGAAACCTGGGGCTACACCCGCACCATCACCGCCATCCGCCAGCTTTTCCCCATGTTCGAGCTCACCATCGACGGCCTGGAGCAGGCGGTGGGCCACCTGATGAAAAAGTGACCCATCAACCCTCCGAACGCCCGGTCGGTTTGACATTGATTTGAGGGATACCTACCGTAGCATGGCAAAGGAGGTGTCCCGATGCGTTCGGTCAGCTATCCCGTGAGACGCCCTTGTCACTCTATGTTCGTTGCGGTGGTCTTCAGTCTCTGTATAATGGCCATCTCAAGCCCCATGAACTCAAATGCCCAGCCTGCCCTCCAAGCCACTCCCATCCTCACCGGCATCGCCAACCCCGTCGCCATCACCCATGCCGGGGACGGCTCGGGCCGGCTGTTCATCGCTCTCCAGGCCGGTACAATCATCCTTTACGATGGACAGCAGGTCCTGCCCGCTCCCTTTTTGGATATCAGCGCGCTGGTTACCGCTGGCGGCGAGCAGGGGCTTCTGAGCGTGGCGTTTCATCCCAATTATGCCGCCAACGGGTTTTTCTACGTCAACTACACTGATGTGAACGGCGATACAGTGATCGCACGTTACAGGGTCTCCGTAAACCCGAACTCGGCCGACCCGTCCTCGGCGACCATCCTGCTCACCATTCCCCAACCCTTCCCGAACCACAACGGCGGGCAGCTGCTGTTCGGGCCCGATGGCTATCTCTATATCGGAATGGGGGACGGCGGCTCTGGCGGGGATCCGTCCAACAATGCTCAAAACCTCAGGTCGCTGCTGGGCAAGATTTTGCGGATCGATGTCGACAACACTCAGCCCTATAGGATTCCACCCGACAATCCATTCCTGACCGATCCAAATGCCAGCGACGAAATCTGGGCCTACGGCTTGCGCAATCCTTGGCGCTTCAGCTTCGACCGGCAGACTGGAGACCTCTTCATCGCCGACGTCGGTCAAAACAATCTTGAGGAAGTGAATTTCCAGGCGGCAGCCAGCACAGGCGGAGAGAACTACGGATGGCGGTTGATGGAAGGCAGCAGCTGCTTCAACCCTGGGTCCAACTGCAACGACGGCTCGCTCGCATTGCCCATTCTGGAATACGACCACAGCCTCGGCTGCTCAGTCACGGGCGGCTATCGATACAGGGGACTGCAAAGCCCCGGAATGGCGGGATGGTACTTTTACGGAGACTTCTGCTCGGGCCGCATCTGGGGTGCGATGCCGAATGCGCAAGGGGTGTGGACGGCCGCCCAGTTGCTCGCCACGGCGCTCCAGATTACAGCCTTCGGCGAAGACGAAGACGGAGAGCTTTACGCCGCCAGCTTTGCTCCGAGCCCGGGGGCCCTATTTCGAATCTCCGAAGCGGCGGCGCCGGACCCGGTCCCACCCGACGGCGGAGGGGGCGGCGGGGGTGGTGGGTGTTTCATCGGTGCGGCCGGCCGCTGACCCCGACCCGCTGCCGATACCCTGCCTGGTGCCGGGGGAGGATGGAGACTTCCATCGTGTCGGGTGATCATCACCCGATCGCGCTCCGCCTGGAGCCCGGGACCATCGCAACGGGCCAGGGGCCGCCGGCGGGCTTCGACTTCATGGTCAAAGACTTTTTCGACGTCGCCGGCGTCCCGACGCAGGCCGGAAATCCGGACTACGGTTTTATGAATTAGATTTTTCGCGCGCGATGATCGGTCTCAGTGTGCGGCGATCCACCGATCCATGAGGTCGCGTACGCTCTTGGGCCGGTCCGTCATGATGCCGTCCACCCCTCGATCCAAAATTTCGAAGATATCCTTCTCGGAGGGCTCGTGCTCGTCGAGGGCGGGAAACAGCATTCCGAATTCGGTCAGGAAAACAAATGTCGCGCCGCCGCCTTCCCGAACCTGGCGGATGATTTTCGGAGTGGTAAACAGGCGGCTGTGTACGGTCTCCAAGGCGCGGTTCTTCATTTTCATGCCGAGCACATGCAGAAGGAGCTGCTCCTTGGTGGAAAGGCCCGTGGGATACTGTTCGCCGTTCTGCTTCCGGAATTCATCTATCAATTCGCCAACCGCGCTCACCACCACCTTGACCCGGTTGCCCGGGTCGCCCTTGAGGATGTCGGAAAACGCCCGGATGTTGTCTTTCAGCCCCTTGCGGTCGCCGTCATTGATATGCCGGCTGAAAGATTCCTTCAGCTCGATGTTGAGAGGCGTGACGGCAAACCGCTTCAAGAAAACATCGAAAAGCAACAGGCAGCGGGCTGCCTCCTTCGGGACACCGGACAGGTCGATCTGGTTTTCGTCAAGACTCTTCACCGCGGGGTCGGCTACCCAGGCCCTGCCATCCAGCTCGGCCCAATCGTAATCGTAGATCTTTCTGCGATCTTTATCTCTCTTGGCGGGCCGGTCGTCTATTCCTTCGATGCGCACATTGTTCAGATCCGGTCCGTGCCATACCACGAACCGGCCATCGCGGGTCAGCTGGACGTCCAGCTCCAAAACGTCCGCTTTGGCTACATCTAAAGCGTACTGGAAGGCTTTGGCCGTACTTTCGGGTACCTCCAATACGCCGCCGCGGTGAGCAAAGAGAATCGGTGTTTTCAGTTTAAAGATAGGATCAATTCTTGAGGATAGGTTCTTGCCGTTACCCATAATGGACCTCCTGTCGAGTGATAGAGCATTTAGCTTAAAGGAGCTTGAATTCTCATGCAACCACCAGCTCCGCCACCATTACGGTGACTGCGCGGCCGCACAAGCGCACTCGGTCCCCCACGACGGTCACTCCGACCACGCCGCCGCGTGCCGAAGCTTGGTAGGCGAGCATCTCGGGTTTTCCCAAGCGTTTGCTCCAGTAGGGCCCGAGGCAGCAGTGGGCCGAGCCGGTCACCGGGTCCTCGTCGATGCCGACGGCCGGCCCAAAAAAGCGTGAAACAAAGTCGAAGCCGGGAGTGGAGGCGCGGCTGGTCACCATGATGCCGCGCACCGGCAGGGACTTCAGGCGGGTGAAGTCGGGCCGCAGAGCTCAACCTCGACGGCCGGCGTGAACCAGCGCAGCCGAAAGCCGTCACCCTCCCTCAGCTGGAAGGCCGTCTCCGAGAGATTCATCTCGGCCGCCACGTTCTGCATCCAGGCATCGTCTTTCGGGCAGGGCAGCACGCACACCCCGGCCGGATTGCCCGTAAACGGTTTGTCGGTGAAAGCGTCGACCTGGTAGATTTTCATGGTCAACCAAAGAGGCTAAAGGGTTCGGGGTTCAGGGTTCAGTCCAGCAAGGTTCGGGATTCGGGAACTGCTCCTTTCCTGAACCCCGAACCCTGAACCCTGCATCCTCAAAATTAAGCTCAATCTCTCACAGATGGCATCAGAAGCCAATGCGCCTGGATGCCCGGCGCTTCATCGCCCTCAGCACCTTGACCGGGTCCTCGAAGCGGCTGGTCAGCATGACGGCGGCGATGACGTAAGGCTTGAAGCCGGCCTGGATGTAAGTCGGGATGCGGTAACGCTCGAAGACGCCGGCCGCGACCTCGCCCGCCGCGCAGGAGACCCCGGAAATGTCCGCCGGCAGGCAGTGCATGTAAAGCGCCATGCCGCTGCGCGTGAGTTTCATTTTGGCCTCGTTGCACTCCCAATCCTTGAACCGGGCGTTGTTGGCCAGGCAGTCCTTCTCGAGCTCTTTTAGGCCGGCCGTGTCGTTCCTGCGCAGAAGCTCGGTGCGTTTTTCCATCACGTGGTAGGGCGCCCAGCTCTTGGGGTAGACCACGTCGGCCCCGTCGAATGCTTCGTCCATGGAGTTCACGACCTGGAAGCTGCCGCCGCTTTCCCTGGCGAAGGCCCCAGCCTTTTCGACCACCTCGGGTATCAGCTGATAGCCTTCGGGGTGGGCCAGCACCACCTCCATGCCGAAGCGCGGCATCAGTCCGATCACCCCCTGGGGCACGGACAGAGGCTTGCCATAGCTGGGCGAATAGGCCCAGGTCATGGCGATTTTCTTGCCCCGCAGGGTTTCGAGCGAGCCGAAATGGTTTTTGAGCTGCATCAGGTCGGCCATGCTCTGGGTGGGGTGGTCGATGTCGCTCTGCAGGTTGACGAGGTACGGCCGCTGCTCCAGGACGCCGGCCTGAAACCCGTCCTCCACCGCGGCGGCCACTTCCTGCATGTAGGCGTGGCCTGCGCCCAGGAAGATATCGTCGCGGATGCCGATGAACTCGGTGAAAAAGCCGATCATGTTGGCCGTCTCGCGCACGGTCTCGCCGTGGGCGATCTGGGAGCGGCCCTCGTCCAGATCCTGAACGCCCAGTCCCAGCAGGTTGGCCGCCGAGAAATACGAAAAGCGCGTGCGGGTCGACTGGTCGCGGAAAATACTCACCGCGAGGCCTGAGTCGAAGCAGCGGGTGGAGATGTTTTCGCGGCGCAGCCAGCGCAGTATATCGGCTACGGCCACGATTGTTCTCAACTCATCAACAGATTTCTCCCAGGTCAGCAGAAAGTCCTTATGGTAGAGATTGCCCGAAAGCGAACCGATTCCCTTCAGCAGGGCTTGAAAATTGCCCATCGCTCCTCCTTCACGTAATTAAAGGCTGCCCCATCCTCCATGTGCTGGGCCGTTAAGCGGTCCAGGCGTAAAGCGCGTAAAAGGCCGCGGCGTTGACGAGATCCTCGACCGGGGTTTTCTCGTCGGGAGCGTGGGCCATGGCTTCGGCTCCCGGTCCGAACCCGATGGCCGGAATTCCGTACATGCCGGAGATGGTGACAGCATTGGTCGAGAACGTCCACTTGCCGATCCGGGGCGGCCGGCCGAAAAGCGCCCGGTAGGCTCGGGCACCGGCCTGGACGGCCGCGTGGTCTTCCGGCCACTTCCAGGTCGGGTAGTATTTTTCCATGCCGTAGCGCCGGCCGGTGTAAGCGGTTTCCTCGTAATTTGGCACGAAGACCCTGGCATCCTCACCCTTGACCAGCGCCTCGATTTCTTTGACGGCCGACTCCTTGGTCTCGCCCCAGGTCAGCCGGCGGTCCAGGTGGATGCGGGCGTAGTCCGCCACGGCGCATAGCGACGGGCTGCCGGAAACAAACTGGCTGAGCGCGATGGAGCCTTTTCCGAGGAAGTCATCGGCGGGCAGCCGTTCGTTGAGCTGCTCAGCGGCCAGGCAGGCGCGAGAGGCCATGTAGATGGCATTCCGGCCGCGCTCCGGCGCCGAGCCGTGGGAGGAAACCCCCTTGAATTCGACCTCGATCTCCATTCGGCCGCGCTGGCCGCGGTAGAGTCCGCCGTCGGTGGGCTCGGTGCTCACGACCACCTCCGGCCGGATTCCGTCTTCCTCGATGATGTACTTCCAGCACAGGCCGTCGCAGTCCTCCTCGATGACGCTGCCCACAAAGTACAGCGTGACGTCCCGGTCGAAGCCCAGTTCCTTGAGAATGCGGCCGGCGGTCACCATGGAGGCGACGCCGCCCTTCTGGTCGGCGGCCCCGCGGCCGTGCACGAACCCGTCGCGGATCTCCCCGCTAAAAGGATTGAAGCTCCAGTTGGCAGCGTTGCCGACCTCCACAGTGTCGATATGGCCGTCGAACGCCAGGATGCGTTTGCCGTTTCCGATGCGGCCGATCACGTTGCCGAGCCCGTCGATGTTGACCTCGTCGAAGCTGGCGGCCTGCATTTGCTCGAAAAGTTTTTGCGCAACCGCTTTCTCTCCCAGACTTGGAGACTTGATCTTGACGAGTCCGGACAGGTTGGAGGCGGTATCGTCGCGGTAGGTGCGGGACAACTCCAGGATCTGTTCGGCGTCTTTCATATCGAGTTCCTCAAACAATCAGAAGGGGTTGTATATGCCGAGGCAGTTTTTTAAACCAAGCATCAGGCCGTCAGCCAAGGCGCGCGGCGTTTTGGGATGCGCAGCATACTGTCCGGTATGTGAGCAATCACAAAAGGCCGCGCAACGCCGGATCACGGCTTGAGGCGCCGGTTTCTTAGCTGGCTCGGTATTCATCGATCAACCGGTCGACTTTCGCCACCTCGTCCTGCTGCGCCTCCCAATAGGCCTGATCGCGCTGGGCGTTCAGCTCTGCGACGGTCTTGCCCTGCTGCTCCACCCAGGTGAAGTACTTGAGGTTGTGCCACTGGTTGCGGTTGCGGCAGGTGCCCTCGTCGATCCAGTCCAGCTTCTGGCGGTGGAAGATGCCGACCAGGCGCACCTCGGCGGCGGCTGCATCCATCGGCCCGTAGCACTCGGTCAGGCCGGCCATGACCGAGTGGTAGCGGTCGATGGCATCGGTGCAGACGGTGACGATCAAGTCGTCCTTGCCCATGCCGTAGAACTTGGCGGTCTTGATGGCCCCGAGCACATTGCAGACGCCGGAGATGCCGAAAATCCCGGCGAGCCTTCTTACCTTCTCCTCGGCCACGCCGTATTTGCGGGTGAGCACCTCCCAGCCGGGTTCCTCGGTCAGCAGCTGCAACCCAAGCTTGCTTTCGATGTCGTCGATGCACATGACCGCATCCATGTTCATGACGTTGTGGATCCAGGTGACATGCTTGTCGCCGATGCCCTGGATGTCGTGGCCGCCGTAGCCGTTCCAGTAGAGCGTCGGGCACTGGATCGGCTCGAGTCCCACGATCCGATGCCGGCCGGGCCACTGCTGCTTGAGCCGGTCGCCGGCCGCGATCGTGCCGGCCGAGCCCATGGCGGAAACATACGCCGAAACCATGCCCTTGCCGATGCCCTGTGCCTCTAACACTTTGGCCAGCTCGATGATGGTGTTGCCCGTGACATAATAATGGAAGCGGTAGTTGGCGAATTCTTCAAACTGGTTCATGACGCGGATGCGCTCGGGCGCGGCCTGCCTCAGCGCATGGCACTTGTCGTAGATCTCCTTCACGTTGCTTTCGCAGCCGGGCGTCAGCTCCAGCCGGGCGCCGTAGCCGCGCACGATCTCGAAGCGCTCCTTACTCATCTCCTCGGGCAGGATCACGACCGAGTCGAACTGCATGCGGCAGCCCACCCAGGCGCCGCCGATGCCGTAGTTGCCGGTGGACGGCCAGACGATGGTGTGGCGCGCCGGGTCCACGGACCCGCTGATGGCCTTCTCGATCAGGACCGAGTAGGTGGCGCCCACCTTGTGGCTGCCGGTGGGGAAGTCCTTGCCGTAGAGGACCACGATGGGCGTGTCCACCCCGGTCAGCTCCCGGGGCAGGACTTCGTGGTAAATCCGGCCGGAGCCGTCCTTCCAGGAAATGTTGTACAGATTGATGGGGTCGAGCGGGTCCCTGGCTTTAATCGCCAACGCCTTCTCGCGCAGATCTTTGCGAATCTTTGATGGGTCCAGCATCTCCGCAAAGGTGGGGCCGGTGATGAGTCGTTTGGGTGTCATGGATGATCCTTATTGCCCTTCAGCCTTCAGCCTAACCACCTGAACCGAAAATATAAACTTTTCATTATCATTGGGTTCTTGCCCGGTCAAACCCAGTGAAAAAGAGCCCTGCCGATTCGCCCCTGTCGATGGCTCCGGAATCGGTCAACTGGATCAGCCCTGCCAGGCCGGAAGCACCCGTCGGGCAGACGGGAATACCGGTGTGGAGATGCGCTTTCTCGTATGCGCCGCGGATGGTTTCCTCGGATAGTATTTCAGCCCGGCCGCCCGAGCGTAGAACGGCGCGCAGCAGAAAATACCAGTCGTAGGTGACGTCGTCGAGTATTCCGTGGGCCAGGCTGTGCGGCGCGGCGCCGTCCCAGGGCCACATGAAATGGCCGGGCTTGCCGGCCATATCGTTCAAAACCGACTGCACCACCGGCGCATCGAAGTTGCGCGCAATAAAAGCGGCGGCCTCTCGAATCTGATCGGCACAGGCGGCTGCGAAGGCCGCCGTTCGCTGCAGCTGCTCCTCGGGGTCGGCGTCGCGATCGTAGCTCAGGTCGAAGGAATGTCCACTGCGGCCGGCGATTTCGGCCAAGGCCAGCAGATAAGCGCGCACGAACGGAAAGCCGCCTTCGGGCTGGCAGACGTAGATGCGCGGCAACGCGTCGATGAACCCCAGCTGAAGCGCTTCTTCGAAAGCCTGCGCGACCGCGCGCGCCAAGGCGCCGCCGCCCACCTGTATCACAACATTGTCAAGCCTCTCCGAGCGATCGAGCAGTTGCATCACAAGCTCCCAGCCCAGGGTGGACCCGCCCTCGATGTTCGACCAGTTGTCGTTGCCGGTGCAGGCAAAGGGAACCCAGCCGTTTTGATTCAGCGCGTTTCGAAAAGCAAGATAGCACGGGTCGCCTTCCCCGGTGCTCGCACGGGGGATTCTTTCCACGAGCGTGCCCCGCTCCGCCAGCATGGCGGCCACCGTGGGCTCGACATCCTCCGGAACAAACGCGTGCAGTTCATAACCGCCGGCCCGGGCCACCGCAGAAGCCCCTAAGGCGGCGTTGCCGCAGCTGTAAATGGCCAGGGTCTGCTTCGCCGTTTCACCCTTGAGCTCTCTTAGCGCTTCCAAGTACAGCAGCGTTCCCATCAGGTGCCGGCCCTTGTGGGATCCGGTCACGTTGCCGGTTTCATTCTTCACCCACAGGCGGCCGCTCCGGCCGAGACAGGAACCCAGACCGGTTTCCCCCGTAATCGGCGTAACATCAAAATCCCGACCTTCCAAACGTAGAAGGCGCTCCGTCATCGCCTCCAAGATCCGACGATAACGGTCGTAGCCGATCAGGCCGCAGCCCGAAAGGAGCGGGTGAAACAGGTCGAAGGTGCGCTTGGTCCCATTTGTCCAAGCCGTTCGGATGCGGGTGATCTCGTGGGCGTCGGAGGCCGGCATCCTGTGCAGGATGTGCTCCTCTCCAGGACGGCTGCCCGGGCAGCCGAAGATGCCCGATTCAGTGGAGTACGCTTTCCGGCAGGATGGACAGGTGAGGAAATTCGGCTGCATCAAGGCCCCCCTTCGAGTCGAAAGCTTATTGACATTTTGCAGGCATTCGCGCACAAGTAACAAATTTTCGGAATAGGAATCAATTTAAATCCCAGTTTGAGACTTTCATCGAGGTTAAGATAATGCACAGAGATGCCATCACCCGATTGGACGCTTTCGGCGGCCGGTTGAACTGGGTCGTCGAGCGCTTCTGCGCCTTGCTCATGGCGGCGCTGGTCATGGTGATCTGGTTCGAGGTCTTCCAGCGTTATGCGCTGAGGCTTGGATTTACGTGGGGCGAGGAGCTGTCGCGTTACATCATGATCTGGGCGGCGCTGATGGCCGTCCCGGTCGGCGCCTACCGCCGCGAGCACATCGGGCTGGAGCTCATCCACAACGCATTGCCGGCCGCTCAACGCCGTTATCTTCGCCTGGTGCTAGACATCATCGGGCTCGCGTTCTTCCTTTTTCTGACGATCTACGGCATCGGCATGGCGGCGAGCGGCAAGACCCAGTACGCCACCATCTTCGGGATGAACATGGTGGTGCCGTTCGCATCGGTGCCCATATGCGGCGCGCTGACCTCCGCCCAGCTGATCGTGACCATGCTGCGCGATTTTGCGCCGCAAGCGGAGGTGAAGGCCCCATGACCATCGTCGCCATCATCTTTTTCGGCCTGATGCTGGTCGGCCTGCCGATCGGCTACGTCCTGGGGGTGGCCGGCGTGGCCGGGCTGGTGCAGGTGGGCGGCCAGAATTTCTTGGCCATGGCGCCCAAGCGGTTCTTCGAGGGACTGGACCTTTTCACCTTCATGGCCATGCCGTTTTTCATCATGGCCGGCGAAATCATGAACCGCACCGGCATCACGAATAAAATTGTGGATTTTGCGGACTCCCTGGTCGGCTATATGCGCGGCGGCCTGGCCCACACGAACATGGTGGCCTCGGTCATCTTCGCCGGCATGACCGGTGCGGCCGTGTCCGACACCGCCGCCTTCGGCAACACCCTGGTCCCGGCCATGGTCAGACAGGGCTACACGCGATCCTTCTCGTGCGCCGTCACCGTCGCCGGTTCCATCATCGGCCCGACCATCCCGCCCTCCAACCTGATGATCATCTACGGCTCGCTGATGGGGGTTTCGATCGCCGGCATGTTTGCGGCCGGGATTCTGCCGGGGCTCTTGATCTGCGCCGTCTGCATGATTTACATCGTGGCGGTCGGCAAGCGCAAGAACCTGCCGATCAGCGATCAGGGCTTCAGCCTGAAGCGGATTGCGCTGAGCTTCAAGTCCAGCTTTCTGGCCCTGCTCATGCCCGCCATCATCCTGGGCGGAATCATCTTCGGCATCGTCACTCCGACCGAAGCTGCGGCCATAGCGGTCGCCTATGCCTTTTTCCTGGGAGTCTTTGTCTACCGCACGCTCTCTTTCGACGCCATCGTGCAAACCTTGATCCGGACCTCGATCATCACGGGGGTGGTGTTCCTGATCATCGCCTCGGCGTCGATTTTGAGCTGGTGGATGACTTTCATGCAGATCCCCCAGAGCATCGCCAAGCTTTTTCTGTCGATCTCCCGCAATCCCCAGGTGGTGATCGCTTTGATCCTGTGCCTGCTGCTGATCATCGGGATGTTCATGGACATCAACGCGGCCCTGATCATCCTGGCGCCGGTGCTCGGCCCGCTCACCCAGACGATCGGCATGGATCCGGTGCACGCCGGCGTCATGATCGTGCTGGCGCTCAATATTTCTTTAATGACACCGCCGGTGGGCGCCTGCCTTTTCGTTATTTGTTCCATCACCGGAGAACGGCTGGAAGCCATCGCCAAGGAGCTCTGGCCGTTCATCCTGCTGGAGACGGCCGTGCTCTTTCTGATTGCCTTCTGGCCGACGTTTACGCTGTTCATGCCGCGGCTGCTGCTGGGGAAATAATCGCTATCGCATGCTGCCGCGGCTGGACAGAGGGCAGGATGGTATGTATCGTGGGCCCGAGTGTGAGACGTGGCGCCTTGCCCTGCCAAACCATAAATCCATAGGAGGTGTCCAAATGAAATCTTCCAGATTGTTTTGCGCAGCCGCGGTTATTGCGGCAACCCTGTTCATCACCGGCCTGATTCCGACCCCGGCCGACGCGGCCAAGGTCATCAAGCTTCATCACCTCAACAAGGACGACCCGTTCGACAACGCCACCGGCGCCATGGCGACCGTGTTCAAGAGCCTCGTCGAGGCCGGCACCAACGGCGGGATCGAGGTGCAGACCTTCCCCAACGGCCAGCTGGGCAAGGACAACGACGTCGTCACGCAGGTGAAGTCCGGCGTCATTCAGTCCGGCATTCACTCGGTGGGCGGGTTCGCTTCGGCATATCCGATGATGGGTGTGATCGACGTGCCTTTTGCGTTTCCGAATATCAGCGCGACCTACGCCGTCTTCGACGGCCCGTTCGGCGCCAAGTTCGCGGCCGACATCGAGCAGAAGACCGGGCTGAAAGTGCTGGGCTTCGGCGACTCCGGCGGGTTTTTTCACTTCACCAATTCCAAGAAGCCCATCACCAGCCCGGAGGACATGAAGGGCTTGAAGATCCGCACGATGGGCCTGGACACCCACAAGGCCGTGGTCAGCGCCCTGGGTGGGCAGCCGGCGGTCATCGCCTGGACCGAGGTCTACACCGCGCTTCAGACCGGAGTGGCCGACGGGCAGATGAACCCCGTGCCGATCATCTCCTTTGCCAAGTTCAACGAGGTCCAGAAGTACCTGACGCTCTCCGGACACCTGTTCGCGCCTTACGTGTGGGTGGTCAACCAGGAGTTCTGGAACGCCCTCACTCCGGCGGAGAAAAACGTCGTCAGCTACGCCGCCAAATCGGCCATCGTGGCCGGCCGCGGAGTGAGCCGCGCCATCGAAGCTTCCGACCGCGGTCTGGCGAGCCTCAGCAAGGACATGAAAGTCAACTCGCTCACCCCCGAGCAGCTGGTCAAGTTCCGCGAAGTCACCATGCCGGAGGTGAAGAAGATCATCGTCGAGAAGCACGGCGCCGAGGGCGAGGCGATGATGAAGGCCTTCCTGGAGGCGATCGAGGCGGCTTCGAAGTAGAGCCATACCTAAATAGAGATCCGGTTGAACATCTGGGAAGCCTTATTTTCGAATGAGGAGGAAGGTGTTTTGATCGGTGATGCCAGTATCAGCCAATCATCGCAATGCCGGAATTTCGCCGGTCCATGCAAAAGAAGCCCGGATCGAAGCAACGTAACGCTTTGATCCGGGCTTTCTGTTTTCATGGAAGCATCGGAAAAAATAGAGTATATTCAACAGCGATCGCGCGCCCAAGGTAAGCAGGAACATCGCGAAATTCGCATCAGGCAGCGTGAACTCTTTTCGTCCAATAGGGCGAACGTTTGACCAGGCTGACATCATGAGCACCAAGACTTCTATTGAATGGACCGAACAGACCTGGAACCCCGCCGTAGGTTGCAGCAAGGTTTCACCCGGCTGCGCCCACTGCTATGCCGAGGTCATGGCCAGACGGCTGAAGGCGATGCGAGTCAAGGGCTATGAGAACGGTTTCCGACTCACGCTTCTTCCCAGGCGTCTTGAAGAACCCATCAGGCGCAAACAGCCGACCGTCTATTTTGTCAATTCCATGAGTGATCTGTTCCATGAGGGGATTCCCGATAGTTATCTAAGGCAAGTTATGGCAGTCATGCGGCAGGCCTCCATTCACACTTTTCAGATTTTAACCAAGCGCGCCGAACGCATGGCGGAGTTCTTCCGCCTGGAAAAGCCTCCCCGCAACGTCTGGGTCGGGGTGACCGTGGAGAACCGTGCCCACGGCCTACCCCGCTTTGATGCGTTGCGTAGCGTTTCAGCTGCTATCCGGTTCGTTTCCGCAGAACCGTTATTGGAGGATTTAGGGGAAATCGACCTGACCGGAGTCGATTGAGTTATCGTAGGAGGAGAATCCGGACCTAAAGCCCGGCCGATGAAACTCGAGTGGGTACTGAATATCAAGCGCCAGTGTGATGAACAAGGGGTGGACTTCTTTTTCAAACAGTGGGGCGGATGGGGGCCGGACGGAAAAAAGCGCAGTAAGAAACACAACGGCCGCATGCTTGAAGGCCGCGTATGGGATGCGGCGCCCAGCCCGGCTACTGCATTGTGAGTGGAATATCGTTTTGTCCGACCGACAATGAGGAACTGCGCGCTTTCCAGTACCAGAACCATACTGCACCGGTAATTCCCGATCGGGAATTCAAGCTTCAGAGACTTATTAACGGTCTCATAATTGTCTTTATGCCGTCATTCCGGCATGCTTTTAGCCGGAATCCATTGAATTCAACCAGTTCTGGATGCCGGATTAAGTCCGGCATGACGGTACTATTTCGGGACGATTACTGAATGGCCCAGAAACAAAAACTGGAACTCGTTTGGATCGGCAAGGAAAACCGGCCGAGGCTGGAACCGCGCATTCTGCTGGAAGATCCTGCTAATTCCAATTTGCATTCAAGATGACACTATGCTATATTCTCGCCATGGAGGTGAGCCATGGCGAGAAAAGCTCAAATTCGAGAAGAAGAAATTGCCCGTGCCAAGCAACTGCGCGATACTACCAAGAGCGTTGCCGATTTTCGCAAGGCGCTGTCGGTCATCTTGGCAACTGAACTTGATCTGGATGCCGATCGGACGGCTGATATTTTGGGGACAAGCCGTCGTACAGTCTTTCGGCACCGGG
Source organism: uncultured delta proteobacterium (assembly GCA_963700055.1). Taxonomy (GTDB): domain Bacteria; phylum Desulfobacterota; class Desulfobacteria; order Desulfobacterales; family SpSt-501; genus SpSt-501. The sequence goes on along the minus strand of CAVOWH010000008.1, from coordinate 175,997 downwards.
ACGGTATTCGCAATCAAGACGACACCCCGCCCAGATCATGGGGTGGCCGTCGCCGCTGCTGCATGAGCATCGAGGAGGAACAAGAGTTTCTTTCCCAATGGGAAGCCAAAGCCTCAGAAGGCGGCGTGCTGACGGTTCCTCCCATTCATGCAGCGCTGGTCAAACGGTTGGGTTACGATGCTCCGATGTCAACCACCTATCGCTTGTTGGCACGGCACGGCTGGCGCAAAGTCCAACCGGACACCAAGCACCCCAAGGGCGATCCGGTAAAGCAGGACGAGTTTAAAAAAAACTGCCCGAAGAGGTGGCTGCCGCCAACCGGCAGAACATAGACCGGCTGCCGATTCGCCTGATGTTCCAGGATGAGGCTCGCTTTGGACGAATGAGCGACCCGCGAGCATGCTGGGCACCCGCACCGCAGCGGCCGGTAGTCAATCTGGCACTGGTCCGGGAGTTCCGCTACGAATATGCCGCGGTCAGCCCGTGGGATGGCTGCCTGGACTACATGACCGCCGAGAAGATGAACACTGAGAACATGTCAATCTTTCTGGCGCAGGTTAGCGAGGCCCACCGCGATGAGTTTATCATCATGGTACTGGATGGGGCTTCATCCCATAAAGGCAAAGAACTCAAGCTGCCAAAGAACGTATCGCTCGTGCCGCTGCCGCCCTATTCACCGGAGCTGAATCCCGCCGAGCAGATATGGAACACTCTTCGTCGAGACTACTTTGCTAACCGTGTGTTCGATTCTCTTGATGCGGCTACCACACAAGCCGAAAAAGGTCTGGCTGAAATGGCTGTTAAGAAAGAAGCAATGCGCCGCTTAACCAACTGGCCATGGATTAGTGCCATCTTGAAAACTTAATGGAATAAGTCATATCACGCCCAGCATCGGGTGACGGACGGGGATATTTTCGACAATCGGCTGATCTTCGGCGACAACCTGCTGGCGCTGAAGGCTCTGGAGCAGGAGTTCGCGGGAAAGGTGAAGTGTGTGTTCATCGATCCGCCCTATAACACCGGCAGCGCCTTCGAGCATTACGACGACGGGTTGGAGCACTCCATTTGGTTGAGCCTGATGCGCGACCGGCTGGAAATCATCCGGCGGCTGCTGGCGGACGATGGCTCCCTGTGGATCACCATCGACGACAACGAGGCGCATTATTTTAAAGTCTTATGTGATGAAATCTTTGGAAGAGCCAATTTCGTAGCAACCTTTGCCTGGGAGAAGGATAAAGGAAGAAGAAACGACACTGATATTTCGAGTGCACACGATCATGTTTTGCTTTTTGTAAAAAAGGATCTTCTCCAGGTTAGTTGAACCGAAAGGGGGCAATATGGTGTGATATCAAGCAGAATGGACATCCGGTATCTCCGAGGGTATAGGTTGATCGGCTAAGAAAAACCATATCCCAGAAGGAGGCCTGCGATGTCCGGTATTTCTATAACACCTTATTTCCCCTTTCGTCGAATCAAAATGGTCAAGCAGGCGGTGAATGATACCGCCACCAGCGCCCTTATTGATATTGTTCCCGACCGGCGCTTTAAGCCGATCTGTCATCTATGCGGCAACGGCTCAACGTCGGTTCACAGTTGGACCCAGCGCGAGGTACGAGATTTGAACCTCGCCAGCACCCAGGTTTGGTTGCGCTGCGAGTACCGCAAACTGCTTTGCGCCCACTGCCAGCGCATCAGCATCGAGGATCTGGAACTGTTTCACCCCTATCTGCGGGTGACCCGACGGATGGCCGCTGCGATCCATCAGTTGTGCAAGGTGATGACAGTCACCGATGTCGCCCGGCATTTTCAGCTGGACTGGAAAACAGTCAAAGACATCGACAAGCAGTATCTGGAAGCCCACTATGGTCAGCCGGATCTTAGCAAGCTTCGTATTCTGGCGGTCGATGAGATCTCCATCCGCAAGGGTCAAAGCTACCTGACCGTGGTGCTGGACTACGAGACCGGCCGGGTCGTTTACGTCGGCCGACACCGAAGGGCCAGCACCCTGAAACGATTCTTTAACCAACTGACCAACAAACAGCGAAAATCAATTGAAGCCGTCGTTATGGACATGTGGGTTCCGTACATCAATGCCGTTAAAAAAAACTCCCAAAGGCCCACATCGTCTTTGACCAGTTTCATGTGGTGGCCGGCTTTGGCCGTGTCATCGACAAAATTCGTATCAGCGAGTACCGCAAAGCAGCCAAGGTCAATAAAGACGTTTTTAAAGGGGCCAAGTACCTGCTGCTGAAGAACCGACGCAATGTGCGCCGGCCGAAACACCGGCTCCAACTCAAAAAGCTCTTGGCTCTCAACGAGGTGATCAACACGGTGATGATCTTAAAAGACCAGCTCAAACACATCTGGTCCTACCGTTGCCGAACTTGGGCCGGTAAGGCTCTGGATGAGTGGCTGGCTCTGGCACGCTCGTTGAACCATCGCGCCCTGAACAAGTTTGCCAAAATGCTGGATCGGCATCGCTACGGTATCCTAAACCACTGCGATTACCCCATCCACACCGGCAAACTGGAAGGGGTGAACAACAAGATCAAAGTCATCAAACGAAAAGCATACGGCTTTCACGATTTGCGGTACTTTACCCTGAAAATCTATCAGGCTTTCTACAACTAACCTGGAGAAGAACCGTAAAAAATAGAGAAATGTGGCGAAAGATAAGGAATCCTCTACCCAGAACCAAAGAGCAGATAGCTCGCTATAGAAATCCAGATAGTGACCCTCGCGGGCCTTGGCTTCAAGGAGACAATGGCACTGCAAAAAGCGGTAGTGATTCCTTATTGTATGCAATTACCTTACCCTCGGGAAGAGTTGTTACTCCACCAAAGGGAAACTACTGGCGTTTTTCAAAAAAAACTTTTCAAAAAGCACGAGAGGAAGGAAGAGTCTATTTCGGTGCTAACGGCGACGGAATGCCACTAATAAAGAGATACTTGTCTGAGGTGAGAGAAGGCGTTGTTCCTCGGACTTGGTGGACTGCGGAAGAAGCGGGATCAAACCAATCTGCAAAACGAGATCATCTAAGAAAGCTCTTGCCAGAAATTGAACCCTTCATTACCCCAAAGCCCGAAGAGTTAGTAAAATTGGCTTTACATATTTCGACCAACGCAAATGACCTGGTCCTGGACTCCTTTGCCGGTTCCGGCACCACCGGCGCCGTGGCGCATAAGATGGGCCGACGCTGGATCATGGTGGAGTTGGGCGAGCACTGCCACACCCATATCATTCCGCGCCTCAAGAAGGTCATCGACGGCGAGGACCCCGGCGGCATCACCAAGGCGGTGAACTGGAAAGGCGGCGGAGGCTTCAGGTATTACCGCCTCGCCCCATCGCTTTTGGAGAAAGACAAGTGGGGCAACTGGGTCATTAACAAGACTTACAATGCCGCCATGCTGGCCGAGGCGCTCTGCAAGCTGGAGGGGTTCGCCTACGGCCCGAGCGATTCGGTTTACTGGCAGCACGGCCGCTCCACGGAGCGGGACTTCATCTATGTCACCACGGCCAGCCTGACTCACGAGCAGCTGCAGCAGCTTTCTGACGAAGTGGGGCCGGATCGCTCGCTCCTGGTCCTTTGCACCGCCTTCCGCGCTCGGGCTGACCGTTGCTCCAACTTGACGGTAAAGAAAATTCCAAGAGCTGTGCTTGCCCGCTGCGAGTGGGGCCACGACGATTACAGCCTGAGAGTGGAAAACCTGCCCAAGGCGCCGCCGCCCAAAGGGCAGATGGAGTTGTTTGATGAGAGGACGGACTGATGGATGTCATCATTTACAGTACCGAAGATGATGGGGTTCAGATAGAGGTTCACCTTGAAAAGGAAACGGTTTGGCTGAACCAGGATCAAATGGCTGAATTGTTCGGCCGGGAACGGTCGGTTATCACAAAGCATCTGCGCAATGTTTTTAAGGAAGGCGAGCTCGAAGAATCGTCAGTTCGTGCAAAATTTGCACACACTGCCGCCGACGGCAAAAGCTACCAAGTCCAGTATTACAACCTGGACGTCATTATTTCAGTGGGTTATCGCGTAAAATCCAAACGAGGCACCCAATTTCGCCAATGGGCTACGCGGGTGCTACGGGAGCATCTGGTACGCGGTTTCACCCTCAACGAAAAGCGGCTTCAAGAACAGGAGCAAAAGCTGGCCGATTTACGTCGCACCGTCGGCCTGTTGGAACAGACCATCACCCATCAGGCCATCGGCCTGGACGAGGCCAGGGGGCTATTGCAGGTCATCACCGATTATGCCTATGCCCTGACCACCCTGGATCGTTTTGATCATGGCACCCTGGCCATCGAGCAGACCACTCGCCCGGCGCCATACATGATGACCTACGAGGCGGCCATGGAGATCGTCACGGCCATGAAAAGCGGGTTCGGCGGTTTGTTCGGTCTGGAAAAGGACCAGGGGTTCAAAAGTTCCCTGGGCGCTGTTTATCAAACCTTCGGCGGCGAGGAGCTCTATCCCAGCGTCGAGGAAAAGGCCGCCAATCTGCTTTACTTCGTAGTCAAGAATCATGCCTTCAGCGACGGCAACAAACGTATCGGTGCCGCCCTGTTCATCACTTTTTTGGCTGGCAACCATGCCTTATACCGAAGCGACGGCTCCAAACGCATTGCCGACAACGCGCTGGTGGCCTTAACGCTGCTGATTGCCGAGAGCCGGCCCCAGGATAAGGAGACCATCGTCAAGGTGATCGTGAGCCTAATCAACCGGGCCAACGTGTGATGGGGAATAGTGGATGAACCGACATGTGAACGCCATTGCCGGCCGTTTGAGCCTTCGCCCGCCCCAGCGCAGCGCGCTTGAAATCCTCGATCGCATCACGGAGATTGCGCCGCCCGGCAAAGACGCCCCAGCCGCCACCCTGCTGGCGGCCATCCAAGCCGAATTTCCGTCGGTTACGGATTTCGAACGCGAGTTTCCTTCCTTATGCTTCGCGCTGGCCACGGGCGTAGGTAAAACCAGGCTCATGGGCGCGTTCATCGGCTACCTGCACCTGGCCCACGGCATCAACAACTTCTTCGTGCTGGCGCCCAACCTGACCATCTACAACAAGCTTATCACCGACTTCACCCCCAATACGCCCAAATACGTCTTCAAGGGCATCGCGGAGTTTGCCGCGGAGCCGCCGACGATCATCACGGGCGATACCTACGAAAACGGATCGGGCATACGGGACGAGGCAAGGCGACAGCCCATGCTTCCTGGCCTTGCCGGGCGCGGGGAAGTCCACGTCAACATTTTCAATATTTCGAAGATCAACTCCGAAGTGCGCGGAGGCAAATCGCCGCGGATCAAGCGGCTGTCGGAATACATCGGCGAGAGTTATTTCGACTACCTGGCCGGACTGCCGGATCTGGTGCTGCTGATGGACGAGTCGCACCGCTACCGGGCGAGCGCCGGAGTGCGCGCGATCAACGAGCTGAAACCGGTCCTGGGGCTGGAGTTGACCGCCACGCCCTTCGTGGAAACGGGCCGCGGCCCGGTTCCTTTCAAGAACGTGATCTACGATTATCCCCTGGGCAAGGCCATGGCCGACGGCTTTGTAAAGGAGCCGGCGGTCGTCACGCGCAAAGACTTCCATCCGGCCGGGATGTCGATGGGGGAGATCGAGCGTCTGAAGCTGGAGGACGGCGTCCGCCTGCATGAGAGCGTGAAGGTGGAGCTGGAGACATACGCCCGCGAGAGCGACAAACCGATCGTGAAACCCTTCCTGCTGGTCATCGCCCGCGATACCACGCACGCCGCAGAGTTGATGCGATGGGTCCAGTCCGATGGATTCTTCGAAGGACGGTATAAGGAAAAGGCGATCCAAGTCGACTCCAGCAGAACGGGCAAGGAAGAAGAGGAGATGATCGAACGGTTGCTCAAGGTGGAAGACAGCGCCGAGCCGACGGAAATCGTCATTCACGTCAACATGCTCAAAGAAGGCTGGGACGTGACCAACCTCTACACCATCGTTCCGCTGCGCGCCGCCAACGCGCGCATCCTCATCGAACAGTCCATCGGACGGGGCCTGCGCCTGCCTTACGGCAAACGCACCGGTGTCTCAGCGGTGGACCGGCTGAACATCGTGGCGCATGACAAGTTCCAGGAGATCATCGACGAGGCCAATCGGCCGGGTTCCGCCATTCGCCTGCAGGAGGTTGTTCTGGATCCGGCGAATTTGAACCGGAAGACGGTGACGATGGTGTCGCAGCCGAACCTTGCCTCCCGATTGGGCATTCAGCCGCCGCAGGCAACGAGCGGCACCACCCTGGCCGCCAAGGGCGAGGCGCCGGCCTTCACCACGCCGGAGGAGCAGAAGGTGGCGCGAACCGCTTACGAGGTCATCTGCAAACTGGAAAACCAGCCGCAAACGCTGCCTACGCTGAACCATTTGAAACACCCGGAAATCCAGAATGCCATCGTCAAGGCCGTCGAAGCAGAGCACCAGCCCGCGCAATTGAAGCTGGAGGGTGTCGAGGAAAAGCCTGACATCGCCGCCGTAGTGGCGTAGACGGTGGAACTGGTCATGCAGCAGACCATCGACATTCCGCGCATTTTGATCGTGCCGCAAGGCGAGGTGAAATCGGGCTTCAAGCCGTTCCGCCTGCGGCTGGAGAACCTGAAGTATCCGGCGGTTTCCAATGAACTATGGATTCAGCACCTGCGCACGAACCAGCTTGACGTGGTGGCGCTCGACCGGCGCGGAAACGAAGAGGCGCGGTTGGAAGACTATGTTGTCGGCGGCCTGGTCGATTTCGACGATATATCCTACGACGATCACGCGGATCTGATCTACGACCTGGCCGCTCAGACCGTGCGACATTTCCTGAGCTACCTGTCCGAGGATGATGCGCGCAAGGTGCTGCGCTGCTATCAGCGCGACATCGCGAAGTTTATTCATGCGCAGATGCAGGAAAACTATTGGGAAGAGGCGGTCGGCTATGAAGTCAGAGTCAGCAAGGGTTACACCGAGCTGAAGCCGAGCGCCTACACCCACTCCGTGGCTGAACCGCTGGCCGACTACCGCATCTCGCCGCCGGATAAAAGCAATATGGCGAAATATCTGTTCGGCGGGTTTGAGCGCTGTCTGTACCCGGCGCAGAAGTTCGACTCGGAAGCGGAGCGCCGGCTCGCGGCCATACTTGAACGGGATTCGATGAAGTGGTTCAGACCGGCGCGGGGTCAGTTCCAGATCTTCTATCGTGACGGAGCCGATCACCTCGAATACCAGCCGGACTTCGTAGCCGAAACAGCGGATGCGATCTATATGCTTGAAACGAAGGCCAGTGGCCAAATGGAGGATTCAATCGTGCTGGCCAAGAAAGAGGCCGCCATCGGCTGGTGCGCCAACGCCTCAGCTCACGCGCAGCGATTCGGCAACAAGCGTTGGCGTTATGTGATGATTCCTCACGACGAGATCGCAACGAACATCACCCTGGACGCTTTGGCGGCACGGTTGTGTGTCCAGCGAAGGCTGGCGTGTTCAGCAGGTGAAAGCCCTGCCGGGGTAGAAGCCAGAAGCCCCGTAGCTTGGGTAGCAGAGTGGCGGGAAACCAAGACTCTGAAGCCTATCGACAAGGCCATCATAAGGATGGCTGCGAGTCAGCGGGCCGTAACGCAAGTGAACGCACAGGTGGCCCCGAAAGTGCGAAGTCCTGGAGGCTGAGCCCTCAACCGTGGGGTGAAGGCAGCATGGGGCACCGCAGACTGGCTGAAGCGGTGAACCACTCCGGCGGGGTGATAGCGACGGCACGTTGGCAAGGACATGCCGAGCAACTGGAGAAGCCCTCCTCGTCCCGGGGAGAAATCCCTGGAGCAAGGTAGATCCTATAACCGGCAAACCCGGGAAGTGGGTCGAAGGCGAGAGGGTGGCGGATGGGTGTGTAGTAGCGCTGAAGCGGGGTAATGCCCGTGGAGCCAAGGCACCCTGCTGTAGACAATCCTCCGACGACATGGAAGGCAAGGGTGAGATGATAAAGGCGCCCATCTATTTGCAGGACCTGAGAAGGAGGATGTACGTCAAGGCGAAGGCTGATAAGACTTGGCGGTTTTGGGGATTGTACGTTCATGTCTGCAAGAAGGAAACACTTCAGGCAGCCTATGCGATGGCCAAGCATAATAACGGGGCGCCGGGAATCGATGGTGTCACGTTTGAGGCCATTGAAGAAAGAGGAGCTGAAGCCTTTTTGCAGGAAGTAAGGGACGAACTGATCTCCGGCACGTATCGGCCGACTTGGAACCGAAGAAAGGAAATCCCCAAGGAGTCCGGCAAAGTTCGGGTCCTGGGGATACCCACGATACGGGACCGAGTGGTTCAGGGAGCGCTCAAACTCATCCTTGAACCGATCTTTGAGGCAGACTTCCAAGAGGAGTCGTATGGATACCGTCCCAAACGAACCCCCCACCAGGCGTTAGAGCGGGTGGGCAAGGCGGTGGTGCACAACAAAACCAGGGTCATCGATGTCGATTTGAAATCCTACTTCGACATGGTACGGCACGATCTTCTGTTGAAGAAAGTGGCGGAACGGATCGATGACGATCGGGTGATGCACCTGCTGAAGCTGATGCTCAAAGCCAGTGGGAAACGGGGCGTTCCGCAAGGCGGGGTGATCTCGCCGCTGCTCAGCAACATCTATCTCAATGAGGTGGATAAAATGCTGGTGCGGGCCAAAGAGGTGACCCGCCAAGGGAGCTACACGTATATCGAGTACGCCCGATTTGCGGATGACGTGGTGATCCTGATTGACGGATACCGGAAATGGGATTGGCTGGCAAGGGCGGCCTACAAACGGCTTCTTGAGGAACTGACGAAACTCGATGTCCAGCTCAACACCGAGAAGACTCGTATAGTGGACCTGACGCGGGATGAAAGCTTCAGCTTTCTTGGATTTGACCTGTACCGGAGGAAAACCCGACAGGATAAATGGGGAGTGCACATCACGCCGAGAATCAAAGCGCGAAGCGCCCTGCTCAGCAAGCTCAAGGAAGTTTTTAGACGCTTTGTATCCCAGCCTGTAGGGCGGGTGATCGAACTGATAAATCCGATTCTACGGGGTTGGGTCAACTATTTTCGGGTTGGGCATTCCAGTCGGTGTTTTGCCTATGTGAAGGACTGGGTTGAGAAGAAGATACGGCGGCATCTGATGCGAGCGCGAAAACGCAAGGGCTTCGGCTGGAACAGGTGGAGTAGGGGTTGGATATACCAAGGCCTTGGTTTGTATTCGGATTACGGGGTAAGGTACTTCCGGTCGTGAAAGCGCTGCCAGCTTGATAGGTCCCATAACCCTTGGGGTGAAGTCTACAGGAAAGCGTAGTGCGGGAAATCCGCACGCTACGTTTGACGTGGCGGGGGCTGGAAACGGGCCGTAAAGGGAACCGCGCCAGTCCTCGACCCTACTGGTCATATCCCCCAGCGATGAAACATGGCTGAAATGGCGCCGCCATGGCCGATGAGGTGACCTCAACTCCCACTGAAACCGGAAACCAAATCAAACATAACATCCAGCGGTCGAATCCTCGTTTCATTACAATATCACCGTTACGGTGATCGCATAATGACTTTGCTGCTCCAAGAACTGCTGAAGCAGCGACGCTCAACGCGCTCTGAAAGCCACTTATTAACCCTCCCGAAATAATACCGTTCTCATTTGATCCCGGAGCGCATGAAGCTCTGCACGAACTGGCGTTGGAAGAGCAGGAAGGCGATCAGCAGCGGGGAGACGGCGAGCAGGGTGCCGGCGGAGATGACCGAAAAATTGACCCCCGACTCGGGCGCGCCGAAGATGGACAGCCCCACGGTGAGAGGCCGGGTGGTGGTGGAGTTGGTGATGACCACCGGCCACAGAAAGTTGTTCCAGTGGTAGCTCACCGAGACCAGTCCGTACGCGAGATACGTCGGCCGGGCCAGCGGAACATAGACCTTGAGCAGGATGGAGAACCAGCCCGCCCCCTCGACACGTGCCGCATCCTCCAGTTCCTTGGGCACCTGCTTGAAGGCCTGACGCAGCAGAAAGATGCCGAAGGCCGACCCCATGTAGGGCAGGCCGATGCCAAGGATCGTGTCCACCAGGCCGAGTTTGCTCGTCGTCAGATAGTTCTGGACGATCAGCACGTCCGGCATGATCATGATCTGGATCAGCACGAGGATGAAGGCGATGTTCTTGCCCGGGAACTCGAAGCGGGCAAAGGCGTACGCCGCCAGGGTGCACAGGACCAGCTGCCCTGCGAGCGTCATGCAGACCAGCATGAACGTGTTCAAAAAGTAGCGCGCGAAGGGCGCCACTTTCCACGCCGAGCGGAAGTTGTCCAAGGTGAGCGGCGACGTCACATCGAAGCGGCTCACGAAATCCATGGGGTGAAAGGCCGCCCAGGCGGCGTACAGCAACGGTGCCGACCACAGAAAGGCCAGAAACCAGGCCGCCGCCATTTCCAGGCGTTGTCCCCAGTCAACCCCGCGGATCATTGGTAATGCGCCCTTTTTTCGAGGTAGGCGAACTGCGTGACGGCCAGGCCGCCTAAAATAAACAGGAGCACCACGGTCAGCGTCGACGCGTAGGCCGTGTCCCAGAAACTGAAGGCGACCTCGTAAATGTAGTAGAGCAGAAGCGACGAGGCGTTGTCCGGGCCGCCCTTGGTCAGGATGAAGATGTGGTCCACCAGCTTGAAGGAATTGATGGTGGCGTTGACGACCACGAAAAGCGTCGTCGGCATGAGCAGCGGCAGCGTCACCCGGCGGAAGAAGTGCCAGCGGCCGGCGCCCTCGATGACGGCGGCCTCCTCAAGCTCGGGGGATATGCCCTGCAGGGCCGCCAGGTAAAAAATCATGAAGAACCCGGCGTCCTTCCAGACCGCCAATACCATCAGGCAGCCCAGGGCCGTACCGGGGTCGCCCAGCCAGCTGTGGCTGGCCAGGCCGAAGAGGCCTCTGATCTTGTCGAGCAGGCCGATCTGGGGCGTGTAGAAGAAGAGCCAGATGTTGGCCACGGCGATCATCGGCAGGATGGTCGGCGTGAAATAGGCGGTGCGGACCACGGCCCGGCCAGCCAGGCGGCCGTTGACCCACACCGCCATCAGCAGCGCCAGGCAGACGCTGATGGGGATGGTGCCCAACGCGTACAGAAAGTTATTCCCCAGCACCTGCCAGAAAACGGAGTCGTTCAGCATGTAGGTGTAGTTGTCCAGCCCGACAAATTTGCTCGGCCGTCCCTGGCGCGCCGTGGAGAAAAAACTCGCAAAGAAGCCGCCCACGATGGGAAAGTGGGTGAAGGCGACCATCAGCACCGCTGCCGGCAGCAGCAGCAACCACGCATTCACCCAACGGGCGGTTTTATTGTTTAAACGCATCATTCCGCAGCCCATGACCGAAGAATTCGGTTCTTGCCCCTCCCCGTTCCCCTCCCGCCAGGAGAGGGGAACACATGAAATCGGCGATAGTCGATTTCATCAGCGGTAGGGCTTGAGCACGCGTTCGGCCTGCTGCTGGGCGCCCTCCAAGGCCTCTTTGGGCGGCTTGGCGCCGGTGAGCACGCTCTGGATGGCGTCGTCCAGGAACTTCTTGATGCGCGCGTTCTCATGCACCGCCAGCTCGGCCACGGAATATTGGAATTGGTCGCGGGCGACGGCCGCCGCCGGAAAATCGGAGACATATTTCTCAAGGGTCGCCGTCTTGTAAGCGGCCGGGCTGGTGGCCACATAGCCGGTGGCCATGGACCAGCGCGCGCTCAACTCCGGCGAGGTCATGAACTTGATGAACTTCAGGCACGCCTGGCGCTCCTCGGCAGAGGCTTTCTTGAAGATGTAGAAATTGCCGCCGCCGGTGGGTGAGCCGCGGCGCTTGCTGGCCGGCAGCATGCTCACCCCGAAGTCGAACTTGGCGCCCTCGCGCACCGCGGTGAGGTTGCCGGTGGTGTGCCACATGATCGCCGTGGCGCCCTCGAGGAACTTCTGGCGCAGGGTGCCCCAGTCGGTGGTGCCCTCGGGCATCACCTTATACTTCACTGCCAGATCACGCCAGTACTGCAGCGCTTCGACGACTTCGGGCTTGTCGAAGTAGGTCTGGTCGCCGTCCTGGTTCATGAGCTCCAGGCCATTCTGGATGCAGAGGGACTGGAACATCCAGTAAGCGTAGCCGGTGGAAGGGATCTGCACACCCCAGCGCATGACGTTGCCGGAAGCGTCCTTTTTAGTCAGTTTCTGGGCCATTTCGGCCATCTCCTGCCAGGTGGCCGGCGGCTTGTTCGGGTCGAGGCCGGCTTCCTTGAAGGCGTCCTTGTTGTGATACATGACGATGGTCGAGCGCTGGAACGGAACGCCCCAGATCTTGCCCTTGGCCTTGGAGTTCTGCATCAGCGAGGGGTAAAACGAGGACAGCCACTGCTTGTCCTCGGCCGTGGTGGCCACCTCGTCGAAAGGTATGATGGCGTCCTGGTCAATGAGCTCGAACAGGTCGATCGAGAACAGCACGCTCAGTTGCACCGGCTGGCTGGCCTTGAACGCGGCCAGGGCCTTGACGCGCGTGTCATCGTAGTTGCCGGCATAAACAGCCTTGACCTTGATGCCCGGATTGCCCTTTTCGAACTCGGCGATCATGTCGTCGATGACCTTGGTGATCGGCCCGCCCACGGCCACCGGGTAGTACATGTTGAGCTCGACGGCAGCCTGAGCCGCGGTTCCGCCCAAAACGACGGCCAGCACCAACCCGCACAACAGCTTGATCCACAGCTTTTTCATGGTGACCTTCCTCCCTTTTTCCGGTTAGCCCGAACCGTCCCGTTGCCCCTGCGGTCCGGAATTGATCGGCCATCAGCTGCCGCGGCGTTTTCCGCTCCTGGCTTCGAACCAGTGGGTTTCCGCCGCCGGCCACGTCAGGCGTATTCGGTCGCCGGCGGACAGTTTGATCTTGCCGCTCTGCCGGACGATCCATTCACGCTTCCCTACCTGGCAGGCAATGAGGCTGTCGGCGCCCAGGTACTCCAGGCCGAGCACGTCGGCCGGCAGGCCTGATTCCGCCAGATGAATCTTCTCGGGGCGTACCCCCAAGACCCGCTCCTCGAGGGGTTCCTCCCCGACGATGCCGATCGGGTGCGAGCGGACCCAGCGCGCCGCATCCGAATCCTCCAGGGGCAGCAGGTTCATCGGCGGGGTGCCGATGAAACCGGCGGCAAAGAGCGTGGCCGGGCGGGCGTAGAGCTCGTCGGGCGGTGCGAACTGCTCGATATGACCGGCATCGAGCAGCGCGATTTTGTCGGCCATGGTCATGGCTTCGACCTGGTCGTGGGTGACGTAGATCATGGTGATCCGCAGGCGCTGCTGCAGCGTGCGGATCTCGCGCCGCATTTCGTGGCGCAGCTTGGCGTCCAGGTTGGAAAGCGGTTCGTCCATCAGACAGACCGGCGCCTCGCTGACGATGGCCCGGCCCAGGGCGACCCGCTGGCGCTGGCCGCCGGACAGCTCGGCCGGCTTGCGCTGCAGCAGTCCCTGCAGGCCCAGCAGCTCCACCGCGCGGTCCAGCCGGCGCCGGCGTTCGGCCGGTTGGAGCTTGCGCACCTTGAGGCCGAAAACGATGTTTTCGGCCACGTTCAAATGGGGAAACAAAGCATAGGACTGGAAGACCATGGAGACGTTGCGGCTGGCCGGCGGCAGGTGGGTGACCTCCCGGTCGCCGATCCGGAGCACGCCCGCGGTTACGCTTTCGAGCCCGGCGATCAGCCTCAGGATGGTGGACTTGCCGCACCCCGAGGGACCGAGCACCACCAGCAGTTCGCCCTCCTTTGCGGTGAAGCTCACGTCATGCACGGCCCGTACTTCACCCCAGGTCTTGGAGATCTTCTCAAGTTCGATCCGCATCACGTTTTCTCCAATAATTCCCTAACATTCGCATACCTGTGCGTCAAGCTGATCCGTATCGATTGCGGCGTAAAGAGGCCCGGCTCACGGCGCGCGAATCTCGTGTCGCGAGGCGTAGTTATGGTGCGCCGCAGCGACAACGGGATGAAGCGCAACGCCCAAATTGGACTATTTGCGAAACCATTAAAATTTCAATCAACTTCTTCGATTTTATGCCGATGAGAAGATCATGAAATTCGTGTTGGCAGCTTTGGCCTGTCTCCTGGTCTGGGTCGGTCCTTCGGCGGCGGAGTCCGAGGATATATCCGCAGGAGGGATTCCGATCCTTCTCTACCACCGCTTTGGCCCCGTGGTGGCGGACAGCATGACCATCACCACTCCGGTTTTCGAGTCCCATCTGAAACACCTCCTCGAAAACGGCTACAAGATCATCTCGCTGAGAGATCTCATGGGCATGTATTTCGGCAAGGGGATTGCGACCGGTTCCCGCTGCGTGGCGCTGGTGGCTGACGACGCCCACATCTCCGTTTACACCACCGCTTTTCCCCTGCTGAAAAAATACAACGCTCACATGACGCTTTTTGTCTATCCCTCGGCCGTTTCGAACGCCTCCTATGCCATGACCTGGGATCAGTTGCGGGAGCTGAAGTCCAGCGGTCTGTTTGATTTTCAATCCCACACCTACTGGCACCCCAATTTCAATAAGGAACGCGCGCGGCTGGCTCCCGCGGAGTTCGAAAAACTCGTGCATATGCAGTTCGTGAAGTCCAGGGAAAAGCTGGAGAAGGAGCTGGGCGCGAAGGTCGATCTTCTGGCCTGGCCGTTCGGCATCTTCGACCCCTGGCTCATGGCCAAGGCAACCGAGGCCGGATACGCCGCCGCTTTCACCATCGAGAGGCACGCCGTCACGGCCGCGGACCAGCCCATGGCGCTGCCCCGATTCCTGCTGACCGACAGGGACCGCGGCAAAGCCTTCGAAGTCATTTTGAACACAGCGCATTTCGTCGCCAAGAAGGAGAACAAGAATGAGAAGAGCAATTAGTCGACTGGTTTGGATTGCGGTTTTCACACTGATCTTTCCGGCGCTGGGACAGCCAGAAGTACCGTCGGGCGTGCGAGTGGTCGACCAGATTACAGGCCAGGCCGTCGAGGGCGCCACCGTCGTGTTGGACGGAAAGGTCCTGGCGGCGGATGAGCAGGGGCAGTTTCATATTTCCAAAGGCGGCGGAAAACTGGGCGTGAAGGCGCCCGGCTACAACCGGGTCGAACAGGCTTTGGCCGAGCCGCTGCCTGAAGGGCTCACCGAGGTCCGGCTGGCGCCGCTGACTCCCAAGGCGCTCTATTTATCCTTCTATGGAGTCGGGTCGAAGGCGTTGAGGGATCCCGCCTTGAAAATGATCGCAGAAACGGAATTGAATGCACTGGTCATCGACGTCAAAGGCGATCGAGGCATGATTCCCTACCGCAGCACCGTCTCCCTGGCGGCCGAGGTGGGCGGTCAGCGCATCATCACCGTGCGCGACATCGACGGCCTTCTCAGTTCTTTCAAGGAAAAGGGCATCTACACCATCGCCCGCATCGTGGTATTCAAAGACGATCTACTGGCCACGGCCCGGCCGGATCTGGCGGTGAAGACCCCGGCCGGAGAACTTTGGCGCGACCGCGAGCGTCTGGCCTGGGTCGACCCGTTCCGCAAGGAGGTCTGGAATTACAACATCCAGATCGCCGAAGAGGCGGCGAGGCTCGGCTTCGACGAAATTCAATTTGATTATGTGCGCTTTCCGGATTCACGCTCCCCGCGGTTCTCCCAGCCGAGCACGGAAGAAGGCCGAGTGAAGGCCATCGCGGGGTTCCTGCAGGAGGCCAAGGCCCGGCTGGCGCCTTACAACGTGTTTCTGGCGGCGGATATCTTCGGCTACGTCTGCTGGAACCTGAACGACACCGACATCGGGCAGAAACTAGACCCAATCGTTTCGGCGGTCGACTACCTTTCGCCCATGCTGTATCCATCCGGATTCCAGTTCGGCATTCCCGGCTACCGCAACCCGGTGCAGAACCCGTATGAGATCGTCTATCTCTCACTCAAGAAAGCTCAGGAGCGTGCGAAAGTCTCCCCGCTGCGCTTCCGCCCATGGTTGCAGGCCTTCAAGGATTACGCTTTCGACCGCCGGCAATTCAACGGCAAGGAGCTCCGCGACCAGATCAGCGCCAGCGAAAAATTCGGCTCTCAGGGCTGGATGCTCTGGAACCCGGTGAACCAATACACGACAGCGGTCGAATCCCTCAAGAGGGAGATCCGGACCGCCAGCGTCGGGCCGGTTGCCTCGAACCGATGAAAATCGTAGGATGCCTTTGATATTCCAATAAAGCCGGATTTTTTCATGTGGGAGCGGCGTCTTGCCGCGATGGAATCGTGGCTGGAAGCCACTCCCCCAAAAGCGACTCTTCATTGCGGATAAGATAAAGCAGGGCACCGCCGGCTGTTTGGTTAGTGGTTTAAGGACCAATTCATGTGAAAATAGGGGAGCGGCACGCGATAAATTTCCTGCTTGTGGCAGTGGCGACCGCTATGTTGCACGCTTCGATCGCCGCCGCAGCCCTTCTCCCCGAGCCGCTCGCCGCCATCCCCGCGACCGTCGAGGAAGCTATCCGAGCGGGTGAAACCCCCGGCGCGGTCGTCCTGGTCGGGCACCAGGGCCAAGTGGTCCTGCGGCAGGCTTTCGGTCATTCACGCCTGGCGCCGCCCCAGCCCATGACGCCGGACGCCGTATTTGACGTTGCTTCCCTAACGAAGGTCGTTGCCACCACGCCCGCCGTTTTGCAGCTTATCGAGAAAAGCCGGCTGCAACTGGATGCGCCGGTGAATCGCTACTGGCCGTCGTTCAAAGGCCACGGCAAGGACCGCATCACCGTGCGGCAGCTGCTGACGCACTATTCGGGGCTCAGGCCCGGCCTGCTGCCCAAGCCGGCCTGGTCGGGGTACGACGCCGCTTTGAAGCGGATCGCCGCGGACACCCCTCCCCACCCGCCGGACGCGCGCTTCATTTACAGCGATCTCAACTTCATCATCCTAGGCGAGCTCATCCGCCGCGCGGCCGGGCAGCCGCTGGAGGATTACTGCCGCCAGCATATCTTCGCGCCGCTTGGAATGAACGATACAGGGTTCAAGCCTCCGCCGTCGCTCTTTCAGCGGCTGGCACCCACCATGGAGGGCAGCCAGGGTGCGGTGCACGATCCAGGCACCCGGCGCATGGGCGGCGTTTCTGGCGCGGCCGGGCTCTTCGCAACCGCCGACGACCTGGCGCGCTTCGCGCAGGTCGTCTTGAACGAAGGACGCCAGCACGGCGGAAGGATTCTGGGCCCGGATACGGTCAGGGACATGGTCCAGGCCAATTCTCCCGCCGGAAAACTGCCGGCCAGAGGCCTTGGCTGGGCGATAAGCTCCCCCTCGGGCAACTGGAGCGAGATGCTGCCGGCCGGGTCTTTCGGCCACAAGGGGTTCACGGGCACCATGCTTTGGATCGACCCTGCAACCCAGACGTATCTTGTCGTGCTGAGCAACCGGGTCTATCCCGACGGCGAGGCGAGGCAGGAGACCTTGCGCGACAAGGTGTTTGCGCTAACGGTTCAGGCCACCGGCCGGCCCGCTCCCCAATTGCCCCCGGAGCCAAGCCCGGGTCCCGCCCCTGCCCGGTCAAGCAGCGGGGTCAAGGTCGGCGCGGATGTCCTGGCCGACCGCAGGTTCGCTCCGCTTTCCGGCAAACGGGTCGGTCTGATCACCAACCACACCGGCCTGGACGCCGCCGGAAGGCGGACGATCGACGTGCTGTCCCGCGCGCCCGGCATTAAGCTGCGGGCGATCTTCAGCCCGGAGCACGGCTTGTCCGGCCAGGCGGATGCCAAGGTCGCCTCCGGCCGCGACACAGCGACGAGCCTGCCAGTTTACAGCCTTTACGGCGAAACCCGGCGGCCGACATCCGACATGCTCAAGGACTTGGACGCCCTGGTCTTCGACGTGCAGGACGCCGGGGCGCGCTTCTATACCTACATGACCACGATGGGCTACGCGATGGAGGTGGCCGCCAAGAAGGGAATCGACTTCCTGGTGCTGGACCGGCCCAATCCGATAACCGCCGCGCGCGTGGAAGGACCGGTCATGGACCCCGACCTCAAGTCCTTCACCGGCTATTTCCCGCTGCCAGTCCGCCACGGCATGACGCTGGGGGAGTTGGCGCAGATGTTCAACGGGGAGTACAAGATCGGAGCCAAGCTCAGCGTGATCCCGATGCAGGGCTACCGGCGGGACATGTGGTTCGACGAGACCGGGCTTGCCTGGGTGAACCCCTCGCCGAATCTGCGTTCACTAACGCAGGCGATTTTTTACCCCGGGGTGGCTCTCAGCGAGGCCTCCAATGTGAGCGTGGGCAGAGGCACCGAGACACCGTTCGAACTTCTCGGCGCGCCCTGGATCAGGGGCAAAGAGTTAGCCGATTATTTAGGAGCCCGCCCAATCCCCGGCGTGGAATTCGAATCCGCAGTCTTTACCCCGAATTCCAGCCTATTTAAAGGGCAAACCTGCCACGGCATACGGGTGGTCCTCAAAGACCGCAACCGCCTGGATGCCGTCGGCCTGGGGCTTGAGATCCTTTGCGCGCTCCAGAGACTGTATCCAAGAGTATTTCAACTCGACGCGGCGCTCGGCCTGATCGGCTCGCGCCGAGCGCTCCAAGCGATCACGGATGGCCTGGAGCCGCAATCAATCGTAGCTTCCTGGCAGCCCCAGCTCGATGAATTTTACCGATTGCGGGCGAGCTATCTTCTTTATTAGACGGTATTCCTGCTGCTGTAAGAGTAGTCGAGGTCAAAACAACTAAACGGGACAGTTGATACAGTGCGTCTATCCCTCGATTTGTGAACCAATAAAACTTATCGCTTCGCTGTCACTGTACGTAATAAAACGATGATTGACGGATTTGCGTAAGAAGTTCATCATCTGCCTGTTTTTTCAACAAAAACACGAAAGGAGGCAGAGATGAACCTCGAAGTTATTTCTGTAGAAAGTCCCCGTTTAGTCCCCTCCCGGCCAAGTTCCCACGTTGAGCTGAAACCAAAAGCGGCTTGCGACAACGATTGCCGTGGCGAAGCCGAGCGGAGCGCACCCGACGCGGCGCTCAACCAAATTCTCATCGAAATAGCGCTGGAAAAAATTGCCGCCCATGGCCTGTTCGGCCGTGAGCATGTCCTCCAGTATTTGATGGACCTCTACCGGCGCAACTGCCGGCCCAACACCATCCGTTCGCGTTTTGCTTCCATCTTCGTGTTTCTGCAGTATCTGAAAGCACAGGGCCGTCAGCTGCTTGAGCAGGTTGGCCGCGAGGACGTGTGTGCCTTTATCGAACAAGAGCAGGACCGCGGACTTAGACCGGCTTCCGTCTGCTGTCGCCTCGAAGGTCTGTATGCCTTCATCGGGTTTTTAGTGGATCGGGAAGTCCTCAGCCCCGATCTACTCAAACGCAAGCTGCGCGTCAAGGTCCCCGACAGCCTGCCACGGGCCATCGATCCGCAGGACGTGCGAGGGCTGCTCGCGGTGATCCAACGGCCCCGGGACCGTGCGCTGGTGCTGATCCTGTTGAGGACCGGCATGCGCATCGGGGAGCTGTTGAACACAACGCTTTCCGATGTGAACATGGCCGAGAAACGCATCGAGATCTTTGAGAGCCGGAAGAATCGAGTGGGCCGTGTGGTTTACTTGGCAGACGACGCCTGCCAGGCACTCGAACACTGGCTTATGGCCAGGCGCTGGAAGACGGAGTTGATCTTCAGCGGCCAGGGCGGCCGCCCGCTGAGCTATGAGGTGGTACGTTCGCGTTTTGTATCGCTTCTGAATCAGGCGGATCTCGTGCACAAGGGCTACACGCTGCACTGCCTGCGGCACACCTTTGCCAGCGAGCTGCTCAACGCCGGCATGCGGCTGGAGTGTTTGCAGCAGCTTTTGGGACACAGCTCGATTGAGATGACCCGGCGCTACGCCCGGCTGACCGACATCACCCGCAAAGAGGAGTACTTCCGGGCGATGGCCAAAATCGAAAAGGAAGGCGTCCATGGCGATTACCGATGCCATCATCAACTACCGTAGGTTCCTGAAGCGTCGCAACTGCTCCCGGTGCACGTTGCGAAACTACATGAACACGCTCAAGCACTTTGTCATCTGGCTCTCTGAGCCGATCGAGGAGGTCTCCTCTCGCAGCGTGCTCGCCTTCATCGACCACCTGCTGGATCGGCGCTTGAGTCCCAAGACCATCAACCCCCCTGTGTCAGGATAGTTGTCACCTGCAGCCCTTATGAAGCGCCGAGTGGAGGAGCCCCCTTGCGGGGTGCCTCCACTCGGCGCAACCCCTAACCCGATGTGCGGGGGCGCAGGAGCTTGACATGCCCTATTCTGACATGTTCAAAAGAAAAATGGTGCAACGCATGAGCGGCCCCGAGCCTATTTCGGCCACGGTTCTCGCCAAGCAAGTCGATGTCCCGCAGACGACGCTTTCCAAATGGCTGCGGTTGGCCGGGACAAAAGCCACTTATGTCTTTCCCAACGACCCCAATCGATTCGTCCAGGTGAACTCCATGAAGCCGCGCCGATCCGAAGAGTGGCCCGCCGAAGAAAAACTTAAGACGGTCCTGGAAGCCCAAGGCCTCTCCGATGAGCAGCTCGGGGTCTTCCTGCGCCAAAAGGGCCTGCACGAAGCCCATCTGCAGCGCTGGCGTCAGCAGATGATCCAGGGGCTGCAACTGAAACCGCCGGCGAAAAAGCCCCAGAGTCAGCTCGGCGATCTAAAGCGCATCCGCGCTCTCGAACACGAGCTGCGACGCAAGGACAAGGCCCTGGCCGAAACCGCCGCGCTTCTGGTGCTCAAAAAAAAAGTCCTGGAGATCTGGGGGGACGCGGACGAGACCACGGCCGGGAGCAACGGCAAATGATCCTTGGGCTCATCGACAAAGCGATCACCAACGGGGCGCGGCTTAAAAAGGCCGCGGCCTGCCTCGGACTCAGCGCACGCACGCTCATCCGCTGGAGCCAAACCGCCTGCGGAGAGGATCAGCGTCACGAAGTCAAGCGGGCAGCGGCCAATAAACTCAACCCAGAGGAACGAGAGAAAATTATCTCCGTGGCCACCAGCCCCGCGTTCCGGGATCTGTCCCCCAAGCAGATCGTCCCCAAGCTCGCCGACCAAGGCCGCTACTTCGGCTCCGAATCAAGCTTCTATCGGGTTTTAAAAGAACACCAGATGCTCACCCATCGCCACGCTTCAAGACCCGCCACGACCCGGCCGCCGCAGGCTCACGTCGCCACCGGGCCCTGTCAAGTGTGGAGCTGGGACATTACGTTTCTGCGAACATCGGTTCAGGGTATGTTTTATTATCTGTACCTGTTCGTCGATGTCTGGAGCCGCAAAATCATGGCCGCCGAGGTCTTCGCACAGGAGTCCATGGAGCATAGCGCCAGGCTCTTCCAGAAGGCCTGCTTGACCCATACGCTCCGCCCCGAGAGCCTCGTGCTGCATTCCGACAACGGTGGACCGATGAAGGGCTCCACCATGCTGGCCACCTTGCAAAAGCTGGGCGTAGTGCCCTCCTTCTCGCGTCCTCGCGTCAGTGATGACAACCCCTACTCGGAGGCCCTCTTCCGAACCCTGAAGTACCGGCCGCAGTATCCGCCCCGGGCCTTTTCGAGTCTGGAAGAAGCGCAGTCCTGGGTCGATGAGTTCGTCATCTGGTACAATACCGTGCATCTTCACAGCGCGATCCGCTTCGTATCCCCCGATGACCGCCACTATGGCCACGAGCAGACCATCCTATCCAACCGCCATAGCGTTTACCAAAAGGCCCGACGTCGCCACCCGGAGCGTTGGACGCGGCAAACCCGCAACTGGAACCCGGTGCGGCTCGTGTGGCTCAACCCGGAAAAGAAAAGAGAGATGTCACAAACTAACCTTCAACAAAAGGCGGCTTAACCTATGGTTCAGGTGACATCTATCTTGACACCCACCGCCACCAACTCGCCGCGCGGCTTAAAAAAGCCAAGCTGCGACAAAACGCCTGTGCGGAGGATGTCGACTTCCGCCACCGCCGGGGACTGGATCAGGCCCTGTTCCTGCAGTTGGCACAGTGCGCCTGGATCAAAGAGCATCACAATGTGCTCATCATCGGTCCCACCGGTGTGGGCAAGACCTATCTCGCCTGCGCGCTGGCCCACAAGGCCTGTCGCGAAGGATATGCCGCGCTCTACTTCCGCCTGCCGCGACTGCTGCAGGAGCTGGCGCTCGCCCGGGGCGACGGCCGCTATGTCAGTTTGCTTAAGAGCATCGCCCGCGCCGACCTGCTGGTCCTTGACGACTGGGGACTCAAGGGCTTCAGCGCGGAACAGCAGCACGATCTGCTGGAAATCCTGGAGGACCGCCACGGCCTGCGTTCCACCCTGATCACCAGCCAACTGCCGGTGGACCACTGGCATGAGCTGATCACAAACTCCACCGTCGCCGATGCCATCTGCGATCGGCTCGTTCACAACGGCTACCGCATCACACTGAAAGGAGAATCTATGCGCAAAATGAAAAACAAATTGACTTAACCCCGGGACTCTGAGAACTCATGAAAAACCAGCGTCGCTTCGCTCCGACAAAAACCGGCCGCCTTGCTCCGGAATCAGTGGCCGGAATCAGCGGAATACGCACTGGTGGCCATCGTAAAGAAAAAGCTGAAACTGGAGCCGAGCCTCTACACAATTTTACAGATTTTAAGTGTCGCCGTATTTGAGAAAACGCCCTTAGATCGGGCACTCGCAAGCACTGACCGCATAGATCAGAATTGCTCAACCTCTAACCAATTGCAATTATTTGATTAACGTTGGGACAGTAGTGAGGCAGATTGTATCTCTGCCAATAGGGAAAAATCAAGCAAATTTTTGAGCCCTGAATATATCCAAAGGTGACACCACCTTGTGATACGTCGGATTTATTCAAAGGCAACACATCCTAATAGTTACTCTGGGTATTATCTGAGTACCTTGCGCTTTCTAAATCAATATCCGCCTCGCCGGTCGTTGACCGCTCGATTCACTCTCATGACACCGTAGGAGATGACAACCTCATCCCTCGGGTTGACCCATACCTTCTGGCCGGTTTCGAGCAGTGTCATCTCGCAGCCATAATGACAAATATCCGTCTTGCAATGCTCAAGTATCCGGTATTCATCTCCGTATGGCCCGTAGTATCTACTGTAAGCCTGACCTTCTCCCTTCATTTGCATTTCATACTCTTGGGAGTCCGTATTCTGCAGTGTGGCTGCAAATACGGCTGAGGGACTGGCAAGAGTTAGTATCATCAAAAAGATGGCCGAGTGTTTCATAAACCCCTCCCTTAGTTTCAATCCATTCCAACAGTCCCATAAAGTACGTCATCGGCCTATAAGGCACCTCTGCAGAGGGCTTAGCAAAACTCAGGATAGAAGAGGCAAAAGTGAAATGAAGCTTAGCTGGGGAGGCGGTGAGATCCAAACCACGCAACCAAACCAGCGTCCGCTTCAGGTCCGGTGCAATGGTAAAGATGCCAGAACTGGTGGTCAATATATCTTAGCCTGAGGCCACAAATCAAATGAAATCGGCTCGACGGGGGAGTCTATATCCCAAGAAAGGACCATCTTGTGATTTGTCGGATGGTATATCGATAATCCAACAATTAGAATTTGTTTTCAATTAGATAGAGATATCAAACTCTTGCCTCCCTCATGTGAACAGGGGCCAATTCCCTATTTTTTTTCCAAAATCAGATCTGGTCAGGCCTCCCTGTAAACACGCTTGCGGTGCCCGACTTTCACCACAACCACGATCAACTCATCACCCTGGATCTCATAGATGATGCGGTAGACCCCCTGTCGGACTCTGTAACGCTCTTGACCCGAAAGTTTCTCGCATCCGTGAGCGCGCGGGTCCTCTGCCAGTGCGCGGATTTGTTTTAAAATGCTGGCAACATCCCTCTTGGGGAGGTCGCGAAGATCCTTCGCTACTGATTTCTTGAAAACCAGCTTATATTTTTCCATGCGCACGAAGGTCTTTAAGGAGTATTTCATAGGAGAGGGTCGGTTCTTCTGCGCGCTCGTCGAATGCGGCCAGATCTTCGGCATCCTCTCGCAACGTCTCGCGAACGGCGTCATTCACAATGTCCGACATGGAGCGTCTGCTATGAATGGCCTTGATGCGAAGGGCGCGATGGAGTTCGGGTTCCAAATAAACCGTGGAACGCTTGGTGGTTTCACTCATGATCATCACCTCAGCGCCTCATTTAACATTATAATGCTTTGACGTCAAGACGCTTAATTTTTTCCTGCATGCGAGTTGCAACATTCTACGCTCTTATGATAGCCATGCAACCTCAAGAGGTGGGAGCGCCTTATCACGGTTTTTTGCTTACAGATTGGGTACAATTCAGAGACAGGAGCATGACCCCATGCCGCCATTGACCGCCGAAACAATCAAAAAGAATTTCGCCGACTCCGCCCTGATATACGAACGAGGACTCAGCATTTACCAAAACGGTGCTTTTGTCCTCAAGGAGTCGGACCAGGCCAAGGGAATTTTTTGCTACGAAGTCGACGGCAGCTTCGGCGACTACACCACTCAGGTGAAAATATCCGGCAGCCGCGTTGATCTTTCATGCAGTTGCCCTTACCCCGGGACCGGCTGCAAGCATGCGGTGGCGGCCCTGCTGGACGTGAGGGACATCGTCCGGAGCTGGAAGTCCGCTGTCGAAAGCCAACCGACGGATGCCGCCGGGAAAGAGGCCTGCCTGAGCGAAGACGACATCCGGCGCCAGGCACTGGAAGACCGCCAGAAACGCGCCCAAAACGAGAAGTTCAAGGTGGTTGAAGGCGAAATGTACAAGGGCCGGCACTTGCTGCAAACCGACATCGGCAGGCAATACGTGGTCACTCTGCACGATCCGGACGAAGGTCGGGGGCATTGCAGCTGCCCGGACTTTGCCGGCAACCGACTGGGTACCTGCAAGCATCTCATCTACCTAACGGCGTATCTGCGGCGGAAGCGCGACTTCAAAAAGCGCCTATCCAAGGAGCGGTTTCCGTTTTTCGATATTTATTGGGATTCGATGCACGATCGGCCCCGGCTTTTTTGCGAGCGCCTCACGGGAAGCGAAAACGGGCTCGGGAAGCTGCTGGCGAAGCATTTTGATGAGCAGGGATTGTTCAAGAAGACCACCGTCGCGGCTTTCGTGCCGCTGTTGGACGAACTCAAGGCTTACAAGGCCGTGCGTGTCAGCTCGACGGTCATGAGCCGCCTGGAGCTGCTGCTGCAGGAAAAGCAATTGCAGGACCTGGCTCGTGAAATTCCTCCGCCGTTGGTTAATTTGAAAGCGCAGCTGTACCCCTATCAGACAGAAGGCGTCCAATTCGGACTGTTCAAACGCGCCGCGCTGATCGGGGATGAAATGGGACTCGGCAAGACCCTTCAGGCCATTGCGCTGGCCATCTCGAAGAAGGAGGTCTTCGGCTTCGAGAAGGTCCTGGTGATCACTCCAGCGTCTTTGAAGGAGCAGTGGAAGCGTGAGATCGAGCGCTTCTCCGAGGAGAGGGCGGAAATCGTTGAAGGCGGGCCGATGCAGCGCCGGGCCATTTATGGCGGAAACGGCAGCTACTTTAAGATCACCAACTACGAGGCCGTGCTGCGGGACGTCATGCTCCTGGGCCGGTTCAAGCCGGACCTGGTGATTCTGGACGAAGCCCAGCGCATCAAGAATTTTTCCACCAAGACGGCCGAGGCGGTCAAGTCCATCCCCCGGCGGCACTCCGTGGTGCTGACGGGCACCCCGCTGGAAAACCGGCTGGAGGACGTCTATTCGATCGTGCAGTTCCTGGATCCGCACCTGCTGTCCCCGCTCTGGCGATTCGCGGCGGAGCATTTCATGATCAGCCGGTTGAAGAAGGGCCAGATTCTCGGCTATCGCAACCTCGACCGGCTGCATGCGCAGCTCAAGCCCCTCGTGATCCGGCGCCGCAAGGAAGAGGTGCTGCGCGAGCTGCCGCGGGAGTTGATCAACAATTACTACTTGGACCTGCACCACCAGCAGCAGAAAATCCATACCGGCTACCTGCAGGCCCTGATCCCGATCCTGAACAAGAAATACCTGACGCCTATCGACCTGCGGCGCATCCAGGAGCTGCTCGTGCGCATGCGAATGGTGTGCGATTCGGTCTACTTGATCGACCGCAAGACCCATATTTCCCCCAAGCTCCAGGAACTCGAGGGGATCATCGACGAAATGGTGGTGCAAAGCGGCCGCAAGATGGTGATCTTCAGCGAATGGACGACCATGACCTATCTGATCGGACGCTACCTGTCCGAGGCCGGAATCGGGTTCGTGGAGCTGTCCGGCAAAATTGAAGTAAAAAAACGGCAATCGCTGATCGACGAATTCACCGCCAACCCCAAATGCCGGGTGTTCCTGTCGACCGACGCCGGCGGTACTGGGCTGAACCTGCAGGCAGCGGACTGCGTGGTCAACTTCGAGCTGCCCTGGAACCCGGCCAAGGTGCGGCAGCGCATCGGCCGGGTGAACCGCATCGGCCAGAAAAGCCGCTGCATCAATGTAGTCAACCTGATCACCAAGAACAGCATCGAGGAGAAGATCCTGGCCGGATTGCAGCTCAAGGCCGATCTGTTCACGGGGGTTTTCGACGGGGGCATCGACACGGTGGAATTCACGCGCGAAAAACGCACCGAGCTGCTCAACCAGCTGCGCGGCATGCTCGCCATGGAGCCCCTGCCGCCGCCGCCTTCCGCGGTTCCGTCCGAAGAGCTTCCCGAGGACACCCCTCATTTCATGAACCCCGAAGCGCTGAAATCGGCGGACGAGCGGGTCATCGACGTCACCGCCGAGGAAGGTGCGGCCGCGGCCCTGCCGGAGGCGCCGGAAACTGTCCTGGCGAGCGCAACCCAGCCGATTGTCGGCCCTGAGAAGATGGAGGAGGTCCTGAATTCGGGGATGGCCTTCATCGGCGGGTTGCTGGAGATGGCCACCGGTCGAAAACTGGAGGCATCTGCCTCGGACGGCCGAATGCTGCACGTCGATCCGGCCACTGGCGAGGTGACGCTGAAATTTAGGCTGCCGGGTTTCGGAAGCAACATCACGGGATGATTATTGGTGCCTTTTTAATCCCCCCGTACGCGGGAAGCTGCAAGGGAAACTCATAGCGGGCGTAGGTAATTGAGCGGCAACCTCTTCTTAGCCGGGCCAAAAGTGGCGACGCGAGCGATGTTAAGATCCAAACAAACAATAGGTGGTATGGTATGGTACGACTATCCCACGATTTGTGAACCAACTAGAATTACGTTCAGGCTGTCAGAAATCGCAGGCTTTTATATAGCTGAGCTTGCTGTGATATTTTCAAAATTGATACCCAGATTAACGACAAAGCTAAACCGCGAGCCGGACGGGCGCGACTCTTGCCAGAGCCTCGCCGAGCAAGGGTCGTGACCGGCCGGATCCATCGTTTCATCGTCTTACTATACGGGCGGCAGGGGCGACGTGATCAGCATTGGTAGAAGGTTATGGTCCTGCGTTGGGACGCTGCGCATCCCTCGAATTCGGGCGGCAGCTGCAGGGGCAGTGTCCGGCCCGATGAATCGGGCGTCATCCGTGGCAGGACGAGAAGAGGCGCTCTCAAGTTAACGGGTTATCCGGCTTTGATTTTCTTGGTCTTGGCTTCCGCGCCACCTGCTTTGATGACGACCTTCATAGCATCTTCCATCGGATCTTTGAAGGGCACCTCGATTCGGAGCAGGCCGTGCTCGTAGGTCGCTTCGGCTTTGTCAGGCTTCACCGGCCAAGCTAAAGCCAGTGCTGAAACATACTCGATGTCCCTTGCCGGCGCTGTCAAGTGGACGCTGTCTGGCAGGAGCTTCAGATCGATGGTATCCGTTGGCGCTCCTGGGATGGCGAACTCCACGACGAGCTTGTTTTTCTCCTCGTCAGCATACGCTACTGTATTGGGCGCAACCCTAATCGGATTTTCAAGCATCATGGCAACCTCCTTGGTTCTCTCGTACAGTTAACCCGGCGTGGTTCAGTTTACCGGGAGATTGGGTGAGAACAGCTCAGTCTCGTCGATCATAAATCAGCTAAGAGCCATGGCAGCACGCAAACAGCCATAATGCAAATTCCTCAGACGGGATGATGGTATCTTACACCGACGGCATAGGCTGTATGGTCACTGTCCAATAGCTTCTGGCACCACATGACCTCAGCCAGGGCGTCCCATCGTAGTTTTTTAGATACGTCAACGCAATTCATACATTTAAAAACATGGATGAGCACCGTCGATCCGAGAGTGAGAGCATGATCTGTCTCAAAATAGCTGCCATTCTGGCTGAAGTTAAGAATCCTTGCTGCACCGTAGCACTCCTTATTGAAACAGACCCAATTCATGGTGCCTTTGCAAGCATGACGTTGCTCTATTCGCTTTTCTGCTTGAGCGCTCATGGCGTTCCTTATTCATCAACCAGTTATGCACATTATGGTATACAGCAAAACTCTGGCGCAAATGCCGTTAAGTATCGCTTAAGAATGGAACCTACGTAAATAAAGCTTAAGATGGGGAACCGCCAGAAGGCCAGCTGTTGCGATTTGTCAGATCGGGTAATTAGTTACCGGTATTCGCTGAAAAGTAGAAAAGGAAATTGTTTTGAATGACTATTTATGTTTTATGTTATGTACGGCGATCATCTTTGTCAAACCACGGCGGCCTTGGGTCGGGAGCGTAGCAGTCCGCGGAATCTGATCGCTACATGCAGCGCGAGATGGAAGGGCACGTTCTCATTCGGTTCGACATCGACCAGCGGCATGAAAGGAAGGGGTTCATGGACGTCATGGTATGCAGCGGCGATTTCGACCAGGCTGGACGAGTTGCGAATGAATCCTGTGTGGGCGGGCTGAAACCGAGGTACACGGGGGCCGCTATAGTTGACTGCGCCGCCTTTGTAACTCGTTGGCTCTGGAGTGACTTAGAATCGAGAAACCCTATCTGCCAAAAAGTGCAGAGCGTGGGCATCCCGGCGCTCTTGAGATTCGAGGCTTGGCAGCTTGAAACTGTCGATGTGCGGGTATTCCCCGCGGCCTTGGCATTCGGAGCAGGCCAACTCTTTGCCTTTTTCGACGACATACCCTTTTCCATTGCAGCCAGCACAGACCATTTTCCACTCCCCCGGCTATTTATAGCCCAGTCACGCGGTAGGCAATCAAACACCCCCGACGGATCTTAAAGCAGCTGTTTCCGAGAAAATCAAGCGTTTTCGTCTTAGGTCGCATAACAATATAGCGTTTAGCAAATTTTATTCCAGGCCTTGATAGAAATTATTTCATTAATAAAACGATTACTTATAATGTAAGCGGGTCCATCGTCAGGCAATAAGTTGGGGCGGGCTCTGCTCAAAAATAGGGTTAAAATTTCACACCCGAGCGAGGCCCTCTTTACACTGCTGAAAGCAAATCATGGCGGGTTTCGCGATTTTGTCGGTGGCGCAAAGCCTACCTTCTGGGAGCGGCTTACAACTGCGATACCATCGCGGCTTGTCTTTGCGGCATTTATGAGTATCTTTGCCCTTAACCACTCTCCTTCAGGTGAGCCAATTGGGGCCGCACATGAAAAGAGCAGCGCTTTACAGCAGCTCCGGCCGATCGCGGACGGTATTTACGCCAAAACAAATCAAAATCCCGGATCCGCTCAAAGGGTACGATCAGGGGATGGATGAGCTTTCTTCTCAAGCCAGCGGTCGCCCGCCATCACTGCGAGAATTTTACAGCCGGCAGAAGATCCTCTGGTCGGTGGCGGTTGCTGGCTTTTTGGCACTATCCCTGTCAGGGTGGCATGCGGCGAGCCCACCCCCACTGCGCCAAATCTCCCAGCACGACATCGACGCAGCGGTGATGCATACGCTGAAATACAAGGCCTTGCCATCACCCGCGGCAAGGGCGTACGAGATCATCCGGCCATCAGTTGTTCGCGTGCGCGGGCTGGAGCTTGACCCGGATGGAGACGAGGAAACCGAAAAAAGCGTTGGTACCGGAGTCGTTATTGTCGACCGGGGTATCATCCTCACCAATCTTCACGCCGTCGCAGGGGCTAAGCTGGTAAAAGTGGTATTTGCCGACGGGCTTCAATCCGAAGCCGCTGTCATATCGGTGCAGCCGGAGAACGATCTGGCCGTGCTTCGAGCCAAGACCGTCCCGGACGACCTTTCGCCGGCCACCCTGCGGGCCACGGCCGACCTCGCCTTGGGCGACCCGGTGGTGGCAGTGGGATTTCCATTCGGCATCGGCCCTTCGGTGTCGGCGGGCGTGGTGTCCGGCCTGGGGCGCGAATACATCTCCCCGGAGGGAAAACGCCTGCTGACCAACCTGATTCAGTTCGATGCGGCGGCCAATCCCGGAAATTCGGGCGGTCCGCTCGTGACAACGGACGGTGAAGTGGTGGGGATCGTAACGGCCATTCTGAACCCGACCGAGCAGCGCGTATTCATCGGCATCGGGTTCGCGGTGGCCATGGAGAGTGCGGCGTTGGCCATCGGCCTGCCGCCGTTCTAACGCCTCGCGCATGTGATCAACCGTCCGATCGGTTTCTCTCCCGTCTTCGCGAGGATCGATCGGAGGCAGCATAATCGAGTTCAGCACGCGCCGGATACCCATGGACATGAAAGCATCGAAGCGCACCGACCTTTTCGCGCTGATGGAGCGCATCCTCTACGAAATCAAGAAGGTCGTGGTCGGCCAGGATCATTTTCTGGAACGGGTGCTGGTGGGCATTCTGGCCCAGGGGCATCTGCTCGTGGAAGGTGTTCCGGGTCTGGCCAAGACACTGACAATCAAAACCCTCGCCCGAACCATCAGCGGCAGCTTCAAACGCATCCAATTCACGCCGGACCTCGTTCCGGCGGACTTGGTCGGAACCCGCATCTACAACCAGAAGACCGGCGATTTCACCACCGCGCTCGGTCCGGTCTTCACGCATTTGTTGCTGGCCGATGAGATCAACCGCGCTCCGGCCAAGGTGCAGAGCGCTCTGCTCGAAGTGATGCAGGAGTACCAGGTCACCATTGCCGGCGAGTCCCACCACGTGCCCCAGCCGTTCCTGGTCATGGCCACGCAGAACCCCATCGAAACCGAGGGGACCTATCCGCTGCCCGAGGCGCAGGTGGACCGGTTCATGATGAAAGTGCTGGTCGGCTACCCCAGCGAGGAAGAGGAATTCGTCATCGTCGACCGGGTCACGGGGATCGCCAAGGAGGTCGCCGCCGTGGCCACGACCGAGCAATTGAGCGCACTCCAGCGCGAGTGCCGGGCCGGGTATGTGGACCCATCGCTCATTCAATACGTCGTGCGGCTGGCATCCGCAACTCGCGATCCGGTGCGCTATGGGCTGGACGACCTGGCGCCTTATCTGTCCTACGGTGCCAGCCCGCGCGCCTGCATTCACCTGATCGAGGCCGCCCGAGCACTGGCTTGCCTGCGCGACCGTGATTACGTTCTGCCGGAGGATGTGACCGACCTGGTTCCCGACGTGTTTCGCCACCGGCTCGTGCTTTCCTACCAGTCTCTGGCCGAGGGGCTGACGGCGGATCAGCTGCTCCGGCGGATCATGCAAGCGATACCGGCCCCTGAGAAGCCGCTGGAGACCCATGTCAGCATCGGCGCGCGATCCTGAAAAAACCCTGCTGCGGCTGGAGTGGACCGTGATCCGCCGGCTGGACGGGCTGTTCCAGGGCAACTACCGTACCTTGTTCCGCGGATTCGGCCTGGACTTGGCCGATCTGCGCGAATACCAGTATTACGACGATTTCCGTCAGATCGACTGGAACGTCACCGCCCGACTCCAGACCCCCTACGTTCGTGTATACAACGAGGATCGCGACATTACGGCCTGGTTTCTGTTGGACATGAGCCCCTCCGTGAATTTTGGATCCCGGCAGGTGAAAAAGGGGGCCGTATCAACCGAATTCGTGACCGTTCTGGCGCGGCTTCTGACCCGTCACGGCAACCCCGTCGGAGCCCTGCTCTACAGCGATCATGTGGATACGGTGATTCCGGCGTGCAGCGGCCGGCGCCACGTGCTCCGCCTTTTATACCGAATGCTTTCGCGGTCCGAGCCTTCCCGCTCGGCTATGACCAACTTGGGCGAACTGTTTCAGGCCGCGTTGGGGTTGTTGCGGCGACGATCCCTGGTTTTCGTGGTCTCCGATTTCATCAGCGCGCCGGGGTGGGAGGAGCCGCTGGCCCTCCTGGCCCAGCGGCATGAAGTGCTGGCGGCGCGGCTATTTGACCCGTTGGAGATGGAATGGCCCGACCTGGGCCTGTTGCTCATCCAGGATGCCGAGACCGGCGAACAGGTATGGACCGACACCCACGACCGCGGCTTTCGGAAACGATTCGCGGCAGCAGCCGAGCGGCGCGAGGTGGAACTCCGTTCGGCCTTTCAGAAGGCCGGCGTGGACGTTCTGGAGTTGTCGACGGAGGATGACATCGTTGATGCGATTCTTCGGTTCGCCGACCTGCGTAAACAACGCTGCCGGGGGTCGGCGGCCGGGAGCTTGCCCATGCACCTGGGGGGACGCCATGGCGTTTCTGTGGCCTGACCTGCTCTGGGTGCTGCTGTGTGTGCCGGCGCTCATCGGTGCTTACCTTCTCCTGTTGAGACGGAGAAAGAAAGCGGCGCTGCACTATGCCAGCCTGAGCGTGGTGAAAGAGGCGCTGGGCGCAAGCCAGAAATTCCGGCGCCACCTTCCGCCGCTTCTGTTGCTGCTGGCGCTGATCCTGATGATTACGGCCATTGCCCGGCCGGCCGCCGTCATTACCCTGCCGGCCCAGCATGAAACCGTCATCCTGGCCATGGACATCTCCGGCAGCATGCGCGCGACCGACATAGAGCCCAGCCGAATGGCCGCGGCGCAGGCGGCCGCGCGGGCCTTTGTCACCGAGCAGCCGCGACGCACCCGCATCGGCGTGGTGACGTTTGCCGGGACGGCGGCGGTCGCGCAGGCGCCCACCCAGAATCGCGAGGACATCCTGGCAGCCATCGACCGGTTCCAGCTGCAGCGCGCAACCGCCATCGGCAGCGGCATCCTCGTATCGCTGAAGGCGATTTTCCCGGACGCCGACTTCGACCTGCGAACTTCGAATCCCCGGCGGGATCCCACGCATGATTCTCTGCGTGCGCCCCCGCTGGATCCGTCGCGCGAGCCCGAAAAGGCGGCCATCAAGCCGGTCCCGCCCGGTTCCTATACCTCCGCGGCCATCATTTTGCTGACGGACGGCCAGTCGAATGTAGGCCCCCCTCCCGCAGAGGCCGCCCGTGTGGCGTCCGAACGCGGTGTGCGGATATTTACCGTGGGGTTCGGTACGGCTGAAGGTGAAATTCTGCGTTTTGAAGGCTGGTCCATGCGTGTGCGCCTCGACGAAGAGACACTGAAAAACATTGCCGATCTCACCCGGGGCGAATACTTTTTCGCGGGCACTGCGTCAGACTTGAAAAAGGTCTATCAGACCTTAAGCTCCCGGTTGGTTTTAGAGACCAAGGAGACCGAGGTCACCGCCTTGTTTTGCGCCGCGGCGGCCGTGACCGTGCTTCTATCGGCCCTGCTCTCGGTCTGGTGGTTCAATCGGATTCTTTGACCCCGCACCGGCCTTGCCCGGGCGGAATCTATTCTCTGAGGGAGGAGAAATCATGAGCCAGAAAATTTTGATCGCCTTTGATGATTCGGAAAACGCCATGCGAGCGGTTGACTATGTTGCCAAGCTCTTGAGCAAGGACGGCCGCATCACGCTTTTTTCCGTGGTTCAGGACACCGCATCCATCTGCGACATGCACAGCCCGGAACTGGCCCCCTATTTTAAATCGCAACAGGATTCGTTCTGCGTGCTGGAGGAAAAGAAGAAGCAACTTCTCAGCGCGGCCCAGCTAAAAGCCAAAGAGATTCTGGCGGCCAGCGGATTCAAGGAGGATCAGATCCGACTCAAATCCGAGCCGAAGAAGAAAGGAATCGCGCGCGATATCGTCGCCGAGGCTCAGGCGGGTTACGATCTGGTCGTATTAGGACGCCGAGGATTGGCGGGGATCCGGGAATTCTTCATGGGTAGCGTTTCCCAGAAGGTGCTGAACCTGGCTCAAGAACTTCCGATTCTCATCGTCAGCTGAGATCCGAAAAGAAAATCGTCGATCAGCGGTTTTTATTCTTCAGCATGCGCTGAAGGATGGCCACCGATAGAAACAACAAAACGAACAGGCCGCCAAGCGGTGCTCCATGGCGGGACGGCAGCGCTTTTCCGAGATTGATGCGGAAGGGTGAATCGCCGATTAAAAGAGTCAGGTCGACCGCTGCCGCGTTGGCATCGGACGGAAGCCTGAGGCGGCGGCTGTAGCTGCCGTCGAACCGGTCGATTGCCGGCTGCGGGAATTCGCCCGCCGTTGCCTCCCAAAGGATGAGGTGCTGCCGGCCCGGTCCCAGGAGATTGCCGTAGATATCGGCCGGGCGCAAGGCGATCTCGAAAACATCGAATCCCTTTTCCTCGGCAGGCAGTCGGATGACGTCGGCGTCGATCACGTCGGCCTTCATCGCGACATGCCTTTCGAGGCGTTGATTGCGCTCGAAAGGCAGCCCGGCCGCAGTCCGGCCCGAAGCGTTGAACTCGACGCCGTACGTGCCCGCCACCGTGGTCCCATCATAGCGGCCGGTGTAAACCCCGTCGCCGGCCGCCGCATCCCCGTGGGTGCCGTCGTCGTAGAGCCGAACGGTGTCCAGAACGGTGCGCCTCTCAAACGGCTGCTTGCGGAATTCCGTCAAGTAAATGATCTTGCGCATCAAGGGCGATAGCGTCTCGTCGCCCCGCCTATCCGGTACCTGTTCGAGTTCCCCGCTCTCGACGCTGGACGTCGCCAGCCAGTTGCCGACCGCTTCCATCGGCCTGGCGATCCGCGCGAAGACTGCCGCCGGAAGGGCCGGCGGTCGGCCGTGCTGAGTGAGCTTGGCGGTCAGGGTGAGGGCGGAGCCGGTTCTGGCGCTCTTCATTTCGACCGCGCATTTCATCGAGAGCGCGGAGTCGGTCACCACGCTCCACTGATAGGTCACCGGCGTCTTGCCGCCCCCCTCGGGGCTCAAGGCCAAATCCAACAACCAGGGCTGGGCGGAAACCTTGCCGGGCTGGTTCAAAAAAGCGGAATCGATCTTGACCAGGGTGAAGGTCTCCCCGTCCCGAAAACCGACTCCCGGAAGGGTCTGGCGGAAAGGGATCGCGCTGCCGTCCGCGGTGCGGAGGATGAGCGCGGGCCG
This sequence comes from uncultured delta proteobacterium, assembly GCA_963700055.1. Taxonomy (GTDB): domain Bacteria; phylum Desulfobacterota; class Desulfobacteria; order Desulfobacterales; family SpSt-501; genus SpSt-501. The sequence goes on along the minus strand of CAVOWH010000008.1, from coordinate 140,769 downwards.
CTGTTTCAGGGGGCCCGCCCAGCTCACGAATACGGCCACCTTGCGGTCGAGGTCCGAAATATAGAACTCGTGGCTCCTCTGCTCGCCGGGACAGATCCGGGCGGACGGGTCGGCGGCCGCATCCAACTGCAGGACATCCACCAGGATCGACTTGTAGACCTCCTGCAGCGCTGTGGCCGGATCCCAGGCGAGAGGGTCGAATCCCGAAGCAGTGGTCACATCGTAATGGCCTCCCTGGGTTTGAACGGCCAATTGGGCCAGGATGTCGTTGGGCACCTCTCCGGGCTGGCCGAAGCCGATGGCGTACGTCCGGATGGCGCTCGCCGCCAGGTCGTCGATCGCCTGGCCGATGTCGTCGAGGCCGGACCCGGCCGGGCAGTTGTGAAAGCCGTCGCTTAACAGAACCAGCGCCTTGCGCTCCTCGGCGCCGAACATGGCCGCCGCAGTGCCGAGCCCTGCCAGCAGAGGCGTGCTGCCGGCGGCCGCCAGGCCGGGGATGGTGGTTACGATCGCGGCGGCGACGGTGTCGGGCTGCACCGGCGCCAGCGGGCTGAGAACCTCGCCCAGACATCCCTGAAAGGGCTGGCGCGGGAAGCGGGCGATTCCGAAAACGGCCCGGCAGGGGTTGAAAAACTGGAGCATGTCCAGAAAGGGAACGGCCGCCTGCCGGGCCAGGGAAAGCCGCTGGTGCGGCGCATCGGCGCCGGGCAGGCCGTCGTGGCTCCAGGCCATGCTGCCGGAATTGTCGAACAGAAGGGCCACGGCGGCGTTCGGCGGCCCTGCCACCGGCAAGGGGATGACGGGAACGCTGCCGACGAGGCTGTAAGCGGTCTCGGGCGCCGGCGTTTGATGGTGAACCACGGTGTAAAGCGCCCTGAAAATCACCGCCGGGTGATGAACCGTGTTCTGGTGCCGCGCACCCTGCTCTCCGCTAAAAAAGGAATCCCCGGGCGGTTCCGTGGGCATTTCGATGTCGTCCATGTTGACGGCGTGCGGCGCCAGGTTTTTCGCCAGCACCCGCCATTGGCAGTCACTCGAAGGCGTGCTGCCGCCGACAAAATCTCCGTTGTTGGCCGCATAGAGGGCGGCGTAGAGAACCCCCTCGTCCACGGGAGATCCATCGGATCGGCTGCCGGGCGCTTCGCTGGGATAGGAACCGGTCGCCGACTGCGAGTCCAGAATGTCGTGGCCGTTAAGATTCTCTATGTAATTCAGGCTTTCATCGTTGAATGAGACGCATGTGGAAGTATAGCCGTTGTTCATCTGCCTGGCGGAGAGGTATCCCGCTGACCCGAACAAAAACGGTATGTTCAGCCCGTGGTTGGGAGGAGCGATGGCGATGAACTCCGATACTGGGACCGGAGTTCCCGCGTCGTGCATCTGTTTTAAATACTTGCGGGTGCTGATGGTGCCCTTGCTGAAGGCAATAATGGCTATCTTCAGATGCGGGTTGTCGGGGTCTCTCAGGCGGTGTCTTTCCAAAATCAAATTAACGGCCTCCTGGATCTGGGAGGCGTCGGTGTCGATCGACCGCTGGTGATCGGCTTCGGCATCGCCGAAGTGGATGTAGTAGGGCTCGATGCCCAGGCAGCGGTTCTCCGCAAGGTCTATCGTCAGCTTGAAGGAAGGCAGGTCGCCGCGGGGATCATGGAAATTCTTGCGGTAGTTGGGGTGCTGGGGGTCCGGATCCGGATCATGCCCGTGCACGAAAAGAACGGGGATTCGTTTGTTGGGCGGCGTCAGGGCGTCGGCTGAAAGCGGCGTGCCGTCCGCGCTGAATACCGTCGCCGTCCAGGCCCGGGATGGAAGCGCCACGCTGCAGAGCAACCAAACCAGCAATACCAAAGGGACTTGCCGAGCGCATTGGGTCATGGCCTGCCTCCGCGAAAAGAATGCGATGGGACGAAAAAAGTGGGCTCTTAAGCCTCATATCGAAATTCTGGGGTTTTTGCCATGGTCCGTCCATCTTTCGGCGGTTTTGCATCGACACCACCGCCGCCTGGTCTTCTGCGGCCGGTTCTTGTCTTTCTTCGCATTCACCGCCACGATCCTCCTGGTCGAGAACATCCCGGATGTTGAAATTTTTCAACGCATCCTTACCATGGTTCAATCTAAAGGTCATGCGGCACACGCTGAGTGCAGCATAAGAACCGTAGTGAACGCGTTGTGGATATCAGCACAGAGCAAGTGGTAATCTTGAAGATGAAAAGGATGATAGCCATGAAAAAAGCCTCTTTGATGATTTTTATGATCCTGTTGGCAGTTGTGTGCGTTTTTAAGACTGACGGTGCTATGGCAGCAGAAGCTCTGCGCATGGAGACAAATGAGCTCAAAGTCGATCTCGGCAATCCGGAAGTGGTCGTTATCGACGTGCGCTCTTACACCGACTGGTTGTTGAGCGGGGACAAGATCAAAGGCGCTGTAAGGGAAAATTACCGGGACTTCGGGGAATGGTACGCGAAATACCCCAAGGACAAGACCATCGTCCTGTATTGCGCCTGAAAGAATGAAGGCTCGAGTGCAAGTCTTGCGCTCAAATTTACCGAATTGGGCTACCCGAAGGTCTACGCGCTCAAGGGCGGGTGGAATGACTGGAAGAAAAGCGGGTATCCGACTGAGTCCAAATAGCGCCAGCTTCGTCTGCTCCGTATCTGCTTGGACACTGTTTGCAGCGCTGTCCGGATAACCGAAGACAAAGCGGCCATCCTGCATGTTCAGGGCGATCTTCCGTCTGCATCCACCCGAGCGGACGTTGTCTCAATGCTGACTTATTGCGGGTTTAAGCAGTCCCCAAATTGTGTTGGCAGTGGCCATCAATTCCGCATCCTGGCGCACCCTCTGGACCGCCCGGCTAATCGTCGAGCGGTCCAGGTTCAGCCGGCGGGCCACTTCGCTTCCGCCGCCGGTCAGCTCAGGGCGGCGCCCCTTGGCGGCCCACCGGGCCACATGCCGTTGGAGGTTTCGCCTGGCCTCGGAAACGCTCTTGCCAAAGAGGGCCAGGACATACGGCGTGTCTTGCCACGGTCGGAGGGCTCGGCCCATCAAAGCGCTGTGGCCCGTGAACGGATAGGCCTTCAAGGACGTAACATCCCCCACGATCCCGGCCCGAACCGGGTTGAGATGGATGTAGGCCACCAACTGCCTGAGATAGCGGTCTGCCTCGCAAAGGATGGACCTGTAGCGGTTTTGGAAGAGGTGTCCGTGGCGCCGATGCCTCCGGTTGAACCTCACCGCGCAGCCGGTCAGAAGCCGGCGCATGATGGATGACACCGCAACGCTCCCGGTGCGTAGAAGCAAATGGGCGTGATTGCACATCAGCTATGCCACCGCTTGCGGCGGGGAGGGATTATGGATTAGAAGTGGTAGACGAACCGGAGATTGTAACGTTCGCCCTCCGGCCGGTTCTCAGCAAGTGTTTCAAAATACACGTTGAAGAAAAGAAAGGCATCCTTGCTGATCGACCAGAGAAGCCCCGGGCCGATCCCCAAAACCTGCTCCCGGGTATCCTGGATGCTATCCCCGTCGACTTCGAGGTCGGTGAACTGCTTCAGGTAATAACCGTTGATGCCGAGCCTCAGGCTCGGCAAAACTCCATAGGAGGTGGCAAAGTTCGCATGCATGGCCTGGCCGGCCTGAGTGTCGTTGGCACCCGGGTAGGCGCGGTTCGGATCGTTGTTATTAAAATTATACAAGTAATGAATTCGTGTCGAGACCGTCCACTGCGGTGTCAGGAACAGTGTTGCCGCCCAGTATGGGTTGAAGCTGAAAAAGTTGCTGCCGGGGTTTAATTCCTTGTCCGAGTCATATTTTCCGGTCGGCAGGAGGAACTGGAATTCAATCCGGTGCATGAATATCGGGCCGTTGGCGCCCATGATCGGATCCCACTGCAAGAACGGGCCGACGGTCAGATCGCCAAGACCGGAGCCGTTGTCCTCGGGGTAGGGGCCGTTGTTGCCGTAATCGAGGTCAAAACTGACCAGCGGGACGATGAGGTTCAAACCCCATTTGCCGCCAAATAACAAGGCTTGGTCGGACTGGTAGATGATCTGCGTCAGGCTGACATAGACGTCAAGATCTTCGTCTGCATTGCTGGGAAGCAGGTTGTTTCCTTTGTAATCTGTAAATTGTTTCGAGGTGTAGTATTGTAAATATTCCGAGACATACAACCCCGGCCCGGCCGGCGGCCCGCCATCCATGAAGCTGGTAGCTCCCAGGTTAAGGGCCGGCAAATCATAGGCGTGGGCAGGCCCAAACCCGCAAAGGACCGACAGAACAGCCATCCAACCTAAAGCTCCTCTGAGTGCCTTCATCTTGTCCCCCCCTCTTATAAATCGGTTCAATTCTCGCGCCCGCTGAAGACGCACATGGGGTATTACTTAACGAAGTCCGCCATTAGAGTCAATTACAATCAGGTTAAAAAAAATCGGGCACGGCGGGGTGTTGTCTGGTCAAATCTTGGACCATCCGGCCGCCTGCGTGGCCCTGACGCCCGCCTTCGGATAATGTCAACACTGCAACGGGTGCACGGTATTTGATTTCGCGGAGTCGTTCCTATACGTTGGGGCATAAAGGATTATCTCAGCTGCGGAGCAACACCCATGAACATCAAGTTGCGAACATGCAGGAGATCCGTTTTCATCGTCTTGAGGCTCTGCACGTTGGTGCTTCAGCTAAACGCCTGCACGCCCGTCATCTCACCCCAGCTCATGGAACAGGTCGACCGCAATCTGACATATGCTTCCCTGGCCGGCCGCCCGGACGAGGCCAAGGGCAAGATCGTCCTACTAGGCGGAACCATCGTTCAAACGGTGCCCAAGCCCGAAGAGACCGAGATCGAGGTCGTTCAAAAGCAGATCAGTTCTTCGGGCGAACCCTATCTGACGGATAAATCCGAAGGAAGGTACCTGGTTGTTGTCGATCGCTTTCTCGATCCTGCCATTTACAGGTCAGGGCGGGACATAACCGTTGCAGGGGAAGTCCAAGGTTCCGCTGTGCGGCGTCTGGGTGAAATCGACTACCGCTATCCGGTTATCGCTGCATCGGAGCTGTATCTTTGGAAAAGGCCCGTATCCCTGCCGGCTTATCCATACCCCTATGGCTACCCTTACCACTGGCGGTGGTGGCGGTATCCAGGCTTCCCGTATTGAGGCCCCCTGGTTCTCCTGTGGGCAGCTTTGCCATCTGAAAACGCGGCATTAGCTTGCTGCCATACACAGATGTCTGCCTCGGAGCTTTAATCGGTTGATGGGAGGACCTTGTTTGTAGCGCTGCTGCTCGCACTCATCGTGTTCGTCCAGGGAACACGGCAACCCGCTCTGCGTTGATCTCTATGGTCCCGATGCCGTTTGGAACGTTCCGCTTGATCATCGTCAGTCTGGCGGTGTTCGCCCAGATCTATTTGTTCTGGCGCATCCGGCGGGCGGTCCGTTCCAGCCGTCCCTCCGGCCGCTCGACCACCTGGGCCGTTATGCTGGCCGGCACCGCCATCGGCCTGCTCTCTGCCGCGAACTGGTACATCATGTACCGGCCCATTCCATGGCCGGACCCGCCGACGCTGGCGCGGGCCATCCTCTTCTACGCTCCGGCCGTGTGGAGTTTCGGGTCGATTTTATCAGCCCTTTTGCTGCTCATCGCGCAGGTCATCGGGGGATCGGGAAGGATGGCGGTTCGGTTTTTTCGCCGGCTGGCTGGAGCAGCTCCGCCAGCGGCGGTGGACTCCGGCCGCCGCCGCTTCTTGAAAGCCGGAGTGGGCGGCCTTGCCGCCGCGCCTTTCCTGCTTTCCGGCTACGGCGCCGCCTATGCCGGCCGGAACCACGTGGTCGCGGAGCTCACCCTGCCCTTCGGCTGCCGGCTGCGGGCAGCCCAGCTCACCGACATCCATGCCGGGATTTTCATGACCCGCGACACGATGCGCCATTATGTCGACCAGGTGATCGCCTTGAAGCCCGAAATTTTCGTCCTGACCGGGGATTACATCTCGAACTCGACGGTTTTTTTCCCGGGCTTTGTAGAGGAGATGGCTCGGGTCCGAACCTCATACGGCACCTTCGCGACCATGGGAAACCACGAACACTGGCACGGCGAGATCGGCTATTATCGTGATCTTTTCGGGCAACACGGGATTCAGCTGCTACAGAACGCGCATCGCCTGATCCGGACCGAACACGGAACTTTCGCGGTCGCCGGGATTGACGACTTGCGCTGGGGGCGGCCGGACCTGGAAGCGGCCCTCCGGGGATTGGACCCCGCCGTCCCGACGCTGCTTCTATCGCACCGGCCGGAGATCTTCCCCGATGCCGCCCGGCGCGGCATCCCTGTGACCCTCGCCGGCCACTACCACGGAGGCCAGGTCAAGCTGAGCCTGCCGGGAGGCGACCTGAGTCTGGCTCACCTGAGGACCCCCTATCCAGAAGGGCTTTACCGGATCGACTCCTCGCGCCTTTACGTCAGCCGGGGGATCGGAACCACCTTCACGCCCGTTCGCCTGAACGCACCACCGGAGGTCACCCTTTTTGACCTGACCTGAAACAATCAAGAAAAAGATCCGAATAGCGTCGGGCTGCTTCAACCATTTCTTCGGCTTCCCCTCGGGCGCGATTCCCCATTCAGCACGAAGGCTCACTGTGACCCATCCTTCCCTCCTGCATGAATGAAACCGGTCAGAAAAGCGTTTTTGCCGAGTTGAATGTTTGTGGAATTTTTCTATGAAAGAGGTTACGCCGCAGGCGCGTGCGGTCGGGTCGAACGGCGTTTCTCCAGCCATTTTTTTACCATGAAAGCCACGACGACCACGCACCCGATGACGTCTGTTTCAACGGACGGGAAAAACAGCGCGATGGCGCAAGCCCCGACGATGATGCGTTCCAAAAGGGATAAATCTTTTAAGAAATAGCCTACTACAGCGGCGTTCAGACACAATATCGCCAGCGTCGACAGGAAATAGCGCATGGCGATCAGAAAGATGGCCTCGCCCAGAGGAAGGGTCTGAATGACCGGTATGACCAATAATGCCGTGCCGCTGGTGGACAGCAGAAAGGTGATTCCGATCAGGTATTTCGGAACGGCGACGCGTGCGGCAAACACGCCCGTCTTGATCGGGTCCGTCCCCATGACGGCGGCGGCGGCATAAGCGGAAAGCGCCACGGGCGGCGTGACCTCGGCCAGCACGGCATAGTAGAACAGAAACATGTGCGTCGCGAGGATGGCCGCCTCTTCTGGGATGCCGTTGATCACGGCCAGCTTTTGGATGGTCGGCGCGGTCAGCGCGGAGGTCAGCACATAGGTGGCCACCGGCGGCACGCCCATGCCGAGAATCAGGCTGAACACTCCGGTAAACAGGGTCGCCAGCAGGATGCTGCTGCCGCTGATATTCATCAGGACCAGCGAGAATTTGGAGGCCAGCCCGCTCATCACCATCATGGACATGATCATATTGGCGGCGATGACGGCGCTGGCGATCGGCAGCAGGTGGATGATGCCTTCCGACAATGCATCGGGAATGCTTTTCACGGGCGGCCGAACGGTCTTGTCCACATAAGCGAAAGCAATGAAAAGAACGGCCGCCAGGCTGACGGTGATGTTGATGCTGTATCCCCTGTAAATCAGCAGGATGATAAGGATGATCGGCACGAAGACATAGCTGTAACGTTTGAAATAGGCGAAATTATGCCCCGAGACGTTTTCCATCGGCGGCAGTCTCATTTTTCGCACGTAGAGCTCGTTGTAAAAGGCGATGCCGAAAAGGTACAGCAGCATCGGGCCGATGGCCATGGCGATGATCCAGGAGTATGGAATAGCGAGCAGCTCCACCATGAGAAACGAGATCGAGCCCATCACGGGCGGAGTGATGTAGGCGATGGAGCCGACCGTGGCGATGATGCCCCCAGCCACCAGCTTGTCGTAGCCCACCTTGTCATAGAGCGGCTTGGTCAAGGTTGCCACAAACTGCGTGTCGGCCGCTCCTGAGCCCGAAAACATCCCCATGAGCACCGCCATGATACAGCTGGTCCGGCCGGGGGAGGCCGGGCTGCGGCCCACGAACAGCAGGGCAATATTGGCTATGATTTTCCCGAAGCCCATCTTCGAAATAACCGCCCCAAGGATCGTAAAATAGATCAGGTATTTCAGGGACACGCCCGTGATCGTCCCGAAGATCCCGGCTTCGGTCTCGCAGTACATCTTGCCCAGCAGCATATCGATGCCGAACCCGGGGTTGGAGAAATAGCCCGGTATGATGTCTCCGTAGATATTGTACAAGACAAACACCATGACAAAGACCGGCATGATGGAGCCGCTCAGCCGGAAGATGATGCCGAGTACCAGAAGCACCTCGCTCAAAGCCATGACCAGATCCCACGGCTCCGGCATGATGGCCCGGTAAATCAGCTTTTCGTAGTGGATGACGAGGTAGGCAAACGGCAGCGCGCTCAGCGCCGCGCAGGCGATGTTGGAAGCCCGCTGCCAGGCGGGAATGAGGGTGGGCAGCATGGTGCAGGCCCAAACCAACACAGCGGCCGCCTTGAAAGACACGCCGATGTCCAGCTTCAGAAATTCATAGACCATCAGCGCCGTCAGCACCGCCAGAGGAAGGCTGCCGGCGATTTTTCTTTTTTTGATCCAGACGAAGTTCAGCAGATAGCCCAGGAAAGAAATCAGAAATACATGCGTCGCACGCTGCACCTGGGTCAAATCCAGAATCGAAATGCGCAGGGATTCGAGCGGCAGGTAGGGGTGGAGCACGAGATACAGGTGATATAGGGCCCCCAGGACGGCTACGATGTAAAGCAATCTTCGAATCAGATGGTCCACAGCAGTCTTACCTCCAGGCATCCGTCTTTAAGTTCGATATCGTAAAAGCCCAGCCTCAAGGATATTCCTCCGATAGAGCAAAACCTCAGAACGTCGGTCTGCTCCGCGGCGGCCGCTTCATTCAAGGAATACGTACCGGACGTGTAATAGGATTCGGTGAGAGGGTCGGTGGAAACCGAAAAGCCCTGGAACACGCGACCGAGCCGGAAGCGGATCACCACCGGCTCCTGCGTAACCGAATTGATGAAACGGATCTGACCGGACTGCCAGCGGAACAGCACCAACAGCCCGGTTTTTTGATCCGTCGAAACCACGGCCGGCTTGACCGCCGCAAGCAGCAGGCAGGCCAGAAAACCTCCGCCGAAGATGAGTCGACGAAGGTGCACGCTTTCCCTACTTCACCAAGCCCTTTTCTTTGAAGAACTGAACCGCGCCCGGATGGAAGGGAATCGCGCTTTTGCCGATGAATTTGGCCGTGCTCTCGGGGTTGGTGTCCTTGGCTGCTTTGACCGCTGCGCGCAGCGTCTCAAGATTTTCGAAGACCGCCTTGGTCGTCTTGTAGGCCAATTCCACCGGAGTATTTTCCGGGCAGACGAACATGTTCCAGAATGCTAGAGTGGGCGTGTCGGCGGCCGTGCCGTAGACATCTTTCGAAATCATCAAGGAATCCACCAGTCCTGAAAATTCTTTCATGAAACTCGCCACTCCGGGGTCTGTTTCGGGCAGCGGCACCAAGGTTAGTTTCAAGCCCTTGCGGTCCAAGGTATTGGCCAATTCAACCAGGGAACCGGTGGGCAGCCCACCGGACCAGACAAAGGCATCGATGGTTCCGTTGGCCAGGGCCTCCTCCGACTCCTTGGCGCCGAGCTTCTCCCATTTCTTGAACTTGGCGGGATCCATCTTGGCGGCTTCAATCAAATTGAGTGCCGTGAATTCCGTGCCCGAACCCGGCGCGCCGGTGGAGACCCGCTTCTCCTGGAGGTCCGCCAGCTTGGCGATCCCGGATTTGTCGGTGGTGACGATATGGAGGTAATTCGGGTACATCATCCAAAGGATATTGGCTTTGACCGGCTTTTCTTTGAATTTTTCATGTTTGCCGGTGACCGTGAAATAGGCGGTGTCAGGTAGAACGGTGGCGATGAAAAATGTATTCTTGGCGGGGTCGGTCTTGTCACGGATCAGCAGCATGTTGTCCACCGAAGCGGCTGTCTGCATCGCGGTTGCAGCGGCAAACCCGCCCCTGTTTACGATCTCCGACACCTGTGTTCCATAGTAGTAGTAGACACCGCCGATGCCTCCGGTAGCAATTACAAGCCTCTGAGTCTGCGCATATGCATTCGCGACTATCCCCGACATCAGCAGCGAAACCAATAGTGCGAGCTTCTTCATCACGTTCTCCTTTTCATCCGCAAATGTTAACAAGTTATCACAGCGCGCCTGGCTGAAAAAATTCTTTACATCAGCGCCCAGCGCAAATCAATTGGGAAGACATAGAAGCTGCAAAAACGAGTCGTGCCGGCAGGGCACGTGACGCCAGGTTCGCAGAGATGCACTCGAAGGCGGTTAAAGAAGGCTGCAGGTGAGCGCGGTTAAAAAACCAAGGCCTACCCGCGCATGCTCTGGACCAGCGCCAGGTCGGCCAGTACCAGGGCTGCCATGCTCTCGACGATGGGCACGGCGCGTGGAACCACGCAAGGATCGTGGCGGCCTCTGGCTTCGAGCGTGACCGGGGTGCCGTCGAAGGCGACCGTCTCCTGAGCCTGGCCGATGGTGGCCGGGGGTTTGAAGGCCACGCGGAACACGATGGGTTCGCCGTTGGTGATGCCACCCTGCACCCCGCCGCTGCGGTTGGTAGGGGCACCCAGCCGGCCGTCCTTCGGGACGAAGGGGTCGTTGTGGCGGCTGCCCAGCATCCGCGCTCCGGCAAACCCAGAGCCGATCTCGAAGCCCTTGGTGGCCGGGATGGACAGCATGGCTTGAGCCAGCAAGGCCTCGGTCTTGCCGAACACCGGCTCCCCCAATCCGGCGGGCACGTTGCGGCAGACACAGGCGACGACGCCTCCCACCGAATCCTTGGCCGCCTTCACCTTGGTAATCTCAGCGACCATGCGTTCGGCGGATTCCGCATGGGGGCAGCGCACGTCGGACCGATCCACGTCCGCCCGATCGACCGTTAAAACGTCAACCTCCGGGGCGTCCACCTCGCCCACCGCTCTTACCCAGGCGACGATTTCCACCCCGAAGCGCTCGCGCAGGAACTTCTCCGCGACCGCCCCGGCCGCCACCCGTGCGATGGTCTCCCGCGCGCTAGAGCGGCCGCCGCCGCTGGCGGCGCGGATGCCGTATTTCACCTGATAGGTATAATCGGCGTGGGATGGCCGTGGCACCTGTTGCGTGGAGGCATAGTCGGCCGGCCGCTGGTCCCTGTTCGGAACCAGCAGCGCGATCGGGGTGCCCAGCGTGAGACCGTTTTCCGTTCCGCTCAAGATCGTGACCGTGTCGGCCTCGTTTCGATCGGTCGAGAGGAGGCTCTGGCCGGGTCGGCGCCGGTCGAGCTGAGGTTGGATGTCGGCCTCGGTCAGGGGCAGCCGCGGCGGGCAGCCATCCACCACCACGCCGACTCCGGCGCAGTGGGATTCGCCGAAAGTCGTTGCTTTGAAAAGGGTTCCGAAGGTGCTGAACATGGACGCGCCTTCCGCTGAGTCGATCAATCAGGATTGATTTCGTGGTCTGCACAATAGTTCAGTTATCGATTCCTTTCAACTGATATCGTCTTCCTCGGCTTGCGGTAGTCGCCGAGGCCTGCATGGCTCCGGCGGGCCCCACGAGCGAAGAGGAGCGCCGGCAGCCCAAGAAAATCCTTGCCGATATGGGCCTTTTGGAATAATCCGTTACTTCGAATGCCGGAGAGGAGAACTGAAGATGCCTCAGTTTTGCGTGAACCTGACGATGCTGTTCAATGTGCCGGAAAGACCGAGGACGGCCTGAAGTGGATGGAGCCGTTCCGGCGCTGGCCGGGCCGAGGCCCCGGCAGCACTGCTTCCAAGCAGGCACACCACCGACGGAGAGCCCGATGCCCCCCGGCGGAAAAGAATAGGCGTTTGAAAGGAAACATCGCATGGCGACCAAGGCCCATCTCAAAATACTCAAACAGGGGGTTGCCGCCTGGAACCGGTGGCGGCAAGACAAGCCCCACATCGCCCCCGACCTGAGCCAAGAGAATATTTTCAAACTGGGCCTCGGAACAGCGAAACTCAGCGGGATGGATTTCACCCGTGTGAACTTCCACCGAACGTATCTGCATGTGTTTGATTTGAGTTCGGCCGATTTCAAAAATGCCGATCTCAGCGAGGCCAATCTTACCTCCTCCGATCTCCGCGACGCCGACTTTAAAGACGCCAACCTCACGGGGACGGTTTTCCGCTTTTCCGATCTGCGCGGCGCTGATCTGAGCGGGGGAGACCTGAGGAAGGTCAAGTTCGAGGAGGCGAATCTCAGCGGCGCGAACCTTAGCCGAGCCGATCTGGGCGGGGTCAATCTCCGCGATGCCGACCTGAGGGGTGCGGACTTAAGCCAGGCGAATCTCAGCGGCGCCAGTCTCAAGGGGGTCAATCTGGCCCAAGCGAATCTCAGTGGCGCCAATCTCACCGGCCTGGACCTCAGGGGTGCTATCCTCCAATCGGCGAATCTTGGCAACGCGCATCTGCGCGGAGCCAATCTGGGCGGGCTCGATCTCAACGAGGCGAGCCTGAGAGGAGCCGATCTGACTGACGCGGACCTGAGCGAAACGAATCTCACCTCGGCCAACCTCAGGGAAGCATGCCTCAAGGGGGCGAATCTCGTTAAGACCAATCTCTTGCGTGCCAATCTGAGCGGTGTGGACGTCAGCGTGGTCCGTCTCGACGGCACCAATTTCAGTGAGGCGAACCTCAACGGCGTGAATCTCAGCGGTGTGGATTTCAGCCGGGCGAATTTCAGCCGTGTGGATCTTAGCGGAGTGGATCTGAGCAAGGCCATTTTAAGAAAGGCCCATCTCGAAGGCGCCAATCTGTGCGAGGTCGATCTTCTCGGGAAAAACCTCAGCGATGCGGACTTGAGAGAAGCCGATCTTCGAAAAGCGAACCTGTGTGAAGCCAATCTGAATCGAGCCAACCTGGAACGATCGGACCTCACCGGAGCGTTGATCTACCGTGCTACCAAGCATGACTGGCGGATCGAGGGGATAAGATGCGACTATATCTTTTGCGACCCGGCCGGGGAGATTCCATTCCCAGGAGATAGAAACTTCCGGCCCGGTGAATTTGAGCGGTTGTTCAGACAACTGCCGACCTTAGAACTCGTGCTTGAGCCCGGCGCTACCGCCCTTGACGCGTTCGCTATGGACCAAGTCGTTCAAGCGCTAAACGAAAAACGCCCCGAGCTTGAACTGAAATTGGATAGTTTTCACTCCGGCGGCCAACCGCATGCCAATTTTTCGGTGCTGCGCAGGGAATACTGTGATGAACCTCTGCGCGAGGAAATAAAGGCGGGTTACGAGGCTCAAATTGCCAGATTGAGACGGGGCACGGCAGGCTGGAAGGACGCATTGACCGTGACCCGTGGCGGGCCGGAGCTGAGAAAAAGCCGACGCTATGAACGTTTGGAAACCGTGATCATTGAGAAATCCGAATCGGAAACGCTCGGCCCGGCGCAATTGAACAACTTCAGCGCCGAAGGCCTGATGATTCGGTCGGGGTTTGCCATAACTCCAGGTGAAGTGATCAGGATCCGCTTCGAAAAACCGCTGCTCGCCTCCGTCTCGAATGTGATGGCCAGCAGGGTGGTATGGTGCCGCGATTTCGCAGCCTATGGTGAAACGGTTTCTCGATTCGGCATCGGCGTCAGACTGGTGCACTGACCCCTCTTCGCAGATTTTGGGTCGCTGCACGCCGGCAGAGGCGGAAAATTTCAACCGTTCGGCCGGCCGCTCCCGCCTTACACAACCCCCTTCGGCATCGGTTGCATTTTTTCTCCGCCCAGCACATAGCCGCCGTCCAGCCGGAGCACGCTGCCGGTCATGAAGGGGGCGTCGCGCAGGATAAACATCGCGGCTTTGACGACATCCTCGATCGTGCCGGTGCGGCCGAGCAGGGTGTGGTCACGGATCGCCTGCCTCTGTCCATCGTTCAGAAGCCCCCAGCCGCGGGTGCCCGGTCCGTGGCGGGTTTCGACAAAACCGAGCATGATCTCATTTACACGTACCTCGGGTGCGGCCTCGCGGGCCCAGGTTTCGGTGAGCAGCGATACGGCGCGGCTGGCGGCGGCGTAGCCGTCGTTGAACACCGGCGCGGCTGCGCCCGCGCGGCCGATCATACCGGCGATCGAGGAGAAGTTGATCACGGCCCCGTCGCCCGAAGCCCTGAGAAAGGGCAGCGCAGCGGCAAACACCCAGCGCTTGGCCCGCAGCGTGGTCTCCATTTCGAGGTCCCATTGCTCGCGAAGGTAAGCCCCATGGACGATGGGCCAGCCGCCCCGCTCGATGTTGTTGATCAGGATGTCCAGGCGCCCGAAACGCGCGGCGACGGCTTCGACCGCCGCCGGTATCTTTTCAACCTCCCGTAAATTGACTTTCAGGATGAGATGATCTGGACCGGCGGCGGCCATATCCCGACTCAGGCCGGCGAGCTCTTCCTCCCAGTCAAAGTAGGTCACCGCGACCGTCGCGCCGGCTTCGGCCAGGCTTAGAGCGACGGCTTTACCGATGCCTTTGACAGCGCCCAGCACAAGAGCAACTTTGCCAGCCAGCTCCATATCCAAGCCTCCGTATCCTGAATGGGATTGAACGGGTCAACCGGCGAACGGGTTAACGCGCAAACGTCTTATTCAAGAACTGCTTCACCCACTCCAAGGCCAGGCGCAGCAGTGCGACCTCATCCTCTTGTGCTTTTTCGATCAGCTCGGCGTGCATGCCGGTCAGACGCCCATCGCGCAGCCGCTCGCGGAAACGATCCAGGTCGTACAGTGCGGTATAAACCTGATCGTCCAGTGACGGCGGCAGGGCTTTCGAACTGAGGCGTGCTTTGAGGCTGATGACATCGAGCAGGCGGTCGTTTTCGGCGTTGTATTCCCATATTTGCTGATTCGATACCCATTCGCGCACCGTTTGCATTCGAGCGGCATCGAACCCTCGGCAGTGCGCTTCCCTGAGAAGTCGATATTCTTCCACCATATCGCCGGTGTCGCGGCAGCGGCGAACCAGCCGCACCAAAGGATAAGTGCGGCAAGAGGAGGGGCGATCGGGATAAACCCGGCAGCCGGCCGAGGTGACGAATGGACAGGTAGATCGATCAGGATCACCGGGGGTCAAGGTGACGATCGGGAGCCCGGATCCGGGCCCGATATGGCGTTGGGTATACTGGGCAAGAAAGCGATGGGAAGGCAGACCTATTCTGTTTTTCAACCGCAGCACATCATAGGGCGTCAGAAATTGATTCAGGTCCCGGCAGCACTCATTGAAACAGATTGTCTGCGGCGAGCAGCGGAACTCGAAAGAAGCGTCCCCATCAAGGGAGGGTAGGCGATCGTCCATGAGCGGCGTCCCGGTGTTTTTTTTACGATATCTGAATTAGATAGTAGAATTTTGGGTAATTGTCATTTGGAATTTAGCGTTGATACTATTTCAGGGGGAGCCTGCTAGACCAGCCGGAATGCGATGCCGCCCTACATTTTGTGTCGAAAAGTTACTTGTCGCCTAGATATGGATCTTCCGGCGAAGCCCCGAAATGGACGGGATTTTTAGGGTTTTTATGCGCTCAAAAATCCTTGACAAGGCAAATGGGGAGTGGTATGGTCCTACGTCTTATAGTAATTTATCTACCTGATTTCAATGACAATTTTTAGTCTTTACGATATGTTTTGCGTCCGGCTCTGGAGCTTGCCGGCGTGTTGTCCACCTAAAACGTCTTGGCTATCAGCCCTGCTGGTTTAACGTCAACGAAGGAAGGGAGGTGCAAAATCACCCGACGAAACCACTCAACTAGTGTCATTCGAGCCACCATCTTCAATCACCATGAAACCGACTAGGAGGTACTTCAATGCCAAGTTATGTCATTAATGAAAAGTGCGACGGCTGCAAGGGCGGCGAGAAGACCGCGTGCATGTACATCTGCCCCAATGACCTGATGGTCCTCGAGCCGACGGCCATGAAGGCCTACAACCAGGAACCCGATCAGTGCTGGGAATGCTTCTCCTGCGTGAAGATCTGCCCCACCCAGGCGATCGAGGTGCGCGGCTATGCCGACTTCGTTCCGTTGGGGAGCAGCATCATGCCGATGCTGGGCACCGAGGATGTCATGTGGACCTGCAAATTCCGCAACGGCCTGATCAAGCGGTTCAAGTTCCCCATCCGGACCACTCCGGAAGGCGCGGCCAATGCCTACGAGAGCCTGAAGGGCAAAGACCTGGAAAGCCAGCTCCTAAGCACGGAAGAGGCCGAAGGCCGGCAGCTGCCGAAGCCCAAGGAACTCGTGAAGTAACTGTTTGTTTTCTTGTAAGAAAGTCCCGATAAGGCCTCGGGCCTGATCGGTTCCGCAAAGACCCAATCCCATTAAAGGAGGAACAAATATGGCATTGCCCAATAAACCCAAGGGTGAACTCAAGGCCGTTAAGGACCCCGAAGTTGTCGAGAAGGAAGTGGACATCCTCATCGTCGGCGGCGGCATGGCTGCCTGCGGCACGGCTTTCGAAGTTAAGAAATGGATGCAGCCGGACCAGACCGTTCTGCTGGTGGACAAGGCCGCTCTCGAGCGTTCCGGCGCGGTGGCCCAGGGCCTATCGGCCATCAACACCTACATCGGCGAGAACAGCCCGGACGACTACGTCCGCATGGTCCGCAACGACCTCATGGGCATCGTCCGTGAAGACCTGATCTTCGACCTGGGCTGCCACGTCGACGACTCGGTGTGGCTGTTCGAGGAGTGGGGGCTGCCGATCTGGAAGAAGGACGAGGCGGGCAAGACCCTGGACGGCATTAAGGGCAAGAAGATGGGGACCCTGAAGGCCGGCGGCAAGCCGGTCCGTACCGGCAAGTGGCAGATCATGATCAACGGCGAGTCCTACAAGCGGATCGTCGCCGAAGCCGCCAAGAAAGCTATCGGGGACACCAACATCCTCGAGCGCGTCTTCATCGTCGAGCTGTTCCTGGACAAGAACAAGCCCAACCAGATCGGGGGCGCGGCCGGGTTCTCCGTGCGCGAAAACAAAGTCTACATCATCAAATGCAAGAGCGCCATGATCGCCTGCGGCGGCGCGGTCAACATCTACCAGCCGCGGTCGGTCGGCGAGGGCAAGGGACGCGCCTGGTACCCGGTGTGGAACTCCGGTTCCACCTACTACCTGGGTGCCAAGGTCGGGGCCGAGCTCTCCATGATGGAAAACCGTTTCACCCCGGCCCGGTTCAAGGACGGCTACGGCCCGGTCGGCGCCTGGTTCCTGCTGTTCAAGGCCAAGACCCTCAACGGCCTGGGCGAGAACTTTGCCGCGAGCGAAGCAGCCAAGAAGGAGCTTCAGAAGTACGCCCCGTACGGCACCGCCGCCATCACCCCGACCTGCCTGCGCAACCACCTGATGCTCTTCGAAATGAAGGAAGGCCGCGGGCCGATCATGATGGACACCGTGACGGCACTGGCCGAACTCGGCAAGACCATGGACAAGAAGGAGCTCAAGCACCTCGAATCCGAGGCGTGGGAAGACTTCCTGGACATGACCTGCGGCCAGGCCAACCTGTGGTGCGCCACCAACACCGAGCCCGAGAAGAAGAACTCCGAAGTCATGCCGACCGAGCCCTACCTGCTCGGGTCCCACTCCGGCTGCTGCGGGTTCTGGGTATCCGGCCCGGACTACGACTGGGTGCCGGCGGCTTACAAGATCAAGGCCGCCAACGGCAAGGTTTACAACCGCATGACCACAGTCGACGGCTTGTTCACCTCCGGCGACGGTGTGGGCTGCTCCGGCCACAAGTTCTCCTCCGGGTCCCACGCCGAGGGCCGCATGGTCGCCAAGCAGCTGGTGCGTTATGCCAAGGACAACGCCAGCATCAAACCCGAGCTGGCCCTGAGCAAGGATCAGATCGTCGACCTGGTGTACAAGCCGGTGCGGACCTACCTGGCCAACTGCACCTACTCGACGCACGATGACTTCAACCCGAACTACATCAAACCGAACGGGATGATGTACCGCATGATGAAGGCCACCCATGAGTACGGGGCCGGCACGGCCACTTTCTACATGACCACCAACAAGAACCTCGAAATCGTCATGGAGATGCTGGCCATGATGCGCGAGGACTGCGAGAAGCTGGCGGCCGGCGACCTGCACGAACTGATGCGCAGCTGGGAAATCATCCACCGCATCTGGACGGTCGAGTCGCACCTGCGCCACATCCAGTTCCGCAAAGAAACCCGCTATCCGGGCTTCTACTACCAGGCCGATCATCCCGGCCAGGACGACAAGAACTGGTTCTGCTTCGTCAACTCCAAATACGATCCCAAGGCTGCCAAATGGGATATCTTCAAGAAAGATTACATTAAGCTCATCCCGTAAGCGATGGATCGTACCGTGAGTCAGCAAATCAGTGGGTAACACGCAAAACCTCCAGGTGCCGGAAGGCACCTGGAGGTTTTTTAATCTCTACGGGTCGAATTCCCCGCAGCTTGCTGCGATAAGATCGACCCAAACCTCATGCTGAAATACCCCGCCCCTTGGGGCGGGGATGGTTTATTTGAATAACGATCGCTTCAAAGGCCTGTGCTGCTGGCTATCTTAATGCGAAAGCGCTTTGTCTCGGAAGAGAGCATTTTCGTATTCAGATAACGAATTGACAGAATATCGCCCGATGGGCGCAAGCATCATTCTAATTCAACAGCTGTCCAACAATCTTGCACAGCACGGAGGGAAGGCATGACAGACGCAACAGCAGCCCCTGTGAGCGGAAGCATCATGGTCGTCGGAGGCGGCATCAGCGGGCTCACCACGGCCCTGGAGGCGGCCGAAGTCGGTTACGAGGTGTTTCTGATCGAGAAGAACCCCTACCTGGGAGGCCGGGTCGCCCAACTGAACCAGTATTTCCCGAAGCTCTGCCCCCCGACCTGCGGCCTGGAGATCAACTTCCGGCGCATCAAGGACAACCCGCGCATCAAGTTGCTGACCATGGCCGAGGTGGAGAAGGTCGAGGGCGGGCCCGGGAACTACACGGTCGCCGTGAAGGTCAAGCCGCGCTACGTGAATGAGAACTGCACCTGCTGCGGGGCCTGCACCGACGCCTGCCAGAAAGAGATCGCGAGCGAGTTCGATTTCGGCATGAAGCAGATCAAGGGTGCTTATCTTCCGTTCGCCATGGCCTTCCCGGCCCGGTACGTGATCGATCCCCGGATCATCGGGACCGAAGACGGCAAAAGAGCCCGGGACGCCTGCAAATACGACGCGGTTGACCTCGAGATGCAGCCGAAAACGCTCAACCTCAACGTCGGCGCCATTGTCTGGGCCACCGGCTGGGTGCCATACGACGCCAAGAAGATGGACAACCTCGGCTTCGGCACGCACAAGAACATCATCACCAACATGATGATGGAGCGCTTGGCGGCGCCGAACGGTCCGACCCTGGGCAAGCTCACCCGGCCTTCCGACGGCAAGCCACCGGGGAGCATCGCCTTCGTGCAGTGCGCCGGATCCCGGGACGAGAACTACCTGCCCTATTGCTCCTACATCTGCTGCATGGCCTCCCTCAAGCAGGCCACCTATGTGCGCGCCCAGTATCCCGAAGCCAAGATCTACATCTTCTACATCGACCTGCGCGCACCGGGGTATCGCTACGAGAAGTTCTACGAGAACATCAAGAAGGACCCCAACGTGTTCTTCATCAAGGGCAAAGTCGCGGAAGTGAGCGAAGACAAGGCCACCGGGAACATCACCGTCGTTGCGGAGAACGCCGTCACCGGCGAGAAGATCCAGCAGGCGGTCGAGATGGTGGTACTCGCGACCGGCATGCAGCCCACGGCGGCGGTCAACAAACTGCCGGGAGCGGTCAAGACCACGCCGGACGGATTCATTTTGAACGACTACGCCGCCGGCGGAATGTTCGCGGCCGGTTGCGCCAACAAACCGGCGGACGTCGTTTCTTCGAACCAGAACGCCACCGGCATGGCCCTCAAGGCGATTCAAACCCTGGTGAGACGGTAGGAGGTCAACGATGAATAAAAAGTATGGTGTGTATATTTGCGAAGGTTGCGGTATCGGCGAGTCCCTCAACATCGAGAAGCTGAGCGCAGTGGCCTCCGACGAAGGCTATTCCGTCAAGACCTGCCCGGTGCTGTGCGGCAAGGAGGGCCTGGAGCTTCTCAAGCAGGAGGTTGCCGGAGGCGTCAACGCGCTCGTCATCGGCGCCTGTTCGCCCCGGGTGCTCTATGACACCTTCCGGTTTGACGGCTGCATCGTCGAGCGGGTCAACCTGCGCGAGCAGGTGGTCTGGTCTCACCCGCGGTCGACCTGGCCGGCGCCCACCGAGGAGCAGAAGGACGACGAGACCTTCATCGACCACGTCCAGATGATGGCCTCGGACTACCTCAAGATGGCGCTGGCCAAGGTGGAGAAGATCGATCTGCCCACCGGCTACAAGCTCGAGGCCCTGTGCCGGAAGATTTTGGTCATCGGCGGCGGCATCACCGGCATTTCGGCCGCCCTCGACGCGGCCAAGGCCGGCTACGAGGTGACCGTCGTCGAAAAGGAGGCCACCCTGGGCGGCAACGCCGCCAAGTGGCGCAAGCAGCTGCCGATCGAGTACCCCTACGAGACGCCCATGGCCCCGGTGATCCACTCCAAGATCAAGGAACTCGGCAGTTTCCCCAACATTCAGGTCAAGACCTCGACCGCGGTGGCCCGCATCGCCGGCCAGCCGGGCGATTTCACCGTGACCTTCAAGAAGCCGGGCGAGAAGATCGAGTTCGACGTCCCCTTCCCGCTGCCGCCCGAGATGAAGGTGGATGAAAGCGGCAAGGAGCTCGAGCCCGAGAAGCTCCACGCGCGCTACCTCGATTACAACCAGGGCAAAGTGGACATCCTGACCTCCGACCCGAACGGCGAGAAATTCGGCGCGGTCGTGCTCGCGGCCGGCTGGCGGCCGTACCAGCCCCAGGAGAACGAATACGCTCATCTGGGCTTCGGCGTGACACCGGACGTGGTCACCAATGCCCAGTTCGAAGAGATCGCCGCGGCCGGCAAGATCAAGCGCCCCTCGGACGGTCGGGAAGCCAAGTCCGTGGTGTTCGTACAGAGCCCGGGTCAGGGCGGTGACCAGGACTTCCCCTATGCCGGCTCGGTGACGAGCCTGGTGGCTCTAAAGCAGGCCAAGTACGTGCGCGAGGACTACGCCGACGGCAAGTCCTATATCATCTACCAACACATGCGCACCCCCGGCCTGACCGAAAACTTCTACAAGGCCGTGCAGCAGGACCCGGGCGTTTTTCTCACCAAGGGGCAGGTGACCAAGGTGTCCAAAAACGGGGCCGGCCTGATCGTCGAGGCCGACGACACTCTGCTCGGCCAGCCCATCCAGATCAAGGCCGATCTGGTGGTCCTGGCGACCGGCATGGTGCCGGCAACCAAGGACGACCCGGTGATCAATCTGGCCTACCGCCAGGGTCCGGCCTTTCGCGACAACGCGATCTTTAATGATTATGCCGACTCCAACTACATCTGCTTTCCCTACGAGACCCAGCGCACCGGCATCTACGCGGCCGGCGCCATCCGGCGCAGCCTGAGCACCGAGGAGTCCATGGAGGACGCCACCGGCGCGGCCCTCAAGGCCATCCAGTGCCTGGAGTCCGTCAACCGCGGGGTGTCGGTGCACCCGCGCTCCGGGGACCTGACCTTCCCGGATTTCTTCTTCCAGCGCTGCACCCAGTGCAAGCGCTGCACCCAGGAGTGCCCCTTCGGCGCCCTTGACGACGATGAGCGCGGCACGCCCAAGACCAACCCCACGCGTTGCCGCCGCTGCGGCACGTGCATGGGGGCCTGCCCCGAGCGCATCATCAACTTCGCCAACTACAGCATCGACAGCGTCAGCTCGATGGTCAAGGCGATCAAGGTGCCCTCGACCGACGATTTCGACGAGCCGCCCCTGCGCATCCTGGGCCTGATCTGCGAGAACGACGCCTACCCGGCCTTGGACATTGCGGCGATGAACCACCTGTCCTGGAACGCGGACGTGCGTTTCATCCCGGTGCGCTGTCTGGGGTCGGTCAATGTGATCTGGATCAAGGACGCGCTCTCCAAGGGCATGGACGGCGTTTTCCTCATGGGCTGCAAGCACGGGGACGACTACCAGTGCCACTTCGTCAAGGGCAGCGAGCTGGCCGAGATCCGCGTCAAGAAGATCGGCGAGGCCCTCTCCAGCCTGGCGCTCGAGCCGGAACGGGTGGCGCAGTTCCAGGTGGCCATCGACGAGTACGACAAGGTCCCGCAGATGCTCAAGGAGTTCGTCGGAAACATCGAAAGCCTCGGCCCGAACCCGTTCAAGGGATTCTAAAGCGGCGATGACGAATCGGGAAGGGGCGGGCATGACCGCCCCTTCCCGCTGTCACACAGGAGGTATCACGTATGACGGAAAGATTAGTGGTTGAACCGGATCTCAATTTTATCAAAGAGGTGGGAATTCTGGGCGGCGAGGACCTCAAGAAGTGCTACCAGTGCGCCACCTGCTCGGTGGTCTGCCCGATTTCCCCCGACAGCAAGCCGTTTCCCCGCAAGGAGATGATCGCGGCCTCCTGGGGGCTGAAGGACAAGCTGGTCAAAAGCGCCGACCCCTGGCTGTGCCACAACTGCGGCGATTGTTCGACGCGCTGCCCGCGCAAAGCCAAACCCGCGGACGTGCTCGCCGCGATCCGCGCCCAGGCCATCACCGAGTACTCGGCGCCCAAGCCTCTGGCCAAGGCGTTGAACAACCCCATGATGCTGCCACTCCTGCTGCTGGTGCCGGCGGTTTATATCCTGATTATGGGAAACCTCATGGGCAAGATCTTCAACTTCCAATTTCTGAATTTCAGCCCGGAGGGCACCATCGTACATGCCAAGATGGTCTCCACCTGGCTGGTGGACGTCGTGATGCTCTCAGCGGCGGGTTTTGCCGTGGCGGTGTTTGCCAACGGTTTGAAACGCTTCATCAATGACATCCATCAGAACGCCCTGGCCGAGGGCAAGACGCACCAACAGACCATCGAAGCCGGCGGTTTTATCCAAGCGTTGATTCGGGCGATCCCCACCATTCTCCGGCACGCCAAGTTCAACGAGTGCACCGAGAACCAGGCGCGGGGGACATCCCACATGCTGGTGTTGTTTGCCTTCATCGGGCTGTTCATCGTGACCAACATTTTCTTCGTGGCGATCTACGGCCTCCAGATCCATGGCCCGTATTCTCAGCTGAACCCGGTCAAGTGGCTGGCCAACGTGAGCGGGGTGGCGCTCATCATCGGCAGCATCCTGCTGATCAAACAGCGCCTGGACAAGCCCGACCAGAAATCGGCCTACAAGGATTGGCTGCTGCTGGGGCTGGTTCTGGGACTGGGCGTGACCGGCATGGGGGCTCAGCTGACGCGCCTGGCCGGCTGGGCGGCGCCGTCCTACGCTATTTATTTCGTCCACCTGATCCTTATCTGGTTCACCTTCGCCTACCTGCCGTTTTCGAAACTGGCACACCTGGTCTACCGCACGGCAGCCATGACGTATGCGGAGTATGCCGGACGTAAATAGAATTCAGCGCTTCCGCGTTCGTGGAGGCGCTGAATTTTATTTAAAATGGCCCTGCGGGCCATGGTTAGAGTAAAAAAACGAACTATAACCGTTGGTCGGTTTCGGTTTGACAGAAAACAGCGGAAAAAAGATCGGGCGTCCGCAATTGCGGACGCCTGATTCTTTGTGGAAATGCAGAGCGCTTTGAGCGCCGGTATGGGTTTTTCCGGCCCTACGTCAGCCATGTGATCTATCGCTACCTGGACTGCGGCGACTTGCGCAACGGATTTGCGCGGGTGCGTTGCGGGGACTGCGCTCATGAGTACCTTTTGGCATTTTCGTGCAAACGGCGGCATTTTTGCCCCTCGTGCCATCAGAAGCGCGTGGTGGAATTCGGTGAGTGGTTGTGCGGCAACGTCGTCAAGGCCGTGCCGCACCGGCACATCGTTTTCAGCATCTCCAAGATCCTGCGCGCTGCTTTTTGTATGACCGCAACCGGCTCACCGATCTGAGCCGCTGCGGCTGGGAGAGTCTGAAGACCTACTTCACTTCCTGCTCAAGGCACAGCGATTCGCTGCCCGGCGCTGTCATCGCCATCCAGACCTTCGGCGATCTGCTCGGCTACAACCCCCACCTGCATGTGCTGATCTCCGACGGCTGTTTTCACAAAAGCGAAATGCTCACCGTGGCCCCGGCCATTGACACCCATGCATTGGAGCAACTGTTTCGCCACAAGATTCTTAAGCTGCTGTTGTCACAAGGCCGGATCACCGAGGCCACTGTGGCGCTGATGGCCAAATGGCGGTATTCGGGCTTCAGCGTGCACTTGCGGCCCGCGGATCCTGCCCCGGCAGCCGGCGGCCATGGAAAACCTGGCGCGCTACATCATCCGGGCCTCGTTTTCCCAGGAGCGTCTGGAATACGATGCCCCATTTGCCACATTTTGGGGCAGCCATGCGGCTGGAGCACAATCACACCCTCGGGCAACCGCTGCCCTTCAAAAGCGAGTTCTTATTCCTTATTCCGCGCAGCAGGGCCTCATCGCCATCCGCTTGGTGAAGCTCGTCAATCAGGTCCGGCTGTATGGGGCGCTGGGTAGCGGCACCATGTGAGACGCTGTTTCATAATCTTTTTCCCGAATCACAGTCTCGAGAACAGGCGGCTTTGATCATCGCCGGATGTGGAAGGGGGTGCATGGGCATTTGCCCACTATGGGCAAATGCCCACGTTCCGCGCTGGCCATCATCCGTCGCTCATTTTATCCGTCCTGCCGGCCTGCCTATGCCGACATCGCTGTAACCAAATGAATTTTCATACAATTTTAGTGTCCAGTTTTCGAGCCGCGCCAAATCAGCGGATCTCAACGCGGTCTGGCATGCCGCTTGCTTACGCTCCTGGTCAGATGGATTCTCTGAATCCAAGAGCAAATGGGATGAATCGTCCGAAGCTATTAGTTCCATCAAAGGAGGCCATATGTCACGCAAATCTATTTTAGCCCTATTTGTCCTCGCTCTGGCTCTGGATTTTTTCCAGGGCAGTCAGGCGGCCCAAAGCGCTGCCATTTTCTCCGATGATTTCGAGAGCGGCAATTTCGACGCTTGGTCTGCCGAACAAACCGATTCCGGTGATCTATCCGTCACAGCACGCGCTGCGCTGGAAGGTGGCCGGGGAATGCGCGTTCGCATTGACGATAATACCCCGATCTTTGTACAAGACGGCAGTCCTGCCGGTGAAAACTCATACAGAGCCAATTTCATCTTCGATCCCAATTCGATCAGCATGGGCAATGGAGATGCTCACGCCATCTTCCTCGGCCAAGACCTGAACGCCATTCCGGTCGCTGCGCTGCGGGTGCAGTTTCGCAAAGTCGAGAGCGGATATGAGTTGCGGGCCGGCGCTCGCCAAGATGATATGACCTGGGTCAACACCCAATGGTCCTCCATCACCGACCAATCCCATGAGGTCGAAGTGGAATGGGACGCTTCCGAGGCAGAAGGAATTAATAACGGGCAATTGACGCTCTCGATCGACAGTGTCGTGGTAGACGATGTGGTCGGGATTGATAACGCCACGTTCCGGATCGACCGTGTTCGGCTGGGAGCTGTCAGCGGGATCGACAACACGACTCGCGGCGTATATTTCTTCGATCTTTTCGAATCGTTCAACTAACCTGCTTCGAGCGTTTCTCGGTAAGATCCCAACCATCCTCGCAGCCGGTCGGGAGGCTTGATAGCAAATGCAAGGTCACGGCTGTGCCGGTTGCCGGCACAGCCGTATTTTTGTATTGCCGAGCGCAGCAACATCATATTATTACTCCGGCAACTGATGTACTTTGAGCCGAAACCCTGCTGCTGCGGCAACGGACATAACCCAATCAGATATATCTTATTGCCGCAGCAATGATGAAGCCGAACCCCAGGGATCCCGGGTCGGAAAGGAGCGGCTCCGTCTGACCGTTCGAGCATTTATGGAACCCAGACCCTTCGAACAGCGCCCGAGCGGCGGATCGGCGTTGACTCGGCAATTCGCCTTTCTGAGCATCATCGTCATCGGCCTGATTGCCGTCGCGCTGTCGGCCGTTGTGTCCTACACCCTGCGCCGGGATCTGCTTGATCGGGAGTGGGGGATCACCGCTGACTATATCCGCAATGGTATTCTGCAGAATCTTTCCAGCGATGATTTCCTCCAGCCGGATACCCCGGCCGCACGACGGCATTTCGAGGCCATGGGGGCGCAGGCCGTGGAGATGCCCACGATTTCCCGCGTCAAGCTTTATGATGCCGCCATGCGAGTTGTTTGGTCCGACGAACTGCGTTTGATCGGGCAGCGTTTCGCAGACAACCCGCACCTGATCCGGGCGCTTTCCGGGCAAACGGTTGTCAATCTCCAGTCCGGGCAGCGCAAAGAGGAGAACCGCTACGAAGGAAGCGAGTTTGCGCATTTGGTCGAAGTATACGTCCCGGTGGTGTTCCCGGGTTCCTCTCAGGTGGTGGGCGTCGTCGAGACCTACAAAGTGCCCGCGCAGGTGTTCGCCAGCATCCGCAAAGGGCAGATCACCGTCATCGGTGCAACCGGCGTGGGCGGGGTCCTGTTGTACCTATCGCTGTTTTGGATTGTGCGCCGAGCCGGCCGCCGCATCGACGAGCAGCATCGCAACATTGAGAACCGCAGCCTGGAGTTGGTCAGGGCCAACGAGGAACTGACAACGATTCAAGGGCAGCTGCTTGAGGCCGAGCGCTTGGCGGCCATTGGTGAGGTGGTGACCGCCATCGCCCACGGGATCCGCAATCCGCTGGCCAACATCCGAGCGGCCGCACAGGTGGCCGGCTTGGGGCCCCAGGTCGAGCCTGCGGGGCCTACGACCCGGCATCTTGCCAGCATCATGACGGAGGTGGACCGGCTGGAGGTCCGGCTCCGGGAACTGCTGCAGTTCGTGCGACCCGCGCCGCCGCCCGCCGCCCCGGTGGATCTCAATGCGGTCGTCGACGAAGCACTCCAGATGGTGGCCGGCAGGATCTCTGCTGCCCGAGTCAAACTCGCCAAGTCTTTAGCTTCCAATTTGCCGCTGGTGATCGGAAACGCCATGCTTCTGGAGCAAGTGGTGTTAAGCCTGTTGGCGAATGCCGTCGAGGCGACGTTGAACGGCGGAGGAACGATCAGCGTCACCACCGGTGTAGAACCCGGTTCCCAGGCCGTCTTTGTGGAAGTCCGCGACAGCGGCGCCGGCATCCCCGCCGAGGCGGTCGCGAACCTCTTCAAACCCTTCTACACGACCAAGGCGCAAGGGACCGGGCTGGGATTGGCCATCGCCAAGAAATTTACTGAGGCTCACCGTGGAACCATCTTCGTAGCCGGTCGGCCAGGCGCGGGCGCCAGCTTTCGCGTGGTCCTGCCCGCGCACACGGAGGAATGAAGCATGTCCCATCTCATCCTAGTGGTGGAAGATGAAACGATCCTGGGGGATTCCATCTGCACCTACTTGGAGCATCACGGTTACGCGGCGATGGTGGCCCGGTCCGGCGAGGAAGGGGTCCGGCTGGCAGAGGAGAACACCCCGGACATCGCCATCGTGGACATCCGCCTGCCGGATCTGGACGGCCTGAGCGTTCTCCGGAAGGTGCGGGATCTCGCGGCGGGCACTGAGGTGGTGATGATGACGGCGCATGCGTCGGTGGCGTCTGCGGTGGCGGCCATGAAAAGCGGCGCCTTCGACTATCTCACCAAGCCGCTGGATCTGGACGAGGTGCGGATTATAGTGGACAAGGCCTTGGCCCACCAGCGGATGCACCGTGAACTTAATTACCTGAAAGCGCGGGAGGCGACTGGCGGCCGTGTCTCGGAAATCCTGGGGGAGTCCCCCGCCATCCGCCTGCTCCGCCAACAGATCGGCCGCATTGCATCGCTGGAGGCTGCAGAGGGCGGCCCGCCAACCGTTCTCGTCCAGGGCGAAACCGGAGCGGGCAAGGAGATGGTTGCCCGAGCCATCCACTTCAGCAGTCCCAGGGCCAAGGGGCCGTTTGTTGAGATCAATTGCGCAGCCATCCCGGCGCAGCTGCTTGAGGCGGAACTATTCGGTTACGAGAAGGGCGCCTACACCGATGCCAGGGTCTCGAAGCCGGGCCTTTTCGAAGCGGCCGACGGCGGCACGCTCTTTCTGGACGAGATCGGCCATTTGGACCTTGGGCTCCAAGTCAAACTGCTGAAGGTCATCGAGGAGAAATCGGTCCGGCGGGTGGGTGGTTTGCGGATGAAATCGTTCAATGCCAGAATTGTCGCGGCCACCAATCGGAACCTGGAAGCAGCCATTGCCGAGAGCGCCTTCCGGCCGGACCTTTATTACAGGATCAAGGCCATTACTCTGGAAGTCCCGCCGTTGCGTTCGCGAGGCGCGGATATCGCGATGCTCGCAAACCATTTTCTGGAACGTCTTACCCGGCGGTACGGGCTTCCTGAGAAACGTCTGGCCCCCGAAGCCGAGGGTGCGCTGCTCACCTATACATGGCCAGGAAACGTCCGGGAATTGGCCCACCTGATCGAACGGGCGGTTCTTCTTCACGAGGGACGAACGATTACTCCCGAACACCTGGGGCTTTTACGGGGTGCTCTGTCTGCACCGGTTGAGGTCAGCGCCCATGGTGTTCGCGTTGACTTTTCAACGGGGGGGATTCAGCTTGAAGATGTGGAACGCCACCTGATCGTCGAAGGCCTGCGGGCCTCTGCATGGAAACGGGGCCGCGCGGCACAGCTGCTGGGCATCTCGAAGGAAACCCTGCGGTACCGGATGGAGAAATACCAGATCAATCCTCCCGCCTGAGCGCTTCTCCTGCCGCTGGATCTCATCTGAGCGCCATGTTTTTCTTGTTGTGGAAATAACACGATTTGTTTTAAGGCTGGGTCCCCATGGGAAGGATGATGATGCATGGCCGCAAGTCGGTTTCTGTTACGTCTATCGGTGAAGGTAATCCTTCCTCAACCTGCGCATTCATCAAGCTAATCCCAACGTCATCGGCATTCTGTTGATGTTTCGGCTCAGGCACGCAATTCTAGATCTGAGTTGTTGAAAAATTTTCCAGAATTCCATATGGAAGGTGTGCTCACGGCCAAAGTTGTACGGAATTCCGTGAGAAGGGTGGGAGCAACAGTGCTGTCATGATCAAAAAGATCAGCAACTTGCATTCTTTTTTTGCCTCGCGTTCTCACCGGGAAGAACCCAGCACTCCTTTTCGAATCTTCAAGATGTTTGTTTTCCACATCCGCCCCGCCTGGTAGCGGAGAAGACTCTTCGGTTCACGCTGACCTTCGGCCTGGGCGGCACCCAGATCGGGGCCGCCACCCTGCGCAACTTATTTGCCCTGCACACGGCCGTTCTGCCTTTGATCATCGTCTCGCTGATGGCTTACCATTTCTGGCGGGTGCGCAAGGCCGGTGGCCTGGTTGTCCCCGGGTCGCCCGGGCAGCTGCCGGAAGAGAAGCCTGACATGGTCCCCAGCAACCCCAATCTCCTGATACGCGAGGCGGCGGTTGCGCTGAGCGCCGCCGCCTTCGTGTTGACAGTGTCGCTGCTCTTCAACGCCCCGTTGGGTGCGCCGGCCAACCCCGGTCTCAGCTCCAATCCCACCAAAGCGCCCTGGTATTTTGCAGGGGTGCAGGAAATGCTGGTGCACTTCCACCCGACGTTCGCCTTGCTGATTGTCCTGGCTCTATCACTGGGTGTGTTTTTCCAAATTCCTCTTACTACCAATGCGTGCAGGATCATTTTGAGGTCTTCGAGCAGGTCTATGCAGAGCGCTTTGAGCGCCGGTATGGGTTTTTCCGGCCCTACGTCAGCCATGTGATCTATCGCTACCTGGACTGCGGCGACTTGCGCAACGGGTTTGCGCGGGTGCGTTGCGGGGACTGCGCTCATGAGTACCTTTTGGCCTTTTCGTGCAAACGGCGGCATTTTTGCCCCTCGTGCCACCAGAAGCGCGTGGTGGAATTCGGTGAGTGGTTGTGCGGCAACGTCGTCAAGGCCGTGCCGCACCGGCACATCGTTTTCAGCATCCCCAAGATCCTGCGCGCTGCTTTTTGTATGACCGCAACCGGCTCACCGATCTGAGCCGCTGCGGCTGGGAGAGTCTGAAGACCTACTTCACTTCCTGCTCAAGGCACAGCGATTCGCTGCCCGGCGCTGTCATCGCCATCCAGACCTTCGGCGATTTGCTCGGCTACAACCCCCACCTGCATGTGCTGATCTCCGACGGCTGTTTTCACAAAAGCGGAATGCTCACCGTGGCCCCGGCCATTGACACCCATGCATTGGAGCAACTGTTTCGCCACAAGATTCTTAAGCTGCTGTTGTCACAAGGCCGGATCACCGAGGCCACGGTGGCGCTGATGGCCAAATGGCGGCATTCGGGCTTCAGCGTGCACTGCGGCCCGCGCATCCTGCCCCGGCAGCCGGCGGCCATGGAAAACCTGGCATGCTACATCATCCGGGCCTCGTTTTCCCAGGAGCGTCTGGAATACGATGCCCCATTTGCCACATTTTGGGGCAGCCATGCGGCTGGAGCACAATCACACCCTCGGGCAACCGCTGCCCTTCAAAAGCGAGTTCTTATCCCTGGCCGGTCGAAAATAAAATCGGGGGCACCTGAGGGGGCCCCCGATTTTATTTTTTATCAACTCAACCAACTAAAAAAGGGGCCTTCGCGCAGCGGAGGCCCCTTTTTTATTACTTCTTGGTATCGCCAGTGGCGGCGCCGTGCATCTTGATCTCGACCTTCTCGGTCAGGCCCTTGTAGTACTCACCCAGGATGGCGAGGACCTCGTCTCGGCCGAAGTGATCGGGCACCTTGGCGCTTTCGGACAGCATCTTGCGCAGCGCCGTGCCGGAGAGCAGCACCCGGTCGTCCTTGCCGTGCGGGCAGGTGCGCAGCGAGGCCATGCCGTCGCATTTGAAGCAGTAGAAGGTCCAGTCGATCATCAGCGGTTTGCAGAGCAAAGCCTTGCCGGGTTCCTTGGGATTCGGAATCTTGTCGAAGATGGTCTGGGCCTCGAACATCCCGTAGAAGTCGCCCACACCGGCGTGGTCGCGGCCGATAATCATGCGCGAGCAGCCGTAGTTCTGACGGAAGGTGGAATGCAGCAGGGCCTCGCGCGGGCCGGCGTAGCGCATGTCGAGCGGATAGCCGCCCTGCAACACGTTTTTCTCGACGAAATAGCCCTTGACGAGCGCGTCGATGCATTTGACGCGCACGTCGGCGGGGATGTCGCCGGGCTTCAGGTTGCCCACCAGGGAGTGGATGAACACACCGTCGCAGACCTCGACCGCGATCTTGCACAGGTACTCGTGGGAGCGGTGCATGGGGTTGCGCAGTTGCAGGGCCGCGATTTCTTTCCACCCGCGCTCATCGAAAATTTTGCGGGACTCGGCCGGTCGCATGTAGACCCCCGCGTATTTCTTCGGATATTCGCCCTCGCTCAGAACCTTCACGGGGCCGGCGAGGTTGACCCCCTTCTGGTTCATGACCATCTGAACACCCGGATGATCCTTTTCGGCGATCTTCCAGAAGTCCTCGGCCGTCTTGGTCCCCTCGCCCATGAAGACCTTTTCGCACTCGTACTTTTTCTCGGCCACGCCCATGTCATATTTCTCAGTGACCTTCATGGTGGCGACAATTTCCTTGCCCTCGGGATCGTAAAGGGCGATCTCTTCCCCGACCTTGATCTTGGCCGCGTCGTCCTTGGTGGCCGAAAGGGTGACGGGGATCGGCCAGAAGGTGCCGTCCGCCATCAAGAACTTGTCGCAGACGCCTTGCCAATCGGCCTTGGTCATGAAAGCGGTCAGGGGGCTGAAGCCGCCGATGCCCATCATGATCAGGTCGCCTTTTTCGCGCGCGGAAACCGGGATCTGTTTCAGGCCGGCCGCTTTTTTCTTCTCGGCCTCCAGAGCTGCACCTTCCAGCAGACAACAGGTCAATCCTTTTCCGCCATGGGGGGGTATCAACTGTGACATAAAATCCTCTCTCCTTTCCTGCGTTGTTATAGTTCGGCCCAGTCCACCCTGGGCGCAATGGTCATAACGAGAAGATTTTATCTCTATTAGGGAATGCCGGGTTTGTCAAGCGTATTTGAAGGGTTCGGTGAACTTACGGTTTGTCGTCCGGAAAGAGTGCGGCCGACCGAACTGCCTGCATCGGCGCATTCTCGTGAGTGGCGTCCGCAGGGGATCCAATCCAGCCATCCTCCCCCGGACCCCTCCCCCTTCTATTCCTCCGGTTCGTACATCGACTCGAACTTGGCAGCGCCGATGCAGTAAGCATCCGTGCCGTCTTCGTTGTTATAGACCAGGTAGTCTCCCGTGCCGTAGTGGGACCGACCTTCTTTCGTTGCAACACTGCCGGGCTGAGTCGCCTTTTCGGCCCACACCGGGGTGGTCTTCACATAAGTGCCGGGGCCCAGTCCTCGGTAGGTCTTGGCAAAGACGGCATCATCCACCGTATAGACATCTCCCTGGTTGTCGACCAGCCAGTCCCCGGGCTTGCAGCGCTGATCGCCGCCCCACTTGCGGTAGGTGAATCCCTCGGTGTCCAGATCTAGCTTGACGGCGACCACAAATTGGTCGGCCTTTTTGCGATATCGCCTGCGAGTCCTCATGGCAATGTTAGTCTCCCCAAACGAGGTGTGCGGATCCGGCCGATTTAGCGCTTGTATGTTCCCATCAGCCGCCCCTCGGCCAGGATGTGGTTCTGCATGGCGGAGAGAAGCTGGGCCTTGGTGCTGCCGCTGTCCAGGGTGAGCACCGTGTCGAGAGCGTAAAGCTTGAAGAAGTAGCGATGGGTGCCCCCAGGTGGGCAAGGGCCGCCGTAGCCGAGCTTGCGGAAGTCGTTCTTGCCGTGGCGGGCGCCGTTTTTGAGCGCCGCATCGGCCGGGATGCCGGCCGCAAGGGTGGTGACGTCGGCCGGGATGTTGAACAGCACCCAGTGCACCCAGGTGCCGACCGGGGCGTCCGGGTCGTCGCAGATCAGGGCCAGGCTCTTGGCGCCCTGCGGCACGCCGGACCATTTCAGGTCGGGGGAGATGTCTTCGGCATCGCAGGTGCACTTTTTGGGGATCATTCCCCCCTCGCTGAATACGGAAGATGTGATGGTGATGGCCATGTCGGTTCCTCCTGATGAAAGCAGAATCCTGTATTAACGCTATGCCCTATGCTCTCTGCTCTTTGCGTTTTGGCCTCCTCACGGCCGCGTGCTGTTCAACCCCACGAACGTCCCCCCGTTGCGGTAACAAAGGGCGCGCATCAGGGTGGCGAAACGCTGGCCGGTATTGCCCGGCTGCTGGGTGCGTTCGATCACCGTCGGGAAGCCCACCGCATGGATGCGCACGCGGCGCTCGGCGCCGCCCGCCGAACGGTTCATGCGGTCCACTTCGTCGAGCACGGGCTGGATGGCCGCCCCGCTGAATTCATCTCCGAACACATACAGGCTGATGCGCTTGTCTGCGGCGTAAAAGCCGCGGATGGCTTCGATGATGCCTTCCACCGGGCTGCTGTTGCTGAACGGCTGCCAGGCGCCGAGGGTGGAAAGGATGATCCGCCGGCGGCCGGCGGTGTCCGGAATCCATTTGCCTTCGTACTGCGAGAACATGTAGATGCCGTCGTCGTTCATGACCTGCATGCCCTTGACCTGGGGATAGACCTCGAGGGTTTCCTGGAGTTTCTTCTGCACCAGCGGCCAGGCGCCGCGCTGCATGCTGTTGGAGGTGTCGATAACGAAGATGATGTATTCGCTGTCCACGGGGATGCCGCCGACCTGGCCGTCGGCCCGGCGCCGCGGCTGCTGCCGTTGCAAGCGCGTCTGCTCCTCGGTCAGCTCCTGCAGGGCGCGGGCGAGCTGCCCGTCGATGATGTTCTGGACCTCGGCGTCCCCCTTGGAGGCTGCAAATCGGCCTTCGATCTCGGAGGTGTCGCCCTGCAGCCGCGCCAGTCGTTTCTTCTCCTGGGAGAGTTGCTCGCGCGTGGCGGTGAGTTCGCGGTTGAGGAGCTGCGTCTCGCCCCGGATCTCGTAAAGCTCCTGCTCGAGCCGCTCGATGCGGGCTTTCAGATCGACCTGGGCGGCCTCGATCTGCTGCGGCGCCGAAAACTTCGACAGCACGAACAGCAGGATCATCGCCCCGAACCCGCAGCAGATGCAGTCCAAAAACGACAGGCTGAAGATTTCGACTTCTCGGTCTTTTTTTTTCACGGCCAGTCCTTCGCCGGGCACATGAAGGATCCGCGCGTGTCGACGGCCAGGCGCCAGAACTCGCTGGCGGCCATGGGATCCCCCTCCATGGGAAAGAGGATGACGTTGACCGGCAACCCTGCCGGCAGCCGTTTCAAGGCCTCGCGGAAGAGGCTCAGGCGCTTGTCGGCCGAGACGCGGCTGCCCCAGGGCTTGTCCTTGCCCATGGTCGGAAGCCCGTCGGTCAGCAGAAAAAGGTTGTCCGGCGCCGGTGACATCCTGGCCAAGGCTTCGAAGGCGTTGATGAGGCTCGTGCCTTTTTCGGGCGTCAGGCGGCGCAGCTTTCCCACCGCCTGGTTCAGGCGCTCGATATCCCCGGCCTCGAGCCACGTCCCCTGGGTGCCCTCCAGCAGCGGCCCGGCCGACTCGTTGAAAACGTAAACCTGGACGCGGCTGGCCGGCGGGAGATTGGCGGTGAGCCAGTCGACGGTGGCCAGGGCCTGCCGCCACTTGGGAGCACGCAGCTTCTCGGCGCTGCTCATATTGCGGCGCCGGATGACGCCCACCACGGTGTCGTCCAGCATGCTGGCGGAGGCGTCCACCAGGATCAGGATGCGCTGGCCGCCCATCTTCAGGCCGGTCAGGTACTGGCGGTCGCCCTGCCCGGGGAAGGGCCGCAGGTTCCGGCCCAGCTCCTCTTCGCGTTTAGCGCCGGCCTGCAGCCGCTTCACGTCTTCCTCCAGAGACTTGAGATCCGCCTTAAGCTTGTTGACATGCTCCCGACTGGCGAGGGTCTGCTTGTCTCGGTCGGCCAGCTCCAGGCGCTTTTCGGAGAGCACCTGCAGGATTTTCCGTGAAAGCCCCTCGGTTTTCACCCGTTCGGCGGTGATCTCCTCGAGGGCGTTGCGGACCTGGACGAGATTGCGCCGGCCTTCCAGCACCTCATGCTCCCAGCGGTCGGTCTCGGAGCTGAGCTCCTCGGTGACGCGCTGGCGCTCGGCGGTGCTCTGGGAGTTGACCACCACGAAGAGCAGGATCATGGCCCCGAGGCCGCAGCAGATGCAGTCGATGAAGGAAATGCTGAAGACGGTGAGTTTTCTACGTTTCATTGCGGTCCAGGCAAGCGATCGCCACGATGGTTTCGGCCGTGTTTCCCAAGCGGATCGCATCGCCGACATTCACCACCACAGGGCCCTCAACCCGCCGATCGTTCAAAAAGGTGCCGCTGGAGCTGAGATCGGTGAGCACGGCCCGCTCACCTTGGAGCTGAACGGCGCAATGCCTGGGATCGATGCCGGCGGTGTCTCCCTCGATGCGCATGCGTTGGCCTTCGGCCGGCGGGTCGATTCCGACCGTGAGCGGGTGTCCGGTCAGGGGGTAGGCCAGGTTCCGGTAGAGGAGATGGGTCGGCCGCGGCGGAGGCAGCGGGTGTCCCGCTGCGGATGAACGCTCGGCGGCGATCCACGGACGGCTGCTGAAAAAGGAGGCCCCGGCCGGCCGTCGGCCGTCCGTCAGCTCGCGCCACAGGGCGGGCAGCGCCAGGGCGGCTGCACCGGCAGGCAACTCAACGACCCGGGTATCCGGCACCCGCCGCAGGCGCTCCAGGATGCCGGGCAGCCGCACCACGCGCTGGGACACCTGGACCGACACCGCCGTCCCGGGAGCGCCGCCGCGCCGCCGCGCATCGTGCACAGCCGCCAGCAGTTCGTCATACACCGGCCGGGCGGTTTCCAGGATCATCCCGCGCATCAGGCTGACGCTGTAGTTGGAATGTCCTGCCGGGACCGCAATGGTCGTTGTCTGCTCCTTCTGCAGCGCCGCCAGCGCCGACGGCAGTCGGTGGTAGAGCTCCTGTTCGGTCTCGGCGCTGTGAAACGGATCGAAGCGCGTCATGCGGACAAACTCGGCGGCCGCGGCCTGCGCCCAGAGTTTATAGAGCCCCTCCAGGCCTTTCTCGTTGACCGTCAACACCTCCTGGAACTCCAGGCGTCCTTCAACCTTGAGGACGGACACCTCGAAGCGATGCAGGTGCACATCCACGTGGAGGTGCAGGCCCTCCGGCCCGGGACCGGTCGCCGCCAGGGGCAGGCTGACGAAGCCCTGCAGGGGGATGGCCAGTTCCTGGGCCATTCCCAGAATCAGCCCCAGCTGGGTGCGCTGGAAGGAACCGGGGACGGCGATCACCAGGGCGTTTCCGAAATGCCGCGCTCGGTCCCAGAGGCTGGCCAGATGGGCACAGGCGACTTCCGCCTGGTTCCCGGCCGCGGGCAGCGGAGGCTCCAGCGGATCGGTGGAGAGCTGGTCCCAGAAACGGTTCATGATCTGCCGGGGAAACAGTCGCGCCCGGCGCTCGGCGGCTCGGCCGGTGACCAAGTACTTTTTTTCGGGCAGCGCGAACCCCGGGCTTTCGACGGCGTCATCGTCAACCCGGAGCAGCCGGGGCGGCTCATCTCCGGCCACCAGAATGCCGGCATCACTGAGTTCCAGTCCAAGGATATTCATGGGCAGTCACCTCGTGCACCGTATTCATGATGCCGCACGCAGCCGCTGGGTGAGCTTTTCTTCGCAATAGTCCTCGGTGTCGAGGATGAACCGCTCCTGCAGCAGTTGCAGCTGGTGCAGGACGAACATCAGCAGCAGGCTGACCAGCAGCGCGATCAGGGTGGAGTTGAAGGCCACCCCCAGGCTGCGCGTGACGCCGAAGATATCGCCCTCAATGGCCTGGTGGGCCTGGTTCAGGGCGTCCCCGATGCCGCGCACCGTGCCCAGAAACCCGATCGAAGGAATGGCCCAGGCGATGTACCGGATCATGGAGAGCTCCGACTCCTGGCGCTCCCCCTCGGCATCGCAATAGGCATGCACGGCGCTGGCCACATCCTGCACGCTGCGGGTCGTGTTGAAGC
This sequence comes from uncultured delta proteobacterium, assembly GCA_963700055.1. Taxonomy (GTDB): domain Bacteria; phylum Desulfobacterota; class Desulfobacteria; order Desulfobacterales; family SpSt-501; genus SpSt-501. The sequence goes on along the minus strand of CAVOWH010000008.1, from coordinate 103,598 downwards.
GCTGCAGGCCCGCCAGCAGGGCGCGCGGCAGAAGGGCGCGGCGCTGCTGTTCCGGCAGGGCCTGGACCTGGCGGGCCAGCTCGCGGGTGTCGTCCGGGAGGATGCGCACGCCCTCCGCCAGGGGGAGGAAATCCTGGTTCAACAGGGCGCGTTGCCGCAGGATCATCATCCATTTGAATCCCATGATCGCAAAGGCCCATAAGGCCAGGATGATCTCGGCCTCCTGCTCCCAGTCATAGATCAGGACGTAGATCGATCGTTCGGGGACGGTCGCTTTGTCTTTTTGCAGCCCCGCCGCCTGCTGGGCGAGGATGGCGTCGCCCCGGGGGCGAACGACGCCAACGTAGAAAGCGTGCACGAGGATGACGATCACGATCAGCGATACCACCTGATAAATGAATTCAAACGAGATGCCGAGGGAACGCTTCATGAGTTGAACTTTCGATGTAAGTGTTTTGGGTCTGCCGCTCGCCGGTCCGCCCGTCAGTCTGAAATGCGAACGAGAGGGCCGGAAACGGGCCGACGGGGTGGACCATTGCCCTCAAATGTCCGCCGGGAAATCGATGGCCTGGTCGGCCTTCACCTTTTCAGAAGGCGCGAAGGGTTTCAGCGGATCGCCTTTCGGCGGCGGCGCTGGCTTTTCTTCTTTCGCCGGTTCGCCCGGGGTTTTCCCCTGGGACGGAGGCGGGGCGGCCTCCGGCGGGTGCTGGCTCGTTCGTGCCGGTCCGCCGGACGTCTGGGCCAGATAGCTTGCCCGGCCGGCTTCCGCAGCGGTCGCGACATCGGCCCGTAACCCCGCCCCGAAATACACGAGACATAGAACGGTGATTACGATTTTCCCAATCATTTTTTTGGTTTCTCTCTTCACATATGAATTTTTCGCCCGCTGACAGGCGGCCGAAAAACTCATTCGGCATATCTGCAGATGCGGAACCCCAGATCGTTTCGACCGCCGGCGTTGTAGTCCCGAAACGCAGTGCGCAGGTGGGTAATCCCGGCCAGCTTCCAGCTCGCGCCCTTCACGACCCTGTGGGTCCCTTGCTTCGGGCCCGCCGGATCCACCTGTTCCTTTTCGGACGCCGAGGGGTCGATCGCATAGTAGTCATGGCACCACTCGGCCACGTTCCCTCCCATATCGAACAACCCCGTCACGGTGGGTTTGAATTTGCCCGCCGGAGCGGCGGCCGGATAACCGTCATTGTATCCTTCGATGGTCACGTCGATCAACCCCCTGGCGGACTCGTCGGCGTAGTTCCCCGCCCCGGCCGGAGGCGGATAGGCATCCCCCCAGGGGTATTTGGCGGTCAAGCCCCGGCGAGCGCTGAACTCCCATTCGGCCTCGGTCGGCAGACGGTAGCCCTTTCCCAAGGGATCAACGGCGACGATCCGGCCTTCCTGCTGGATGTACACCGGCGGCAGCGACTCCTTCAAGCTGAGCCAATTGCAGAACAGGGCCGCCTGCTCCCAGGAGACCATCACCGCCGGCAGGTCGTCGCGATTGAGATCCTGGTCCTTGAATGCCCCTGAAGTGTGCGACGGCATGAATCCCCTGAACTCGCGGTTGGTGACCTCGCGGGTCCCCATGTAGAGCGACCGGGACAGCCGAACCTGTTTGAGAGTCTCATTCGAGCGGCGGCCCTGTTCGCGCCGCGAAGATCCCATGGCAAAGGCGCCCGGGACCACCCGTTTCATTTCATAGCCGTTGTTGGCACGCATCAGGTTCGCGCCGGCAGCCGGAGCTGCATCGCGGCGCTTGAGGGCCACCTTCACCTCCTGGGGAAACCCCGGGCGGGGCAAGCTGCGCGTGCGGAAGGGCTCGTAGCCCTCTTTGCGGATTTCGATATCGTGTTCGACGGCGGGCAGCTTGAGCTCGAGCGGGACTTTTCCGCGCGCCGTTCCGTTGACCAGCAGCTCGGCATCCGCGGGTGCGATCGTGAAGTGGATGACGCCCTCCTGTGGAGCCAGAACCGCTTCCAGCCCTTTTATCTCGCCGGAGGCCACGACCACTTTCTGGCGTGCGCCTTCGTATCCCGCTTTGGAAAGCTGGATCTCATGCTCTTTTCCCGCGGCGACCTCAACCTCAAGCGGCGTCTGGCCGACATAGCGGCTGCCGATGAGAACGCTCGCCCCCGCCGGCCGGGATCGGATCGCCAGCCGCCCGTCGGCCGGCTCCAGGCGCACCTCGGGGAGCGCCATGGGCTGGCCGGCCTTGACCTCGATGCGCTCCCGCCAGGGTTTGTGGCGGTCGGCACGGATCTCGATCTCGTGGCTCCTCGCCGCAAGCTCCAGCTCAACCGGTGTCTTGCCGAGCGCCTGGCCGTTGACCTTTACAACGGCGCCGGCAGGGATGGAGCTGAGACTGACGCCCGACCAGTTGGGAGCCAGGGCAAGCGTGAGCTCCTGCAGCCGGTCACAACCCTCCACGTCCACCTCTGTGACGGCCGGCTGGTAGCGTTCGCTGCGGATTTCGATGTGCCGGCGTCCGGGGCTTACCTCCAGAGACTCGACCGGAGTGGTTCCGGCCGGCCGGCGGTCAATGAAGACCTCAGCCCCCTGAATCGCTTCCAGCGCTGGTCCGCTGCGAAGGGCCTGCACGCGCAGACGGCCGGGAAGTCTCTGGAAGGTGAGCCGGATGTCCTGGCGCTCCTTCGCGCCGACCTCAAAGCGATGGGATAGATCGCGGTGACAGGCCAGGGAGGCCTGCAGGGTGTAGGCTCCCGGCCTCAGGAGGTAATGCCCGCCGAAGCGTGGAGCGATCCAGCCGCCGGAAAGTGAGAGGGCGTCCGGCGCGGGGTCCAGGTGGATGGACACCTGGACCGCCGTGAGCACGAACCACGCACCGGCCGCCAAGGCCAGAAAAAGCACCCCGGCCGCCAGGATGCCGAGCCATGCCGCCGCGCGCCGCATCCGATCGCCGCCGCCCCGCCTGCCTGAACGGAAGGGGACCGGCTGGACGGTGATCGCCTCGGGTGGGCTGTTCGCGGATCGGGGTTCTTCCGGCATGCTTCAGCTCGCACCTAGCGGCCGCGGCGGGCGGCCGCTTAGTTTTTCTCTAAACCGTCCACCTTTGGTGGAAGGCCCGGAGATATTCTACCGATCCCCGGAAACCGTGATTCGGCGAAATTCGAAAATCTAATATCGAAATCCCAAACAAATACGAAATCCGAACTTTCCAATGTTCGAAACCCGGAAGCGACAGAATGAACACGACCCGTCCGAAATAGAAGCTATTGGCGTATGGGTTTGGGTGACTCGGATTTGGGTCATTCGAATTTGTTTCGGATTTTGTGCTTTGGATTTCGGATTTAGTTGCCACAGTTTCGTTCCACCCACTTGGAAAAGGTAACCTGAGGCCACCCGCTCTGTGGGTGGAGACTCACACCCTTACCCGGCAGATGAGCGTGACGCGGATCGGCTCCGGACCGGGTTTGACGACGACCTCGCGGCGCTCGTCCCGATAGCCGTCGCGCGATCCCACCAGAATGTAGGTTCCCGGGCGGAGGCTCAGATTGCGTGCGCCGAAACGGCCGAGTTTGCCGACGCGATACACGGACACATCGGTAAGGTTGTCGGACTCAATGGTGATGGGCACCGGGGTTTTTGCGGTTTGCACCACGGCTTTCAGTTTTTCCGCCTCGGCCGCGAAGCGCGGCCCGGCCGGCGGCGCTGCCTGGATGTCCTGAAGCAGGCGCATGGCTTGGTCCAGTTGAGTGTCGGAGTCCAGCACCTGCGGCTGATTCACAAAAAACCCCATGCGGCGCTCCAGCGCCGCGAGCGTCGAGGAGCGTTCCTTTCCCTGCCGCGCGAACTGCAGATTCGGCTCCAGTGCCAGGGTCTCCTCATAGGCCGCAACCGCGCCGTCCCAATCCTCGCGCTGCTCGCAGGCAAACGCCTTCTGGCGCAGGGCCTCGATCCGAGCCGAACGCAGCCTGCCCTCTGCCTGGGCCAGAGCCTCTTGCACCTCGGGGGCTTCCGGCCGCAGCGCCTTGGCCTTGAGCAACCGCGCCTGAGCGCCGGCGGCGTCACCCGCATTCAGGGCCGTTAGGCCTTCTGCCATCCAACGGCGATATTGCTCCTCGGCCATGCGGGAGTTCACCCGTTGCAGCCCCGCACGGGCCTCCCGGGACTGAGGGTCCAGCCGCAGGGCTTCCTGAAAATCGGACTGGGCGGAAGAAAGACTGCCGGCCGCGGCGAAGCGATCGGCCGAGGCCAGTAGCCGTTTGACGGCCTCAGCCGTTGCGGTGTCCGGAGCGAGCGCCGGAACTGACGGTGTTTCAAGGGGCACTGGAGCTGCCGCGGGGGGTGGGGCGCCTTCAACCCGAGATTCTGCCGGCGCCGCCACCGGCGCCGGGGAAACAACCGATAGCTCAGCCTTCAGCGGCTCCGGGGGCGCCTGGGCCGGGTGGCGGGACAGGTAGCCGATCCACCAAACCCCCGCTCCAGCCAGGGCAGCGAGCAGCAGCGCGCCCGCCATCGCCGTCCGACGGGTGTTCCGGCGCGGGGGCTTCTCCTGTCTGGAGGCGGAGGTCTTGACGCCAATCGGGGCGATGATTTCCCCCCCCGGCGGCAATGTCGTTTGATCGATTTCCATAAAATAGTAGTACGTGCCAATCCGGCCGGCCGGACGTCCTGTCAGTCGCCAAATCCGGTTTCGGCCCGGTAGATTTGACGCAGCAGTTCGCGCCAGCGCTTGAACTGCTCCTCGGCCGGGCCGGTCAGCTCGTACTTCTGCCCCTCGAATTCCACTAGAATCGGCTTCATCTCGCTTCCGAAAGTTTCACTCAATTCGCGGATGGATTCGGAGTGCATTTCGGCCTGCTTCGAGATGTTGTAGCCGTTGACGATCACCTGGCCGCCGATGACGGCCATGCCGATTTCGAGTGGCCCGATCTCCCTCCGGCTGGCGCCCATGGCGATCGCCCCGGCCAGCAGCAGCGCGCCGCCCACTTGGCGGATGAGCGCATCGCGCTCGATCTTGGCCCGCGCCAGCTGCTCGTCCAGGCTGGTTTTACGCCAGTTTTCATAGGACGGCCACATCCGCAGGTAAAAGCCTTCATACTGCTGGTTGAGGGTGTCCGTGAACAGATGCTCCCGCTCGCGGATTTTCAGCAGCCGGCTCATCATGGGGTCGCCTTCGGCCGGCAGGCGGTTGACGGCGAGGCTGTCGCCCGAACCCTTTTTCAGGTAGCCCTCGTAGGTCTCGGGTGCGAACCGGTCCGCGAATTTGAGCTGAGCGACGGTGCGGATGGTCTTGACCTCTTCAGGGGAGAGCTTCAGGCGCTGTTCGGCGAGATCATTGGCGATGCGGTTGTAGAGATCCTGGAAGGCGTCTTTCTCCCCCGGCTGGAGGGCGGCGTAGGATGAGGAGGTGGCCTCGGCTTCGTAAGCTTTGTCCAGCCAGACTTTTCCGGTGGCATCGCGGGCCTCGATTTGAACGGCAAGCGTTTCGCCGGTGGATTGCAGAATCCTGCCCTTGATCAGGAGATCGACGCTTTCGGTCTCCGCGGGCAATACCCGGATGGCGCCCCAATGGCTGCTTTGTTGCAGGGTGGCCTTGAGGTGATAGGGAAGGAAGTTTTGCTCCGCTTTGCGAATTTCGGCATGAGTGCCCTCCTTGCGGGCCTTTTCCGCGGTGATCGGCTCGGAAGAAAAAACGATCATGCCAACATCCAGAAGCTGCTCCTCGGGGATCTCGCGCGGCGCCTGCAGAATGGCGGTCGGGCCGACCTTCGTCGTGGCGCAGGCCGCGGTCAACAACGCGCAGCAAAGAAAAACCATCGCCGTCGGGAAGCGGTGTAGGCTAAGGTTTTGCCCGGCTCTTCCTGTACTCTTCATATTCCTTCCACAGCTTGGCCTTGAGCTCGGGATCCGTTTCCTTCTCGGCCGCCTCCCGCAGCTGACGAGCCACGATATCATCATCAGCGCTGGGAGTGTAGGCGCTGGGCGGCGCCCCCGTGCCCCCCGAGCCCCAACCGCCAGCCTCCTGGGCGGCGCCCGCGGCTTCACCAGGTTTGCCGCCACCTGACGTTTTGGCCTGGTCGCTGCCGGCGCCGGTTTTTTCACCTTTGGCGGGCTCCGGCGTGCTGCCCTCCGCCCCCTCGGCCGATGAACCCTTTTCCCCGGCGGCCTCCCGGCCCTTGGCGCTTGCCTGTCGGCCCGCTTCCGCCGCCGTTTCAGCCAAGCCCTGCATGCGTTTGGCCGAAGCGGCCTGCAAGACCCGAAGTTCTCGCAGCAGCATCTCGTCAAAAGCGGCCAGGGACTCGTCGAACTGGCGATCGAGCGCTTTGATCCGGTCCTCGGATTCCGCTCCGGGTCCCGGCGGGGTCGCGGCCTGCGCCGGGGGTTGGTGGGCGCTGTAAGTCTTTTCCATCCGGGCGACCAGATTCTGATTTTCGACGACCATGTCCTGCACCCGGGCCAAATACGTTTCGTAGGCCGTCGCCACTTCGGGCGAGGCCTTGCCGGATGCTTTGAGGGCTGCCACCTCAGATGCGATCCGGTCCCGGGTCTCCTGAATGAGCCTGAGGTCCTCGCGGGCCTTCTGCAGTTCAGGGGGCGGGACGGGCGGGGATGGAGGGGCGGCGATGGCTGCGATATTGAAAACCAGGATGGCTACGCCCGTTGCCGTTATCGGCCTTAGTTTAAAGGGGATGCTATCCAAATTTGGGTACATAAAAGCTAAATGTTTGATATGATGAAAATTACCGGGGTAAGAGTAATAGTTTGGCCTACGGCTGTCAAGCGCAGAGCGGAGGCGGTATTGCGGGTTTGCGAATTAACGGGGGCGGAATTCATGAATTCGCATGATCAATAATATGGAAAAGCCACTTCGCAGAGTACAAAGTGGCTTCAGCGATGGATGTGGCGGAGAGACCGGGATTCGAACCCGGGATACCCCTTTCGGAGTATACTCGCTTAGCAGGCGAGCGCCTTCGACCTACTCGGCCATCTCTCCGAAAAAACCTTCAAACCTTTACCATCCTAAACGAAATGCTTCGCACATAGCCGCAGCGTCAGCTGCGGCAAAGAAAACAATAAAATCACGCAGTGATTTTATGGCGGAGGGAGTAGGATTCGAACCCACGTCCCGTTGCCGGGAAACGGTTTTCAAGACCGCCGCTTTCGACCACTCAGCCATCCCTCCAGGCGAATTTACATTTTTAGCATCGGCCGGAGCTTGAGGTCAATAATTTTTCATATTTGGATTTCGCTGTAATGAAATCGATGACCTGCGAACGCGGGGACAAGATCGCAGGTCGGGCGGCACCAAGACCGTTAGCGATAAGCCTCATTGCCTGTTGACATATCGAAGCGTAAAAGATAAAAATCGCAAAATTATCATGCAGGTGGGATTGAAACTATTGGAAGGGGAATCGTTCCGGATGAAACAAAAATATGAAATTCTCAGAGATGATGACAATAAGCGCTTGATCATTCGCGAGTTTGCGGAGCTTGACAAGGACACCATGTCGCTGCTGTGCGAGGAAAGCTATGAAAAAAAAGCGGTCAAGTCCGCGATGGGCATGGGCAGGGACGCGCTCATCGCCGCCCTGAGGACCAAGAATCTTTATCCGCCGGGGATGTACGCCGGCAAAATCGCTGAAAAGGTCATCGAACTCTTGGGGGCAAAGGGCAAATCGTCGGATGAGCTCGTATTCGACGATCTGGAATTTCTGTCGCGCGAGCATGAGCCGGCCGAAGCCGCCAAGAGTTACGAAGCGGAGCCGGGCGAAATCGATGAGCTGCTGGAGGTGGGTCTCGACGAAGACAAGTTCGAGGAAGGCGAAGAAATCAAGAAACTGGATACGACCCTCAAGATCGAGGACGATGAATTCTCGGACATCGAAGAAGAGAGTTGAGCGCAAGTCCTTTGCACCCGACACGATTTCCGATTGACTTGCTGGTGAAACTGAAATAATTAGGCCTCCGAACGGTTATACTTTAATCTCAAGCAGGCAGCATTTACCTTGTCCAGCATTCTTCTCCCGCACTTTTTCTGTAGCGCTTCAGCTTCTTTCCAGGACCCTGCAGCAAGGGCAACTTGTGGTGTTGCCATAAAAACCGAAGCGGTGTGAGGTTTTATCAACAATCGCATCAAGGAGGTGCAAATGGACAAAGATGAAAGAGCTTTTTATGAGAAACTGGAGGCCAAGGGCGTCTCCAGGCGGGACTTCATGAAGTTCTGCACGTTCCTGACAGCGACCATGGGGCTCTCCTCCTCGTTCGTTCCAAAGGTGGCTGAGGTCTTCGCCCAACCGGCCCAGCGGCCTCCGGTCGTCTGGCTGCATTTGGGCGAATGCACGGGGTGCACCGAGGCCACGATTCGATCCATGTACCCCTGGATCGATCAGCTGGTGCTCGATGTCCTTGACATCGAGTATCATGAGACCATCATGGCGGCCGCCGGCAAGCAGGCCGAAGAGAACCTGCATAACGCGGTCGAGAAGTACAAGGGCAAGTTCATTTGCGTGGTCGAGGGCGCCGTCGCCACCAAGTTCAACGGCGCTTACGGCAAGGTGGGGGGTAAGACTTTCCTGCAGATCGCCAAGGAGGTTTGCACCCAGGCGGCCGGCGTCATCTGCATCGGCAGCTGCTCGGCCTACGGCAACATCCCCGCGGCCAAACCCAACCCCGGCGGTTACAAGGGCGTCGGTGAGGTCTTGGGCATCAAAACGGTCAACATCGCCGGCTGTCCGCCGAACCCCATCAATTTCGTGGGAACCGTGGTCAACTATCTCCTCCTCGGCAAGCTGCCCGCCCTGGACGATCTCGGCCGGCCGCAGTTTGCCTACGGCCAGACCATCCACGACAACTGCCCGAGGCGGGGCCACTTCGAAAACGAAGAGTTCGTCAAGGAGTTCGGGTCCGAAGAGGCCGCGCTTGGCTACTGCCTTTACAAGGTCGGCTGCCGAGGGCCTGAGACCTACAACAATTGTGGGATCGTCAAGTTCAACGACGGCACCAGCTGGCCGGTTCAGGCGGGACACCCCTGCATCGGCTGCAGCCAGCCGGATTTCTGGGACAAGTTCACGCCGTTTTATCAGGAATTGTAGCCTAACCTTCAGCAACCGAGACGAATATCCATAACGAATATGGAGGAAATTATATGGCTGAGAGAATTATAGTTGATCCGATCACCCGCATCGAGGGTCACCTCAAGATCGAAGTCGAGGTGGCCGGAGGCAAAGTCGTCAACGCCTGGAGTTCCGGGCAGATGTTCCGGGGCATCGAAATTATTCTGCAAGGGCGCGATCCCCGGGATGCCCAGCATTTCGTGCAGCGCTCCTGCGGGGTCTGAACGTACATCCATGCTCTGTCCTCGGTGAGGGCAGTCGACAACGCCGTCGGCGTGAAGGTCCCCAAGAACGCCCGTCTGGTCCGCAACCTCATGCACGGCGCGCAGTATCAGCACGATCACATCGTCCATTTCTATCACCTCCACGCCCTGGACTGGGTGGACGTGGTCAGCGCCCTGAAGGCCGACCCGGCCAAGACCGCGGCCCTGTCCGACAACGTGTCCAATGCGCCCTGGGGGGGTACGCCCTACTTCAAGAACGTCCAGCAGCGCCTGAAGACCTTCGTCGACAGCGGCCAACTGGGGCCTTTTGCCAACGCGTATTGGGGGCACCCGGCCTATAAGCTGCCGCCGGAGGCCAACCTCATGGCGACGGCGCATTACATCGAGGCCTTGCGGCTGCAAGCCAAGGCCGCCCGCATGCACGCCATTTTCGGCGGCAAGAACCCGCATCCGCAGTTCCTGGTGGTCGGCGGCGTCAGCTGCGTGGGCGACCTGACTCCCGGCCGTATTGCGGAGTTCCTTTACATCACCAAGGAAACCCAGGACTTCATCAAAAACGTGTATATTCCCGATCTGCTGGCGGTGGCCTCCTTTTACAAGGACTGGGGCGCCATCGGCGGCACCAGCAACTTCCTGGCCTACGGCGACTTCCCGCAGAGTGAGAAGGAGCCGGAAAGCCTGTTCATGCCGCGCGGGGTTATCATGAACCGCAGCATGTCCGGGGTGAAACCGGTCGACCCGGCCAAGGTGACCGAACACGTGGCCCGTTCCTGGTACGAGGGGTCTGGCGACAAGCACCCCTACCAGGGGGAGACCAAACCGATGCAGGCCGATCCGTCATACGACACCCAGAGCAACAACGGCCGCTACACCTGGCTGAAAGCTCCGCGCTACGACGGCAACGCCTGCGAGGTCGGGCCGCTGGCCCGCACGCTGGTGGCCTACGGCTACGGCAAGAAGGAAATCTCCGCCGTGGTGGACAAGGTCGTAAACACCCTCGGGGTCAACGCCGACGCCCTGTTCTCGACCCTGGGCCGCACGGCCGCCCGCGGCATCGAGGCCCTGGTGATTGGAAACGCCATGGAGGGCTGGGTCATGGAACTCGTCGAGAACCTCAAGGGCGGGGACTCCAAGACCTGCGCGTCCTACGAGATGCCGGCCAAGGCCCAGGGCGTTGGGCTGAACGACGTGCCGCGCGGCGCTCTCGGCCACTGGGTCGTGATCGACAACAAGAAGATCAAGAACTACCAGTACGTGGTTCCCTCGACCTGGAACCTCGGACCGCGCTGCAGCAAGGGCAAGTTGGGCCCGGTGGAAGAGTCGTTGATCGGAACTCCCATCGCCGATCCCAAGAAACCGCTCGAGATTTTGCGCACGGTGCACTCGTTCGACCCGTGCATCGCCTGTGCGGTGCATGTGATCGATCCGGATTCCAACGAAGTCTATAAGATCAAGGCGCTGTAATGGCCGCCTAAAACGACCGGCCTTCTCCCTGCCGGGGGGGAGGCCGGATTTTTTTCCGCTGACGCCGGGCCGCCTCCGGCACCAGGAGGAATGAACGTGACGACGGATGGGAAGAGCCCGTTCGATGACATTTACTCCCCTGAGATCATGATTCTCGGGATCGGTTCGATACTGTTTTCCGACGACGGGTTCGGCATCCAGGTGGCCCAGCGGATTGAAAAAGAATACGAATTCCCGGACAACGTGCTGGTGGTGGATGGGGGGGTGCTGGGCATCAACTTGCTGGGTGTGATCTCCAAGCCCAAACACCTCATCGTCGTGGACACCATGCGCAACAAAGGGGCGCCCGGCGATCTCTACCGTCTGGAGGGCGATGCCATCCCGGAGCGCATCCGGGCCAAGAATTCCTTGCATCAGGTGGATTTCCTGGAGGCGTTGACCCTTTGCCAGGCCCTGGACAACGTCCCGAAAACCGTTATCATTGGGGTTGAACCGGAGGACATCCAGACCTTGAGTCTGGTCTTGACGCCGACGCTTCAGGCGAAAGTGGAAACGGTCATCCAGATGGTTCTGTCCGAACTAAAGCGGTTGGGTGTGGCCTGCCGCAGGAAGGAAGCCTCAGATCATGTGTCTCGCGATCCCGTCGAAAATAACCCGGATTGAGAACCACATGGCCGTCATCGACGTGGACGGCGTCCAGCGGGAGTGCAGCCTGCTGCTGTTGGAAGATGCCCAGGTCGGCGATTATGTCATCGTGCATGCCGGTTTTGCGATTTCGAAGATCGACGAAACCGCGGCCCTCGAAACCCTGGCGCTGCTCAAGGAGGCCGCCGCTCTGGTGGACGCCCAGAGGAGGGACGAGGGGGAGGAACCGGGTGTGTAAGCGATGGCACAGGATGTTGAAGCCCGGCGGCTGCAAGTCAACGGCATCGTTCAGGGGGTGGGCTTCCGGCCGTTTGTCTATCAACTGGCCGCCCGTCACGGGTTGAAAGGCGAGGTCGCCAACACGTCTTCGGGGGTGACGATTCTCATCGAGGGGCCGGCCAGACGCATCCGCCTGTTTGAAAAAGATCTCACCGAGAAAAGCCCGCCGCTGGCCCACATCGTCGAGGTCACCAGCCATCCCGAACCCGTTCGCCGCTTCTACGATTTTCGCATCACGGCGAGCCGCGGGCACGCGGCCATGGCCACCCTGATCTCCCCGGATGTTGCCGTTTGCGACGATTGCCTGCGGGAAATGCTCGATCCGTCCGACCGGCGCTTCCACTATCCCTTCATCAACTGCACCAACTGCGGCCCGCGTTACACCATCATCGACGACATCCCCTACGACCGGCCCAAGACCTCCATGCGCCACTTCAGCATGTGCCCCCGTTGCCAGGCCGAGTACGACGACCCTACAAACCGCCGCTTCCACGCCCAGCCCAACGCCTGCCCGGTGTGCGGCCCGCGGGTTTTCCTCGTGGACGCCGGACGGAACCCGATCGCGGGCCCGGATCCCATTGCCGCCGCCGCCGATCTCATCCGGCAGGGAAAGATCCTGGCCGTGAAGGGGCTGGGCGGTTTTCATCTCGCCGCGGACGCCCTCAACCCTGCGGCCGTAAGCCGGCTGCGACAGCGCAAGCTGCGGGAGGAAAAGCCCTTTGCGGTCATGTCTCCGGACCTGCCGGCCATCAAAACCTACGCCGTGGTCGGGCCCGAGGATGAGACCCTGCTCGCCTCAATCCAGCGGCCGATCGTCCTGATGAAGAAAGTTCAATACGGTCCCCTGGCCGAGGAGGTGGCGCCCCGCAACCGTTACGTCGGCGCCATGCTGCCCTACACGCCGCTGCACCACCTCCTGCTGCGCCATGGTTTCACGGCCCTGGTGATGACCAGCGGCAACCTGAGCGAGGAGCCGATCGCCATCGACAACGATGAGGCCCTCGACCGTCTCGCCGGCATCGCCGATGGCTTCCTCATCCACAACCGCGATATCTACCTGCGCAGCGACGATTCCGTGGTGCGCCGCGCCGCGGGCGAAACCCGTTTCCTGCGGCGCTCCCGCGGCTTCGTTCCCGTGCCGATCTTCCTCCGGCAGCTGCTGCCGCCGATCCTGGGCTGCGGGGCCGAGCTCAAGAGCACGGTGTGTCTCACCAAGGGCGACAAGGCCTTCATCAGCCAGCACATCGGCGACCTGGAGAACTTGGCCACCTACGAGTTTTTCCAGAAAACCATCGACCACATGCAGCGCATCCTCGCGATGCGGCCGGAGATCATCGCCTGCGACCTTCACCCGGATTACCTCAGCACCCGCTGGGCCGATGAGCAGGCCAACCTCCCCAAGGTCAGGGTCCAGCACCACCACGCCCACATCGTGAGTTGCATGGCCGAGCACAAGCTGGATGGAACGGTGATCGGGGTATCCTGTGACGGCACCGGCTACGGTCCCGACGGCACGGTCTGGGGCGGCGAAATCCTGGCGGCGGACGCCCGCGGGTTTGAGCGCGCGGCCCATCTGGCCTGCGTGCCCATGCCGGGCAGCGCGGCCGCCATCCGAGAGCCCTGGCGCATGGCCGTCAGCTACCTGCACGACGCCTTCGGTTCGAGCTTGGGCGGCCTGGACCTGCCCGTGCTGCGGGAGGCCGGTGCCGACCAGGTGAGGCTGATGCAGGAGATGATCGCCAAGCGCATCAACTCGCCGCTCACCTCCAGCCTGGGACGGCTTTTCGACGGCGTGGCCGCCATCGCCGGCCTGCGGTCACGGGTCAACTACGAGGGCCAGGCGGCCATGGAACTCGAGATGGCAGCGCGGGACGAGACCGAGGCCGTCTATGACTGCGCCTGCGAGGGAGACGGACCCATTCGGATTTTGCCGGCGCCGATCATCCGCGGCGTGCTGGCCGATATCGGCAAGGGGACTCCGGTTTCAACCATCAGCGGGAAGTTCCACAACACCCTGATCCGGCTGTTGGCCGACCTGTGCGACCGAATTCGGCGGGAGCGCGATCTGAACCGGGTCGTGCTCAGCGGCGGCGTGTTCCAGAACGCCCGCCTTTTGGCCGGCCTCATTCCCGCGCTCATGGCCCGGGGCTTCGAGGTCTACAGCCATCGCTGGGTACCCACCAACGACGGCGGGATTGCGTTAGGGCAGGCGGTCGTGGCGGCAAAGAGCATGGAGCAAAGAGCATAGGGCATAGAGCCAAAACAGGGTGCTCCTTTTTTTAACCCTATGCTCTATGCCCTCTGCCCTATGCCGATAAAGGATAACCTGACATGACTCTCAAGCATATCGAAGAATATCGCGACACAGCGCTGGCGCAGCAGTTCGCGGAAAAAATTAAGCGTATCAGCCACAGAAACATCCGGCTGATGGAAGTCTGCGGCACCCACACCGTTTCCATCTTTCGGAGCGGGATCCGTTCGGTGCTTCCGGCGACCGTATCGCTGCTGTCGGGTCCCGGCTGCCCGGTGTGCGTTACCGATCAGGCGGAGATCGACGCCTTCATCGAGCTTGCGAAGCAGCCCGGCGTGATCGTGACCACTTTCGGGGATCTCATGCGGGTGCCCGGCAGCGCCTCCTCCCTGCAGTGCGAGCGGGCCGATGGCCGGGACATCCGCATCGTCTACTCGACCCTGGATGCACTGTCGCTCGCCCAAAAGAATCCGGGCCGACCGGTGGTCTTCCTGGGGGTGGGGTTCGAAACCACGGCGCCGACCATCGCCGCCGCCATCCTCTCGGCGGCCGGGATGAAGCTTGAGAACTTTTCGGTCATCTCCGCGCATAAGACCGTGCCGCAGGCGCTCGAGGCCCTCATGACGCTGGACGATGTCCGCATCGACGGGTTCATCCTGCCGGGCCACGTCTCGGTGATCATCGGGCTCAACGCCTACCGGCCGTTCTTCGAACGCCACCGGATTCCCTGCGTCGTGGCGGGGTTCGAACCGGCGGATATTCTCAATGCGATCGCCTCGATGGTGGAGCAGATCGAATCGGGGAAACCGCGCCTTGAGAATGGCTACCCGCGGGCGGTCAGCGAACCGGGCAATGTCAAAGCGCAGCGGATGCTGGCCGAGGTGTTTGAACCGGTCGACGCCTGTTGGCGCGGCATCGGGCTCATCCCCGGCAGCGGTTTGCGGATCCGCGAGGCCTACGCCGCCTATGATGCCGGCCGGCGCTTCGCCCTCAGTCTGCCGGAGGCCAAGCCGCCGAAAGGCTGCGCCTGCGGGGAGATCCTCACGGGGAAAAAAACGCCGCCGGAGTGTACCCTCTACAAGAAAGTGTGCACCCCCATGGATCCGGTGGGGCCGTGCATGGTGTCGAGCGAAGGGACGTGTGCGGCGTACTACAGGTACCATTACGAGGCATAGAGCAAAGAGCATAGGGCAAAGAGTGAAGGGCAAAGAGAAAGCGGCATGCGAACTGCTTAAACCTATGCTCTATGCCCTCTGCCCTATGCCAAATAGACGGCGAAGCCTTATGAATTCGTCAAGCTCTGCGGGCGGTGATGAAAATGAAGTATGACAAGGTACTTTTGGACCACGGCAGCGGAGGGAAGATATCCCATCGCATGACCAAGGACCTGCTGCTGCCGGCGTTCAACAACCCGATTCTCTCCGAGCTGAACGACGGGGCCATTTTCGAACTGCAGGGCCTGCGGCTGGGCTTCTCCACGGACTCTTACACCGTCGACCCCATCTTCTTTCCCGGCGGGAACATCGGCGAGCTGGCCATCTACGGCACGGTGAACGACATCGCCATGTGCGGGGCGACGCCGGCCTACCTAAGCGCGGCCCTGATCATCGAGGAGGGGTTCCCGGTCGAGCAGCTGGGAACGATCGTGGCGGCCATGGGCCGGGCGGCGGAGCATGCCGGCGTGACGGTGGTCACCGGCGACACCAAGGTCGTCCCCAAGGGAATGGTCGACAAAATTTTTATCAATACCTCCGGCATCGGTGTGATCCCGCCCGGCGTGCAGGTCGCCAGCCACAGGGCCAGACCCGGCGACCGGATCCTGTTGAGCGGCACCATCGCCGACCACGGGGTGAGCGTGCTTGCCAGCCGCGAGGGGCTTGCGTTTCAAACATCCGTTCAAAGCGACACCGCGCCGCTCAACCACATGGTGCGTGGCATGCTCGCCGTGGGATCCGGCGTGCACGTATTGAGGGATCCCACCCGGGGCGGGCTGGGGACGGCGCTTAATGAAATCGCCGAAAAGTCGGCGGTCGGCGTCCGAATCCGCGAAGATCGCATTCCGGTCAAAGCCGAAGTTGCCGGGCTTTGCGAACTTCTGGGCCTGGACCCCCTGTATCTCGCCAACGAGGGCAAGCTCATCGCCTTCGTGGCGGCCGAAGACGCCGATGCCGTCTTGGCGGCGATGCGGCAGGATCCCTATGGCCGCGAGGCCGTTCTCATCGGCGAAGTGACCGCCGAGCATCCCGGCAAGGTCTTCATGGACACCCGCATCGGCGGCACGCGCATCGTGGACATGCTGGCGGGGGAGCAGCTGCCGCGGATATGCTGATGGCAGAGGGCAAAGAGCATAGGGCATAGGGTAAAAAGAGAAGATGAAGTTCAGGTTCCAGGACCTTAAGATATGGCAGCTGGCGGTAGAGATCGCAGACGGGCTTTTTGACATTGCGGACCGCCTCGATAAGCAAAGGCTTTATCGTTTTGCCGAGCAATTAAGAGCAGCAGGGATGTCAATGTCCAACAACATCGCAGAAGGGTCTGGTTCGGATTCAAAAAGAGAATTCAAGAATTTCCTTAATATTGCGCGACGTTCGACATTTGAAAATGCTAATATTCTCTTCCTTCTCCAGAAAAGAAATCTGATTGCAACGGAAGAACGCGACAAACATCTATCCGATTTGGACAGGCTTTGTCGCCAGATCACCAGCTTTATCAAATCACTCGAATAGCCTTTTTGCCCTATGCTCTCTGCCCTATGCTCTCTGCCCATGCGTCTCATGGTTATCGTGGCGCTGTTGATTGCAGCTTTCGGCTGCGGAAAAACGGAGCACACCCTGTCCGGCCGAACCATGGGCACCACCTACAGCGTCAAGGTGGTCAGCGGCTATTTCGGATCCGTCGCCGGGCTGCAGGCTAAGATCGACCGGCGCCTCGAGCAGATCAACCGCAGCATGTCGCCCTACCTGAAGGACAGCGAGATCAGCCGCTTCAACCGGTTTCAGGAGGTCGGCGTAGAGTTTCCGATCTCGATTGATTTTCTGCGCGTGATGCAGCTGGCCGCCCTGATCCATCGCCTTTCCGATGGGGCCTGGGACGGGACCGTGAACCCGCTGGTCGACCTTTGGGGGTTCGGCCGTTCCGGCCGGTCGGACCAGCGGCCGCCGCCGGAAAAAATCGCAGCGCTGCTAAATGACATCGGCTTCCAAAAGATCGAGGTTAAGGATACGGGCGCTCTGGTCAAGCGCCAGGCCGCGGTGAGCCTGGACCTCTCCTCCATTGCCAAGGGCTACGGGGTCGATCAAGTGGCCGATGAGATCCGCGGCGCCGGATTCAGCGATTTTCTGGTCGAAATCGGAGGCGAAGTCTATGCCGCCGGCGTTAGGCCGGACGGCCGTTCGTGGCGGGTCGGCATCAACCGCCCCAGGGCCGATGCGCGCTTCGACGAGGTGTACAAGGTCGTCTCCCTGAAGGACCAGGCCTTTGCCACGAGCGGCGATTACCGCAATTTCTTCGTCGAGAACGGCGTACGCTATTCCCACATCATCGATCCCCAGACCGGCGCCCCTGTGCCTCAGGGGGTGGTGAGCGTTTCCATTTTGGCGGACAATTGCACGCTTGCAGATGGGCTGGCAACGGCCGTCATGGTGATGGGGGTCGAGAAGGGGCTGACCCTCATTAACCGGCTCGATCGCGTGCAGGCACTGATTGTTGCGGAGCTGCCGGACGGGACGCTTAAGGATTATCCCTCAAAGGGTATTCGGCTCGAGCCCCCCTCGCCGTGATATTGGCGCCCCAATTATTGCTTCGCGGAACCAAAACAGGCGCACCCCGAGCCGATGCCGGCCGCGGCGAGCCTCAGCCGCGTGCGGACGTTGACAGGCCCTGCCGTTCTTCTTACTTTCCATTTAAAATCTGAGCGATGGACGCTTCATCCTTGAGCCCGTTGGGGCGCTATCCCTGACGGGCTCAAATTGGCTTGTAGAAATAGACCCGCTTGGGCGTTATATCGCTCAGCATAACCGTGCGTTGCGCTCCAGGCCTGCGCCGTGACATCGCATTAGACAAGCTTCGGGAACCTTCCACCCCATGCGCCGAGAAGAGGGGCATTCACGATTCCGTGCCACCGCCCGGAAGCTCCACCTGGTCAGCCTTGGCTGTGCCAAGAACCAGGTGGACAGCGAGATCATGCTGGGCCGGCTGAAGCAAGTCGGCTGGGCCATCACGGACGACCCCGAAGAAGCCCACGTCATCGTTGTCAACACCTGCAGCTTCATCCAGTCGGCGGCCGAGGAGTCCATTGACACGATCATGGAACTGGCCGGGTACAAAAAGACCGGTTCGTGCCGGCGGCTGGTCGTCACGGGTTGCCTGCCGGAACGCTACCGGGAGCAGATCGTCCAGGCCATCCCCGAGGTGGACATTTTTCTGGGCACCGGGGCCTTCGATCAGATCGTCCAGGCCGCTGGCAACTGCCGTCTCGCTCGTGAAGCCATCCTACCGGATCCCGAGCTGGCCTGCCTGGATCATCAAGACTCCTCGCGCGTGCTCACCGCGGCTCACATGGCCTACCTAAAAATCGCGGAGGGCTGCAGCAACCGTTGCACGTACTGCATCATTCCCAAACTGCGCGGACACCACCAGAGCCAGCCGCTTGAGAAGGTGATGGCCGAAGCGCAGGAGCTGGTGGCGTCCGGCATTAAGGAGCTGGTTCTGGTAGCCCAGGACACCACCGCCTATGGCAAAGACTTGATCCCTCCCGTGACGTTGGGGAACCTCATAAAGGGCCTGGCGAACCTGTCCACCGGGGGTGGCCGGGGACTAAAAGGGTTTCCCTGGATTCGGGTGCTTTACGGCAACCCCGAAAGCATCGAGGAATCTTTCGTCCGTTCGGTGGCCGATCATCCCCAGGTATGCTCCTATTTCGACCTGCCCATTCAGCATGCCAGCAACCGCATTCTGAAGCGGATGGGCCGCCGCTATACCCGTGAAAAGCTGTGCCGGCTTTTCCGACGCATCCGTGAAATCGTCCCCGACGCGGTCCTCAGAACGACCGTCATCCTGGGGTTTCCCGGCGAAACGGATCAGGATTTCCAGCAGGTGTTGGATTTCGCCGAAGAGATTCGGTTTGACCATTTGGGGGTCTTTGTCTATTCTGACGCCGACGACATCGCATCCCACCGGCTGCGTCAGCATGTCCCGCGGGGCGTAGCCCAGGATCGCTATGACCAGCTGATGTCGGCCCAGATGGATATCGCTGCGGAGAAAAACCAGAAACACATCGGCCGGACGCTTCAGGTGTTGATCGAAGAGGACCTGGGCAGCCACCTGTTTGCCGGCCGCACTTGCTTCCAGGCGCCGGAGGTGGACGGGCTCACTTACGTGAACAGCGCTTCTTCGGCGTTGCCGCTGGTCATAGGGTCTTTTGCGCGGGCACGGATCAGCGATGCGATGGAGTACGACCTGATGGGGGAAGTCGCGTGAGCGATCTCAAGCGGAAAATTCTTGCGGCGGTGCAGGTGGACCTGAAAACGATTGAAACCGCCCTTGAGGAAAATCTCAAACCCCATCTCGATCTCGTACGCGAGGTGGCCGGCCACATTCTTTTCAGCGGCGGCAAACGGCTGCGGCCCCTGTTGATGGTGCTCTCCGCTCGGGTCTGCGGTTACACGGGCAGCTACGACAAAACCTTTTCAACCGCCTTGGAATACCTGCACGCGGCCACCCTGCTGCATGACGATCTGGTGGACGGCGCCGCACTGCGGCGGGGAAAGCCCGTCGCTCACCTCAAGTGGGGCAATGCCATCGCGGTGCTGGTGGGGGACTTTCTGCTGGCCCGTGCACTTTCCGTTTCCGCGGCCACTGGCAGCGTCAGGATCGTCCAAATTCTGGCCGAGCTGACCGAGCAGATGTCCCAGGGGGAAGTCCACCAGCTCATGCGCAAGGGTGACATCAACCTCGCAGAGGGCGAATATCTGGAAGTCATCCGCCGGAAAACGGCCGTGTTGTTCGAAGCGGCCTGCCGGGTGAGCGCCGTTCTGGCCGATGCCTCCCCGGAAAAAGAATCCGCGCTGGCGCAGTTCGGGTTCAACCTGGGCATGGCCTTCCAGATTGCCGACGACCTTTTCGACTACACCCTGGAAACCCCTCAACTGGGCAAGCAGGTCGGAGCCGATCTGCGCGAGGGGAAGATGACCCTGCCGGTGATTCACGCCCTGCGGCAGATGCGGGCGGCCGAGCGTGAGTGGATGGTGAGCGTCATCCAGAACCCACAGTTTTCGACCGAAGACTTCCGCCAGTTGGTCGATCTGCTGGGATCCTGCGGCGCCTTCCGATATACCGAGCAGGCTGCCGAAAACTACATCGCCATCGCCAGGAAAGAGTTGGCCGTGTTCCCGCCCTCGGAGACGCTGGAGACGCTGATCGATATCGCCGACTATGCCCTTCATCGACGCGTCTGAGGACTTACTGTTTGGGTTAAGCGTATCGCCTTTGCCTACCTAAAGAGGTCGCTCCATGAAGAAATCGTTGCCCGCTGGGAAGGTTCTGGCCATGCTTATGGCCCTTTTCGCCGGGATGGTGGGCGGCGGCGCCCAAGCCCAAAAGGCCGAAGACACCCGAACCCTGGTCGTCATCGGGTCGGCTGGGGTTCAAGGCAGCAATGTCACTGCGGCGCGCGATGCCGCCATCGCCAGCAGTCTGATGAATGCCGTTGCCCTGGCCGCCATCGAAATTCTGTCGCCGGAGGTGTTTTCGGAGAATTTCAAGAAGCTGAACGAGCAGCTGCTCAATCGGCCCGACGCTTACATTCAGGATTTCAGGGTTCTGTCGGAGGCGGCGGTCTCCAAGCAGCATCGCGTGGTGGTCCAAGCCACCGTGGCGACGAAGCGGATCAGCGATCATTTGGCCGGGGCCGGTCTTATCGGCGGCAAGACCGCCACCGCCTCAAGCCCGGTGGCGCTCACGGTGGAGGGCAGCAGCAACCTGGGCAATTTCGTTAAGTTCCGCAGGGCGCTCGGCGGCATTTCGGGCGTGGAAGGGATCCAGGTCAGGGAGATGAAACCGAACGAGACGATCCTGCTGGTGACCTACCGCGGCACGGCCAAGGACCTGGCTGCGGCCCTGATGCAGCAGCCTTTTGATACCTTTGCACTGGCGGTGTCCGAGGTCGGGGAAGGCGCCTTGCGAGTGGCGCTTGCTCCCAAGTGACGGAAGGATTCATTGCTGATTGGCCATGCACGCATCGCACCCACCGGCCAGCCCCCGCCGGCCGAAGCTAACCATCAATATCCCGAACATTCTGACGGTCCTGCGGATCCTGATCACGCCGTTGTTCGTCATCTTCCTGATCCGAGATCTGCACGGCTACGCCTTGCTGCTATTTGTGTTCGCGGGGATCAGCGACGGCCTGGACGGACTGATCGCCCGCATGTTCAACCAGCGCAGCGATCTCGGAGCCGTCCTCGACCCCATCGCCGACAAGCTGCTCCTGACGGCAGCCTATCTCAGCCTGGGGATCCTCAAGGACGTCCCCGGATGGCTGACCGTGGTAGTCATCAGCCGGGATGTTCTGATCGTGACGGGCATTGCCGTTCTGACCTTCAGCGGGATCCATTTCGACATCCGGCCCAGTTTGATCAGCAAATGGACAACCGGCTTTCAGATTCTCACGGTGGCCGTGACGCTGCTTGAGCTCCGCATTCAAGGCGCTGCGACCGTATGGCGCATTCTATGCTGGACAACCGCCGTCATGACCATACTTTCCGGGCTGCATTACACCTACCTCGGCCTGCACATTCTACAGACCGGCTATGGAAACAAGACCAAAAACGACGCCGGCTGAAATGGGCAGCCGCTGAGCGTTTCCCCGCGGCCGGCAACGCTGCTGCCCCAGGCATTGGATCGGGATCTAAAAGCAGGTCTTGACACCTCTCAGGGCCGATGGTAACTAAAAAAAACCAGATAAAGGCACGTAGCTCAGGGGGAGAGCACTACCCTGACACGGTAGGGGTCAAGAGTTCAAATCTCTTCGTGCCTACCACATTAAATCAAGGGCTTGGAGTTTATTCTAATCTCCAGGCCCTTTGATTTTTTCAGCTTCCTTTTGTGTGGTTGCTGAAAAGTTTTTATGGTAGGATCTTTCAGCCCTGGTAAATTCTTTACACCTTTTTGAGGATAATTTTTGATAAACCTTGTAATTTCAGATACAACCTTGCTTGACCGCGTGGTTGGCTTTAAAATTGTCTTTAGATATCCAGCTAATTTTTTTGAACTATTGAGCACGAGCGGCAAACATGAGATAGCCAGGCATCAATGGCCCGGATAATGCTTGCAGATTTTCAGGGAGATCAACGTGTTGCATAAGAAGGACCAGAAAGGTGCGAGGATGGCCATGAGCTCAATCTGCAAACCTGCAGTGATGCAATCGGATCAAGAGGAGCAAGAAAAAGCTGAAAGACGCGTCGGATTGGATCGGCGCAAGTTTTCTTATTCAGCGTATATTCCCGAGAGACGAAGCGGGCGGAAAAGACGAAAAGAAGCTGAAACCAGCAATTCCCTCGATGGCCTGAAGGCTCAGGATGCCGACGAATAATCGCTTGTGCTTTTCGCTCTAGCCGTACGTATCAATCTTTACAGCGCACGGTCTGAGGTAAATTCCTCTGGCAGATTTGAAATACAGGGTATTTCCAGGAAGCGCGTTTTTCGGCCGTCCGCGATATTGAACGCCTGCAGGCCAGTGGTGAGTTTCAGCTGGCTTGCAGGGCAGTCCATCAGCCCTGCATGACGCCCCAATCGGCTTCCCGTTGACGGAAAGCTTGAGGCGAGTTGCTGCCGCACGATTCTGTTCCACTAGTAAACCGGCCGACATTAGTCCCATCACGGTTATCAACGGAAAGGGGCAGTCCATCGGATCAAGGGGTTGCCCCTTCTATTGTCAGGTCTTCCCGTGATGCCGTTATTTCAGCCCGAGTCTATGGCCCACAGAAAGCGGGTGAAGAGTCGGGATAAAAGATGCACGCACACCCGGGAAGCCAGCGCCACCTCAGACCTTCCATTTTCAAATTAACCTCTTTCAGAGCCAAGGCTCAATTTGGGTTATCTTGTTATGTTTGAAGTCAGGTGGCTATGACCAGCATTTAGCAAAAAGGAGGCCAGAATGGGCAGAATAAAATATGTTTTGAAATCAAGCTGATAGAATTAGATCGCGCGGAAATAGTATTAAACCGTGGGTAGACATCGTCTTTTCTTGAGAAAAAAATTTCATAACAGGGCAGACAATCCTGTTCCCAACAGGGCTTTCGAAGCGCGGACAAGACAGCGTTCTCGCGGCTTGACAACCTATCAAACGGTGTCAAGTATTAACAAAGTCGTATCAATATTTCGACTTTCAAACATAGCCGACCGACCCGAAGTAGTCAACAAACGACTAAAAGGAGGCAACCATGGGACTTTTTGATTTCGTGAAAGAGATCGGGCACAAGCTGTTCAACCGCGATGAAGAGGCGGCCGAAAAAATCAAGAAGCACATCGAAGCGATGAACCCGGGCATCACCGGCCTGGGGGTGAACTTCAGCAACGGTCAGGTTTCGCTTTCGGGGCAGGCAGCCAGCGCCGAGGCGATGGAAAAGGCGGTGCTCTTGGCCGGCAACGTTCAAGGGGTTTCCGATGTCAAGATCGACGGATTGCAGGCTCCGCCGGTAAAGGAAAAGGTTGAATACTACATCATCAAGAAGGGAGACACCTTGTCCGCCATTGCCAAGCAATTCTACGGAAAGGCAAACGATTATCCCAAGATTTTTGAGGCCAACCGCGAGGTCATCAAGGACGCCAACCTGATCTTTCCCGGCCAGAAAATCCGCATCCCCCTTGGCTGAGCAGACAAACAGCCACCTTTCTATAGGGTCCATTCGGAAGGCCGGGAATGACGGCGGACATGACAATTTGAACCAGGAATACGGGAGGATGACGAAATGAACATTAGTGATCTCTTAGGAGCGATGATGCAGTCCGGGATGACCCCGTCTGCCAACGACCGGGTGCGAAACTCATTGGGCGGCGGCAGCGGCGGAGTGTTGGAGAACCTTGCCGGCATGCTGGGAGGGTCTTCGGGCGGAGGGCTTGGCGGAGCGCTTTCGAGCATGTTGGGCGGCGGCGGCGGTGGCGGGCTGGGCGGACTGCTCGGAAATGTTTTAGGTGAAGCCGGACGCGCGGTCGGAGGCCATCAGAACCTCGCCTTGGGAGGGCTTGGGGCACTCGCCGGCTCGCTTCTGGGAGGCGGAGGGAAATCCCTGGGCGGAGCCTTGGGGGGCGGCGTAATGGCCTTGCTCGGGGCCATGGCCTTCCAAGCCCTTAAAGGCAGCGGCCCAAGCGCCGGGCGGGTCCCTTTAGGGCTGATGGAGCCTAAGACCGAAGCGGACCGCCAGGAACTGGAAAACCGCTCAGAGCTCGTGTTGAAGGCGATGATCAACGCCGCTAAGGCGGACGGTCAAATCGACGAAGGCGAGGCCCACCGCATCGTCGGCAAGCTCCAGGAAGCGGGGGCGGATGCTGACGGCCAACGCTACGTTCTTGAGCTAATGAGGCGTCCTATGGAAACCGAAAAGCTGATTGCCGCGGCGGAAGGCCACCCGAATCTGGCGGCTGAACTTTACGCCGCCTCTCTGATGGCCATCGAGGTGGATACGCCGGCGGAGAAGGCCTATTTGGCCAATCTGGCTTCCGGCTTGGGACTCGCGCCGGCGGTCACGCGGCGCATCGAGGAGATGGTCGGATTGCAGCCGAGATGAGTTCCAAGACCCCATCCTGGCGTTACCTGGCGGCCGCCGCACTGGTTATGTATGCCGGGTTGTGGCTTGCCTTCGGAGAGAGCGGGGCCGGGACGCTGCAGACCCAGCCGAATTCACCGCGAGAAGTCTGGTCCGAGCTTCTCCTGCGGCATCCGTATCCCTATCTCATCCCGCTGCCGGAAGCCAAGCGCAGCGATCTGGATGGCACATACACCAAGGTTGTTGCCGCCAAGGGCGAGCGCGTGCATTGCCTGCGATGTCCCGATTATGCGCCGGAGGGCGGAGTTTGGAAACTGAACTTGGGCCAGGGTGTGTTTCGGATTTTTAACCCGGAAAGCGGATGGAAGAGCATCGGAACCTATATCGTCGCGGGTGATCGGATCCTGCTGGTGAACGACCCGACCTGCATCGATGAGCTGGGTCTGTACCGATGGCGGCTGGACGAGGGGCGGCTGGTCTTCGAGGTGCTCGACGATCCCTGCGCTATCAAGCTGCGCGCGATGAACCTTACCCAGCAGCCGTGGCTGCCCTGCCGGCCGCCCAACATCGAGGCTGCGGTGACGGAGCATTGGCGGAAGCCCGAAGGATGCGATTAAACAAGGTGCGCAGCGCTCGGCACAAGGCATCGATGAAATCCGAGGCAGCCAACTACATTATCCCGTGAGACGTGTGCCGTGAACTTTGAGCCGGAGATCGATTCAAACTTAGACTTTGTTCCGAGTTTACGTGATGACCGCTTATCGCTGCGACTGACCAGGGAGAAACGCTGGGGGGATTTTTAGGGTCCCCCCAGCGTCTCCCCCTGGTCTTCTGGCAAAGAAGCGATAAAATATCAGAGAGTTAAAGATCGTCTAAAATCAGACCCCTTTAATCTCAGAGCCAACAAGCTCCGTTGATCGAAAAGACCAAAAAAGCCAAGAAAACGAAAAATCACGTAAACTCGTTACAAAGCCCAAACTTAAAATAAATCAATGAACACCTTAAGGGCCGGCGGACGTTTATGACCTTTGAAGAGCGATTTGAGCCGACCGAAGGCTACCTCGATGTCCCCGGCGGGCGGCTGCACTATCTGGACTGGGGCGGCAGCGGCCATCAGGCCCATTTTCTGCACGGAAACGGCTTCTGTGCCGGCACTTACGCTCCCTTTCTGCGACATCTCGTCAAAGAACTCCGCATCATCGCCAGCGACGTTCGCGGCCACGGCGGATCGGATGTCTTCAGGATCGAACCCGTCCGCAGCTGGAAAATTTTTGCGGAAGATCTGAAGGCGATCATCGAAGACACGACCCAGCCGCCGATCATCGGCATGGGCCACTCGCTGGGAGCCGTGTCCACCTGCATCGCCGCCGCCACGTTTGCGGAGCTTTTCAGCGCCGTCGTGCTGGTAGACCCGGTCTTGCTGATGCCGCGCCGCCTAGCGATGATGGCCGGCATGCGGGCGCTGGGACTGGAGGGGCTTCTGCCGCGCGCCCGCGCCGCCCGGCGGCGCAGAAAATCGTTCCGCAGCAAGGCGGAGGCCCTCACGCGTTTCCTGTCCGGCCGGGGGATCTTCACGACCTGGTCTCCGGAGTTCGTGGAGGCGTACCTGGAATGCGGGCTGTTGGAAAAAGATTCCGATTCGGCTGTATTGACATGCGACCCGGAGCTCGAAGCCCAGATCTTCGAATCCATCCCCTTGAAAGTGTGGGGCTATGTGCGGCGGATTCGCTGTCCGGTGCTGGCCATCCGCGGAGAGCAGTCGGATGTTTTTCTGGCGAAGGCCGCCAATCGTTTGCACCGCACCGCACCCGACGCCGAAGTGGTTACGATCGCCGGCACCGGCCATTTCCCGACGATGGAGAAACCCAAGGAATGCGCGGAGGCGATCCTTGAATTCCTGCGGCGGCGAATCCCTTAAAAAAGGAAAACGCGGTTTTTTGAAAACCGCGTTTTCCTCAATTTCAAACGGGGACGCGAACGCTTGAAAGAAACTTGCAACCGCAAGCGGCGTTCTATCCTTCCACCTGCTGAATGCCCTCGAGCACCCAGAAGGCCTCGGGAGTGCCCGTCGCGCGGCTGAAATGCCAGATTTCGCGAACCTGCCGGCTCATCTCGGCCTGGTCTTCGCGCATCATCACATCGTAGAGGACCGATGCCACCGTTTGACCGTCGATCTCCCGCACCTCCAGGATCTTGGGGCTGACCAGCAGCAGTTCGGTCTTGCCGGGCGTGGGGTCCTCCTGGGCCTGCCGTTTAATTACCTCAAGGACTTCCGGTGCGGCAAACAGCCGGATGTCCTCAAGGTCCCGCTTGTCCCAGGACGCCTGCAGGCGATTGTAAATCGCTTTCGCCCCTTTCAGGAACTCGTCCGAATCGAACCCCGGGGGGATGGCAGGCGAAGCGGCGGCCTCGCTGCGCGAGTCGGCTGCCGGATCGTAACCGGAGCTTCCCCATCCCTGGGCAGGGCCGCGGTCAAAGGACATGGAACCGCCGCCGGAGGCTGTTTCGGCGGCCATCCGTCTGGCGCGCAGAACGCGCATGAGCAGGAAGAGTCCGCCGCCGATCAGCACGATGTCCAGCAGACCGATCCCGCCGGCCCCCTGCATGCCGCCGCCGAACAGCAGCGAGCCGATCAGGCCGCCCATCAGCATGCCGCCCAGCATGCCTCCCCAGCGCCCCATTCCGGACGTCGCGCCGGGCATTGGCGATGTCGGCTGGCCGGGGCTCATCTGCGGCGAGGAGGGGCTCGGCGCCGGCGCCGGCGCACTGCGCTGATAGCTCGGCCGGCTGCCGAAGGATTTCCCGCCGCCGAGCCGGGCCGCTTCAGCGGTTTCACCCAGCACATAGAGTGCCGCCAGAACAAGAATGAATAGTCCGGCAAAAGATATGCAGCGCTTCTTTGTCATGCGTCCCCCTCATCGCCTTCGTCAAGTTTTTGGTTATAGAACGTTAACTTAACAATTCTTTTACGGCGCGTCAATGGGGGAGCCGTGTGCGAGCATCGCGACCAGGCGGTCGATGATCCGTTCTGCCGCTGCCGGCTTTGACATGAGCGGCAGGGGGTCACGTCCGCCGGACGCATCCAGCAGCGTCACCCGGTTGGTGTCCACCTCGAAGCCGCTGTCGACAGCCGAGACGTCGTTGGCAACGATCAGGTCCAATTTCTTGCGAACAAGTTTTTCCTGGGCGTTTTCCAGTACATCGCGGGTTTCCGCGGCAAAACCGATGACGGCTTTAAGCCGGCCGCCCGCGCCGCGCTGCGCGGCCACCGCCGACAGAATGTCCGGCGTGCGAACCAGGTTCAGGGCCAAGCCGGCGTCACCCTTCTTGATCTTCTGGGGCGCGGCCGCCTCCGGCCGGTAGTCGGCCACGGCCGCAGCCATGACCAGGGCATCCGCGCCGCCGATCGATTCGAGCACGGTGCGTTGCATGTCCGCGCAGGACTCCACCGCAACCTCCTTTACGCCGTAAGGCGCCTGCAGCGCGGCGGGGCCGTGGATCAGCGTCACCATGGCCCCGTGGTCCCTTGCCGCGGCGGCCAGGGCGTAGCCCATCTTGCCGCTGCTGCGGTTGCCGATAAATCGCACGGGATCGATGGCTTCGCGCGTCCCTCCGGCGGTGACGATCACCGCCTTGCCTGCGAGGCTGCCGCCGCGGCCGAGAACCCAGCGGGCCGCATCGATGATGGCTGCCGGCTCCGACATGCGGCCGTATCCTTGGCCGCCCGACGCCAAGCGCCCCGACTCGGGCCCCACCGTGTAAGCGCCGCGCCTTTTCAGGATCTCCACGTTCGCCAGCGTCACGGGGGCTTCCCACATGCCGGACTCCATCGCCGGCGCCAACAGGATGGGCCCCCGACAGGCCAGCGCCGTGGTGGTGAGCATGTTGTCGGCCAGGCCGTGGGCAAGCTTGGCGATCGTATTGGCAGTGGCCGGGGCGATGATCATCAGGTCCGCCCGTTTGCCCAGCGACACATGGCCGATCTCGGTCTCCTGCAGGAGGGTATACATCTCCAGCGCCACCGGACGGTGGGTGAGCGCCTGAAACGTGAGGGGCTTTACAAATTCGCCGGCGCCGGCCGTCATGACCACATCCACCCGCGCGCCCGCCTGGACCAGCCGGCTGGCGAGGTCGGCGGATTTGTAGGCGGCGATCCCGCCGGTAACGCCCAGCACGATCTGCTTGCCGTCCAACAGCGAAATCCGGGAGTCCATAGTTACCCCTAGCGATTGAGGTGGTAGATCAAGCGCAGCCCTTCCAGGGTGAGCATCGGGTCGACCGTTTCGATGACCGCCGTCTGCTCCGCCAGGATGTGCGCCATCCCTCCGGTGGCAATCACCTTGGCCCGGCCCCCGAGCTCCGCGCGGATGCGCGCCACCAGTCCTTCGATCAATCCCACGTATCCCAATACGAGGCCGGACTGCATCGCATGCACCGTGTTGCGGCCGATGGCCGCCGGCGGCGCCGTGAGTTCGATTCTCGGCAGCTTGGCCGTCTTGCTGAACAGCGCCTCCGCGGCAATGCCTAAACCGGGCGCAATGGCCCCACCGAGGTAGTCGCCTTCGCGGGAGATGGCATCGAAGGTGGTGGCCGTGCCGAAGTCGACGACGATGCACGGGCACCCATGCAGGGTGCGTGCGCCGAGTGCATTCAGAATCCGGTCGGCCCCTGCCTCGGCCGGATAGTCGATGAGGATCTTGACTCCGGTTTTCAGCTGGTGGGTGACGATCAGAGGATCGTGACCGAGGTAGCGGCGGCTCAAGTCCACGAAAACGGTGGTGATCGGAGGCACGACGCTCGACAGGGCTACGCCGGTGACCTGCGACCAGTCGAGCGCATGGTACTCGAAGAGACTGCGCAGGAGCATGGCATACTCATCGGCCTGTTTGGCCCGGTCCGTTGCCACCCGCCAGTGAACGATCCATTTGCCATCCGCATGCAGGCCGAATGACGTGTTGGTGTTGTTGACGTTCATAGCTAGCAGCATGGTGCTCCTCCACTCCATCCAGGATCGGACCGCCGCCGTCGCCTGACTCTACCAGATTCAGGCGCATGAGGGAAATTTAATTTTCCTGAATTTTGAAGCGATGTTCCAGCCAGTCCAGCGAAGCGGTCAAGGCTTCGAAAGAAAAAACCTCCAGTGCCACAATCCCTTTGAAATCGAACAAAAGCCGCTGCACGGTTTCATCGACCGGCTTCGGCAGCCGGGCCAGCGGCTGATGGTCTCGGCCATTGTCCGCTGCGTGCAGGTGAATGATCGCAATTTTGGACCCAAAATGCCCGTAAAACAGGCCGGGATCCTGGCCGCCGAGCAGGAGATGGCCGACATCCATGCAAATGCTCAATCCGAAGTCCGCGATTACGTCCTCCAACCATTCCAGCGGATAGTCCAGGGTTTCGACGGAAATGCAAGCCGGGTCGCCGATGGCGGCCACCAGTTCGATGAGACTGCGTTGAACGGCTTCCTTCCACGGCCGGCGGGCCTCCGGCAACCCGCCAGGCGCCTCGCAGGGAACGTGCAGCGTCCAGGTCGAAGGAGATAGCGGGGCCGCCCGTTCGAAAAAAATCAACAGGTCTTTCACAAAACGCTCGCGCCGGCGAGCGTTCGCCTGCCCGATGGACCCATCCGTCGGCAGATGCACGTTGTAGCCCACCCCATGTTCGCCGGACAGGGCGGCCAGTTCACGAATCATGCGCCGAGAAGGCACCTGTGCGCTTTCGAAAAAGAGCAGTTCGATTTCGTCCACATAGGGTCCCAGGCGCCTGACGTTCGGGACATAGTCGTCCGGGTAGATGAAGGAGGTGGTGGCCAGGCGGAAGGGGTAGCGATGCTTGAAGGATTTCGGCAGCAGGGGTGTCATGGGTGCCATCGCCGGCCCTTGCGGTTAAGGCCGGGCCGGCGAAGCCTGGTTTGAAGCAGCGCGGTGTTGGCCCCGCCGGCGCCTGTCGGCAAAGCCGCTGCGTCGGTCGCGGGCGAGAAACGTGTGCAGCTGCCGGCGATCGTCTCGGGCGCGCCGGCGATCGAAAGGAACGACTTTGGACTCACGCTCGGCGCTCGGATGCTCCGGGGGGATTTCCGCCGTCTCCGCGCCGTCGAACAGCGTTGGGGCGCTCTCTTCATATGAAGACGTGAAGTAAAACAAGTCGATGAAATCCGCCCGAAGTGAAACCACCAGATGCTGGACCCGATCCAAAAGCCGCATCAAATGAAGTTTCTGGGTGTTGGGCCGAGAATCCGGGGGCAGCGTCATGGCGGCAGCGACGGATTTTGCCTCTTTGAGATAAGCTATGATTCTGAAGAACTTTTCGGTCGACATGCCGGCGACCATCCTCCCGGGACGGCTCTCCCCTCCAGACCTGCCTTTAGCCGGAAACAAACCCCAATGCAAGCGCGCCGGCCAGCCCCATGCTGAAAAGCGAGCAGAGCATCATCAGATCGCAGGCCTTCTTGATGTCGTCGATCCGCACCTCCCCGAAGCGCACACCGATATAGGGCTTCTTGACCAGGATGCCACCGTAGCTGTTGGGGCCGTTCAGCTTGACCCCCAAGGCGCCGGCGAAAGCGGCTTCCGGATGGCCGGCGTTGGGGCTCGTGTGGTTGCGGCCCTCGGACCAGGCGGTTTTCAACGCGGGGATGCCGGAGCGGGAGAGGATCTGGGCAGCGAGTGCAATGATGGGCACGGAAACGCGGGCGGGCACCCAGTTGAAGGCATCGTCCAGCCGGGCGGAGGCCTTGCCGAAGTGAAAATAGCGCTCGTTCTTGTATCCCACCATGGAGTCCAGCGTGCTGACCATCTTGAACGCCATGGCCAGGGGAGCTCCGCCGACCGCTGCGAAGAGCAGCGGCGAAAGGACCCCGTCGACAAAATTTTCAGCCACCGTCTCGACTGCGGCCCGGGCCATGTCTTGAGATTGGTAGCGCTCGACATCGCGCCCGACGATCAGGGCCAGGCTGGCGCGGGCCTCGGCCCCCCGCTCCTGGCTGAGAAGCGTGAAGATCTCCATCGCGGCATCGTTCAGCGATCGGACGGACAGGCAGAAATAGACCAAGGCGATTTCGGCGGCGGTTCCCAAAGCCGGGAGGACATCCAAGCACGCATCGACCGCCAGCTGGCATAAGCCCCAGGTGCCGGCCATCAGGACCGCTGTGAACAAACCGCCGGACAGGACCGGATGAATGGGAATGCGCCGGAACCAGGGCTCGGCCAAAACGATGGCCCGGCCCATCCAGCGCACCGGGTGGGGAAAGCGCCTGGGATCGCCCATGATCATGTCCAGGGCGAATGCCGCCGGGATGACTATCCATGAGGAGAGGCCTTCCATACCGCAACCCTCAATTCTTTTCAGGGAAGGTGCCGGTCGGTGGCGACGGCTGTAGTTGGCAAACCGTGGCCGACCGGGCCTGCGCCGCGAGATCCGCCAAGCGTTCCGCCACCCGGCGGTTGGCGTCCGGGGTCTTGGGCGAAATCCGTATGAACCGGTCGGACAGACCCTGGAAGTTGCTGCAGTCGCGGATGAGGATGCGTTCCGCCGCCAAAACGGCCCCCACCTTGGAAGCGGACAGCCCTTCGGGCAGCATGACCAGGAAAAAGGAGGTCGGACTGGCAAAGACCTTCATCCCCGGGATGCGGCCCAGACGCTGCGCGAACCGCTGCCGCTCGCCTTCAAGATAAGCGCGGGTCTCGGCCACGAAGGCTTCGAGGTCTGGTCCGGCTTTGCAGAGAAAGCGCACGGCGGCCTGGCCAAGGCTGTTGACGGCCCAGGGCAACATGCCGCGGGCAAAGGCGGCGATGGTCGCGGGCGAAGCCACCAGAAAGCCGACCCGCAGCCCGGGGATACGGTAGATTTTTGAAATCGAAAGCAGGACCAGGAGGTTGTCGAATGCACCCCGGACCAGACTTTGGCTTTCACCATCAGCGACGAAGGGCAAGTAGGATTCGTCCACGATGAAACGAACCTGCGGGCGGCGCAGGCAAAGCTGTTTCAGCTCATCCCCCGCGACGAGGGTCCCGGTGGGGTTGTTCGGGTTGCAGATGAACACCGCATCGGCGTCGGCCGCGGCCTTTTCGAGGCGGCCCAAGTCCGGCTTAAAACCGTCCGGCTCCCTGCACGAGAAGAATTCAGGCGTAATCCCCTGGAGGCGGCAGGCGTCCGCGTAATCGGAATAGGTCGGGCCGACGATCAACGCCTTTTTCACCTTCAGTACGTCCGGGATGGAATAGATGAACTGCGTGGTTCCGTTCCCGGCGATCAGGCGGTCCGCGGAAATTCCGAGGTGTTTGGCGTAGCACTGGATGATCCCCCGGTTGTCCACCTCCGGCAGTGCGTTCACGGCCTCGATTTGCTGCGTGAGAACGTCGCATAGCCCGGACGGCGGGCCGAGCGGGTTGACGTTGCTGCTCAAGTCGAGGATCTCCGCCGGGTCGCACCCCAGCCGGCGGGCCAGCGCGTAGATGTTGCCGCCATGTCCGCCGATCATCGGACCCCTCCCATGGAAGCGATCAGGAACAAGCCGGCTTCGACGATTTCCGTGAGCGCTCCCAGCATGTCGCCGGTAATGCATCCCAGCCGCCGTTTGTAGTAGGCGATGACGACGGCCACCAGGAGGACAAAGCCCGCGTTCAACCCAAGGGCCATCGGTCCGAGGCCCACGGAGAGCAGCATCGTGGCCGGGAGGGCCCAAAATTCGCGCCAGCCGAGCTTTCGGCTGAAAAAGGGCTGGCCTGTTCCACCCGCGGGCCGCCCGTATGCGAGCCAGCGCATGGCGCAGAGGATGCCGCCGCGGGCATAGGCCGGTACAAGGATCAGCAGCAGCCCGCGATGCTGGTCGAGCCCGCTGATGCCAGCCCATTTCAGAGCGATAACGGAGCACAGTGCCACCACACCCATGGCGCCGATGCGGCTGTCCTTCATGATCTCGAGGGCTTGCTCACGCGACCGATGGCTGCAGAGCCCGTCAGCGGTATCCGCCAAGCCGTCGAGGTGAAAGGCGCCGGTCACGGCCGCCATAAAGACCACGTCCATCACCGCCGCCGTCTGAGGCCCCCACAGGCGGCCGACGGCCTGATCGAAGGCGGCCAGGACGACCCCCAGCAGCAGGCCGACGATCGGGAACCATGGGATCATCCCAACGGCGTCGAAGTGATTCGATGCGCCCGCCGGCACGATGGTGATGAATTCTATGGCGGCACGTAAATTCTTCACGCGTTTTTGTTTCCCCGTCTAATCTTGTGGCTTGATCACCACCGGTATTCCGGCAACCGCCAAGATGACTTTGTGTGCGCAGGCCGCTACGGACTGGTTGGCAATGCCCGCCAGGTCGCGGAACCAGCGGCCCAGCTTGCTTTCGGGAACCACCCCGGAGCCGACTTCGTTTGAGACCAGTATCACCGGACAAGCCGCCGCCTTCACGGCTTTGACCAGCCCCGCGATGCGGTTTTCGACCGCTGCAGGCTCCTCCCCTCCCAAGAGCAGGTTGGAAATCCAGAGCGTGAGGCAGTCCACCAGGATCACCCGGCCCTCGCGGCCGTTTTCGGCCAGCGCCTCCGGGAGCGCCAGCGGAACTTCAACGGTCTTCCAGCCTGCGCCGCGTTCGGCCTGGTGACGCTGCACGCGATCCTGCATCTCGGCATCGCAGGCGACCGCCGTGGCGATGAAGATGCGCTGTTCCGCTTCCATCCCATTGGCGGTCCTCAACGCCAAGCCGCTCTTCCCGCTGCGGCAGCCTCCGAGGATGAAAGTCACTTGCGCCACTTAGTCCTCGCTATAGTAGGTAAAGCGCGTAGCGTAAAAAAGTCTAGCCCTATGCCCTATGCTCGATGCCCCTTGCCAATTCAATGATGGCATCCATGTCCACATGCGCTTCGAAGTGGTCGGCCAGCCGCTCGTAATCGCGGTCGCGAGCGGCCGGGCCGTGGAGGGCCGGCGCCTGCAAGCGGTCTATGCCAACCGTGCGCAGCCAAGCGGTGGTGATCTCCGGCGTGTCGAACATCCCGTGGATATAGGTCCCCATGACCG
Organism: uncultured delta proteobacterium; assembly: GCA_963700055.1. GTDB lineage: Bacteria > Desulfobacterota > Desulfobacteria > Desulfobacterales > SpSt-501 > SpSt-501. The sequence continues at coordinate 68,884 of CAVOWH010000008.1, read as the reverse complement.
TCCCGTCCGGCGCGGTGCACCCATCCTCTGCCGTGGTCGGCCGGCCGTTCCGCTCCAGCACCCTGAACCAGGGCGTCCCGCCGTCGCGCGTCGTCTGCCCCATGTGGATTTCATAGCCCGACCCTCGGGCCCTCCCCCAGCTGAAGCCGGTCCGCGTGGTGGTCTTGGGCGCCCGCAGAACCGTCTCCACCGGCAGCAGGCCCAGGCCCGGCGAAGACCCGGCCGGGCCCTCGTGGCCTTCCGGGTCGTGGACCCACCGGCCGAGCATCTGATAGCCGCCGCAGATGCCCAGCAGGTGGCCGGCATTGCGGTGATAGTCCCGAAGGGCCTGCGCCCAGCCGGAGGCCTGCAGCCAGTCGAGGTCATGGCGGGTGTTCTTCGATCCCGGCAGGATGACCGCGCGAAACCCTTTCAGGCGCTGGGGCCGCTCCAGAAAGTGGACGTGGAGGCCTTCGATGGCGGACAGCGGCTGGAAGTCGGTGAAATTGGAAATATGCGGCAGGCGCACCACGGCGACGGCGGTGGTTCCGGGGGTATCCGGCGGCTGGACCTTCGGAGGGTTTTCAATCACCACCGAATCTTCCGAGTCGATGCGGATTTGATCGAACCACGGCAGGACGCCCAAAACGGTTTTTCCGGTGCGGCGCTCGATCCAGCGCACTCCGTCGACGAACAGGGTCTTGTCGCCGCGGAAGCGGTTCACGATGACCCCGCGCACACTTTTCCGGTGGCGCGGTTCCAGACACTCGAGCGTGCCGACGATCTGGCCGAAGACGCCCCCGCGGTGGATGTCCGCCACTAAAACGACCGCGGCCCCGGCCTGCTCGGCCATGCGCAGATTCACGATATCCCCGGCCATGAGATTGACCTCGGCGCAGGAGCCGGCGCCCTCCAGGATGACCAGTTCGAACGACCGTCGCAGGCGTTCCAAGGCGGCGGCGGCTTCACCGAACAGATGCTCTTTTTGGGTGTGGTAGTCGCGCGCACTGCGGTTTCCGCATGCCGTTCCCATCAGGACCACCTGGCAGCCGACGTCGCTGGTCGGCTTCAGCAGGACGGGGTTCATGTCCACATGCGGCGATATCCGGGCGGCCTCGGCTTGGACGATCTGGGCGCGGCCCATCTCAAGCCCCTCCGGGGTCACGCCGGAATTGTTGGACATGTTCTGGGCCTTGAACGGCGCCACCCGCACGCCCCGCCGGCTGAAGATGCGGCACAAGGCCGTCGTGACGACGCTTTTGCCGACGTCGGATCCGGTTCCCAACACGGCGATACAAGGAGCGAGGCCTGGATTTTTTGAGCGGGTTGGAGTCATTTTTTGTAACGCTTACCTTTCGATTCCAACCCGGGCGGCGACACCTGCCTGGTAATAGTGTTTGACCGCTTTCATCTCCGTGACGAGGTCGGCCCGGGCGATGATTTCAGGTGCGGCATGGCGGCCGGTCAAGATCAGCTCCACCCCTTCCGGCCTGGCGTGAACCAGGTCCAAGAGATCCACCGGGGAAAAAAGGCCGCAGGATGCGGCCACGTTCGCTTCATCCAGGATCACGATCGGATGGCCGGCGCCGGCAAAGATTTCCCTGACCCGTTCAAGCCCATTGCGGGCCGCGGCGATGTCCTCGGGAACGGGATTGCCGCGGATGAAACGCCCCGTCCCGAACTGCTCGACGGTGATGCGATCCGACAGCCGTTTGAGGGCCTCGATCTCGCTGGTGTCGCCGAGCTTCATGAACTGGGCGATGTAGACCTTGAGGCCGGCTCCGGCCGCGCGCACGGCCAATCCGATCGCAGCGGTGGTTTTGCCCTTGCCGTCACCGGTGTAGACCTGTAGATAGCCTTTCATCATACCCTCGCTGGCGAAGCCGCTTACGGCTCAAAGCCTCGGCCGCCTCTACCCGATCTCATATTTACCCGAATATCCGCGCGGAGTGAACAAGAAATCCAAATAGCGGTTCGAAGAACGGCTGCCCACGAACAGCGTGGTCTGCATGTCCACGGGCGCCTCGTTCAACCCCGCCAGCGGGACGATGCGCACATCCTGGTTCGGGCGCATGGCCCCGGTCACGACCCCGACCGGCGTGTCCGGATGGCGGTGGGCTTGGATGATCTTGCCGGCGGCTTTCAGCTGCCAGGTCCGCTGCTTGCTTTTCGGATTGTAGATCACGATCACAAAATCCGCCCGGGCGGCCGCCTCCAGCCGTTTGGCGATCACCTCCCAGGGGGTGAGCAGATCGCTCAGGCTCACCACGGCAAAGTCGTGGGTGAGGGGGGCTCCCAGCAGCGCGGCGCCGGCGCATAACGCCGGGATCCCCGGGATGACTTCCACCATGAGCGGCGGCGGCCCTTTCTTTGCGGGTTCCGTCCGGCCGGGGGGCCGCAGGGGAATTTTTTTAAGCTGGCACGTTTCGAACACTAGGCCCGCCATGGCGTATATGCCGGGATCTCCGCTGGAGACCAGGGCGCAAGTTTTTCCGCTCATGGCGGCCGCGATCGCCGCTTCCACGCGGGCCACCTCCTTCATCATGCCGGACCGCAGCGTTTCCTTGCCGTCGATGAGCGGTTGAACGAGGTCGATATACAGGCTGTAGCCGACCACGAACTCCACGGAGCGCAGTACCTCGACCGCGCGCTGCGTGAGGTGCTCGAGGCGGCCCGGCCCGATACCTACGATGTAAAGTTGACGCGGGCGACGGCGACCGTCGCGTTGCGGGAGGACCGCTTGGGTGCGATCAGGGTCCCGCCCCGCGACGCCAGAATGGCTGCGGCTTCGCATACGCTTTTCACTCCGATGTGTTTCGCGACGACGGCGGAAGGCGTCGGCACCGCATCCTCCACCGCGCCGATTTCTGCGTGGCTGAAAAACTGAAGGGGCAGGTTCAGTTCGTGCGCCAAGGCGACCAAGCCCGGTTCATCCCTTTTTAAGTCGATGGAAGCCAGGCGCTTCAGGCTGGCGGCTGCCAGCCTGGACGCCTGCAGCGTGCCCAAGAGCAGCTCCCGGATTTCTTCCACCTCCGTGTTACGGTTGCAGCCGATTCCCGCTACCAGCGAGGGGGGCCGCAAAACCAGGGCGTCGGGCGGCGCAGCTGAAATGCGGTCATCCACCCAGATCCGGACGGCTGCAGACGGCCCGCCTTCGTTCGCGGCGGAAGCCGCCGGGATCCGGCCGGCCAGCCGGCCAAAGGGATCGTGCATGGCGACTGCCGACCCGGTGAGCAAGGCCATGTTCACGTCCTTAATGGCCGACGGGTTTTCGATGGCCAGCCCCAGTTCGACGGCCAGGACATCGATGGCCGGGACCGCGTTCACGTCGGTGGCGGTGGTGACGACGGGCTGGGCGCCGATTGCGGCCGCAACTTGCTCCGCCAGCCGGTTCGCGCCGCCGATGTGACCGGACAGCAGGCTGACGGCGAACGTACCCCGGTCATCGACCACCACCACCGCCGGGTCTTCGGTTTTGTGAACGATCAGCCCTGCCACCGCTCGCACCACGATCCCGGTCGCCATGATGAATACGTGGCCACTGTACCGGTGGAAATGTGCAGCCACCGCCTTTGTCAGGGATTTAAAGTGGACGGCGGATTCCGGCAGGCGGTCGAGCCGGTCTGCTCCAAACACATCGGCGTTCGGGAAGGCCGCCGCCAGGCGAACCGCCAGGGCGGCCCCGTTGGGCGTGATGGCCCAGACGGCGATCTTATTTTCGGAAACCGTGTTCAAAGTCCCTGTCATACAATTTGGATTTGATTGGATGGTCGTGCGGGCCGACTTCCAGCACCCGGCCGACGATGATCAGCGCCTGCCGTGTGATGCGCTCGGCGCGCACTTTGCCGACCAACTCGTTCAGGCAAGTCCGGATCACTTTTTCACCAGGCTGGCTGGCCTGGTAGACCACGGCACAGGGGGCCTGCTCGCCATACGCCTCGGCCAGCGTAGCGGCCACCGCTTCGATCTGGCCCATGCTCAGATAGATCGCCATCGAAGTCCGGTGGGCGGCCAGGCTCGCCAGGTCTTCGCTCGCGGGGACCGGCGTCCGGCCCGCCACACGGGTCAGGATCAGGGTCTGGGCGACTTCCGGCAGCGTGTACTCGATCCCCAGGGCGGCCGCCGCGGCGAAGGCGGCGGTGACCCCCGGGATGATGCGGGATGGAATTCCCAGTTTGTGGAGCTCGGCCACCTGTTCGAAGACCGCTCCGTAGAGGCTGGGATCCCCGGTGTGCAGACGCACGACCCGTTGGCCACTGCGATGGGCCTGCGCCATGGCGCAGACGATCTCCTCAAGCGGCATCGAAGCGCTGTCGACGGCCGGCGTTCCCGGCTTGGTCCACGACAGCAGCTCCTTCGGCACCAGGGAGCCGGCGTAGACCACCAGATCGGCGGCCGCGAGCGCGTTGCGGCCCTTGACGGTGATCAATTCCGGGTCGCCCGGCCCGGCGCCGACGAAAAGAACCGGATAGAATTCGGAAGGCGGAAGGCCGAAGGCGGAATTCGTGTCTTGATCTTTGGCGCTCATTTCTTCTTCCTTCTTCCTTCTTCCTTCTTCCCCCTTCGCACTTCTCTCTTCCCCCTTCCGCCTTCCAATTTCCGACTTCCAGTTATGATCCAGACCGGATTCAAGGCTTCCAGCCGTTCGCTCCAGGGCATCGGCGCGCTGCGGAGGATCTGAACCTGCACGGTTTCCGTCGCGAAACCGTGCCGCTGCAGCGCGGTTTGCGCCTCGTGCATGTTCTGCAGCAAGACGGCATTGACCACCACGATCCCGCCGGGATTTAGGCACCGCACCGCTTCGGCGATGATCGGCGCCAAATCCCTCCCGCCTCCGCCGATGAAGATACGGTCGGGTTTCGGGAGCCGTTCCAGCCCCGACGGGAGCACGGCCTGAACGATGCGCAGATTGCGGACACCGAAGCGTTCGGCGTTGGCCCTGATCTGTGCGACCCTGAGGGGGTCTTTTTCAACGGCCACGATCCGGCCTCTGCCGATGAAGAGCGACGCTTCGATGGCGACCGAGCCGCTGCCGGCGCCGAGATCCCAGAGCACCTGGCCCGCTTCCAGTCTCAGCTTGGCCAGCGTCACAGCCCGCACCTCAGACTTGGTGATCAACCCCTGGCGGTGATCGAACCACTCGTCCGGTGTCCCCAAAGCCGGTCTCCTGCGGGCGACGGAAGGTTGAGGGTCCCGTTTCAGGACCACGATGTTGGGTTCGGTGAATTTCGTGGCCGCTGCCTTCTCCAGGCTGTACCAACGATGGCGTTCCAAGGCCGTGCCGAGCGCCTCCATGACCGCCATGCGGAAGCCGCCGCCCTGCTTAGCCAGTATCAGCCGGGCCAGCCAGGCCGGATGGCGCTCCGGATCGGTTAGTATCGCGATGCGGTCTTCCTCCGCCAGCGCCTTGAGCAGCTCGCTTGGGTTGTCGCGGCCATGGAGGCTGAGCATGCGCACCCCGGTCCAGGGCTCCTTGATGCGGGCAAAGGCGGCCGCCACCGAGGAGACATTCGGATGGATCGTAACCCGCTCAGGCCCGAAAGCTTCGATCAGACTGGCGCCGATGCCGAAGAACAACGGATCGCCCGAGGCCAGGACCACAATCGACTTGCGTGCCATCCGGCGCCGGATGTAGGCAATGACTTCATTCAAATCCTTTCCGATGACTTTTTTTTCGGCCGGCCCGTCCGAAAAAAAAGCGAGCAGGCGCTTGCCGCCAATCAGGATCTCGGCGCGCTCGATGATGCAACGATGGTTGGCGGTCAAATCGTCGGGACCCAGCCCCATGCCGACGACATCAATGGTTCCTTTTTGCGGAAGCAGAGGTGCTTTCAATTCTTGCATCCTTGTCCCAGTTGCCGGATGTCGAGGTTTAATGCTCAATGTTTAAAGTGTAAGGTTGAAAGGAGTGGAAAATGGATCAGGTTGCTTGATTATTAAACGTTAAACTTTAATCATTAAACTTCAAACGTTCTCCGAATCGAACGCCACCCTTCCCTCATAATCGAAAATGACGCTGCGGACCTTCAATCCCGTCCCGCTGAACCTGCCAGCCGCGGCAACGATCCGCCGGCCGACCTCCGCGATGACCCCCGGGTGAGCCGGGTGGAGGTGTCCGAAGGCCTCCCGGGCCGTGTTGGCTGCCAGGATTTTGCGCGTCAGCTGCGGATCGGCGGTTATGGCCTCGGCCCAGCCCGCCAGGGCGTCAAGAGTGAGTTTCACGCGCGCGGCGTGCGTGTGGGCCAGGCCCGCGGCCATTTTAAGCGCCTTGCCGAAGAAGACGGCCAGAATCACGTGCGCGAAGCCTTTTTGGGCCGCAAGCGCCAGGCTCGTCTGGAAGAAATCGCCGACCTGCACGAAGCCTTCCTCCGGCCATTGCGGCCAGAGCCGCTGGGCGAAGCGTTCGCTGCGCCGGCCGGTGCTCAACACCACGCGGTTCAGGCCGCAGGCGTTCGCTACGGACAACCCGGCGGCGATGGTGGCCGTGAAGGCATCGTGCGACATCGGACGCACGATGCCGGTGGTGCCGAGGATGGAGATTCCGCCGAGGATGCCGAGCCGTGCGTTCAGCGTCTTGCGGGCGATCTCCTCCCCCCGCGGGACGAAGATTTCCACCGCGACGGAGCGTTCCAGCCCGTGGTCCGCCAGCGCCTCGCTTACCGCCTGGGTGATCATCCGGCGCGGGCCCGGGTTGATGGCGGGCTCGCCCGGCGGCAGCTCAAGCCCCGGCTTGGTGATTCGGCCCACTCCGTCTCCGCCGGAGATGATAACCGCCCCCCGGCCGGCGCCGGACCCGGCCGGGGGGTTGAGCCTGATGATAGCGCCGATCTCCGCGCCGTGGGTGACGTCCGGGTCGTCGCCGGCGTCCTTGACGACGGTACAGGCCGACCCGTCGACGGTCCGGCGGCAATTATGAACCGGGATGGCCATGCGGCCGCCGGTCAGCAGGGCGACGGACACCTTCGCCGGCGCCTGGCCCTCCAACAGGAACAGCACCGCCCCTTTGGCGGCGGCGGCGGCCGCCGTGCCGGTGGTGAAGCCCGTTTTTAGGCGCTTTTTCATTCGTTAAGCAACCACATGATACAGCACCCCCACCGCGATGATGCTCAGCACCCGAAAAACCTGCCCAAGAACGAGCAACTCGGCGCCCATCCCCGGCGCATAGATCCCCATGTAGTGCGGCAACTGATGACGCAGGGCGCGGATGGGAAAGGCTAAAACATTGCCGGTCAGAAGCGCCAGCACCGTCTGCTTGGTGGTGAGCATCCCTGCGTCCATTAGAGCTCCGGCCGCGGCGAAACCGGAGGTGAACTCGGCCACAAAGCTCAGCACCACCATGGAGAGGGACTCCATCGGAACGAAGGTGGTCACCACCACGTCCGCCAGCCAGTCCCGGGCGCTGGCGAAAAGGCCCAGCCGGTTGAGAACGAACACCGCCGTGTAAATCGGCGCCACCAAGATGCCGATCCGCAGGATGCGTTCGGGGAATTTTTCCCAGACGGCGGCCCACACCCTTTTAGACCCAGGAGCGGCCTGCTGTGCGGCCTGCGCAGCGCCCTCGGGCGCCGGCGAGGACACCAACGGCAGCCGCCAGTGGCCATAGGCGATGAAGACCAGGGTCCGGAGCAGGGCGGCCAGAAACGTCAAGGCGAAATAGAGCATCCCGGCGGCTCCCGTCATGGAGATGACCGTGAAAAAGGTGGTCGGCAGATGTAGAAAGAAAGCCGGGAGCTGATTGAGGAAATTGGTAAGATAGAGTTGCTTCCGGGTTATCTTGTTGTCTTTGAAAAAGTCCTGCAGCATGGCGTTCGCCGCCACGCCGGAGGCGAATGCCGTCGTGAACGCGGCGCCGCAATGGTCCCCCAATCTTCCGAAGCGGAAAAGCGGTCGGGCAAGGATCGAGAACCCACGGGTCCAGCCGGCCGCTTCTATCCCCTGGCCGATCACCAGGCCCACCGCGATCATGAGCATCAGTTGCACGAGCGGCCAGAGCAGCCCCGAGAAAATTTGGCGGCCGCTTAAAGGAGAGTCCAGGTGCAGGCCGGTCAGCAGGATTGCCGCTGAAATCCCCAGTGACCCCAGCAGGTGGATGGTGCGGGGCTTATTCCGCCGCCGGCTCATAGGATGTGTTCTTCTTGGCGATGACCAGGGTCCAATAGTCCGGGGTCTGGCGGCAAAGCTGGTCCATGTCAGTGACGATCTCCTCGCTCGGATGCCCGCAGTTTTTGACGCCGACGCAGTAAGAATAGTCGCCGGATTCCGCCAGCGCCGAGCAGATGTCCGGCAGGCTGCGGTAGGCTTTCAGGAACACAATGGTATCCGGCTTCTGCGAAAGCGCCCGCAGGCGGTCGCCGCCCGTGGCACCGGAGGTGATCATCATCGTGCCCTCTCCTTCGACCAGGGGGGTATTTAATCGACAGGCGGCGGCCTGATACGAAGTGATGCCGGGCACGGGCAGCACCCCGAGGTGCGGGGCCTGCACCATTACCCATTTCATCAGGTAGCCGAAGGTGGAATAGGTCAGAGAATCGCCCAGGGTCAGGAAGGCCGCGTTTCGTCCGGTTTCCAGCTCGGCGACGACCCGTTGCGCATTGGCGGCCCACGCCCGGCGGGTCTCGGACTTGTCGCGCGTCATGGGGAAGCGCAGCAATTCGACCGGGGTGGACTCCGGAATATGCGGCCGGGCGATGTCCATGGCCAGGCTGTGGTGGTTTTTAGTGGAAGCGGCCGCAAACACGATGTCGACCTGGCCCAGCAGTTTGACGGCTTTGAGGGTGATCAGGTCCGGGTCCCCCGGACCGACACCGATGCCAAAAAGAGTGCCCAACGATTTTTCCATGGTAATCGCCTGAACAGAGGGTTTGGTTTTTAGAATAGGTCCTATAGGACGCATAAGACCTATGCTTTGCCTTCCTGCGCCAGCAGCAGCAGCGCATTGACCGCGGCCGCCGCCACATTCGATCCGCCCTTGCGGCCCTCGTTGGTGATAAACGGGTGGTCAAGCTTCGCCAAAGCGGCCTTGGACTCGGCCGCGTTCACGAAGCCGACCGGCAGCCCGACGATGAGGGCCGGGCGGGCGCCGCCCGAACGCACCTGCTCGATCAACCGCAGCAGCGCCGTCGGCGCATTGCCGATGACGTAAATGCCGCCCGTCATTTCCGCCAGCGCCGCGTCCACGGCGGCCTCGGCGCGGGTGGTGCCGGAGCTGCGGGCCGCGGCATGGATGGCGGGATCGTCCATATGACAGTTCACCGCGACGCCCAAGCGCTGGACATCCGGTTTGCGGATGCCGGTGCGCGCCATGTTGGTGTCGGTGATGATGGGCTTGCCCGTGCGCAGAGCCTTCAGCCCCGCCGCGATGGCCTGCGGATGGAAGCGGACGGTCCGCAGGTAGTCGAAATCCGCCGAGGTGTGGATCAAGCGCCGCACGATCTGCCACTGCTCGGATGTGAAGGTGTGCGGGCCGGCCTCCCGGTCGATGATTCGGAAACTCTCCGATTCTATTTCAAGCGGTCGCATGCGCTCTGATCCTTTCGTCCCGGTAACTTCGGCAGCATTCTACGAAGGCGCCGGCCGCCTGCGGGTCGCTGCCCCAATGCAGATGGATGTAACTTCCAAGGGTCCGGCGGCTCACATACCCCTCCGACGCTTGCTCCATCCCGCCCCGGCCGGCGACCCGGTAGGCGGTTTGAGCCGGGGACAGCGGCTCAACGAGCTCCGAGTAGTGGAATTCGTGGCCGCGAATCACGGCGCCGCGGCGGCCGATGACCGCATCCCGGGATAGGCATACTTCCCGATAGCCGAGCGCCTTCCGCCGTGCTCGCATGCGCGTGGTGAAGGGGAAGCACCCCGCCATCGGGAACCGTCGGCCGTTGCCGCCCTGCAGTTCCATGCACAGGTACATGAAACCGCCGCATTCGGCATAAACCGGCATTTCCCCGAGACTTTTCTCCCGGATGCGCGCGCGCATGGACGTATTGGCGCCGAGCGTTTCGGCGAACAGCTCCGGGTAACCGCCGCCGAAATACAGCCCATCCAGGTCCGGAGGCAGATCGGCATCGCGCAGCGGGGAAAAAAAAACCAGCCGGGCGCCGTATGCTTCCAGCAGCTCAAGGTTGTCCGGGTAATAAAAGCAGAAGGCCGGGTCCCGGGCCACTCCAATGCAAACCGGACCGTCAGGCAAGCTTGGGCCGACGGGCGCCGCAGCCACCGGGTTGGTCAGATCGGGCATGCCCAGCAGCAATTTGCTGACAGCGATGCCCTCCTCGATGCGGTCGGCCAGCCGGCGAATGGCGGCATCGTCCAGAGGGTGCTCCTCGCGGGTGACCAAGCCCAGATGGCGCTCCGGTATGGCAATCGCCTCTTCGCGCAGCATGCCCCCCAGGCAGGGCATGCGCACGGCGCCTTCGATGGCCTCTTTCAAGTAGTCCAGGTGGCGAGGGCTGCCCAGATGGTTGAACATCACGCCGGCGAACCGCACGGCCGGATCGAAATTCTCAAAGCCCTGGACGAGGGCCGCCGCGCTGCGCGCCATGCTGCGGGCGTCCACCACCAGGAGCACGGGCAGCCCCAGACACTTGGCCATTTGGGCGGTGGAGCCGTTTTCGGTTTTCCCGTCGTATCCGTCGTAGAGCCCCATCACCCCTTCGACGACGGCGATGTCGGCATCGGCGGACGATTTCCGGAACCCCTCCAGGTTGTACGGCCGCGACAGCATCCAGCCGTCCAGGTTGCGGCTGGGCCTTCCGGTGATGCGGGCATGGTGGCCCGGGTCGATGAAGTCGGGGCCCACCTTGAACGGCGCTACCCTCAGGCCGCGACGCTCCAAGGCGGCCATCAACCCGAGGCTCACGGTGGTCTTGCCGCACCCGCTGTGGGTGCCCGCTATGACGATACCTTTGATAAATCCCTCTTTGATCGGCGGCGATTCGCATCCGCCTGTGGGAGCGGTTCAGTTTTTGGCAGCCTGAATGATTTCGCGGGTCCTTTCCGTGAAATCATTGGGGTAGAGAATATTCCCGATTTCAAAAATTCCGTCCAGCAGCCGCAGGGTCGGCCGCGAGACGAGGCGCTCGTCGATGATGTAGACTTGGTCGTTCTTCACCGCCCGGATGGTCCTGAACCCGCTCTCGGCCTTGATGAGTTCGACGGTCGGCTGGTTCATGGTGCCGGATTGGGCGAGGAAGACGTCGATTTCGGCGGCCCGCGATAGAATGCGTTCCTTGCCGTAGGCGGCAATGTTGGTGTCCCGCACCGGCTGGGCATCCCCGGCGACATTGAGCCCTCCGGCGGCTTCCAGCGCGAACACCGCCATCGAATCCGGTGAAAAAGTCTTCATCTTCGTATGGATGGCTTCGAAATAGACCCGTTTTTTCGGGTGTATGCCGGCGGTCAGCGCTTTGAGCTCGGCCACCGCCCGCTTGAACCGTTCTGCCATGGCGATTGCCTGGGTTTCTCGTCCGGTTAGAAGCCCCAGGATCTGCCAGTATACGACCATCTCCTCTACCGTGCCCGGTTGCAGCGAAACGACGGTGATGCCGCTTCTCTCCAGGCGTTGGACGAACTGGGGATAGCCGCGGTCGATCATGGGACGGGAGAGGACCAGGTCGGGACGCGCCGCCAGGAATTTTTCCGGGTCGTCGTGATACGAAAAAACCGCTTTTTGCGCCGCCTCCGGCGGATAATCCTCATGCGGTGAAACACCGATGATCCGCTCGTCGCAACCCAGGGCGAACAAATTCTCGGTGTGGGCGCCGTAAAGCGAGATGATGCGCTCAAATGGCTTCGGAGCGCCGATCCTGCGGCCGGCTTGGTCGACCACGGACCTATCCCCCTCGATCCTGAAATCCGCGGTCTGGCCAGAAGCGACGCTCAGCAGCACCGTAAATGCCAGGAGGATGATGATGGGGGGTGTTTTGGTTTTTGCTGTCATTTCACCAGAACCCTAAACCTTTGAACCCCGCGACCCTTTATTTCTTGTACACCACGTGCAGCGCATTGGAGTAATCGTCCTGGTACACCCTGGCGTCCACCTCAAACACGGCCCGCACGGTGTCCGGGGTCAGTACCTGGCGGGTGTCGCCGTGGGCGGCGATTCGCCCCCGGGACATGAAGATCAGCTGATCGCAGTAGGCGGCCGCCTGGTTGATGTCCTGGAACACGGCCACCACCGTTCCGGACCCCTGGCGAACCTTGCGCGCGGCGAGACCGAGCAGCCGCATCGCGTGGCCGATGTCGAGATTCGATGTGGCCTCGTCCAGGATCAGCACCGGCGTGTCCTGCGCCAGCGCGCGCGCAAACACCACCCGCTGCCGCTCCCCGCCGCTCAATTCGGTGACCAAGCGCCCCGACATGCCGGCGATGTCGGCCGCCTCCATGACCTCCGCGACGATGTGCTCATCGCGGGCCGAAGGCCGGCCGAACCTGGGGATGTAGGGGTGGCGCCCCATCATCACCACCTCCCGCACCCGGAACGGAAAATTGATGTAATAGTTCTGAGGCACGAGGGCGATCTCGCGCGCCAGCTGCCGTTTCGAATAGGCGCCCAGCGGCTTGCCGCCGTAAAGGATCCGGCCTTGCTGCGGCGCCCGAAAGCGGCACACCAGATCGACCATCGTGGTCTTGCCGCAGCCGTTGGGCCCGACGACCCCGTGGAATTTTCCAGGCGCCAGAGCGAGCGACACGCCGTCGACGACTTTCTTGCCGTTAAAGGCGAAACCGACATCCTGCAGGTTGAAGCTCATGGCTACCAGACCCTGCCGGTCGAATGCCGCCGGAACACATAGCAGAAGAAAGGCCCTCCGATCAGCGCCGTGAGGACGCCGATCGGGAGTTCCACTGGCAGGACCGCCCGCGTCAGGGTGTCTGCACCCAGCAGCAGCAGCGCTCCGGCCAGGAAGCTCAGCGGGACCAGACGGCGGTTGTCGGGCCCCGACAGCAGACGCATGATATGGGGCACGAGCAGCCCGACGAAGCCGATGATTCCTGAAACCGAGACGCACACCGCGGCCACCACCGATGCGCTGGCCAGCAGGATGAGCGTGACCCGTCGGGTGTCCACCCCGAGGGAGGAAGCCATCTGGTTGCCCAGGGACATCAGATTCAATTCACGGGCATAATACAAGAACACGGACCCACCGGCCGCGATACAGGCGGCCGTCAGGCCGACATCGCCCCAGGTTTTGGAGGCAAAGCTGCCCATAAGCCAGAAGATGATCACCGCCACCTGTTCGTCCGCGACGTATTTCAGAAAGCTGATGCCTGCGGAAAGGATCGCCGCCACGATGATGCCGGAGAGGATCAGGTTGTTGGACGACACGCCGCCGCTTCCGGCCGACAGGTAGATCACGGCCCCTAGGGTGGCGACGGCCCCCAGAAATGCGAAAAGTGGTACGGAGTAAACCCCCAGTGCGCCCATATTGATGAGGATGGCGAGTGCGGCGCCGAAGGCCGCGCCGGCCGAAACCCCGAGGGTGTAAGGGTCGGCCAGCGGGTTGAGCAGGATCCCCTGGAACACCACCCCGCTCACGGCCAGCCCGCCGCCGACCAGGGCCGCCGTCAGGATCCGCGGCAGGCGCACGTCCATGACGACCACCGGAAAGATCTCATTCAGGCCTGCGAAAGGCTCGGGGGCGCCGCTGAGTTTGCCTAAAATGATCTTCACCACCGCGGCCGGCGGTATCTGGATGTAGCCCATGCCCGTCGAGGCGACCAAAAGGCCAAACAGGATTACGACCAGCGCCGATACCTGCAGCGCAGTCGCCTCCCGCAGCCGCCTTCCAACACCACCACTTCCGATCGCCGGGCCAAACTTCATCGATCCTCGCCGTGAAAATGAAAAACCCTTCAGATGGCTGCCATCTGAAGGGTTGCACCCAGCTTGCTTGGCCCTTTGTGCTGCGACCGCTGCGCCTGTTTCCGCAGGCGGCATCATCCACGCGGCTAGGCAGGTCTTCTGGCTTCCCCGCTCTTCTGGCGACCTTCCCATCCCGCTCGTACGAAACAGTGGTCATCCGGGGCCAGAAGAGTTCCCCGACGACAAGCGCCGGGGAGGGGTTACAGCGGCGGGACCGCCCCCGATTCTCACGGGGTTCCCTATTAAGCGTAAGCACCTCGCCGAAATCAGTGTCAATTCTTAAGCTAGGCCCACCATCCTGTCAACATTAATGTGGCCAGATGCCGCATCCGGCATCTGAATTATTGACAAAGATCATCAGATCATCTAAATGCAGCCTCATAATTTGGTTTGCAGCCTGGCGGCCTAAACAGGGAATCCGGTGCAAATCCGGAACGGACCCGCCGCTGTGATCCCGCCCCGCATCGAACCTTGCGGGGAACCCTCCCGGCACGGATCGGCCACTGTTTCGTTTCAGCGGAACGGGAAGGCGGCCAGGGGGGCGGGAGAGTCAGAAGACCTGCCGCCAGGCTTGCTGAAGGGGAGATGGCAAATCCTCAAGCGTTATATCTGCGCTTGAGGATTTTTCTTTGGTGCGCCCTGACTGGCGCACCCAAGAAAAATTTTGATCCTAACTGCATACCAAGGAGAGAACGCAATGGATCTTTCGCTGCAGCAGATCATCGACGGCATCCGACCCCTGCATGAGGGCACGTTGGCCAAGGCTAAAATGCGCACTGCGCAACTGGTCATGCCGCCTCGGGCTTTAGGAAGGCTGCACGAAATCGGCGAACGGCTTTGCGCCATGCAAGGCACGCTCACGCCCCGGCTCGGACGGAAAGCCGTGCTGGTGATGGCCGGGGATCATGGAATCGTCGCTGAAGGCATCAGCGCTTTTCCCCAGGCGGTAACGGGCGCCATGATCCGGACGTTTTTGGCCGGAGGCGCAGGGATCAATGCGATCGCCCGCCAGGTGGGCGCCGAGGTCTGGGTGGCCGATATGGGGATTATACCGGACCTGGATGCCGCCAGCCTCGAGAACGGTAGCCGGCTGCTCGTGCGCAAGGTAGGCCCCGGCACCGCCAATTTCGCGAGCGGACCGGCCATGGCCCCCGAGCAGGCCTACAAGGCCATTCTGACGGGCTTTGAGCTGGCTTCGAGCCTCATCGGCAGGGGCGTCGATCTATTGGGCACCGGCGACATGGGGATCGGCAACACCACCTCGTCGGCCGCCATCGGAGCGGCCATCACCGGCAAGGGCATTGCAGACATGGTCGGCCCCGGTACGGGCGTCGATGATGCGGGCATTCGGCGCAAGCGCGAGGCCATCCGGCGGGGGATGGACCTCAACCGACCGGACCCGCGCGACGGCCTGGACGTGCTGGCCAAGGTGGGCGGTTTTGAGATCGGCGGCATCGCCGGAATCCTGCTGGCCGGGGCCTACCACCGCAAACCGGTTGTCGTCGACGGATTCATTTCGACGGCGGGGGCTCTGATCGCACACTGCCTCTCGCCGGCCGCGGCCGACTACATGTTCGCCGGCCACTGCTCGGAGGAGCCCGGCCACCGCCACATGCTGGCGCATTTGAAGCTGGCGCCGATCCTCGATCTCGGAATGCGACTGGGCGAAGGAACGGGCGCGGCGCTGGCCATGAACGTGGTGGAGGCGGCCATCCGGGTGATGACCGAGGTGATGACCTTTGATGAGGCGGGGGTGCCGGACAAACAGTGAAACCCATCGCACCTGGAAAGCCGCTCCCACAGGAAAAAAAAGGTGAACTTTATTGGAAGCCCTTTTTGTGGGAGCGGCTTTCCAGCCGCGAAATCACTCCGGCATGCCGTGCTTGTGGGGGCGGGAGCCAAGGGGATGGGCGTGCACATGCTCGTGGATGTGGAGTTCCCTGTCTATATGGATCCGGCCGGCGTCCATGGTATAGATGATGTTCGTGGCGGCAGCAAGGAACTCAAGCTCGTGGGAGATGAGAATGAAGGCGATGTCCAGGCCGAGCAGGATCTCCATGAGCCGGGTGCGGGTGCGGGTGTCGAGCCCGGTTTCGGGTTCATCCAGCAGCAGCACCTCGGGCTCCATGGCGAGCACCGTCGCCAATGACACCAGGCGTTTTTCCCCTCCGGAGAGCTTAAAGGTGATCCGCTCCTCGAAGCCGGTCAATCCCAGGAACGCGAGGGTTCGCCGGGCGATGGCCGCCGCTTCGGCCTTGGTTTTGCCGAGGTTAAGCGGCCCGAAGGCCACGTCCTCGAGGACCGTCGGGCTGAAGAGCTGATCGTCCGGATCCTGGAACAAAAGACCGATGCGACGTCGCACCTCGGCGAAATCCTTTTCCTCCCGCAGCGCTCTTCCGAATACCGACACCTGCCCCGAGAGCGGTTTGACGAGGCCCATGATCAGATGGAACAGCGTGGTCTTGCCGCTGCCGTTGGGGGCCATGATGCCGATGCGCTGACCTGGACACAGTGCAAAGTCGAGGTCCCGCAGAACCGGCGGCCCGCCCGGGTAGCCGAATGTCACCCCCTGCAACTCGATGATCGGAGCGGCATTTGTCATGGGCTGATTATGCTGATCTCGCTGATAATATCAAGAACTAAACAAACCTGAAAAGGTTCGTCCTCATTTTATCACCACCGCCCGGCCTCCGAAAAAATTCCTCGCCCTGCGGATCAACCGAAAAAGTTTCCCTGCTCTTGTGGGAGTGGCTTCCAGCCGCGATGATCGCGGCAAGGTGCCGCTGCCTCAAGAGATGTTATTACCGAAGCTCGATGGCGGCGATTGCCAGCACAGCCGCCGAGATCAGAAGCAAGAAAGCGACGCTGCCCGGTCCGGCCTTGAACTCGTGCAGGCTGTAGAATTTGCGCTTGAAGCCGCGGCACAGCATGGCCCAGCGGACCCGCTCGGCGCGGTCCACGGCCCGCACGAACAGCATGCCGACCAGGTAGGCATAGGTGCGGTAGGTGTGCAGGTTGGTGCCCGGCCGAAAGCCCCGGATCCGGGCCGCCCGGACCAGGCGCTGGTATTCCTGCTCGAGCACGAAGATGTAGCGGTAGGTCATCAGCAGCAGGTGCACGATCTTGTCCGGCACCCGCAGGCGGTGCAGGGCATGGCCTGCGGTCGCAAACGGCATGGTGGCCACCAGGGCCATGAACGCGAGCACGATGGCATTGGATTTCAGGGTGATCTGGGCGGCCAGGTCGACCCCCTCCCGCGCCGCAACGAACGGTCCCAGGCGAAACAGCGCCTCTCCAGGGAAGGTGAACGGGATCACCGCCCAGATGAACAGCACCAGGCCGTTTACGACCAGCAACCGCTTGAAAACCTCTCCGATCCGCAGGCGGGCCATCGTGATCAGCGCCACGGACAGGACCAGCGCGGCGGCAAGCGCTGGGAGTTCCCGGCAAACCGCCACCACGCACGAATAACCCGCAGCCGATACCAGCCGGATGCGGGGGTCGAGGCGGTGCAGCGCCGAGTCGCCGACGGCGAAAGGTTCGCGCAGCATGCAGCGGCCTGTCAGGACCCGAAGACGATCCGGTGATTGACCAGGTTCATGCGCTTCAACCGTGCTTTGACCGTCTTCTGCTGGCCGAAAATGTCGACCAGCAGGAACCCACCGTCCTCCTGCGGCTCGACGATATCGACCGATTCCAGAACGAGTTCCTCACGGCCATCCCTGTCGATATAGGCATTGGCTTCACACATCTTGCAGCACCTCCTTGAGTTTGTGGTGGACCAGTTGCTGGACCAGGTGGGGCAGGGGTTCACTGCTGACTCCGACCAGCGCCACAGGCTCCTGGGACAACGGCATAAAAAGCTTAGGGGCCGGGCTGGACATGACCGCTTCGGCCATTTTCGTCGTGATCTCACCGAGCATGGCATTCGCCCAGCTGATGGAAATGGGTCCAACGATCACATCGACGCGCCGGCTGCTAACGATGATGGCATTCTCGCCTGAAGCCGCCCGGTTGGCGCCCGCTTTAAGCATCTGGGCAGCGGCTATGGCATTGGTTCCCAAAGCGATCAGTTCGATCGCCTCGCCGTAAGCCTCTTTAATATACTTGATGAGCGTAGCGCCGATGCCGCCACCCTGGCCGTCGATGACGCAGATGCGTTTCAACTAGCGGATTCCTTATGGTATCCCCCCAACTCCCTTTTGCCAAAGCGGGAGAGAGGAATGGTGTTCAGCTTTGGATGACGCAGTACACCTCAGCCCGCTCGGGATAAATACTTCAAGATTTCCGTTTGAAGTAGGCAGCTACGCCCACCAGGCCGAAGATGTACCCGAGGCCGCCAAGGACGTCCGTCAGCCGGACTTTTTGCTCCTGCATCTCGGCCAGCGTTCTCATAATGGGTGCAAGCTTCTTGTCCAGCGTCTTTTCAACCACCTTGTCGATGCCTGCAAGCAGCGGCGATGCCGCGGCGGGAGAAAATTCATTGACCGCCGGGGCTTCGGTTTTCGCGGCGGGCTGGTGCGCGTCCGGCGCCGGCACGCTCTGGGCCAGGGCGGCGCCGGCCGCCATAAGCAGAAGAGTCGGCACCAGCCAAAACAGGGATAGCGTACGAACGTTCATGAATCCTCCTTGGGAATTTACCCCGGCAACATGGACGGTTGGATTTTCTTAAAGACCTATGATGCCGTCGAATTGAAAAAACGCCGCCGGGGCCCGTGCCATCAGAATGGCGGGAAAGCCTACCTGGCCGATAAGCAGCCCGAGGAGATCGTCAGGGAGCGAGATCCTGTTTGGATAGCGGCCATTCGGCCCGATGGCCCATGCCGGCCTCAAGGACGATCTTGAGGTCGTCTATCTTGGGGACCTTGAACGAAAACTCGCCCTTGTCGTTGGTCTTCCCATTGAGAAGCTCTTTGCCGGCGGAATCCAGAACCCGGATGACGCCTTCGTGCACTTTAGTGCCGTCCGGGTATTTGCACTCGACGAAAACCTTGTCGCCCTCGACCCATGCAAAGATGTTCACCCGGTGGGCCGAGGCCGCGACAGCTGCGATAAGAATCCCTATCACACAACAAACATTTAAAAGCCTGCGAATGTTCATAAAACCTCCTTGGGAGTATACCCCGGCAGCATCGACGGTTGGACTTTTTTGAGGAAAGCCACGCAGAGCGCCGTTACGATGCCCTCGATGATCATCACGGGCAGGTGCGCCGCCACGACCGCCGCCGCTACTTCGAAAAATTTCTCTTCGGTGAACATCAGCGCCAGGCCGACGATGATGCCGCCGATCAATACCGCCAAAAAACCGCAGGCAAAGGCCGCGGTCAGCGCGACAGCCGGGCTGCGGCGCAGCAGCGGTGCAAAAATATAATAGCAGGCCACCGCCGGCAGAGCCATGATGACGGTGTTCACCCCCAGCGAGGTGATGCCGCCGAACTGAAAGAACACCGCCTGCAACGCCAACGCCACCAGGATAGCGGGAAAAGCCACCCATCCTAAAAGCAGGCCGACGATGCCGTTCATGATCAGGTGCACGCTCGTGGGTCCCAAAGGTACATGGACCAAGGAGGCGATGAAAAAGACGCCGGAAAGCATCCCGGTCCGGGCGATTTCATCGTAGTCCAGTTTTTTCAGGCCGATGGCGGTGCCCGCGGCGGCAAGCGCTGCCCCGGAGAGCAGCACCGGGCCGGAAAGAACTCCCTCAGAAATATGCATTAGGATAGCTTTTAAAATTTAAAGTTTAAGGTTTAAAGTTCAAAGTTGAAGGTTCAGCTTATAAAACCTCTGGATGCCTGGCACTGCCATGTGGAGCAACCCGTCCAGCTAATTTTGTGGAGCGGCTTTCCAGCCGCGATCATCGAGGCTGAAAGCCTCCCACAGGGTTGCAAAAAAAACGAAATTGGAAGGCCTGGAGGGCGGAGTCGAATCTCGCCCTCCAAGCTGCATGCAGGAGTCTAATTCAATACAATGCGCTTGGCAACTGATGCCGGCCCCACCGCCGGAGCCTCAGAAATTGAACTCGGCGCGCACCATGCCGGCGAAAACGCCGTCGTTGTCGGAGTCGCCGCCGGGGTTCCAGACGTACTGGAAGTCCGGGGTGAAGGCCAGGTTCTCGGTGACCGCGATGCTGTAGTACAGCTCCAGGTGATATTCCGGGTCGTTTTCGCTGTAGCGGTCCCCCGGGGTGAGCGCAGCAAAGCCCAGACCAAGGTTGTCCTCGTCGCGGCCGGGGATGAACCCCTTGAGGTTCACGCCGCCGGAGGCCTCCCACTTGACCACGTAGACATCGTCGTTGTTCCAGCCGAAGCGGCCGAAGAGCCCGACCATCTCGGTGAGCTGCTGGTCGGCGCTCACCCCCAGGCCCCAGCCCTTGTCCTTCTTTCCGTCGATGGGGTTGCGGTCGCTGTCAAGCTTGGAGTGGTTGTAGCCGGCATACCAGCCGTAGAAACGGTAGTTGCCCTCCAGCTCGCCGAACTTCGGGGAGACGGTCGCCTGGGCGCCCAGAAAGGGCGTGCTGAAAACGTTATCGTACTTGCTCTTGGCCGTGTTCTCCAGCGGGGTGCCCTCCACGTAGGGCCGGGAGGTGGAGGTGCCGACCACCGAGAAGGCGAGCAGCTCCAAGGGCTTCCACTCGCCGCCGATCGTCGGGGTGTACTCGCTTTCGCTGTCCAGCACCGAGTTGTTGACGAAGGGTTTGCCGACGAACTGCTGCTTCTCGTTGTTGGCGAAGGCGTTGCCGTCCAGGAACATCAGGTTCTTGGCCTTGCCGGCGGTCACGCTCAGGGTTTCATCAAAAAAGTTGTGGGTGTAGTGGGCTTCCAGCAGATCGAGGCTGGTGTCGTCGCCGCCGGTGTTGTCGTCGGCGATCGTGTTGAGGTTGGCCAGCAGCACGTTGACCGGGTTATTGGGTTGGCCGCCGCGGTCGGCACCCGTGCCGGATCCGGCGTGGATGCGGACGTAGAACTCGCCGTCCTCCACCAACGGCAGAGCGGGCTTCCAGGTAAGCTCGATGTCGGCCGTGAAACCGGCGCCGCTCGGACTGTCGGCCTTGGCGCCGTCGAGCTCATCGGTGCGGCTGCCCTGATAGTAGAGAAGCGCCCCGCCGTGGATCTCCAATGTGCCGAAGCGCTCCTCCAGGGCCTCGCCGACTTTTTCTTCGATGCTCATCTCCGTTTTGGCCGCCTGCCTCTTGGCCAGCGACTCCTGTTCTTCCAGCTTTTCCTCGAGCTCCTCGATCCGTTCCTTGAGCGACTGGATCTCTTTCAGTATCTGCGCATTGTCGGCCAGCGCGCGGCCGCTGAGACCTGTTGTGAAAAGCAGCGCGATCAGGATTATCAGGCATTTTTTCATGATTGACCTCCGTTTTTCAACTGTTGAAGTGTCGCTCTTGGGGGAGCGGCTTCCAGCCACGATGATATCGCGGCAAGATGCCGCTCCCACAGGGAAAAATTCAACTTCATTGGAGGGAGCGCTATTTCTTGACCTGCCAATCATGGAAGTACACCCAGATCACCCCGCCGATCTCGACCGCCTTGTCCTTGCCGTCCTTCTTCAGCTTGAAGTCGGCCGTGGTCAGCGCGGCAAAGCCCCACCAGCCGGCCTTGGGCGCGGCATAGGTGAACACGCCGTTGCGGTCGGCCTTGACGACCTGGGTGATCATGTACTCGGTCGGGGCTTCAACCTTTTCATCCTTGTTGTAGAACTCGATCTCCACCTCGGCATAGGGCATTTTCTTGCCGTCCAGCATAACGACCCCCTGGAAGACATTGCCGGCATAGAGCCCGAAGGGACGGGTCAATGGGACGATCTCGATTTTCTGGCCGACCTCCTTGTCCCAGCCTTCCTCATCGCCGAAGGCGGGCAGGATGACCTTGGTGAAGTGCACGATGAAGGCGTCTTCGGCGGGCTCCCAGTATGGATCCGGCTCCATGAAAAAGGCATATACGCCGGGTTTTTTCAGTCCATACTGGGAGGACCAGGCTGCCTTGCCCATCACCTGGGCCGGCTTCAGGGTGCCGAGAAGATCCTCTTTCGAGCCTCCGGCCATCACCCCGAAGGCCTTGGGCTTGGCCATGTCCATGCCGACCATCTCCATCGGATGGGAAAACGAGACCTGGAGATCCACCGTCTTGGGATCGGCCTTGGACACCGTGGCCTGCGAGGGGATCAGCATGCCGAAGTGGGCGAATGCCGGTCCCGACAACACCAATACCGCCACTATTGCCAATACTGTTACATACTTCTTTTTCATCGTTTCCCCCTTTTTAATTTTTTTGACGAAGTCAAAAAAATAGCCAAAAAAAAAGCCACGCGGCAGCGCCTCCATGGCGCCTTGCCTTCGTGGCTTAGATCTGTGGATTTAATTGTGTGGTGGCACTGCCGCGGGCTTCAGCCCGCTGTTGAGGCCACCTTTAGGGCAAGCCGGCTGCAGAGTCAAGAGAAAAAAAGACCTGAGCGCCGGCCGCGCGTCCCGCCAAACTGTCTTGACTTGGTTTCGGAAAGACTTTAAGGATGCAGAATGGCCAAGCTGTCCGATAAAGACCCGGGCAAGAAACCCTCCATTGCACTCACCCGCAAGGCTGTCGTCGGGTGGGTGGTCGTCGTTTTCATCATCTCCGCCTGGATGTTCGGGGTGGGAGTGATGGTCGGCAGAGGCACGGCGCCCATAGGGTTTGACCTCGACCAGCTCAAGCGGAGCATCGAGTCGCTGCAAAAAGCGGCCCAGCAGGCGCCCAAAAGCGGCCCGCGGCCCCAACCCTCCGAGATGAAGAATAAAACCGATCTCGGCTTCTACGAGTCTTTGCCCAAGAACAGGGAAGACGCCGATTTGCCGAACATTGCACCGGCGCCGCCGGCCGCCGCCAAGCCCGAGGCGGGGTCGTCGAAGCCGACTGAAGCACCGGCGAACGCGAAGGTGGAGAAACCGGCACCGGCCCCCGCACCTCCGGCTGCCCCCGCATCCGCTCAATCCTCCGCGCCTCCGGCGCCCGGCAAGCCTTTGACCGTTCAGATCGCGGCGGTGAAGAGCGAGGAGGAGGCCCGGCAGCTTTCGGAAAGACTGCGGCAACGCGGATATGCCGCCTACATCGAGCCCATCGCCATTCCGGAAAAGGGCACATGGTACCGGGTGCGGATGGGGGAATTTCCCTCCAAGGAATTCGCCCGCAGCACGATGGAGCGGCTGCAGAAGGACGGTTTTGCGCCGGCGGTGGTACCGAAATGATCAAAAAAAGGTTTAAGGTTGAAAGTTTAAAGCTAATGGAAAGTTGCATTCTCCGGTTGGCGGGTACGAACACTTTAAACCTTAAACGTTAAACTTTAAACTTCAGGCCACCTGTTCAATAACGGCATCAAAGGAATTTCAATCGAATCGATGAAAATCACTAAAGAAAAAGTGCTGCACGTCGCCCATCTCGCGCGCCTGGAGATCGAAGAGTCGGCCGTCGAGAAATTCGCCGCGCAGATCGGAAGCATTCTGGATTACGTGGACCAGCTCAATCAGATTGACACGGCAGGGGTCCGGCCGACCTCGCATGCGCTCGCGCTGACCAACGCCTTCCGCGAAGATGTTGAAACCCTGCACCTGCCGCGGGAGGTCTCGCTTGCCAATGCTCCGGCGAAGGAGGACGGGAACTTTTTGGTGCCGAAGGTGGTGGGTTAAGCCGGCGCCTTCGGCGTCGGCTATGCCAAAGGGATTAAAGCACAACCGGGAAGCGGAACACCGAGAAGTTGGATTTTGTGGGAGCGGCTCCCGGCCTTCGCAGCCAAATTCACTTCGGCGGAGTAGGCTTCCAGCCGCGAACAACGAGGACGGCTCGCTGATAAATTCTATTTTAGCGGAGTATTCAGGATCGATCATCACTGGTCGAAGAAAGAATTCAACGTCGTGGCATTGCATGATCTGAGCATCGCGGAAGCCCACCGGCTTCTGAAAAACAAAGAAATCACCTCCCGGGAGCTGACCCAAGCGGCTTTGGATCGGATTGCGGCGGTGGAGGAAAAGATCGACGCATTCCTCACCGTGACGGCCGACCATGCGCTCGAGCAGGCCGCCGCCGCCGACCGCTCGATTGCCGCCGGACAATGCGGCCCGCTGAACGGAATTCCGGTTGCCATCAAGGACGTCATCTGCACTCGGGGAGTCCGGACCACCTGCGGCTCCAAAATCCTAGACCCGTTTATCCCGCCCTACGACGCCACCGTCATCCGCCGGCTCAAGCAGGAAGGGGCGGTGATCGTGGGCAAGCTCAACATGGACGAGTTTGCCATGGGCTCTTCCACGGAAAACTCCGGGTTCAAAATCACGCGCAACCCCTGGGACCGCACCCGCATTCCCGGCGGCTCCAGCGGCGGCTCGGCGGCCGCGGTGGCCGCGGGCATGTGCCTGGGGGCGCTGGGATCGGACACGGGCGGCTCGATCCGGCAGCCGGCCGCGCACTGCGGCGTGGTCGGCATAAAACCCACTTACGGCCGCGTTTCGCGCTACGGCCTTGTGGCCTATGCATCATCCCTGGATCAGATCGGTCCGCTCACCCGCAGCGTGGCCGACGCCGCGCTGCTGCTGAACGGGATCGCCGGCCACGATCCGGCCGATTCCACCTCGGTGCCGCTCGCGGTGCCGGATTACACGGCCGCGCTGGGCAGAAGCATCAAGGGCATCCGGATCGGGATCCCGCGCGAGTACGGCGCCTCCGAGGGCCTCGATCCGGAGGTGTCCGCGGCGGCGGAAGACGCCGTGCGCACCCTGGAGTCCCTGGGCGCCCGGCGTGTGGCGATTTCGCTGCCGCATACAAAATACGCCGTAGCCGTTTATTACGTGATCGCCCCCTGCGAGGCGAGCTCCAACCTCGCCCGCTATGACGGTGTGAAGTACGGCTTCAGGGCCGGTGACGCCGGGGACCTCATCCACATGTACCGCCGCACGCGCTCGCAGGGGTTCGGCGCCGAGGTCCAGCGCCGCATCATCATCGGCACTTACTGCCTCTCGGCCGGATATTACGAGGCCTACTACGGCAAGGCCTCGCAGGTGCGCACGCTCATCGTCGAGGACTTCAAGAAAGCCTTTGAGACGTGCGATGTCATCGCCTGCCCGACCGCGCCCACCCCCGCCTTCAGGATCGGCGAGAAGATCGACGATCCGCTCACCATGTACCTGTCGGACATCTTCACCATCTCCGCCAACCTGGCCGGGATTCCCGCCCTGTCGGTCCCCTGCGGATTCTCGGCCGCCGGGCTTCCGATCGGGTTGCAGCTGATGGGAACGCATTTCGGGGAGGAGATGATCTTGAGGGCGGCGCATCGGTTCGAGCAGGCGACGGGGTTTCATAAAAGAAGACCAGTGATAAAGGTTTAAAGTTTAAGGTTGAAGGCATGGCCGGCAGCTCGTTTGAGGATTTGGAGATTTGGCAGCGATCATCGCGGCTTGCCGTCAAGCTGTATGATGTATTGTCAAGCTGTCGCGACTATGGACTGAAAGATCAAATGACGCGGGCGGCAGTTTCCATAGCTTCCAATATTGCAGAGGGTTCTGAGCGCAATTCATCTGCGGATTTCATACGATTCCTCCATATCGCCAAGGGCTCGGCCGCGGAGTTGCGGACCCAAATCTATATCGCCTGCAGAATCAAAATACTTTCCGAATCGATCCAAAAAGAGATGACCTCAGAGCTGAAGACGATTGCATCCATGATCCAGGGGTTGATATCCTCATTGCGCAAGAGGAAAAAAACGGCTTCTCCTTAAACCTTAAACTTTAACACCTTAAACCTTAATACGGAGTAATCATGACGACCATCATGCCCCAGGGTGAAGATTTAAGAAAAGCGGTCAAATGGATCTCGGAGGAGCGGCAGAGCAGTCCGACGAAAAAGCTCGCCAAGCTGGTCGAGGAAGCATGCGTCACGTTCGACCTCTCGCCGGCGGACGGGGAGTTCCTGTTCAAGTTTTTCAAGAAAGAGCAGGCTTGATCGCGGCAGGATGCCGCAATCAAAGAATCGCGGCTGGAAAGCCGCTCCCACAAAAGAACAAAAAACTGCTGATAACCTGTGGGAGCGGCTTTCCTGCCGCGATTTTCTTCTCTATATATAGGCCATAGGTATAGGCCATGTCCAAAATCCGGATCCTTCCCGACATCCTCTCCAACAAGATCGCCGCGGGCGAGGTGGTGGAGCGGCCGGCCTCGGTGGTCAAGGAGCTGGCCGAAAACGCGCTCGACGCCGGCGCCACCCGCCTGTTGATCGACATCGAGCAGGGCGGCCGGTCGCTGATCCGGGTCGGCGACAACGGCGGCGGCATGAGCCGCGACGACGCGATGCTGTCGATCGAGCGCCACGCCACGAGCAAGATCGCCAGCGACCAGGACCTATTCAACATCCGCACCCTGGGATTCCGCGGCGAGGCCCTGCCGAGCATCGCCGCTGTTTCGAAGATTTCCCTGGTGACCCGCGACGCGGCCTCGGATGCGGGGACCGAGCTCACCATCGAAGGCGGCCGGCTCGTCAACGTGGCCGAAACCGGCGCGCCCGAGGGGACCCTGGTGACGGTCAGGGAGCTGTTCTTCAACACCCCGGCACGCCGCAAGTTTCTCAAGTCCATCGCCACCGAGATGGCCCACATCGGCGACATCCTCGCCAGTATGGCGCTGGCCTGGCCGCAGGTGCAGTTCCGCCTGACGCACAACGAGCGGGTCGTGAAAAGCTGGCCCGTTGCCAGCGACCCATTCGAGCGGGCGGCCGAGGTGCTCGGCGGCGTTCCGCGCGGCGAGCTGCATCCCGTGGAATCGACCCGGGAGGGGATCGCGGTCAGCGGCTGGATCTCCAGCCCGCGGACCTTCCGCAAGTCCGCGAACGGGGTCTTCATCCTGGTGAACCGCCGGTTCGTGCGCGACCGCGTGGCGCAGCACGCTCTTTTCCAGGGTTACTCCCAGCGCCTGGTGAAAGGCCAGTTCCCCCTGGCGGTGCTGTTCATCAGCGTGCCCTGCGACCAGGTGGACGTCAACGTGCATCCGGCCAAGAGCGAGGTGCGCTTCGCCCGGCCGAATGACGTGCACGAGCTTGTCCGCCGGGCGGTCGCCCAGACCCTGTATGACGTCGACCAACCTTCCTGGAAGCCGGCCGGCTTCCAGGAAATTGAAAGGCAAAAGGGTGGGGTGGCAGAGGGGCCTTTAGAATTCGGTAGGCGGAAGGGGGAAGGCGGAAGTTGGAAGGAAGAAGTTGGAAGGGGGAAGGGGGAAGAGGGAAGTGAGAATTCGGAAGGGGGGGGGAGGAAGGCGGAATTCGGAGGGCGGAGATGGAATGAAATTGTGGGAGAGGCTTCCAGCCTCGATCATCGCGGCAGGATGCCGCTCCCACCGTTCCCCGAGGAAGGCGATATCCAGCCTTCAGCCTTCAGCCTTCAGCCTCCCGCCACCCGCCTTCAGGCGGATATCTGGGCAAGGCGCGGGTTCGCCGGGATGCGGGTGATCGGGCAGCTGCATGCTACCTATATCATATGTGAAGCCGAGGACGGGTTGATCCTGATCGATCAGCACGCCGCCCACGAACGGGTGCTCTACGAGCAGCTGACCCGGCGAGCCGAAAACCAGCGTCCACCTTCTCAGGCCCTGCTGGTCCCTGAGACCGTAGACCTCAGCTTCAGGGAGGCCCAGGCCCTGGAGGCGCTCATGCCCCACTTGCGGGAGCTGGGCCTCGAGGTCGAGCCTTTCGGCGGCGGCACGGTGGTGGTCAAGTCGGTACCCGGATTTCTGGCCGGCCGCGAGCTCCGGCCGCTGCTCATGGAGATGGCCGAGGCGGCGAGCGGTTCGGCCGGGCCTTCTGATCCGCAGGAGGCGCTCGATTTCTGCCGGCAGCGCGCAGCCTGCCACGGGGCCGTCCGCGCCGGCCAGGCGCTCACTCCCGAACAGATGCAGGCGCTGCTCGGACAGCTGGAGGAGTGCGGCAACCTCTCGCACTGCCCCCACGGACGGCCGACCTGGCTGCGATACGATATCGGGATGATCGAGAGAGCGTTTAAAAGGGTTTGACAAAATTAACCTTAAAGGTTAATATACTGTTCGTGGAAAAGCGCAAACCCCATTATGATCTTGCGACTGTTCAAGCGGCTGTTCGTCTACGTGGAGCGGATGCTTTTACAGCTACGGCTTTGATCGGAGCACAAGCAATAAGGAGAAATAAGATGAAGCGCGATTGCTTGAGCTGTGGACAAGGAGAGATGGTTCATGCCGTTCGGGATGTTCCATATACATATAAGGGACATCATCGTGTCATTGAGAAGGTAAGAGGATGGCATTGTTCGCATTGCACGGAAGTTGAGTTCGATGCCGGTGAAGGCGTTCGCTTTGCCGAGGCGATCAAGCAGATCGCCGAAGAAATTGATGCGCGGGATGCGGCAGAGCTTGTGAGGATACGAAAGAAGCTCAAACTGACTCAACAGGAAGCTGCTCTGCTCACCGGCGGTGGTCCTAACGCCTTTTCCCGTTATGAGCATGGCAAGGCTAAACCAGTGCAAGCCGTCACCAATTTGTTCAAGCTGCTGGACCGTCACCCCGATCTTCTGGAAGAGTTGAAATCGGCCTGATTCCGCTGGTCACTAATTGCGGTGATGCGTGGAAAGTAGGGGACGGGTATTGATTTATTGACATAATTTAGTGAGTCGTAGCCAATCAATATACCAATACACGTGCCCTATCTCGCATCGGCTGTCAAGGAATCTAACTGCATGTGCCCGCCGCGTACGCCTGCGTTGACAAAGGCACTGCGCCTCCCTAAAATGACTCGAGGAATTCAATAGGCTACTCACCAGCCAGGATCTTTGTAAAATCCTCTGGGTGGCATTATGTATCTACAACAGGAAATCAAAAAAAAGTTAAAGGAAGAAATCGCGGCCGGACTGGCAAGGTTTCCCGAGGTGCAGCGAGTGGTCGTGTTCGGATCGTTTGTAACGTCTGATGATCCTCGCGATCTGGACATCGCCGTCTTTCAGGACTCGGATGAAGGCTACTATTCTTTGGCCATGAAGTACAGGCGGACGCTCCGGCCGGTCGCGAAGAGAATTCCGCTGGATGTCATCCCATTACGACGACTCCCGGGTGAAGGTGCTTTCATTCAGGAAATCCAGAAGGGTGAGGTCCTGTATGAAAGATGAAACCGGCGCCTGGGTTTCTTACGCGAGTGAGAACCTTAATGTCGCCGTGTTGGCGTTTGATCATGGGCACCTCAATGCCTGCCTCCAGAACGCGCAGCAGGCAGTCGAGAAATATCTGAAGGCCATGATTGTGGAGTACAACCTGGAATTCCGACGCACCCACAGCGTCCGTGTGCTGCTCGGCCTTCTCGCTGATCGAGGCGTCGCTCTGGGCATTTCTGAAGACGAGATGGACCTGATGGATTCCATCTATGTTCCTTCCAAATATCCCGTCTATTCCGCCCTGCCCAGCGCTCTTCCTGATTCTGCAATTTGTCGCGATGCTTTGAGCATTGCTCATAAGGTGAGGGATTTTACCACCGGAATTCTCAAGACGCCTTGAATCCTCGATTTTAAAAATTCCCTTGACTTCAAAAGTTCCTCGAAATATGATCCTTGTAATTTGATGCCGGAAAAGGTTTTGGGTTATTAGGCTTTCCTGAAATCTCCTTCGGCATCACCCGCTCCGGGAAAGGAGGTCAGGGAGAATCGGGCGGAAGGCAGGAAATTATTAGGCTAGGCAAAAACTGTTTTTCAATCGTTAAGGAGGATTGAAGAGATGAAGAAACTAATTGCAATTTTCGCGGTTCTGCTTTTTGCAGTTCCGGCTTTCGCGGCTGACTGGGAATTCTACGGCAGCCAGCGCATGGCCACCTGGTA
The DNA here is from genome assembly GCA_963700055.1 of uncultured delta proteobacterium. Taxonomy (GTDB): domain Bacteria; phylum Desulfobacterota; class Desulfobacteria; order Desulfobacterales; family SpSt-501; genus SpSt-501. The sequence continues at coordinate 39,210 of CAVOWH010000008.1, read as the reverse complement.
CATCGCCGACGATTTTGGCGACTCCCAAGTTAACGGCGAGGACAACGATTGGGGCCTGCGGTGGGATTTCCAGGACAACTCCCGCCTGGGCGTCAAGGTCAAGGCCGACAAGGTCAGCGGGCAGATTGAGCTGGCTCTCAATGGCGGTGATAGCAACACCGGTCAGGTTGGCGGCGAGTTCAACGGCACAAGCGGTGGTGATGGCCATGTTCAGACCCGTCGCGCCTACGGCGTGTGGAAGTTTTCGGACAACGCCTCGCTGAAAGTCGGCAAGGACTACTCCCCGGTCAGCAACCTGGTTTCCGGGCAGGTGTTCGCCGATGATGCCGGTCTGCTGGGCCAAGGCGACTTCTACGGCAAACGTCCGGGCCAAATCGGACTCCAGATTGGCGCCTTTGAAATCGCTTTCATCACCAATGCCCTGAAAAACAGCGCCCCGGCCGCTTTCAGCCCGCAACCCAGCAACGCCGACCCCGACTGGAACATTCCCAAGATCGAGGCCCGCTATAACCTCAAATTGGGCATGTTCGAGTTGATTCCCTTTGGCGGCTTCCAGTACTACAAGGTTGCTTCGACCGATGCAAGCGAGGCTGCCGGGACCTTGACCGATGACGTCGACATTTATTCCTATGTCGTTGGAGGAGTTGCCAAGGTGAATATCGGCGCTTTTTACGTGGCCGCTGAAGGTGCTTATGGTCAGAACTGGAACAACGCCAACTGGGCAACCGGCGCTAACCCCGACTCCGCAGTTGGCTCCAGCGCCCTCTTGGAGGGCGGCGACGACATCAAAGACTCCACCAGCTGGCTGGCCATGGGTCTTGCAGGCCTGGTGTTCACCCCTCAATTGAAGTTTGAGGTCGGCTTCGGCTACCGCAGCGATTCTCCGGACGTCAACGGCGTTGACGATGTTACAGCCTGGGTCGCTTACGGCCAGTCCGTCATCACCATGGCTCCGGGCGTGTACCTGATTCCCGAAGTCGGTTACATCGACCTTGGAGACGATGCCATTACCGGCGACGATCAGGGCTACCAGTGGTACGCCGGCGCCAAGTGGCAGATCGATTTCTGATCTGACGGCTTGACGCGTTCAACACCTGCCTGATTCTCCCGAAAAAAACCCGGGGCTTTCGCCCCGGGTTTTTTTATCCATGAAGTGCTTTGTTTTTGTTTTCTTGTGGGAGCGGCGTCCCCGCCCGCGATTCCCTTTGCTGGAATTTTCAATAATCCTCTTGTTGATGTGCAAGCAGGTTGCCCCTGAGTTTAACCACTAAATTTCGACGGCCATTTTCTCGAAGAATGCAGTACGCGCAGAATCTGGACGGTGTTGTCCTTTACTCGATAAGGCAGGATAAAGGGTGTTCCCCCAACTATCAGTTCGCGTGTGCCAGGCACACGGCCTGCTCTGCCGGCGTCTGGATGTTCAGCCAGAAGCTTAGCGGCCTCCCAAATACGTCCAACCATTTTTCGCGCGGCTTCCGGATTATCTTTGGAAATAAAATCCGCTGCCTCTTCGAAGTCGAATAGAGCAAGGGGAACCCACCTAACCTTCATCGACACCCCATTTTGACAGGGCATCACGCAGCTGTCGATCAGTCACGAACTTACCCTCATCCGCTTCTTTTATTCCTTTGAGGATAGCGTCGATTTGCCATTGTTGATCGTTGACATAAGTCTCAATGGCTTCTGCTGCCAGATAAGACTTGGAACGGTTTATGGCCTTCGCAAGGAGGGTAAATTTTTTCGCGGTTTCGGGTGATAAACGTGCGGATACGGTTTCCGTTTTCATCATAGCGCTCCGGTTGTTTAGTATGTTTACAAAGCATACTACGTATCCATGTTGAAAAAGTCAACCATAAAAAACCCAGCGGCCGCGGCCGCTGGGTTTTTTAATCAATGAGCGCTTTTTCTTTAGGTGGGAACGGCGCCTGTCCCCGGCGAAAGCCGGGGATTCCAGCCGCGATGCGGTCAAACTCATTACCTGTTGTTGATCACAGCAGATCAATAAACTCCTCGATTGAAAGCCGCGCCTGTTTCATATGGCTATTTCAGCAATTTCTCTTCCAGGCGACACGGTGATATCATCTTCGACTGGCTCCATGTAAAGCTCAATAGCCTCTCTAATATTTGCCAGCGCATCCTCTTTGGTGTCGCCTTCGCTGATGCAGCCGGGAAGGCTGGGGACGTATACAGTGTATCCGCCCTCTTCGCTTGCTTCGAGCACTATCTTAAGTTTCATGGGTTTCCCCATGTAGAGGGGTGTTCAGTGTTTGGTGTTTGGTTTTTTGTTCCCAGGGTGTGTTTAGTGTGCGGTTTTTTCTGTCGAAAAAATTGACCTGTCCAAAGACCTCAGGTAAGCGTTCAGGCTGGGACCGATCTCCTCAACCATATGGTTTAATTGGTCCACTTTTCCAGACTCAATTAATTTTCTGTGAGCGGCTCTGCGTAACCAGTATTTCGCCTCATTCAGGGAACCACGAGCCATTCGAACAAATCGTTGGTTGTCTTTAGCCGTCCCTCTTCCTGTTCCCTCAGCTATGTTTGCAGCGATGCTGTCCGCTGACCTAACAAGCTGCCTTCCAACCGTGAGTTTAGCGAATGATTCCAACTCATTGACAACATACCATATCTCATCGGCGAACGCCTCTGCAGCCTTAAAAACCCGAAGGTCTTCAAACTTTAAAAAGGCCATATTGCGCCCCGCAAACCTAAAACGGATAGCCGGTTACATGATAATTACCCCTCTTCTGCCAAACACAAAACACAAAACACTATCTTTTTATTTGAACTCCAGCGCAATCACCGTGCACTTGGGGGTGGTGGTGATGATCCGGCCCTCTTCCAGGATGACGGCGGCCACGAGTTCGTCGGCGCCGTCGTTGTCGAAATCGCCGATGGCGAAATCGCGGATGCTGCCCGTGATTTTGCGCGTCTTCCACTCCATGGCCAGTCCCATTCCGTCCCAGAAGAACGACATGATTTGGGATTCGTTGAAGCTCCTGAATCTTGAAAGGTGCAGCCCGGCGATGTCGTGGTTCTTGACGGCGATAATCTTGGTCTTGCCGTCTTCGGCCGATTTCAAGGCAAGAAGCCGCATCGGCAGGTAGATCGGGTTGTCCACCTCGCCTGAATCTTTGCGGTCAGCCGCATAATAAAGGGTGCTGCCGCCGTATTTTTCGGCGCTTTTCCACTCCTCCTTGCCCGAGGGCTCGAACACCCGGAGATGGTCCTCGCGGTCGTGGGCGATCACGGTTTCCCTGCGGCCTTCCATAATGTCGGCGATGGTGAGCCCCAGCACGTTGACGGCCGTCGGGACGTTGACCGGGGATTCGGGCTCGTACCGGCCGCTGCGCCAGAGCATTTCGTAGATCCGGGTACTATGGGGGGTGCCCATGCGCGACTCCTGACCGAGAAGGATCTTGCCCCGGTCGGGCAGGTTGCACACCCGGAAATACCAGGCTTCGTTTTCTACGATGCGTCGGTAGGCCTTGCCGTCATGCTCCAGGACGAATGAACTCAGACCCTTGAGGGTCAGGGTCATGCTGGTGACGAAGATCTCCGGTATGCCGTTGCCGTTGATGTCGGCAACATCGACGGCGATGTTGTAGCCCTGGCCGCCTTCGGTATACTCGAACACCTGGAAAAACCGATCCTGGTCCTTGCGAAAGATCAAGACGCTTTGGGGCGTGAGGATCACGGTTTCGATCTTCCCGTCCCGGTCCACGTCCCCCAGGGCGATGCCGTTGAAGAGATGCTTCATGCCCGCGCTTCTCCAAAACTGCGGGGACAGCTCGCGTCCGCCGCCCTCCTCCGATGCGAAAGGCGAGCCCTGGCCGCTCTCGGCTCCCAGTCCGCCCTGCTGTTTGAACATTTTCTCAGGGTGGGCTTGCGTGTCCGGCGCTTTGGGTTGGGACGCCTGGGCCGGTGCCGCGGCCGGGGCTTTGGCCATCGCCCCGCGGCCGAACATCTTATCGTTGATCTCGGCCGCCATCTGGTTCACGCGGGTCACGATGCCGCCGGCGTCCTCGCTTTGCTCGAAAAAGTTCATGGTCGGCTTGGTGCCCGTGACGTCCACCAACTTGGAGTCCACGCTGATGCTGTTTCCCAGGACCGTGAGGCTTCCGAAAAGGATGAAATCCGCACCTATCTGCCTGCCAAGGTCGCGGGCGTTGGATTCGGTCACTCCACTGACAGCCGTGCCGAGAGTTTTTTCGACCTTCTGGCGGGCAAGCACCTCGGTCTCGCCATCCTTGTACAGCCGCGAGGCCAGCATGTCGTAGATCCCGTCGCGCAGGAAGCTCATGTCCTTTTCGGCGTTGACTTTAAACGGGACAATGGCGACGGTTTTCGCTGCCGCGAAAACGGATATCGGCACGACGATCAACAATACGGCACAAATTGCAGTTATTAGCTTGTACATTTCATCTCCAGGGACGTGTTAAGTTAACTGAAATAGATTAACGTTTAAAGTTTAAGGGTTAAGGTTGATGAACTCGTAAAAAACCGAAATTCAGCAGAATTTGTCATTCCGGCGAAAGCCGGAATCCAGGTATTTCAAAAGGTTCTGGACCCCGGCGTTCGCCGGGGTGACGACCAAAGAGGCTTTTTACGACCCCATCAAGGGTTAAGGTTGAAAGAATGATTTTTGGAGCAGTTTCTTTAAACCTTAATCTTTAAACCTTAATCCCAGCACTCTTTGAATTCATGAACAGCAACTGCGCTCATTTACCCAAGAATTTTTGCAAAAGCTGATTCACCGTTTTCGGATTCGCCTGTCCACGGGTGGCCTTCATGACCTCGCCGACGAAAAATCCCATGAGCTTGGTCTTGCCGCCGCGAAAGGCCTCGACCTCTTTGGGGTTGCGTTCCAGGACGTCCTGGACGACCGTTTCAATGGCGCCCTGGTCATTGATCTGCGACAGGCCTCTTGCGGCAACGATGCCGGCGGCGGTCTTGCCGGAGGCGGCCATCTCGTCGAACACGGTTTTGGCGATCTTGGCGCTGATGGCGCCGTTGTCGACCAGTTTGAGCAGGCCAGCCAGCTGCGCGGCGGGAATCGGCGATCGGTCGATGGTTATGCCCCGGGCGTTCAGCAGGCCCAGCAGGGGCCCCATGACCCAGTTGGCGGCCTGTTTGGGCTGGGGAAATTCCACCAGGCAGGCTTCGAAGTAGTCGGCCAGCTCGCGGTCCGAAGTCAGCACGCCGGCGTCATAGGCGGACAGGCCGAATTGGTCCACGAACCGGTCGCGCCGGGCATCGGGCAGTTCCGGAAGCGATTGCCGCACGCGTTCGATCCAGTCCGCATCGATCACCAGGGGCAGGAGGTCCGGGTCCGGGAAATAGCGGTAGTCGTGGGCCTCCTCCTTGCCGCGCATAGAGAAAGTCTGGCTGCGGGCCGCGTCCCAGAGGCGTGTTTCCTGGACGATCATCCCGCCGTCCATAAGGACGTCCTGCTGGCGGTTGATCTCGTATTCGATCGCCTTCTCGACGAAGCGGAAGGAGTTGAGGTTCTTCAGTTCGGTCCGGGTGCCGAGGTCGGAGGTGCCCTTGGGGCGGATGGACACGTTGGCGTCGCAGCGGAAGCTGCCCTCCTCGAGGTTGCCGTCGCAGATCCCCAGGTAGCGCACGATCGCACGCAGCTTTCTCAGGTAGGCTCCGGCCGCCGCAGGGGAGTCGATGTCCGGCTCGCTCACGATCTCGATCAGCGGCACGCCGGTGCGGTTGAGGTCCACGCGGCTGACCGGCCGGTTCGGGTCGTGGGAGAGCTTGCCGGCGTCCTCCTCCATGTGGATGCGGCGAATGCGCACCCGGCGGGACCGATCGTCGACTTCGATGTCGATTTGGCCGTGCTCGGAGATGGGCCGCTCGTACTGCGATATCTGGTAGCCCTTGGGCAGGTCGGGGTAGAAATAGTTCTTGCGTGCGAAACGGCTTTCAGGGGCGATGGTGCACCCGGTGGCCAGCGCCATGCGCAGGGTGAAGTCCACCACGGTCCGGTTCAGCACGGGCAGGACTCCCGGCATGCCCAGGCACACCGGGCAGGTCTGGGTGTTGGGCTCCGCGCCGAAGCGGGTCGAACAGCCGCAGAAAATCTTGGTCTGGGTCTTGAGCTGGGCGTGCACCTCAAGGCCGATGACGGGTTCAAAATCCACTTAAACTCCTTCTAAAAAAATCGATTTCCAAATCCCCCTGCCCCCCCTTTGTCAAAGGGGGAAACGATAGGAATCGAGCCGGTCGGTTTCGTTTGAAATAGGATGATGTTGCGCGCCATGAACCGTTATCTATGCGATCCGGCGCATTTTGTGGGAGCGGCTTTCAAGCCGCGACGATCGAGGCTGAAAGCCTCTCCCACAGAAGCCAAATGTTATTACCCCTCAGACGGCTCAGTGCGTCCAAAAGGTTACGCGAAGCTTTACTCGGTAAAATCTTCGATTCGGATGCCTTGCCCCTCTCGTAGACTCTGCCGAGCTGAAGCAATGCGTCGTAAAAAACGAGGGTCGTTCTCAAGGCGATAATCAAACCAGTCATCCTCTGACTTAAAGCCTACCAGGACTCCGGCCGGTTTTCCATGCCGCATGATGACAATTTCCTCTTTTTCAGCGAGTCGAAGAAATTTTGAGAATTGATCCTTGATTTCGGAAAGGGCTATTGTTTTCATTTCGTTCCTCCATATCTTTCAAGCCACTCGGACACTCGATGCTTGGGAACGACGGATAAAATCTCAACTGCGGTTTCCTTGACGTCAAAAAATATTCTAAATTCGCCTACCCGTAATCGATATTCCGGCCGGCTTATGCCACGCAGGCGTTTTATTCTGCTTTTGCTTGTCTTTTTAGGTTCATGCCGCAAATGGGTTTTTATCGCGTCACAAATCACGGAACGGTCTCTGGCAGTGAGGTGCTTGAGATCATCTGCGGCTTCCGGGGCTAAAAGGATTTCATATGCCATTCTGGCCAGAAAATAGCCAGATTATTCGCAAGTGTCAACAGTCCCTTAAAGATTTAACTCGGTCAATTCAAACGGCTCGAACGGCTCGGACGGCGCGTACCACTTGAAGAAATGGTTCATGATGAACTTGACCGTCCGTTTGTTGACGTGAAAATTTTCACGGCCGTCGGCGAAATAAGTACGGCCGGTCAGGGGCTGGTAGATCGCCGCCATTTCGAAGGCCGGGAAATAAAAAACATTGTCGTGCCGGGAGACGAACTCGTCGGCCGCGGCCCGCAGGGTGCTCTTGGAGTTGCAGCTGGCGCTGATGACGTCCAGGTCGCGCCGGAAGGTCGCCCAGAGGTTCACCGGGGAAACGGTGACGAGGATGCGGCAGCCCGGGTTGTGCCGGGCCATGAGGGCGTGGATGCGTTCGAGGTTGGCCAGGTTTTCGGCGTGCCGGCTCACGCGGAATTCGTAGTCGTCCATTGCGCCGCCCTCGTTCACGTAAGGTCCGGCAGGCAGGCTGATGACCGATCCGTCCCTCCGGTCCTGCCACACCTCGGTCAGCCCCAGCGTCAGGATCAGCAGCTCGGCGCTCTGCAGGGCGCGGCGGGAGTGCTCGCGGTGGCGCGCGAAGTCGGCCTCGGCCTGCGCCAGGTCGTCGTAGAGAATGACCCGGCGGTAGGGGTCCTGGATCCGGCCGGATCGCGGGGCCCGCCACCATCGTTGGCGCGGCTTCCAGGATTCAAAGGTGTACTCGCAGATCTGGCGCAAACAGAAGGTGTTGTAGACCCGCTCCCAGGCGGCGCTGGCGTGGGCGGCGGCCGGGTGGTGGGATTCCTCGGCGATGTAAGTGAATCCCCGCTGCAGCAGGCGGCGCTTGATCTCGCGCGCGAAGCAGGATCCCATCGAGGCGATGCGGGTTGCGCGCGCGATGTGAAACCCTTTTTCCGGCGGCGCGGGGAAGCTCCCGTCGGCCGGCGGGTTGTCGTAAGACCCCGGCCAGACCTGCCAGGGCTCGAAGCGGTGAATGGGGTGGACGTCGGAGCGAGCCATAGATCATCCTTTGGCAACGAGGTGTGGGAGTAGCTCCCGGCCACGATCATATCTCCGCAAGATGCCGCTCCCACAAAATTCGAAGCACGAAATCCGAAATCCGAAACAAGCACCAAATTCAAATGCTCTAATGTCTTAAACCCGTTTTGAGAATTGATGATTGGATATTCGGATTTGTTTCGAGTTTCGATATTCGAATTTCGAATTTCCTCATTCCGAAGTTCCAGTCGCTTTATAGCAGATGAACGCCGGCAGTTAAAGACGACGACGGCATCTATCAACCGCGGGATTCCTTGACAACCCGCATTGAATTTCACTATAAAATCAAATCAAAGGCGCTTTCCTGAAAGCGCCTTTGATTTGGGAGGGGCATGGCCCGGAATTCGACTTACAACATCCTGATGTATTCGCACGACACCTACGGCCTGGGGCACATCCGCCGCAGCATGGCGATCGCCTCGCATCTGCTCGGGCCGCGCGTGAACATCCTGATCCTGACCGGCTCGCCCATCGCCGGACGCTTCGCCTTTCCCGAACAGATCGACTTCGTGCGCATCCCGGGCATGATAAAGCGCACCAACGAGGAATACCTGCCTCTTTCGATCAAGATCAACGCCCGCCACGCCCTGGACATCCGCAAGAACATCATCACCGCCACCGTCAAGACCTTTCAGCCCCAGCTCTTCATCGTCGACAAGGAGCCGTTGGGACTGAAGCGCGAAGTGCTGCCTGCGTTGCAGTGGCTGCGCCGCTCGCTGCCCGGCACCCGGACGATCCTGGGTCTGCGGGACATCATGGACGACGCCCGGACGACCCGGCAGGAGTGGCAGGAGAAAGGCGTCTACCAGATCCTGGAGGATCTTTACAGCGAGATCTGGATCTACGGCAACCGGGACCTCTACGACCCCATCCGCGAATACGGCATTTCGGATGCGGTCAGCCGCAAAATCCATTTCACCGGCTACATCCCACGCAAGGTGCCCTCGCCGGAGGGGGTCCAGAACATCCGCAAGGAACACGGCCTCCAGGAGGACGACAAGCTTGTCGTGGTGACCACCGGCGGCGGCGGGGACGGTTTCACCGTGATGGACACCTACCTCAAGATGCTCGAGTCCTCGCCCGGGCCGCAGCCCTTCAAGAGCATTCTGATCACCGGGCCGTTCATGCCCAAGTCCGAACGCAAGAACATCAACAAGCGCTCCCGCAAGCTCGGCGTGCGCATGTACCACTTCTACCGGCAGATGGAGAAGATCTTCGCGGCAGCGGACGTGGTGGTCAGCATGGGCGGCTACAACACGCTCTGCGAGATCCTGAGCCAGGGCACCATCAGCCTGGTGATCCCCCGGGAAACCCCGCGCAAGGAGCAGCTGATCCGCGCCCAGACCTTTCAGCGCCAGAACCTGATCGACTACATTGCCTGGGACCAGCTCAGCCCCGGCCTGCTGCGCGAGAAGCTGATCGAGCTTTTATCGAATCCCGCAGCCCACCATGACGCCATCGGTGCGTTCGCGCTCACCGGACTGGAGACCATGAAACAGCGCCTGCAGGACTTCCGGTGCCACAAGCCATGAAAGCCGGGGCGCGCCCGGTGCTGGGGATGGTGCTCAAGGGCTATCCGCGCATCTCCGAGACCTTTATCTCCAACGAAATCCTGCTGCTCGAGCAGCTGGGGTTTGCGGTGCGGATCTTCTCCATGCGCCGCGGCCGCGAGAGCTTTGCGCACGAAAGCGTCGCCCGCATCCGGGCCGCCGTGGACTATCTGCCGGAAACCTTTCTGCGCAATGCCCACCGTTTGCTTTTCCACAATCTTTGTCTGGCGATGCGCCGCCCGCGGCATTACGCCGCCGGCCTGGCCGTCGCCCGCCGGCGCTTTCAGCGCACCCGCAACCCGGCGTCCCTGCGCCACTTTCTGCAGGCCGGCTACCTTGTAAACCGGTGCCTGCCCGGCCGCGGGGTGGTGCACCTGCATGCCCATTTCGCGCACTCGCCGACCTCGGTGGCGCTATATGCCTCCGCGCTGAGCGGGCTGCCCTTCAGCTTCACCGCCCATGCCAAGGATATCTACACCTCGGTGCCCGAGCAATTGCAGGAGAAGATCGCCCTGGCGCGCTTCGTGGTGACCTGCACCGATTACAACCGCCGCTACCTGCTGCGGCTCGCCGGCGGCCTGCCGACTCCCATTCACCGCGTCTACCATGGGATCGACACGCAGCTTTTCGGCAACGGCGGCGGCTCCAGGCCGGCCGCATCCCCGCCCTACCAAGTCCTCACGGTGGCGCGTTTGATTCAGAAAAAAGGGATTCCCACCGTCCTGCGGGCGCTGAGGCAGCTGCATGAGCGCGGCGTCCGGCTGACCTACACGCTGATCGGCGACGGGCCGGACCGCGGGAAGATCCTCGGGTTGGTGCGGGAACTGGGGCTTGAGGCGGTGTTCCGCTGGCTGGGGACCCAGCCGCACGGCGCGGTGCTCGAACGCTACCGCCGCGCGGACCTTTTCGTGCTCGGCTGCGAGGTGGCCGCCGACGGCGACCGCGACGGTATCCCCAACGTGCTCTTCGAGAGCATGGCCATGGGAGTGCCGGTGGTGGCCACGGACGTGTCGGCCATACCGGAGCTGGTCCAGTCGGGCGAGACCGGGTTGTTGGTCCCGCCGGGACAGCCGGAAACGCTGGCAGCCGCCATGCTCACGCTGCTGACGGACGGCGGCCTGCGGCAGCGGGTGATCCCCGCCGCCCGCGAGCGCGTGCTGCGCGATTTCGACCACCGCGCGCTGGTGGAGAAGCTGGCGGACATTTATCGGGAGGCGTTGACACCCTTTTGACAATCACCTGCCCGCCTTAACGGCGGCGGGACGGCGTGCATCACCCCGCAGCAAGCTTGCCGAATTTATGCAAAACCCACGCTTGCGAAATTCGAAGCACGAAATCCGAAATCCGAAACAATCCCAAAATCCAAATTTGCAAATGTTCCAAACACGTCTCAGTTTTTGGTCATTGGAGCATTTGAATTGGTTTCGGATTTCGATTTCCGGATTTTGGATTTCCCTTCAGGCTCCGCCCGCGCCCACCGCGAAGCCCTTGGGTGTGAGTCCGGTGGCGGAAGGAGTCCCGGCGATTTTCGCCAGGTACGTGTCGCCGAGATCGGTGATGTGCTCGTCGACGTTGTCGAAATAGTTGTAGTGGAGCTGCTCCTCGTCGATGATGGTTTCGAAGAGCTTCATGCTGATGCTGTCCCCGTTTTCGCGGCAGACGGCGGCGAACTGGTTGTAGACGTCGATGGTGTTGTCCTCGAGCTTGGCATCGAAGGCAAACATGGCCTCCACCTTCTGGCCCTTCTGAACCTTGGCGGCCGATTCGGTGACCGGTTCTCCGCCCAGCTCCTTGACGCGTTCGGCGAACATTTCGGCATGCCGCATTTCGTCGATGGCGATGAGCTTCACCTTGCCGGCCAGTTCGCCGTAGTCCTTGTCGTCCAAGTTATAGTGCTGGTTCATGTATTGATGGATGGCGTGCAGCTCCATCGCGCGGGCTTTGTTGAGCACCTCGATAACTATTTTTTTGCGTTCTTCGCGGGGTTTTTGAGCCATGATGGACCTCCTTGTTTGATGGGTTGGATTCCTGCTATCACATCAGCGGCTGCCGGCATTCAATACGGCGCGCGTTTTTTTGTCAAGCGGATCCTCGGCACCGAACCCGGCCGCCCGCAGGCATCAAGGGACGTCCTGCGGGACGTTCATCTTGTCTACCCACCGGTAAAGAGACTCCCGAAAGCGATAAGCCAATAAGATCAGCGCCAGGCAGGCAGCGGCGACGACGGCCAGCAGAACATAGTTCTGGTCGTAAAGCGATGCCCCCTGGAGGCTGAGGACGAGGGTTCCGGGCATGCGTCCCATGCAGGCCAGGATGGCAAAGACCTTGAGCGGCAGGGTGGTCAACCCCAGGGCCAGGCTGAGGTAGTCCTTGGGAAACCCGGGGATGACGAACATTAGAAGTATAGCAATGACACCCTGGCGGTTGACCAGGCGGTCGATGCGCTTGAATTTTTCCTCCGGAATCAACCTCCGGACGAAACGTTCTCCCAAGAACCGTCCGATGCCGAAGTTGAGAAGCGACCCGATGCCAAGGCCGATGCTGGAGTAAAAGAACCCTTGAAGCGTCCCAAACAGGTAACCCCCGATGAAGCCTGTGGCCTCCCCGGGAACCGGCGCTGCGATGACCTGGGCGATCTGAACGCCGATGAACACCAGGGGGGCGGCCCAGCCGTAGGACTGGACGGTCGCACGGATCCACTCCCGGTCCGTTATGAGCGCAAACCACCGTCGAACGTCCGCCCAGATCGACGGAGGGAGCATCAGAAGCCCTAGCAGCAGGACGGCCGCAAGAGCAGAAAGAATTGTGAAGTTTCTCTTGCTCATTGAAAAAAGATTCACCTATAAGCGTGTCATGCAACCACCACCCTTAGAAGGAACGCAATGCTATGGAACCGCTTAAAAGCAAATCGAGCCAATGGTTTATGGTTCTCGGAAGCGTCAGCATGCTTTCAGCCGTGGTGCTGGGGGCCTTTGGGGCGCATGCCTTGAAGTCAACCTTGGCGCCGGATCTGATGGCGGTTTTTCACACGGGGAACCAGTACCATTTTTATCATGCTTTAGGGCTCTTCGCCGTGGCGTTTGCGGCAGGGGTTTTCCCGGCCTCGCGGCTCATCAGGTTGAGCGGTATGTTCATCCTGGCGGGGCTCATTCTGTTTTCCGGAAGCCTTTATGCCCTGAGCCTCACCGGGCAGCGTTGGATCGGTATGGTCACCCCCTTCGGCGGCATGGCCTTCCTGGCGAGCTGGCTGCTGCTAACAATCGGTGTCTGGAAAGGCCGGTGTAAGGCATAACGGGGTCGCCATGGCAAGTATCCGATACCGGATCAAATAATGCTGAATTGACCCCCTAAAACACCTGTGCCTGGAAGGCTAAAATCATAAGAATCAACTACATGCCTTGGCCCGACCCCAAGGCGCTCAGGCCAGAATCGGGGCGAATCCCGCAGCTCTGAAGTGGGCGTCCTTGCTCAACGCCTCACGTAGCCGGAGCTCCTTCATGACGGTGAAGCTGAAGCAGTCGGTGAAAGACCACCCGGTCGCGATGTTTTTGATAAATGAATTTTTCGTTTTTTCGAACCGTTCCGTGTCCATCCATACGACCCGGCATGCCTTGGAGGCAGACACCGAATGGAACAAAGCCGGGATCACCTTGGAGCAGCCCCGCGCCATCAACAAAGTAGCGGTCTCATCCAGAACGTAGTCGGTCGTTACGAACCGTCGCTTTTTTAGGGCCGCTTTCCGCATGAGCTTCCGGGCCCGATCGTGCTGGTCGTCGCCGCGGACGAGCAGCGCGTAAAAACCGCTGGTATCGATGAAGATTTCAGCGGCCATAGATTTCGCGATCCATCTGTTCGTTGGTCAGCGGGGTTCCATCGACCGCCACGTCTCCCAGAGCATAGATGGGATCATCCGCTTCGATTCGTTCCTCGCCGATCGGCTCCAGCCGCGCAACGGCCCGCCCTCTTCGGGTTAAGACAATGGCCTGGCCGCTGGCCACCTTGTCCAGGGCGGCCTGCGCATTCTTTCTGAATTCCAAAAGGGTCAACGTTTTCATCCGGCACCTCAACCGCTGAAAGTAAACTTCAAATTAAACTTATGCCAATGTGTCGTGCATGTCAAACGGACCAGCGGGGGCACCAGGGGTGTTGATCTGAGTGTTGATTTGAGTTGACACCGTGCGGCCTCCTTTCTATAGTTCGCCGCCCGCCGGTGTTCGTTACTGCCGGTCGCGGCGCGGCGGTTTGCCGCCGCTGGCGAGCAGGTGCTTTTGTGGGAGTGGCTTCCAGCCACGATTCCATCGCGGCTGGAAGCCGCTCCCAGTGCGCCTGCGAGCAGGCGCGAGCAGAGGGGTGCAAGTCCCCTTTCAGGAGATGCCCGCTCCTGGTAGCTGAAAGTAACTGCACCACTGCGAGGTGGTGTGGGGAGCAACTGGAGGCGAACTTGCGGTCCGCAGGATGACGAACACGATTCGGCCGGGCGTAGCGACGAGCCTGCTGGGAAAGGGCGAAGTCCAGACTGAAGCCGCCGTCTGCCAGAGGTTGGCATAGACCCAGGGTGTGCCCGCCGAGGGTGGGTAGCCGGAGACACAGGCATCAGGAGCCCATCACGCTGGGCGGGCAGCCGGAAAGCGATGATGGGGCGCGTCAGGTGGTTGGTGGCAGAACGCAAGGAAGCTCGCGCGGTGTGAAGCAGGGAGAGCTGCCGGGCAGAAGGTCGGCGGAGAGCCGGTCGGGCAGCAGTCAGAGCACCCGTAGTAGCGAAGAGGCCCTGGAAACAGGGAGGAGCCAAGGGGTGCAGGAAGGTGGATGGGTGAAGTCCGTTTCGAGCCAAGATAGAGCAGCGCAAGTGCCGGAGCCGGCTAAACAAGCTGCAGAGGCCCGCCGCGCCCGTTGGGGGTGGGTTGAAGGCTCGATATGGACGGAGCGCATGCTGGAGGCCCTGGAAGAAGGGGTGAGAGGAGGTGTTTGGTTCAGTCTGATTGATAAGGTCTACCGGCCGCAGAGCCTGGCGGTGGCCTGGCATCGGGTGAGGCAAAACGGAGGCAGTGCGGGCTCGGACCAGCAGAGCGTGCAGGGGTTTGAGCGAGACCTTGAGCGCAACCTCAAGCAGTTGCACGAGGAGCTGCGCACCGGCAGCTACCGACCGCGGCCGATCCGTCGCCAGTACATTCAAAAGGCAGGCAGCCGAGAGAAGCGTGCACTGGGAATCCCGGCGGTACGGGACCGTGTGGTTCAGAGGGCGTTGCAGATGGTGATCGAGCCGATATTTGAACGGCAGTTCAGCCCTCACAGCTACGGGTTTCGTCCGGGCCGAGGGTGTAAGGACGCGTTGCGGGAAGTGAAGCGGTTGTTGGACAGCGGATACAGCTGGGTGGTGGATGCGGATTTGAAGTCTTATTTTGACAGCATTCCGCATGCCGGGCTGATGCAGGAACTCAGCCGGTACATAGCCGACAGCAGGGTACTGGCGCTGATAGAGGCGTTTCTGAAGCAAGACATTCTGGAGCCTATGCGGCGCTGGCAGCCGGAGGCGGGCACCCCGCAGGGGGCGGTCATTAGTCCGCTGCTGGCCAACTTGTACCTGCACCCCGTGGACGAAGCGATGGCAGAAGCGGGGTTGGCCATGATTCGCTATGCCGATGATCTGGTGGTCCTCTGCCGCAGCCAGCAGCAAGCACAGGCAGCGCTTGAGCGGTTGCAGCGGCTGATAGAAGAACGCGAGCTCACTCTGCACCCGGAGAAAACCCGCGTGGTAGACACCCAGGCAGCCGGAGCCAGTTTCGAGTTTTTGGGTTACCGGTTTGCAAAGGGCACCCGCTGGCCGCGCCACAAAAGCTTGAAGAAGCTCAAAGAGAGCATCCGCTGCCAGACTCGGCGCACCAATGCTCATAGTCTGGAAGTGATTATTGGGAAGGTGAACCGAAGTCTGATGGGCTGGTTTGAGTACTTCAAGCACAGCAACAAGTGGACCTTTGCGGCGATCGATGGATGGACGCGACGGCGTCTGCGCAGCATTCTTCGCAGGCGCAGCAAGCGGAAAGGCATCAGCGGCGGGGGCGATCATCAGCGCTGGCCAAACAGTTACTTTCGGGTTCATGGACTCTTTTGCCTTAAGGAGGCCCATCGCGACCTGCTTCAGTCCTCTTGAGGTCAACCACCAACCGGAGAGCCGGATGCGGGAGATCTGCATGTCCGGTTCGGAGGGAGGGGCGACTCGGTCGTCCCTACCCCTATCAGGAAGAAACGGGAGGACATGCCCCATTCCTTCGTCGGGGCGCAGCCGGGCCGGTGAACTTGAAAAAGGACGTCGCATCCGGCTTGTTTCCAACGCAGAGGAGTCGGTAGCCCGCATGCGGATTCTTTCGCTTTACTTCGGACACGATGCCAACTTGACCCTGCTCGAGGACGGCGCAGTGGTAGCGCTCCTGGAAAAAGAGCGCCTGACGCGCGTCAAGCACGACCAGGGCCCCATGGACCTCGATGCCATCCTGGAGGATTACGGCTGGACGCCCGAGAGCATCGATCTCGTGGTGATCAACCCCTACCTGAGGCCGGCCAGGGACGGGAGGCCCTTTAGGTGGGAGCTCGACGGCGAGAGCTACGACCAGCGGCCGGACTACAGGCAGGACGGCTGGAGCGGGCCGCCCGAAGGCCGCATGAGCCGCCACCGCATTATCCTTTTCGGCCGCTGGTACGAAGGCTACGCCGTCGACCACCACCTGGCGCACGTCGCCGGAGCGCTGTTCACATCGCCCTTCGAGGAGGCGGGCATCCTCACGGCCGACGGCAGCGGCGATCTGAGAGCCTGTGCGCTGGCCTGGGGCAGCGGCCACCGCATTCACGCGATCGAATACGGCTGGGGCTACGAGAAGAAGAAAATGCAGCTCAACATCGGCGCGGTCTGGGCCTCGATCGGCGAGTACAACTTCGGCATGAAGCGCCTGGAGGGCGCCGGCAAACTCATGGGGCTGGCAAGCTACGGCACGCCGCGGGAGGAGATCGCAGCGGCGCTGAAGGAGCAGATGCTCTATTACCCCTACGCGCCCTTCCAGACATTCAAGTTCGATATGGGCGACGAGCTGGCGCTCGACTCGAAGGACCGCTTCGCCCAGGACGTCTGCGCCTCGCTGCAGAAGCTCACGACCGATCTCTATCTGGAGGCGGCCGGGCGCATGAAAAAATGGCAGCCGGTGGACCGCCTGGTTCTGACCGGCGGCTGTTCCATGAACTGCATCGCCAACACGACCGTGCACCGGAGCGGCCTCTTCGCGGACACCTGGGTGCAGGCGCAGCCGCACGACGGCGGATTGAGCCTCGGCCAGGCGCTCTTCGTCTGGCATCATATCCTGGGGAACAAGCGCGCTCCCCAGGCGTTGACGCCCTACCTGGGAACCGATGCGGGCGAGGTGAGCGTGCGGTTGATCCCGGACATCGTGCGCTTCCTTGAAGCCGGCAGGAGCGTTGGGCTGTGCTACGGCCGGGCGGAGTCCGGCCCGCGCGCGCTGGGGCACCGCAGCATCCTGCTCGACCCGCGCATCCCCGACGGCAAGGACCGCCTCAACCGGGAGGTCAAGCAGCGCGAGTGGTATCGCCCCTACGCGCCCATGGTCCTGGGCGACTGGGGGGTGCCGAGCAAGTACATGTCCTATATCGTCCCCACCGACGCCGCGGAGGTGCCGGCCGTGACGCACGTCGACGGCACCACCCGGCCCCAGATCGTGGACGACGCCGACGACCCCTTCATCGTCAAGATGCTCAAGGCCTGGCGCGAGAAGACCGGCTGCGGCCTGCTCCTCAACACCTCCTTCAACTGCCAGGAGCCCCTGGTCAACACCGTGGACGAGGCCCGCGCCACCTGGAAGCGAACGGGCCTGGACATACTGGTGACGCCACGTGGGGTAGAAACAATTAAAAAGGCATAGAGCAGAGGGCACAGAGCAGAGGGTAGAAGAAAAAGGGCATAAGCAAAGGTGGAAGGCGGAGGAAACGAGACTTCATCCACCTTCCGACTTTCGCCTTTCCTTTTTTAACCCTGAGCTCTTTGCCCTCTGCCCTATGCTTGTTTATTCCAGCGCCATAAGGCCGACAGGGGGACGGCATGCATTTTCGGACCGAAGGACAACATCTCGGCCCCGGTGTACAACACGATCCCCCGGTGAAAGAGCTTGGGTCGTCGATCGGCCAGGTAATGCAGCCCCTTAAAGTCTGCGCCCGCCACGGAAGTGGAGGCCTTGACTTCCACCCCGACCAGCCGGCCGCCCGGCTCCTCCAAGATGAAATCGACCTCGCTGCCGTCATGCGAGCGGAAATGAAAGAGTTCGGGTTTGACCCGCGACCAAGCGCACTGTTTTTTCAGTTCCATGCCCACAAATCCCTCCAGCAGCGGGCCGAACAGATTTCGATCTTCAAGAAGCCTTTGGGAATTCATGCCGAGCAATTGAGTTGCAAGGCCGGAGTCCGCCATCACGATCTTGGGCGACTTGGTCAGCCGCTTGCCGATATTGGCAAACCAGGCCGGGACCGTCTGCACCAAGAAAGTCGCTTCCAGAAGCGCCACATACCGTTTGACCGTGCTCTGCGTGAGGCCGCTGATTCGGGAAAGATCGGCGATGTTCAGCAGCCCCATCGGCCGCGATGCGAGGATGGCCAGCAGCCGCGGCATCACGCTCAAGCCGTCGATGTGGGCCAGTTCACGGATATCCCGCTGGAGAATGGCAGTAACGTAGGAGCCGAACCAGGCCCGGCGTCTTTCCTCGCTGTCCATTGCAGCCGCTTCGGGGAATCCACCGCGAACCATCTTGTCATGAAGATCATTCCCGGCTTTCCGAAATTTCGGCGGCTGAGGCAGTTTGCCGGCAAAGAGGGCATCAACCAAACCGTCGACAGCGCCTTCCAATTCGCCTTGAGAAAAAGGCCAAAGCGTAAAGATCTGCATGCGTCCGGCCAGAGATTCCGAGAGCTTCGGCAGGAAGAGGGCATGGGCAGATCCCGTGAGCAGAAATCGGCCGGCCGTACGGCTATTGTCGACCAGTCGCTTGATGGCCACAAACAGCTCGGGAGCGCGCTGCACTTCGTCCAAGACCACCGGCCCGTGGAATCCCGAAAGAAACCCGAACGGGTCCGTCCGCGCCGCTGCAAATACGGCCGCATCATCGAGCGTGACATAGCGGGCCGGGTGCTCCTTTTGGGACAGCGATTGAACCAGGGTGGTCTTGCCGGTCTGGCGGGCTCCGTGTAGCAAGACAACAGGACGGTCGGCTATCGCTGCCAGGATTTCAGACGTTATGTTGCGCCGAATCATGCGGATAATCTATCATCGTTAGTTATGAAAATCAATCATTCACTGCATGATTTTCAGCCTTTTACTGGGAGGGCCTCTCATTCATACCTTGTGTTGCAGCGAAGCCGTCAATAGCGGCGGGTGAGGGTGCCCGAGACGCGCGGCGACAGCCGCTTGGCGCATTCCGGGCACCAGCGGTGGTGGTCTTTCACGTCCGGGTGGTGGTCGACGGCGCGGTCGTGGGCGGCCTCCAAGAACTTGGGCGTGGCGAAGCGCTTGCCGCAGCCCTCGCAGGTGGCCAGGGGGTGCCGGCCGATCACCTCTTCACGGATGGAGATGGTCCGGACGTTTTCGTCGTCCGTTATCCGGATGACATGCGTGGGGCAGATGTTGGCGCAGGTGCCGCAGCCGATGCAGCGGCCCTCCACCGGCTCGATCAGACGCTGGCCGTCGCGTTTCCCCAGCTTGAGCGCGCCGGCCCCCACCACTTCCTTGCAGACCCGCTCGCACAGCAGGCAGCGGATGCACCCGTCGGGCGCGGGGTCGATGCGGATGCCGAATTCCCGGGCCAGATGAATGAGCCGCTCGGACTGGGGGGCCTGCTTCAGGAGGGCCCGCATGGCCTTCTCGCGGGCGGCTTGGATGGCCACGCTCTCGGTCTGTATGACCAGGCCGGGATGCGCCTTGACCAGACAGGCACGTTTGAGTACGGGCGGCTTGCCGGGGGTTGCGGCCTCCACGGTACACAGGCGGCAGACGCCGACCGATTTGTGCAGCGCCGGATGAAAGCAGATCGCAGGCAGCCGGACGCCCGCGACCTGCAGGACCTTTAGAAGGGATTCCCCCTCTTCGACCTGGAGCGGGCTGTTGTTGACCGTTATCGAAATCATGGCGGACATCGTCATGCGGGAAGAAGCCGCAGGCAGTCCTGGGGAAACCGGTGCGTGCCCTTGCCCTCGATGCTGACCTCGATCAGGGCGTCCGGGTCGTTCTTGGTGGTGTCCGGGTCCGTGATGATGCCGTGCCTCCCCACATACTGGTCCATGTGCTCGCCCCAGCTCTCGTCCTGCGATTTGCGGAAGATCTCCACTTTCTGGCCGCGATGAAATGCCATAACACCACTCCTTCTTCAGGCGAACGGCGATCGAATCAAACGGGGCTGTTTTCCGTGTGCGCACGGGCGGTATGCCGGCGCGCGCAGGCATGGCAGAGTCTGCGGTCGGAGACGACCGGGCTGACGTCTGCGGTTCGTTTCTGCAGAAACTCGAGATAGCGTTGCGGCCCCAACACGGCTCCGCATGCTTCACAGTGCTCGAGTTTCTGGCGGTTCAGGATCGTGCCGCAGTAGGATAGCAGACGCTCATCGCCGCGGTCAACCATGCGGATGGCGTGGTTGGGGCAGTTGGCCGCGCAGGCGCCGCACAGGATGCAGCGCTCCGCCGTCAAACGGAAGTCGGTCGGCCCGGGATGGTCGAAGTCGAGAAACCCGAACGCCAGAGCGTCGACGCCCATCCTGTCGCGGCAGATCTCGACGCACTTGCCGCAGCGCAGGCAGATGTCGCAGCGCAGGCAGCGCCGGGCTTCCTCCCGCACGACGTTCTCCGTATAGCCCAGCTCCACCTGCTGGAAGGTGGTGCGCCGCCGCTCGAGATTGAGCAGGGGCATCTCCGGCCGCCGCAGGGTCATCTTGGTGCTGGCCGGAACCTCCATCCACTCCACCCGGGTGCGGCGCACCGGCACCGGCGGCATCTTGGGCTGGGGGATTCCGGAAAGGTAGCGGTCGATGGCCTCGGCCGCGCGCTTGCCCGCACCGATGGCCTCCACCACCGTGGCCGGTCCGGTGACGGCGTCCCCGCCGGCAAACACCCCGGGAACCGCGGTCTCCATGCTGACGATGTTGGTCTGGATGGTCTGGCGGCGGGTCCACTTCAGCCCTTTAAGGTCGCTCAGGCACTCCAGGTCGATGCGCTGGCCGATGGCGGAGATGACCGTGTCGGCCTCGATGACGAAATCGCTGCCCTCCACCGGCACCGGAAACAGCCGCTCGCTGTCGTCCTTCTTGATCAGCTTGGCGCGGATGCACTCCAGCCCGGTGAGCCGGCCGTCCTTGCCGACGACGGCCTTGGGAATCGTCAGGAACGACATGTGGATGCCTTCATCCTCGGCCTGCTCCACCTCCTCCACGTCGGCCGGCATCTCCGCCCGCGTGCGGCGGTAGGCGATGGTCACCTCATCGGTCCCTAAACGCAGACAGGTCCGGGCCGCATCGATGGCGACGTTGCCGCCGCCGACGATGACCGCGTGCTTTCCCGGTATCCGCCGGTCGCCTAAAGCCACGCGGCGCAGCAGGTCGATGGATTCGATCACCTGGGGGAAGCCGGTCTCGCCGGGGATGTTGAGCTTGAAGGACTGGTGGGCCCCGATGGCGAGGAACACGGCATCGAACCCGCCTTCCTTGAGGCCTTCCAGGATGATGTCTTTGCCGTAGCGCGTGTTGAAACGGAACTCGACCCCGAGGTCTTCCAGCATGGCCACCTCGCGGTCGATGACCTCGCGCGGGAGGCGGTAGCGCGGGATGCCGAGCATCATCATTCCGCCCGCCACCGGCAGGGCTTCGAAGACGGTGACCGCATAGCCTTTCAAGGCCAGGTAATAGGCCGCCGTCATTCCGCCGGGGCCGGCGCCGACCACGGCGACGCGTTTGCCTTTTTCCGGCTCTTTGACCGGGTTGCGGTAATGGCGGTCGGACAGCGCCCGCTCGGCGGCAAACGCTTTGAGAAACTTGATCGAAATGGGCTTGTCCACCCGGCCTCGCACGCACATGAGTTCGCAGGGCCGCGTGCACACCAGGCCGCAGACCCAGGGGAAGGGGTTGTCCCGGCGGATCACCTCGATGGCTTCGGCGTCATGCCCCTGGCCGATGAGATTCACATAGGTGGGAATGTCGATTCCCGCCGGGCAGGTCATCTGGCAGGGGGCCGGCACCAGCCGTACGCAGTCGCCGGAGGCGCAGTTGTGAGTATCGATGTGGCTCTGAAATACCTCGCGGTGCTTGCCGAGTGCATCCCAAATAACTTGCGCGGCCGCTATGGCTCCAGCCGAAGCCTTGTCATAGGACAGCTCGTCCGCAAGCGAGGCGATGGCCCCCAGATGGTCTCCGCCGGCCCGGCCCCAGGCGACATCCGTCAGCAGATCCAGGATTTCCTCCGCGATCCGCCGGCTGCGGGGATTGGAAAGTCGTCCGGATTCGATGGTTTCCCGGAGTCCGGAGGTGGTTTGATTAACCGGGCAAAGTTGATCGGACATGGATTACCTGCTTCCAGCCGTGTTACAACCGGTGCACACGAAGTTCTCTTCCGTTGGGGCGTACCGTGGCTGTCGGTGGCAAAGTTTAAGGTTTAACGTTTAAGGCTTGATGGCCTGGTGCTTCCTGATGAGCTGCTGCGGATCCGGCATAGAGACGTCTTGAACATCAATTTTTCAACCTTAAACCTTAAACCTTCAACCTTAAATTTTAAATCAAGAGCTGTTTCATCCTATCTGATTCTCTAAACTGGCGATCACCTTCGCATGTCGCTCGCGGCGGATCTGGGTCATGTCCTCCACCTTGCCGAAGTGCAGGCAGTGGGTGGTGCAGATCGTGGCACAGGCCGGTTTCAGGCCCGCGTCGACCCGGTCCTTGCAGTAGTCGCATTTGACCACTTTGCCGGTCTCGGGGTTCCACTGGGGCGCCCCCCACGGGCAGGCGGTGACACAGGTCTTGCAGCCCACGCACAGGCTTTGCTCGACGTAGACGATGCCGTCCTGCGGCCGTTTGCGCATGGCGCCGGTGGGGCAGGCGGCTACGCACCAGGGGTTTTCGCAATGAAAGCAAGGCATGAAAACATAGGACGCCCGCGGGAGGCCGTTGACCATCTTGGGCGCCACATGGATCACCTGGCAGGGCTTGGGGCCGACCGGCAGGGCCTTGTTGCTCTTACACGCGATCTCGCAGGAATGGCACCCGATGCAGTTCTTGGTATCCTGGAACAGGTAATAATGGCTCATCTCAAATCCTCCTGAAAACTTCTTGGAAAGCGGACTATGGCGCGCGGCGCCATCGTGCTATGCCATATATGTTCTTGTGGGAGAGGCTTTCAGCCTCGATGATCGCGGCTGGAAAGCCGCTCCCACAAAGAGAAGTTAGACTTCCTTGGCACGCAAACTTCTTTGCTGTCCTCTCATGCCGCCTGCACGGTCACGACGGTGTCATGCAGGGCCGGGCTGCCGCCGACCTTGTCGGTGATGTTCTCCTCCAGCATCGCATCCGAGACGCCCTTGTTGTAAGAGCGAGCGGCGAGCTGGGCCTGGTGGCCGAACCCGTGCAGCATGAAGACCGAATCCGGGTGGATGAAATCCGTGACAAGGGCCTTGATCTGGCCGGAGCCGTTCTTGGAGGCCACCGTCACGAGCCCGCCGTTCTTGATGCCGAGGGCCGAGGCGCGTTTGGAGTTGATCCACAGCACGTTTTCCGGCATCAGCTCGCTCAGATAAGCGTTGTTCTGGGTGGAGACATGGGTGTGCAGGGCGTTTCGGCCCGTGATCAGCCGGAACCGGTTCTCCTGAAATTGCGGAGGCGGTTCGTAGGCCGGAAACGATGTGTAGCCCGCGTTTTCGAGCAGCGAAGATTTCAGCTCGATTTTCTTCGAAGGGGTCTTGAACTTCAAGCCTTCCTTGCGGTCCCACAGGATTTGCTTGTCGGTGTAGGCCACGAATCCGGATTTGTCGAAATCCTCCAGGGTGAAGCCCGTGCCCTCGAGCTGCCAGCGGACAAGCTCCTCGCTGTCCTTGTACGGGAAGAACTCGCCGATGCCGATGCGCTCGCCGATCTGCTTGGCGATGACGGCCCAGTCGCGGGTGTCGTAGCGCGGCGGAACCGCCTGGCGCCGCAGGAACATCTGCGGCTTCTGGCCGTTTGCCTGCTGGACGCAGTCGGTGCGCTCCAGGTAGATGGACTCGGGCAGGATAACGTCCGAATGCCAGGCAATGTCGCTGTAGTTGATGTCGATGGTGACGATCAGGTCGAGCTTGTCGAGCGCCTTCTTGGTGAGATTGCTGTCCGGGATGGACATGAGCGGCTCGAAACGATAGACGAGCAGGGCCTTGATCGGATAGGGATCCTCGTTCAGGATGGCCTGCGGGAGCATCTGCGGCACCCCGTGGTCGGGGTCCGGCAGCGGAAAGTCCTTGGTGCCGACTTTGTCGGCCCGGGGCATCTTGATCGCCGGGAACTTCTGTTCGGTCAGCTTGCGGGCGGGCTTGCCGCCGACCTCGCCGGGACCCTTCTTGAAGAAGATCCCGCCCTTGGCCTCGACGCTGCCCATGAGCGCGTTCAGGATCAGGATGGACCGGCGCAGGTAGATCTCGTTGGCATGATGGGCGCCGCGATAGCCGAAGTGGAAGATGACCGCCGGCTTGTCCTTGCTCATCTCGCGCGCCAGGGCCGTGATTTCGCCGGCCGGGACGCCGGTTTCCTTCTCGGCCCATTCGGGCGTGAAGGACTGCACGAAATCCTGCAGCTCGTTCAGGCCGAGCACCCACTTCTCCACGTAGGCGGCGTCGTAGAGCCGCTCCTTAAGGATCACGTGCATGAGGGCATAGTTCAATGCCAAATCGGTGCCGGGGCGGATCATCCAGTAGCGGTGGGCCTTGGTGGCGGTGATGGAGACGCGCGGGTCGATGTAGGTCACCTTGGCGCCGGCGGCCATGGCCTCCATGAGGCTGTTGACCTCCTTGACCGCGATAGCCTCGAACAGGTTGCGGCCGTACATGACGATGTGCTTGGTGTTCTTGTAGTCGATCCCGATCTGGGCGTCGGTGTAGCCGAAAAGCGAGCGGCAGGCCGTGTTGACCGAACCTTTGCAGAGGGCGTCGTGGGTGAAGTGGTTGGGCGAGCCGATGGCCTTCATCAACGTCTTGCTGACGTGGGTGGACAGGTTGGTGCGCTCGGTCAGGGCCACGCTGTGGCCGCCGTGCTTCTTGATGACGGCCTTGAGCTTGTCGGCGATGTAGTCCAGGGCTTCATCCCAGGTGGCCTTGCGCCACTGGCCCGAGCCGCGCTCGCCGGTGCGGATCATGGGCGACTGGACGCGCTGGGAGTCGTAGAGCAGGGAGATGCCGGCCGACCCGCGGGGGCACAGGCTGCCGTCGATCCCGGCTACCTTCGGATTTCCCTCGATAAACGTTACCTGGCCGTCCTTGACCGTTACCTTGATGGGGCAACGGATCGAACACATGAAGCACATGCTGTAAACGGTTTTTTCCATGTTCTTTACATCCTCCAACCGGATTGGGATGAATCGATCGCTGATGGATGTCAGCGGACACCTGCGGTTAAAAAAGCTGCTCCGCCGCTGACAGCAGGAATTCCAGCAGGTATCAGCAATAAGCATACCATTAGAAAATCCTTCCCGACGGGCGGAAAGGATTTTCTAATAACATTTTTTTCAACTATTTCAAATAGGATAGCAGCGAGGAACGGAGAGACCCGCTATCGGGGCAAGAATTTGAATTCGCGTTTAGAAAAAATATGAAATAAAAATATTGCAGTGAATTATTTTTTTTGCAAGTATACAAGCACGGTGTCATCAGAGATAGGTTCAGATAGGCTGCCGGCATAACGGCCGCCGGCGATCCAGCTGCTTTGACGTGCAAAAGGCACCCGGCTCAACTTGCGTGAATTTAATTTCCTAACAAGGAGTTATCATGCGATGCCGCCACTCGCACGCGGGCGGCGGGAGAGGATTCCCAGGCATGGGGATAATTGCAAGGGAATCGAGCTTGGTGGCATACCGCTTGCTTAGTCCAAATGAAACTTGTGAGCCCTCTAATTGAAAAAGGTTCAGCAAAGCTTATCGTAGAGGGGTTGAGAGTTTTGCAATCAGGAGCTTGGGTTGCAACTAACTATCCAGCTTGCAGGCTGGGCGGAAGGCAGGAGGGATGATGAAGCAAATCGGTTCGTTCAGAAAATGGAGTTTGATTTTGGCAGTGGCTGCGGCGTTTGCCTTTGTCGGCGCTAACAGCCTGTGGGCGCAGGCCCAGCCGGCCGCGCCGGCACAAACGCCCGCACCGGCCGAGCAGAAACCGGCGGAGGCCAAGCCCAAGCTCGTGGGCAGCGATCTGGGGCTTCCGGCAAAACTTGGTGTGGAAATCGCCAAAGCCCCTGAAGGCAAGGGCAAAGGCCAGATCGACCCCAGCGCACCGCGTGGGGTATTCGGCGTTCCGGGCGCGCCGCAGCCCAGCTCGATCCTTATTTTCCTGTGGGCCACGTGGGTGGGCTGGGTCTTTTCCACCGTCGGCGCTTTCGGGGGCATCATGGCCGGCGTGGGGCACATGACGGTCTATGGCCTGGGCGACTATGTGCGCACCTTCAGGGACACCGCTCCCGGCCTCAACAAGACGCTGACTGACAGCATCCGAACCTCCAACCAGTTCCTGGTCGGGCTTTCCTCCATCGTGAGCGTCGTCAACTACCTAAAGTCCAAGCGCATGTCCTGGCCGCTGGGGCTCGCACTCGGCGCGGGTTCGATCCTCGGCGCCTACCTGGCGGCCTCGCTCACCGGCGGCAAGGTCAGCTTCAGCCAGTACCAGGGATGGTTCGGCGTATTCGTCCTGGTCGTGGGGTTCGTTTTGATCTACGAACTCACCCCGAAGGGCCAGGCCGGCAAGAAAGCGGCCAAAGCCGCCTCCCAGGCATTCGAGAAAACCGTCAAGGAGAAAGCGGACATAGCGTCTGCAGGCGTGACGCTGAAATCCTTCAGCATCACGAAGTCCACGATGACCTTTTTCGGCACGGATTTCTCGTTCAGTCCGATCGCGGCCTTCTTCGGGGGCGTCATCATCGCGGCGATCTCGGCCTTCATCGGCGTCGGCGGCGGGTTCCTGTACGTGCCCTACCTGACCAGCATTGTGGGCCTGCCCATGTTCGTCGTCGCCGGGACCTCGGCGCTGGCTGTTTTGATCAGCATGATCACGAGCATTACGACCTACATCAACGTGGCCGGGGCCGGCATGGATTGGGCCCTCGTCGGAACCCAGCTGGTCGGCGTGTTCATCGGTTCCATGGTCGGCCCGCGGACGGCCAAGTACATTCCGGAAAAATGGCTGAAAATTCTTTTCATCATTCTGGCGCTGTATGTCGGCATCGGCTACTTCAGCCGAGGCTTCTTCGGAAGGTCCTGGGTGCCGATGTGAGTATGATGGAATTGCTAAAATGAAACCCGAAGCCCGGGTCCTATCATACGGCCCGGGCTTTCCACTTCTTAGTATGGGCATACGTCCGCACGGAAATGTGGTACTACGTCGACTCCCAACTTTTTGTCCTCTATGGCCTGACCGGCGTTTACGTCTTGGACGGCCTCATCGGGACCCTTCTTCTGTCGCTGGCCGTAGTGGTGATCGGAGAATTCACCATCTCGCTGGTGTTCATGGCCAACCGCAAGCACCTCGACAAGCTGAACAGCAACCTCAAAAAATACAGCGACCTGTCTCAAGAGGCCCTGCGGCGGGGCGACGAGGCCAGCTACAAGGCCCTTAACAAGCAGGCCAACGATGCCTACGGGCACGTTTTTTTCAACAAGTTCGGCTTGTCCGCGGCCGCGCTCTGGCCGGCTTTCTTTGCCTTGGATTGGATGCAGCCGCATTTTGCGGAGACCGGGATCGTCGTGCCGGGTTATTCGTCCGGCGCCAACTATGTGGTCGTTTTCCTGTGCTGCTACATCCTGGCGCGAATCGTATTCGGCCGGCTCAAAAGGCATCTGCCCTATTTCAAGGGACAGTATCGGATGCTCCAATCCTATGGAAAAAGGGACGGCCAAGCGGCTAAAGAACCAATGCCCCGCGGTCCCGCCGTTTGAGTCGACCAAGCCAAACCTTCGATCGACGGCAGTGGCCTCCAGCCGCGACAACATCGCGGCTGGTAGCCGCTCCCGCAAAAAGCAGCATTCGACCTGCTTGAAAGAATGGCGCGGCGAGTCATCACTTATCAATCGTCCCGAAATAGTATCGTCATGCCGGACGTGATCCGGCATCCAGAAAGCGACTCTTATCTTACTTCAAAGTCAGAGCTATGCGTTCAAACCGGCCGAGGGCTGGCGGCCCAGCTGGATTCCGGCACCTGCCCCGGAGATCATTGATCCGGGGTCCGCCGGAATGACCACATTAAGACAATTATGAAATGTTCAATAATTCTGGATGTGGCAAAGCGCTCAAAGAACCTAATCGTGATCCGGATTGTATCAATCGGCGCACTTGCTGTTTTCGCCGGCTGGCTGCTCCCGGGGCCTTTGCTGGCCGTTCAGGAGCACGGGGCACCGGAAGGCATTTATTCGCACCAGGGCGCGCACTTATTTTTTACCGCCTCGATGGGGCTCCTGATTTATTGGCTGCGTCAGCGGCGGCTGGTGCGCGAGGCTGGCTGGCGTTACATCCAGTACGCGGCGCTCTTCTTTATCTTGTGGAACCTGGACGCCTTCATCGCCCACTTTTTGGATGAGCAGTCGGGAATCCTGGACACGGCGATGGCAGCCCCCGGCCAAATCAGGATCGAGGTGGGCGAGAACCTCACCGCCCTGGCATGGTTTTATTACATGGCCAAGCTGGACCATCTCTTATGCGTCCCGGCGATGCTGTTTCTCTATGCCGGGCTGCGGCGGCTGTTGAAGGACGCCGGGCAGCGGCATGAAGGGGCGGGACCGCCATGATCGCCTCTTTCTGGCCCATCTTTATCGTCGATGTCGGCGGTTCGATGCTGATGATCGTTTTTTCTTTTCTCTGCATCGGACTGGCCCGGCGCCTGCGGGGGGTGGACCCTCAAAACGTCATCTGGACATACCTTTTTTGGGTGTGCTTGGGCTTGGCGGGGTTTGCCGTCTCGCGTTCCGCCGGCCATATTTTAAAGCAGGCCCTGGTCCTTTCCGGCCAAAAGGAGATTTGGGCCGAGATTCGGCCATTCAGCGGGGCGATCAACACCTTCATGTTCGTCTTCCTGGCCTCCGCAACCCTTTTTTTCGAGCGAATCTGGAGGATTTACGAACAGATCACGGCCGACAAGGCGGCGCTGGAGCGGGCGCATTCGCAACTCCTGCACTTGAACCAGAACCTGGAAAGCATCGTGCTGGAGCGGTCGCAGGCACTGGCCGTCTCGGAGCGGCAGTACCGGCGGATCTTCGAGGTTTCCCGCGATATGATCTCGGTGGTGGACTCCCGGGGCGCCATAACGGATATCAATCCGGCCGGCTGCCGCATGCTGGGTTTCGAAGGCCATTTAGAAACGCCGAAGGGTGAGCGGTTCCGGGATTTTTTCGAGCGGCCGGAGGACTGGGAACAGCTGACGGCTTCCGTCATGAGGCAGGGGTTCGTACTGAACTCGGAGGTGGTGCTGCGGCGGCGCAGCGGGGACGGAATGCACGCTCTGATCAGCGCCGGTCTGGACAGCGGGCCCTCCGGCAATGACTCTGCGATCCATCTTCAGGTCCGCGACATCCAGGAACGCCATCGAATGCAGGAGCAGATGGCCCAGACCGACCGGCTGGCGTCCATCGGCCAGCTCTCTTCAGGCGTGGCGCATGAAATCAACAACCCGCTGGGCGTCATTCTGGGCTACACCCAGCTGATGCTGCGTTCCGAGCCGAGCGGCTCCGAGCGTTGCAACGACCTGAAAACCGTCGAGAAGCACGTACGGCACTGCAAGTCTATCGTCGAGGATCTGCTGAACTTCGCGCGGCGCTCGGAGCCGAAAAAAGTGCAAGCGGACATCCACAGGACCATCGAGGACGTCTTGGGCTTCATCAGACAGAACATCGGCTCCAGCCGCATCGATTTCCAGACGGATTTCGACCGACGCATACCGCCGGTGGTGCTCGACGAGAAGAAGATCAAGCAGGTGTTGATCAATCTCCTGATGAACG
The DNA here is from genome assembly GCA_963700055.1 of uncultured delta proteobacterium. Classification (GTDB taxonomy): domain Bacteria; phylum Desulfobacterota; class Desulfobacteria; order Desulfobacterales; family SpSt-501; genus SpSt-501. Next base: position 9,412 of record CAVOWH010000008.1, on the reverse strand, counting down.
CCCGCCATGCCGTCGGCACGCAAGGGACGATCCGGGTCTCCACCGCCTGGCGTCCGTCGGACCGGCAGCTGGAAATTCAAATGGCCGATGACGGCTGCGGCATCGAGGAGAAGCATTTAAAGCACATCTTCGACCCCTTTTTCACGACCAAGCCGACCGGCGAAGGCACCGGTCTGGGTCTTTCGGTCAGCTACGGAATCATCAAGAAGCACGGCGGGGAGATCCGCGTGCAAAGCAAGCCGGGCGAGGGTTCGACCTTCACGGTCGTTCTGCCCGCGCAAGAAAAGAATGCGGGTGAAATCGAATGAAGCGTTCGATTTTAATCGTCGACGACGAAAAGGACCTGCTCGATCTGCTCAGGCGCAGCCTCGAGCCCGATCTGGGCTGCCGGGTTCACACCGTAGCCTCCGCGGAAGAGGCCCTCAAGCGCTTGTCCGAGGATTTTTTCGACCTGGTGCTGGCCGACATCAAGATGCCGGGCATGGACGGCCTTGAGCTGCTCGAGATCATCAAGCGCAAAAACCCGGACCAGACCGTGTTGATGATGACCGCTTTCGGCGAGATCGACACCGCCGTCAATGCCATGCGCAGCGGGGCCTACGATTTCATCACCAAGCCTTTCGAGCACGACGCCCTGGTGCTGCGCCTGGAAAAAGCCCTGGAGCGCAGCACGCTCATCCGGGAGAACCAGCGCCTGCAGCAGGCCTGCGCGCCGCTTTCGGTTTTCCAGGCGCTGGTCGGCAAAAGCGCGGTCATGCAGCGGCTGTACGAGACCATCCAGATGGCGGCCAAGACCGAGCTGACGGTGCTGATCACCGGGGAGTCGGGCACCGGCAAGGACTTGAGCGCCCGTGCGGTCCATGCGTTGAGCTCCCGCAGCCGGGGTCCTTTTGTGGCCGTCAACTGCCCGACCGTGCCGGAGAACATCCTGGAGAGCGAGCTGTTCGGCTACCGCAAGGGGGCCTTCACGCACGCCACCGAGAATCGTTCGGGTCTATTTCAAGAGGCCCAAGGCGGAACCATCTTTCTGGACGAGATCGGCGACATCAGCCCCGGCATCCAGACCAAGCTGCTGCGGGTGCTGCAGGAAAAGGAAATAAAGCCCCTGGGGGATACGCGGTCGATCACCGTAGATGTGAGGATCATCGCCTCCACGAACCAGAACCTGGAGGCGAAAATAAAGAAAGGGGAGTTCCGCGAGGATTTCTTCTACCGGCTGAACGTGCTGCCGATCCGGCTTCCAAGCCTTAGAGAGCATCGCGAGGACATCCCCCTGATCGCGAATCATCTGCTAGAAAAGCAGTGCATGCTCATGAGCCGTCCGCTCAAGCGCATCTCGCCCGAACTCATGCAGGCGTTCATGGGGTCGGGCTGGCCGGGCAACGTGCGCGAGCTCGAAAATTTCATCATGCGGGGGATTTCGTTCTCCACCGGTACCGACATCCGGGTCGCGGATGTGGGTTGGACCGCTAGCCAGGCGGGCCAGCGAACAGCCGCCGAGGGTTTTGGCGGATTGGGCTACAAGCAGGCCAAGCAGCACTACCTCGAAAGATTCAATCAGAACTACCTCGGGGAACTGCTGTCGAGCTGCAAGGGCAACGTATCTCAGGCCGCCCGCATGTGCAGCCTCGAGCGTCAGGCCCTCCAGCAGATCATGCGCCGCTACGGCATCCGGGCGGATGACTACCGCTAAAAACCCCGGCCTGGAGGCCGGGGTTTTTAGTTGGTGCGCCCTTTCGGGCGCACATGCAGGGAAGCGGAGAGGCAAAAAAAAATATCAGGCGAGACCGGTTCCGCCCTTCCACAGGCAGCTGTCTTCGGGGCAGAACACGTTGAGCCATACCCCTTTGCCCTTGTTGGGCTCGGCGCCCACGGCTTCGAGGATGACTTTGCCGTCCTTGCCCACGCAGGATCCAAAAGGCCTACTCAACCTTAATCCGCAGTGGAGCGATGTCAATATCGGGCGGTGCATGGTTCACGGCGCAGGGTCGCAGTTAAGCGGGTCATGGCGCCCGGCGCTGCTTTATCGGCGGAAAGGCTGGTTCATGGTGGGAGTGGCTTCCAGCCACGATATCATCGCGGCAAGATGCCGCTCCCACAGAAAAAAGAAATAAACTTGCCCGCAAGGGTCATTCAAAGCCCCGCCGCCATCTATCACCGTGCACCATGCGCCCTGTACCCTGAGCCGTTTTCCTATTTTCCGATCCCGGCCGCAAGGAAATCCATGCCGAGCGCCTTCATGCTCTCTTGGCTCGGTATGCTGGTGCGGGTGTCCCAGCCGAGCCGTTCCATGAATTCCTTGGCGAGCGTGCGGTAATCAACGGTAATATCCCTGACGTTGCCTTCCTTGAGCGGCGGTTCGCCGACGATGCGGCCCGGCATGTTGCGGCTGAGCGGGTTGAGCCCCTCGCGCAGGTTGAAGGCGTGCCGCATGGTGAAGATGCGGGTGCCGGCCGTGATCACCCGCTGCAGGTCCCAGGCCTCGCCGGAGGCGGCGCCAAGCTGGTCCAGCACGGCCTGGAACGGGTAGCTCAGATAGCCGAAGAGGCACAGGCCGGCCGCGTTGACCACTTCAACAGCCGCCATGAGGATGTGGTGGCCTTCGGCCTGGCCGGAATAGGTGTATTTGTCCGCCGCGGGCACCTTCAATCCCGGTCCGGCGATTAGCTCGCCGCCCTGGGTGTGGCGACCGGGGGCGGCCGTGAGCCAGTAGGTCGACGCCAGTCCCGGCGTGAACTTAGGGTCGTGGGCCGGGATCTCCTCGCCCTGGATGTGCACGGCGTATTCGGTTCCGATGCGGCCCAGCTTCTTCCATGCCGCCCAGACGCCGTCGGCCAGCACGTCGCCGAACCCTTCGCGCCGGCCGATCTTCGCGGTCAGGGCGACGATGGCCTCGGCGTTGCCCCATTTGAGGTCCATGCCGCCTGTCTGCTGGCGGGTGATCAGGCTGTTTTCATAGCATTCGATCGCGTAGGCGACGGTCGCGCCCACGGTGATGGTGTCCATGCCCAGGTCGTTGCAGATCTCGTTCACCTTGACGATGGAGGCCAGATCGTCGTTCAGCAAATTGGAGCCGAACATGGCGAGGGTTTCGTACTCCGGTTTGTGGCCGACGCCGTTGTTGAGTTCGAGCGGGAATCTGCCGCTCTTCTGGGTCACCTTTCCGCCGCAGGCGATCGGGCAGTGCCAGCAGCCGTAAGCCTTGTAGCCATCGAGCCCGACGACCGCGTCGTCGCTGATCCGCCGGCCGCGCGGCGACGGGAAGTCGGTGGTTCCGGCGCCGCCCCAGTTCTTGACCGGGCCGTCTCCGCTCAGGATGGCGTCGTGGGTGATGCCGGCGGTGCCGTACTTGTTGAAAACGTCGAAAGCACCGGTGGCCTGCTTGAGGTAGTGTTTGCGCAGGTCCTTCATTTTCTGCTCGTCGTGCACCGGAACTTCCATCTTGCCTTTGACTACGACGCACTTGAGCTTCTTCGATCCCATCACCGCTCCCAGGCCCGAACGGCCGGCGGCGCGTTCCTTGTCGTTCATAATGCAGGCGGTGAGTGCGAGCATCTCCCCGGCCGGCCCGATGGAGCAGACCTGGATGCCCTTTCCATGCCGCTGTACGAGGAGGTCCTCCAGGGCCGTCACCCCCAGGCCCCACAGGTCGGCGGCATCCAGCAGCTGCGCCTTGCCCGCGTCGATCAGCAGGTAGACCGGTTTGGCGGAGATCCCGCTGAAGAGCACGCCGTCGAAGCCGGCGAACTTGAGGTGCGGACCGAAGTGTCCGCCGCAGTTGGCGTCGCCCCAGCCGCCGGTTTTGGGGGATTTGCCGACCGCGACGAAGCGCGAGCCGATGATGGCGGCCGTGCCCGTGAGCGGACCGGTCAAGAGGCCCAGGACATTCTGCGGCCCCAGCGGGTCAGCCCCCTTGGGGATGCGGTCATAGAGCAGCCGAGCTCCCAGCCCGTAGCCGCCGAGATAGTCGCGGCAGATCTGCGGGTCCAAGATTTCTTCTGTGATGTCTCCTCGGGACAGGTCGACATTCAAGGTTTTTCCCATGTAGCCGTTTGCCATGGCGGCCCTCCTTCTGTTTATAGATCAAATTATAATGGCATAGAGCATAGAGCAGAGGGCAATAGGGTAAAAGGCTATGGACTCCAGGTTTTTTTGCTCTATGCTCCATGCCCTATGCTCCATGCGGGCGTCAGCCCATTCATCCCCCTGCGATTAGCGGGATGACGTACACTTCATCCCCGTCCTTCAGTTCGGTCTGGAGTCCCTGACGATAGCGGATGTGCTCGCCGTTGACGAAGACTGCCAGGGAGGGGCGCAGCTGTCCGGTTGCATCGCACCAGCCGGCCGAAAGCTGCGGGTCGGCCCGGCGGGCACGGTTGAGAACTTCTACGACGGTCGGCGGCGGGCCGCCCCAGTCGTAGAAAAGCACTTCGGATCCGCAGGTGAGTTTGATCCGCATCGGGCCATCCAGAGGACCGTTGCCGTGAGGCCGGCCGCGGGCCGACGACGGAGAGAAGAGCGATCGACGTCGGATTTATGCCATCAAACCAGGTTCAAGTCAAAAACCGCCGGCGTCGATCAAACCGCGATCCAGGCGGCCAGCACGGCCAGCGACACGGCCGTGACGGGAATCCCCACCCGTGCGTGGTCGCGGAAGGAAATGTTGACCCCGCAGGCCGCGGCCTGCTCGATACCGTGGACGAGGACGGAGGTTATCCAAAACGCCGTGCGGGTGTAGAATCCACCCAGCTTAAACGTCCGAGGTGCAGTGCGCGCAGCGGGTGGCCTTGAGCGGGATCTGCGACAGACAGCGCGGGCAATCCTTGGTGGTCGGGGTCGCCGGTACCTCTTCCTTCTTTGCCGTGAAGCGATTGACCTGTTTGATCAGCAGGAAGATGGCGAAGGCCACGATCAAGAAGTCGATCACCGTGTTGAGAAACATGCCGTAGTTCAAGGTCGCGGCACCAGCCGCTTTGGCGGCATCAACGCTCGGGAAGGTTTGGCCGCTGAGATTGACGAAGAGGTTGGAGAAGTCCACTTTCCCCAGAAGCAGGCCGATGGGCGGCATAAGGACGTCCGCCACAAAGGAAGAAACGATCTTGCCGAACGCCGCACCGATGATGATACCGACCGCCATGTCGAGCACATTCCCGCGCATGGCAAATTCTTTGAATTCTTTTAACATAACTCCCCTCCTTTTGGTTAGAGATAAACACCCCCGATAAGACCATCCCCCTGCTGAACGCTACTTGCCGGGAGCGACCGCCTTGCCGCTCGTCACATCCCAGGCCGAGCCGTCCTCGAGGCTGATGCGGTAGAACTCGCGCAGCACGTTGCCCATGAAGCCGATCTCAACGATGGAGACATCCTTGAACTGGGTGTCGATACCGTTGGGCAGGATTCTGTTCATCTCGTCGGCCACCTCCTTCATCGCGGCCTGCAGGCGCTCGTCGTATTTCGTCATGCTGTACACAAGGGTGTTGTGGGGGTTGTGCGAGGCCGTTTCTTTGCCGTCCTTGATGACGTTAACCCCGCTTACGCCCACGGTGCGGGTGAGCTCCTTGGCAACGTCGCTCATGTTCGCGTACACCGGGCCGGTGCAGCGCGGCAGCGGCCCGTCCCGAAGCGGCGTGAGCGCGGCGGTGGCCACCGTGTTATAGGACATCATCTCCGCGTAGCCCGGCCCGCTCTTCACCACGCCGAGGTCGAACCACCACGGGGCGCCGGCGCCCTTGGAGGCTTCTGTGGTGTAGAAATCCTTGAGCGTGAGCTTGAGAACCGGCGGCACCTTGGGCAGCGCCTTCAGCATTTTTCCCGGCGTCGCCGGATCGGCGTTATGGAGATGCATCACCGTCACGTGCTGCAGGTTGAAGGTGCGCGTCTCGTCCACGAGACCCAGCTTCACGAGCCGCTCGCGCAGCGTCGGGTAAATCTTGTTGTCGAGAATGTCGGTCACGTCCTTGGGCAGGCGGTACACCAGCCCGTAGGTGGCCTTGTGTTCACGGAATTCGGGCTTTCCGATGGAACTGTTGTCGATGGCGTTCGCTCCAGTGGCGGCCATGGTGCCACCGACGAGCACTGCAAACCCCAACAAGGCGCTACGAAAAGTCTTCATGGTTGCATCTCCCTTTGTGTTGGTTTTTTTGATTATGGTATCGCTTTCCTTAATCAAGGGCTTGTTTTTGCCTGTCAAGAGATATCATGCATCGGAAAGCAGTTAAAGGAAAATCCGTCTGCGCTCCGGATCGTAGAGGGCATTCTTAATCCTCGTAGCCGGAATCGTCTCGCTGAATACCTCTATGGCGAAACCGTCCTGATGATCTGCTTCCGAAGCGGGCAGATAACCCATGGCGATGGTCTTCCCCACCGTATGGCCATAGCCGCCGCTGGAGACCGCCCCGGCGACCTTTCCCCGGCGGGTAATCGTCTCCCCACCGTAGAGCAGGCGCGGCCGGTCATGATCGAGCGTAAAGGTTGAGAGTCTCCACTTCGGTCCCGCCTGTTTGATCTTCAAAAGCGCCTCCCGGCCCTTGAAGGGTCCCTTGTTGAGATGGACGGCAAAACCGATCCCGGCGTCGTAGGGGCTATAGTCCGGTGATACCTCCGCGCCCCAGTAGCAGTAACCCTTCTCCAGCCGGAGGGAGTCAATCGCCCGGTATCCGGCGTTTCGGATGCCGAGGTCCCGGCCGGCCTCCCAGAGACTCTCGTACAAACCGGCGGCGTATTCCGGAGGCATATAGAGCTCGTAGCCCAGTTCGCCGATGTAGGTCACCCGCAGAGCCAGTACCGGGGCATAGCCGATGACGACCTCCCGGCATTGACCGAAGGCGAAACCTTCGTTGCTGAAGTCATCGTCAGAAAGGCGCATCAGGAGTTCTCGGGAGAGGGGCCCGCAGACGTTGATCATCGCAAAGGAGGAGGTCACATCGCGAAGCGAAACCGAACCGCCCTTCGGCAGATGCCTTTTCAGCCACATGGAATCGTGCCGCCCGAAGGCGGTGCCGGTGATTAGAAAAAATCGATCTTCCGTGACCCGGGAGATGGTGATGTCCGCCTCGATTCCGCCCCGGTCGTTGCAGAGCTGGGTATAGACAGTCGTTCCCACTGGCCGGTCCAGGTTGCCGGCCGCCATGCCGTTGAGGAACCTCAGCGCTCCGGATCCGGCCACCTCGAACTTGCTGAACGAAGACTGGTCGATCAGGACCACCGCCTCCCGGGCCGCCCGATGCTCGGCGGCCACGTGCTCGAACCAGTTCGGAATCCCGAAGGTCGGGGAATCTTTGGGCGCCACCCCAGGCGGAGCGAACCAGTTGGCCCTCTCCCAGCCGTATTTCGCGCCATAGACGGCCCCGTTTGCCTTGAGCAGCTCGTAGAGCGGCGAGCGCTTGACCCCGCGGGCCGAATCGTGCTCCTCATGGGGCCAGGAGATGGTGTAATGCTTGCCGTAAGTCTCTTTGGTCCGTTCGACATTGTATCGGAGACTCCGGTGGTGCGGACCGAAGCGGCGGATATCAAGGGGCCAGATGTTCAAACTCGGTTCCCCCTCCACGATCCATTCTGCGACCATCCGTCCGGCGCCGCCGCCGGCGGCGATCCCGAAGGCGTTGAATCCCACGGCAACAAAACAATTTTCCAGTTCCGGCGCCGGCCCCAGCATGCAGTTGCCGTCGGGGGTGAAGGCTTCCGGCCCATTAAACAGGCGCACAATCCCGGTCGCGCCGAGGCAGGGCGTCCGCTTGACGGCCGCCTGGAAAATAGACTCGAACTGATCGAAATTCGGCTCCAGCAGCTCCTGGGTGAAGCCCTTGGGAATTCCATGAATCGCCCAGGGGATGCCGTCCCGTTCGTAGCCGCCCATGACGAGCCCTCCGACCTCCTCCTTGTAGTAGAGCAGGCTGTCCTTGTCTCGCAGCGTCGGCAGACCCGGCGGCAGCCCCTCGATGGCCTCCGTCACCAGGTACTGGTGCTGAAACGGAACCAACGGGATGTTGACGCCCATCATCCGGCCGATCTCCCGGCCCCATATCCCCGCGGCGTTGACGACCGTCTCGCACCGGACCGTTCCCCGGTCGGTCAGGACGGCGCAAACGCGGTTGTCCTTGATCTCGAAACCGGTAACGCGGGTCTTCTGCTCCACCGTGGCGCCGCGGTTCTTTGCCCCTTTGGCCAGCGCCATGGTCAGGCCGCTCGGATCCGCCTGGCCGTCAGAGGGCATGAAGGCCGCGCCGATGATTCCGTCCATATCGAGGATCGGGAAGATTTTCAGCGCCTCGGAAGGCGTGATCATGTGCATCTCCAAGCCGAAGCTGCGCGCCGTGGTGGCCCCTTTTTTCAGCTCAAAGAGCCGATCCTCCGTGCTGGCCAGATGCAGACAGCCGCAGCGTTTCCAGCCGGTGGTGAGGCCCGTCTCCGCCTCCAGCGTCTCGTAGAGGCTGACGCTGTGCTGAAGCATCCGCGTCACGTTCCGGTGGGAACGGAGCTGTCCCACCAGACCCGCCGCATGCCAGGTGGAGCCGCTGGTCAACTCGCCCTTTTCCACGATGAGGACATCCGTCCATCCCAGTTTGGTCAGATGGTAGGCAATGCTGCACCCCACGATGCCGCCACCGATAATGACAACCTGTGCACTGTCGCGCATGATTCAGTCCTTTATAAAGTATCGGCCCAGTTCAACCTCAAAAACGTGCTTGTCTCCCCGGTAATAAGAATAGAGAAGTTCCACCGGGATATTGTTTTCGTCATAGGTCAGGCTTTCCATAAAAAAAGCCGCCGTATTTTCCGGAACCTTCAGATGGGAGGCGATACGACCCTTCAGATTCACCGCCTGGATCGTCTGGGTGGATCGGGCCAGCGTGACATTGAAGCATTCAAAAATGATTTGGTGCACCGAACCGGTCAGATCCATCCCGAGAATTTTTTTAAAGGGATGGTAGGGAAGATAGCTCTCCTCATAGATAAACGGCGTCTCGTTGCCTGTCCGAAGACGGCGGAGGGCCACAACCCTACCGCTCGGACCCAGGATCAATCTCCTGGCCACCGGCTCCTTCGCCTCTTCCGCACCCTGTTTTATGATTTTGGTATTCTCTTTGAAGCCGAGTTCCCGCAACTCATCACTGAAGCTGGAAATACGCTTGAACGGGTGATTGATCGCCAGTGGGGTCTCGGCACAGACAAAAGTCCCCAGGCCCTTTTCCTTCCGCAGAATTCCTGCAGCCGTCAATTCTGAAATGGCCTGCCTCAATGTATTTCGGTTCACCTGGCAGATCCGGGCGAGTTCCACTTCCGACGGCAGGACACCTCCCTTTTCGTACCTCCCGGACTGGATCAGATTTTTGAGCCAGCCGCTGATCTGGAGATACTTGGGGATCGGATTGTCCGGATCGATGATGTTCATCTCAGCCAGCCCCCCGTC
>CAVOWH010000007.1:0-173137 GCA_963700055.1 uncultured delta proteobacterium | reverse complement strand
GAGTTTGTTAGCCTTCCTTCTTCTCCTCTTTTTTCAAGAACTCCTCCTGATTTTTCATGAGGCGTCGGGCGTGGTCTTCGGTTAAATTGAAAGGATGGGCGCTACCGGAGGAGACGGCGGGGTGGTCCTTGCTGTCAGAACCGGCTGGCGCGAACAGGCCCAGGGAATGCCTCTGCGGTCCTTTTAGGGTAATCGCATACACCGGGTCGCCGAAAGCGGCTTTATCGCGGCCGTCGATGAAACCGTCGCACTGCAGGTTGGAAAGCTCGCCCAGAAGCGCCTCGATGACGGCGCCGTTCGCGGGGCGGCCGTCGCCGGTCTGCCAGCCGCTTGCCGGGCTTTGGCCGGCCGGTGGGGTTTCGGCCGGCGCGGGCGTGCGCACGAGGGCCAGACGGGTTTCGCCCTTGGTGATCTGGACCTCCTGGATGTCCTGGCGGTTGAAGGCGAGCACGGTCTTGTCCCGCAGGTCCTCGATGCGCGTGCGGAAGCGGAAGCTGAAGTTGTCGCGGCCGTGGTACACCCGGTCGTCCCCGGCGATCCGCACGAAGGTGTGCCGGAAGGAGGACGCCGCCTTGCCGACGTCGAGGTCGCGCTTGAGCTGGTCGCCCTGCCAGGCCTTGACGTTGGCCTTTTGGGCATCGTCGAGTTCGTAGAGGGCATAGTTTTTGGACTCGGAGACCAGCGCCGTGAGGGTCAGCCCGCTGAGGGTGTCCAGCATCTCCTGGGCCAGCTTGGGGTCTACCGGGTAGCCAGGAGGGTCGATGAGCCAGCGGCCGTCCCGGCGGACCAATACCACGGTTTCCGCGCCGCGCGTCATCTGGATCTTGCTGACATCGGCCGCTGCCACGGCCGGCAGCACCGGCAGGGTGTAATGGGTGCGGTCGGCGCTGCGCTGGTAGAGGTAAACGGCCAGCGCGGCGATGACGACTCCGAGAATGAGATATTCTTTTTTCATTTTCATTTTAGCGGCCCGTAACGATCCCCCAGAGGCTTTGCATGTGAACTGAAAAACGGTCACGGCTGCGACGCAAACATTTCCTGAATGCGCCGCTTGCGCGCGCTGCGGCGGAACCACACGCCGGTGCCAAAGAGTGCGACCAGCAGCGGCAGACCGGCGATGGCGAACCATTTGATGAACGCCTTGTCGCCGCCGCTGGTATCGTGCAGCGGATTGAACCTCTGCTCCTTGGCGCGCATGACGGCGATACCCTCGCGGCCGTTCAGGTAATCGAGGACATTGAGCGCAAAGACCGCGTTGGGCCCGCGCCCGGTTTCGTCGATCACCACGTCTTTGAGCATTTCCGCGGATGCCATGACGAAAATCCGGCCGGGCTTGCCCGCGGCGATGAACGGCTCCTGGCGTTCGATCTGGCCGGCGTCGACCGGCGGCGGTGCGGCCGCGGCCGGGTCGGCCGGCTCGCCTTCGATACTGGTCTCGACCGTGCGGACCGGCCGGGGTTTTCCGGCGAAGAAGCTGGGGAAGGCGCCCTCGAGGAGGTAGGCCAGGGGCCGGCTGCGCATTTCCTCCGTGCGCGGCGGCGGTCTGAGGGCGAGGGGGTTGAGATTGATGGGCGGCTTCATCTCCCAGGACTTCTCCGAAGAGGCGAACAGCCGCCAGGCCTTCAGGTTGTTTTCACGGACCCGCTCGGACAGCAGTTCAAGCGGGGAGGCCTTCACCGCCACCAGCCCCTTGATGTTGCGCATGAAGCCGAGCTCCTGGTCGATGAACTGGTTCTTGATGAGCGGCGCGTAGTAGATCGGCCGCTCCCCGCCGCCCAGCTGCGCCGGCAGCTCCTGGCGATAGCAGTTCTCGTCCAGAACGTAGGAGCGCTGAATCCTTACGCCGTAGTGTTCCAGCAGGGGCTCCAGACCGGTCTCGATCGGGGTGTAGGCGGCCTGGCCGGGCATCTGGACTTCATCGAAGCTGTCCACGAAAAGGGCCAGGCTTTTGCCCTGCATCAGGAACTGATCGATCTGGAAGAGGTCGTATTCGCTGAAGCGCTCCCGCGGCTTGACGATCAGAAGGCAGACGATGCCCTCGGGGATGCGGCCGTCGGCCAGAGACACCGGCTTCAAAGAATAGTTGCGCGAGACCAGTTCGCGCAGGTTGCCGAAGGCCTGGCCTTCATCCGGTCGGCCGGGTCCGCCGGGCCCCGCGCCGGCAAGCGGCGCCGAGCCTCGGTCGGCCACGAATCCCAGCTGCGTGTGGATGTCGATCAGCGTTTCCACGCTGGCGCTGATCATGCGCTCCAGATCCTCCATACCCACCAGCTTGTACTGGGTGCCGAGGATCGGGATGCGGACGACATCGATCAGCGGCAGGTTGATCTTGCGCTCTCCGTACTGGACGACCAGTCCGATCGCACCCCGGCCGGCCGCGATCTTGCCGTCGTTCGACGCCGGCCAGGACAGGGCCAGCAGGTTGTGGGTGCGGGAGACCTCCTCGAACTCCGGGCCGGCCGGCGGTTCGCTGAATTCGTAGGCCAGCCGGCCGTAGGTCTTGGCATTGAGCGCTTTCACGGTCCGTTCGATCTCGGCCGGCAGGTCGGGCAGCTGCTTGAGGCCCATCCAAGGGGCGATGGCCTTCAGTGAAGGCGACAAGAACATCCGCACCTGGATTTTGCCGGTCAGCCGCAGCAAGGCGCTGATCTTGGCGTTCATCTTCTGGATGGCGGAGGTGATCTGATATTCCAGGCCGTCGGTGGTGGCAATCGTCGGGATGCGTTCGATCAGATCGCCGTGGATCAGGGCCATGCCCATGTAGGCGCGCTGGAACTTGACCTCGTCTTTCTCGATCGCCTGGACCTGGATCGGGTGGATCCCGTAGCTGTTGGCCAGTTTTTGGTTCTCGCCGGCATCGGCCGCGCCATCGCCCGGCTCGGCGCTCACGTCGTAGAAACGATAGCTGAGAAGGCGGTTGGCGCGCAGGGCGTACTCTTCCAGCAGGTCCCGCAGATACTGTTCGATGCTGTTGTAGGGCGGGGGCAGGTTGCGGCTGAAGAAGACGTGCAGGGTCAGCGGCTCGGAAAGCGTGGATACCGCCTTCTGACTGGCCTCGGACAAGGAGTAAACGCCGTCGCGGGTCAGGTCGAAGCGCGCGAAGAGCGTGATGCCGGCCAAATTGATCAGGATCACGACCAGCAGGTAAAGGCCGAACTTGATATAGACAGCGGATCGCTTGGCTCCCATCATTTTTCAATCCTTGTGCGGTTAATCGCGAGCCCTCAAGGCCAGGTGCGTGGCGTAGAGGCCCAGAAAGCAGACGCTCGAAAAGTAAACCACGTCGCGCGTGTCGATGATGCCCCTGGCGATGTTCTGGAAGTGGACGTCCGCCGCCAGATAGGAGAGGGCTTGCGCAAAGGACTGGGGCAGAAAAAAGGCCATCTGGTCGACCAGCGTCAGGCTGAAACAGATCGCCAGGCCGATGATGAAGGCGACGATCTGGTTGCGGGTGAGCGCCGAGGCGAACAAGCCGATGGCGGCAAAGGCCGCCCCCAGAAACACCGCGCCCAGATACCCGCCGACGACCGGGCCCCAGTCGAGCGTGCCCAGCGCGGCGACGGTGATCGGATAGGCGATGGTCGGCACCAGCATCGCCGCCACAAAGGCGACCGCGGCGGCGAACTTGCCGAGGATGACCTCGCTGAAGCGCACCGGCAGGGTCAGCAGCGTCTCGTAGGAGCCGATGTTAAATTCCTCCGCAAACAGGCGCATCGTGACGGCCGGCACCACGAAAGCAAAGACGGTGGGCAGCAGCCCGAAGAAGTTCCGGAGGTTGGCCTGGTTGAGCAGGAAAAAGGTGGAAAAGAAAAACCAGCCCGTCACCAGCAGGAAGATCGCAATGACGATGTAGGCGATGGGCGCGGTGAAGTAGGCGTTGAATTCTTTGCGGCCGATACACAGGGCGTGGCGCATGTCAGCCCTCCTTGGTGAGCTCCCTGAAGACATCCTCGAGTCTCAGGGTCTCCTGGTGGAATTCGAGCAGGGTCCAGTTCGTCTGGCGGATACGGTGGTAGAGGTCGGCACGCGGATCGCGGGACGCGTCGCAGCTGAGCACCAGGCGGATCGCGCCGTTCACCGGATCGAGCAGGTCCAGGCGCGTCACGCCCGGAACCGCGGCGAGCTCCTGCTGCACGGCGGCGGCATCGGCTCCCGCCAACGTCAGGTGGATCTGGCTGCGGCCTCCCAAGGTTTCCTTCAAGCGCACCGTGCTGCTGTCGGCGGCGATTTTCCCGCGGTGGATGATGACCACGCGGTCGCAGGTCGCCTCGGCCTCGCTCAGGATGTGGGTCGAGAAAACGACGGTCTTGGCCTTGCCGATGCGGCGGATGATCTCCCGGATCTCCACGATCTGGTTGGGGTCCAGTCCGGAGGTGGGCTCGTCCAGCACCAGAACCTCCGGGTCGTTCATCATCGCATGGGCCAGCCCGACGCGCTGGCGGTAGCCCTTGGAAAGTTCGCCGATCGGCTGGTGCATGACCTCGTTGATGCCGCACAGGTCGCCGAGCTCGCGGATGCGGGCGATGTTGAGGGCGGCGCCCACGCCCCGCAGCTCGGCCACAAACCGCAGGTAGTCGAACACCAGCATGTCATGGTAGAGGGGCGCCGACTCCGGCAGATAGCCGAGGATTTTTTTGATTTCCAGAAGCCGGTCTTCAATGCTATAGTCCCCCACTTGAATGCGGCCGGAGGTCGGTTTCAGGAACCCGGTCAGCATGCGCAGGGTGGTGGTCTTGCCGGCGCCGTTCGGCCCCAACAAGCCCAGGATCTCGCCTTTTTGGACGTCGAACGAGATCCGGTCCACCGCGCAGACATCAGCGTAATACTTGGTCAGGTTTTCGACACGGATCATTCGATCTTGCTCCTCGAAAAGAATTGGCCGAACCGGGCTTCCGGCTATAGAAAATTAAGCACCACATGTCAAGGCACGCGCGGGGAGGCCTGGATTGGCAAAGTCCAAGGCCGCTCTTATATTCAGTTGCCGGCTTAAACCCTCGCCTCATGGTGGAGGACCCGAAGAGGCTCTACCGATCGGGGGTGAACGGGATCATTTGAAGGGGTAGCCTGAGGCCACCTGCTCGGCGGGTGGAGACTCACTGGATATGCGACCGTGATCCGAGGTCGCCAAAGGAGGAATTAAAGAAAATGGTTTTCGGGCGTGAGGGGTCCTTTCACAGGTATGCCGCGGCCGGGCTGCTGGCATTGGCGGTCTTGGCGGGGCTGATGGTCATCGGCGGATCAGGGGGCGGCCTGGCGCAGTCGGCCTGGGCATCGGCCTCCGTAGAGCCGCCGATGGTGCCGGCGAGCTTCAGCCAGCTGGCCGAGGCGGTCGGGCCGGCCGTGGTGAATATCCGCACGGTCAAAACGCTGAAAGGCGGCGGGCCCGTGTTCCGCCATTTCCAGCGCGAGCCGGGGGGGCGCGAGAATCCGTTCAACGAATTCTTCGAGCGTTTTTTTGGCGACGAGATGCAGCGGGAGTTCAAGCAGCCGAGTCTGGGGTCGGGTTTCATCATCGACAAGGACGGCCATGTGGTCACCAACAACCACGTGATCGAGGATGCCGACCAGATCAAGGTCAAGCTCGACGATGAAAAGGAGTTCGACGCCCAGGTGATCGGACGCGACCCAAGCACGGACCTCGCCCTTCTGAAAATCAAGTCGAACAGCCAGGATTTCCCGGTCGTCAAACTGGGCGACTCGGCACAGCTGAAGGTGGGCCAGTGGGTGATGGCCATCGGCAGCCCCTTCGGCCTGGAGCGCACCGTGACCGCCGGGATCGTCAGCGCCAAGGGTCGTGTGATCGGTTCAGGTCCTTACGACGACTTCATCCAGACCGATGCTTCCATCAACCCCGGCAACAGCGGCGGCCCGCTGTTGAACCTGAAGGGCGAGGTGGTGGGCATCAACACCGCCATCATCGCCTCGGGTCAGGGGATCGGCTTCGCCATCCCCATCAATTTAGCCAAAGGGGTCATCGCCCAGCTAAAAGCCGGCGGTGAAGTGACCCGCGGTTGGCTCGGGGTAGCGATCCAGGACGTCAACCAGGAGATGGCCGACTATTACGGCATCGAAGCCAAAAAGGGCGTTTTCGTGGCCGACGTGTTCAAGGGCGATCCGGCGGATGGCGCCGGTATCAAACCCAAGGACATCATCGTGGAGGTCAACGGCCAAAAAGTGGAATCCACCCGGCAGTTAACCAGCTTGGTGGCGGGCATTCCGGTCGGCCAGAGCGCCAAGCTCAAGGTGATCCGCGACGGTCAGTCGAAGATCTTCACGGTGAAGATCGCCAAGCGCGACGACGGCAAGGTGGCCGCGCGCAGCGAGGCTCCCGAAAAGCGCGAAGACCAGCTTGGAATGCGGGTTTCCGGCCTGACGCCCGAAATCGCGCAGCGCTTCAACATCCGCGAATCGTCCGGAGTGATCGTGATCGATGTGCAGAGCGGCAGCCAGGCGGACGAGGCCGGGGTCCGGATGGGGGATATCATCAAAGAGGTCAACCACCACGCCGTCGAATCCGTTAAGGACTACACTGAGGTGCTCAAGAAAATTTCCAAGGACGGCGCTGTCAATCTGTTCGTCTGGCGAAAAAATGCCGGGTTTCTTGTGGTCAAGTTGAAGAAATAATCCGTCCGGCAGCTCCGGAAATGCCGGCAGGGAATTGCACCTGAGCCGGCATTTTTTTATTTTTAAATTTTAAAAATAGTAGGCAATTGCTTTATTTAATTCTTAAGTTTTTTATATGCAATATGCTTGTCGATGATGCGATCGATATCTTTTTGCTCCCATTTGTCCTGAAAAATTGATGTGATCTACCCGGTGAGTGTTTTGCGCTCACGCGGCCTTGCTTTTCTCTGCTTTGCCGAGAACCTCCACCACGCGCACGTATCCGGGCTTTTCTGCTGATTCAGCTTTTGGGCCAAGCTCCCAAACGTTGTTGATTTTTTCGGATCCTAGCCGCTGTTCTCAATCGCTTATAGTCCTTTTTACATTCGGCAGGGTATC
Organism: uncultured delta proteobacterium; assembly: GCA_963700055.1. Taxonomy (GTDB): domain Bacteria; phylum Desulfobacterota; class Desulfobacteria; order Desulfobacterales; family SpSt-501; genus SpSt-501. Next base: position 166,135 of record CAVOWH010000007.1, on the reverse strand, counting down.
CTGCCGACCGCGCACCATGTAGCGGCTGTCGCCGCTGCGGGCGGTGACGTTTTCGTAGACCCCGTCGTCGCGGCGCACGAGCTTGGTGAACCCGAGGTCCTTGAGTTCGCTGTTGGTCTTGGGGGTGTTGATGTTGATGCGGGACACGCGTTTGCTGACCGGCCTGCCGCAATTCGGGCAGCGACCCAGGGAGGGGTCGGCCATGGACTGGCGCTGTTCGAATACCTGCCCCCAATCACAGGGGCGGCTCAGGTGCTCATATTCGTAAACCGGCATGGGAATCTCCTCCTCCAGGTGCCCGGCTCAAGGCGTACGGCGCTCGGAAAAAAGAACCAACATCGTCTTATCATAGCAAAAATTTCTCGGTTTGGAAACCGCCCGGCGGTGTTCCAAAGGTCTAAAGTTAATCCTCAAACAACCGATAGGACTCATATAAATCGCTTTCGTCTGCCCAGCGCCTCAGGGCCCGACGCGGCCCGGCCGACCTCAAGGTGTGCCCATTTTTCAGCGGAGATGGAATACGGCAAAATGAATCAGACCCAGGCTTCCAGCCCATCGAATGCGGACTTGAGAATCAAGGAGGCGGAAACCTGCTACGCCATGGGGATGGTTGAAGAGGCCCTTGAGCTCTATCAGCAGGTGGTCGCATCCGGCAACACCTTTTCCCCCGAGGCCCGACAGACCTTGTCGGAGAAGGTCGATCGGCTGAAACAGGAGATTCAGGATCAAAAGGATTCGGAGAAAAAAGGTCTTTCCGCGGAGCACATTTCGGTTTTCAAGAAGGCGCTTTCGGACCAGGAAGATTTCACCACCCTGATGGACGGCGCTGCCGCCTTGAAAGAGCTCGGTCTCATGGAGGAAGCGGCGGCGGAATACGAAAAACTGCTGGCGGTGGACCCTGCCGCCTGCGACGCCCTCAAGTCGGATGGTCTGCCGGGGAAAATCATCCGCGATTATTTGGCCTGTCTGCTGGATATTTTGGAACCAGCCGAGGTGGTAAAAAAGGCCTACAAGATCGTCTACAAGCTCAGCCTGGGCGACAAGGAGACGGCTCACATCCAATTCTGGCTCGGCCAGCAGATGGAGCACAAGGAGATGCACGATCTATCCTTTGAACTTTATCAGGCGGCGGTCGAGATGGACGCGGCCGATCCGGAAATCGCCAGCCGCCTGAAAGCGCTGCAGGCAAAGCTGTCCAGCAACTCCCGCTACGACTACCTGCTGCGCAGCAAGTTGATCAGCACGCAGCAGCTGCAGGAGGCCTTGGCCATCGCCAAGAAGTCCGGCAAGAGTCTGGAATACGTGCTGATCGACCGTTTCAAGGTCAGCATCCAGGAGATCGGCAAATCGCTGTCGCTGTTCTACGGCTGTACGTTCCGCACTTTCGACCCCGAACTGCCGGTACCTTTCGAGTTGGTCAACAACTTGAAGAAATCCTTTCTGCTTTATTATGTGTGGGTCCCCCTGCGCTGGGATAAGACCGGCATCGAGATCCTGGTGGACGACCCCAAGGACCTGCGCAAGACCGATCACATCCGCGCCCTGATGGGCAATCAGAAGATCAGCATCTCCGTCGCCATCAAGGAGGACGTGGAGAAGTACATCCAGCATTTCTTCGACCCCCGGGCCGAAAAGGCGGCTGAAACGGCGGTGGAGGACATCGACCAGATCATCCCCGACGTCAGCTTCGAGGAAGAGGAGGACCTGCACGACGACCGCAGCGGCCTGGACGAATCCTCGAGTCAAGTAGTTAAATTCGTCGACCAGATCCTGGTGACCGCTTTCCGCAACAGCGCCTCCGACGTCCATATCGAGCCTTCGGTAATCACGCGCAAGACCACCATTCGTTTCCGAACCGACGGGGTCTGCCATGAGTACATTCAGGTGCCGAATGCCATGGCGCCGGCGATCATCTCGCGGTTGAAGATCATGGCCGAGCTGGACATCGCCGAAAAACGCCTGCCCCAGGACGGAAAGATCAAGCTCCGGCGCAAGGGGATTCAGGAGTTCGAACTGCGCCTTTCCACCATGCCAACGGTCGGCAAATTCGAAGATGCCGTGCTGCGCATCCTGACCCGTACCAGCTCTCTCAAGATCGACGAGATCGGTCTGTACGAGCGCAACCTGAGCGTACTGAGAAAATTGATCGTCCGCCCTTACGGAATGATCCTCTGCGTCGGACCGACCGGTTCCGGCAAGACGACGACGCTGCATGCCGTCCTGGGGCACATCAACCAGCCGGGGGTCAAAATCTGGACGGCGGAAGACCCGGTCGAGATCACCCAGCCGGGGCTGCGTCAGGTGCAGGTGCGCCCCAAGATCGGACTGGATTTCGCACGCATCATGCGCGGCTTGCTGCGGCTCGACCCGGATATCATCATGATCGGTGAGATGCGCGACCGCGAAACGTCCTCCATTGCCCTGGAAGCAGCGCTGACCGGCCACCTGGTGCTTTCCACGCTGCACACGAACAACGCGCCTGAAACCCTGACCCGCTTGCTGGAAATGGGCATGAACGCCCTAAATATCTCCGACGCCTTTCTCGGCGTGCTGGGCCAGCGGCTGGTGCGGCGTCTATGCGCCAATTGCATCGAATCCTACCATCCCTCCGAGGAAGAGTTTGAAGACTTGCGCACCGATTACGGCCGGGAGGCCTTTGACCGGGCCGGGTTCAGCTATGGGGCCGGATTCAATCTGAAGCGCTCCGTCGGGTGTGAGAAATGCAACGGCTCGGGGTTCAAGGGCCGTATCGGGATTCATGAACTGATGGAGGCCACCTCCGAGGTAAAGATTTTAATCAAGAAGAACGCCACCTCCCACGATTTGGCGCAACAGGCCGCCAGGGACGGAATGACGACCCTGAAGCAGGATGGGATTCGCAAGACCATCAGCGGGATTACCACGATTCGCGAGGTCCGCCGAGTGTGCGTCGAATAAAATCCCCTAAAATCCCCCGTCGGGGGATTTTAGTTTGAAGGGGCTTGAAATACAGAATTCAAAGAACTCGGGCGGCTTGTTCGCACGAACGGTGTTCCAGGAAGGATTCCATGACCCGGAAAGCATTGGTGGTCGACAGTGATTTTTTCTTCGTCGAGTTTTTGGCCGGCCTGCTGGAGAAACGAGGCTATCAGGTGTGCAAGGCCTACGACGGCAAGCAAGGAATCGCCTGCCTGGATGAAGGCCCCTATGATATTCTTTTCGCCGACCTGGTCATGCCCAAGGTTGACGGCCGGCAGTTTTTCCAGGTCGTTCGTCGCAAATTCAACGGCAGCCGCTTTCCGCTGGTGGCCTTGTCCGGCACGCTCGTCGAGCAGATGGACGACCTCGAAGAGATCGGCGCAGACTACTTCATCGCCAAAGGGCCCATCGCCAAGCTGGCCATTCAGTTGAACGACTTCATCGCCGGCCTTGAGGGCCGGCCGGGGCCGCCGCCGGGCGAGAAAAAAATTCTGCAAACCGGCGGGGTTTTTCCGCGCCGGGACGCCATAGAGCTGCTGGGTTCGCTGGAATTTTATCAGGCCGCGGTCAACTGCCTGGGCGTCGGGGTGTTCATCCTCGACAAGGACACGCGGATCATCAACGCCAACGCGGCGGCCCTGTCCATCGTCGACCTATCCCTTGTGGATCTGCTCAACCGGCCCATCTGGGATGCCTTTCCGCCGAACCGGTCCGGAGAGTTGATCAGCGCCTTGAAAGCCACGACGCGCCGCTGCCATTCCGGCCACAGCGCCTTTTTCGTGGGGCTCAAGGGCCGCATGCTGCGCGCGGTCGTCTCGCCGCTGTGTCTGGACGACCTCCCTTCCGGGTGGGTGGTCGCCCTTGAAGGCGCCAGCGGCTGATCCTGCGTGGATATCGATCCCCAACTAACGGCGCAATTATCCAGTCGCCTATAAACATTCAGGGCCGCCTGGACGGCCATGAATGTTTAGGTTGAACTTCCCACCGGCCTCTGCTAAATAAGCCTGCGATAAGCGAACGTTCATCCTCAGGAGAGCTGCGATGATCCGAGCCGCCGTCGCCGGCGCAACGGGATATGCCGGGGCCGAACTCGTCCGGCTGTTGACCGGCCATCCCAGCGTTCACCTTGCCATGATCACCTCCCGGCAATTCGCCGGCCAGCGTTTCGACCGTGTATTTCCCTCCCTGGCCGGCCGGGTGGACCTCGTCTGCGAGGAGCTGAACGACGACCGCATCTGCGCGGCCGCCGACGTTGTCTTTACGGCCCTGCCCCACAAGCTGCCGATGCGTATCGCCCCCGAAATTCTCAAGCGGGACCGGAAAATGATCGATCTTTCGGCCGATTTTCGCTTCAACGAGGCCGGGGTCTACGAGGCGGTCTATCAGCCGCATGCCTCTGCGGAGCTTTTGAAGGAGTCCGTCTACGGGTTAAGCGAGGTCTATTCCGCCGCCATCGCCTCCGCCCGGCTGGTCGGAAACCCGGGCTGCTATCCCACCAGCGTGCTTCTCCCGCTGATCCCCCTGATAAAAAGCGGGCTGGTGGATTTGGACGGCATCGTGGCCGACTGCAAATCCGGCGTGAGCGGAGCCGGCCGTTCCCCCTCCCTTGCCGTGCACTATTGCGAGGTCAACGAATCCTGCAAGGCTTACAAGGTGGCGGCTCACCGCCACGCGCCGGAGATGGAGACGGTATTGAGCCGGGAGGCGTGCCGGCCCGTTCAGATCACCTTCGTGCCGCATCTGGTTCCGATGACCCGGGGGATGCTCACCACCATCTATGCGCGCCCCTGCGGGGCAATGACGGTCCAGACGGTTCAGGACTGCCTGACGGCGTTTTACGCCGGCCGCCCGTTCGTGCGGCTGCGTCCGCCGGGGGCCCCGCCCGACACGCTGCATGTGCGGGGTACGAACTACTGTGATATCGGATTCGTTTTGGACGAGCGCAACCGCCGTCTGATCCTCATGTCGGCCATCGACAACCTGGGCAAGGGCGCGGCCGGTCAGGCCGTCCAGAACATGAACCTCATGTTCGGGCTTGCTGAAACCGCCGGTTTGGACCAGATGCCGTTCGCGCTTTGACAACGGGTTTAAGGTTTAAAGGTTAACGGGAACCCCCCGGCCTTCGGCCAAACCTTAAACCTCCCACCTTAAACTTCAAACGTGAGAAAAGGAGGAGAAAATGACAGCCAAACTGATCATGGGTACCGAGATTCGTGAAACCATCCTCGAAGAGCTGGCGTCGGAGGTCAAGGCGATCCAGGCCAAGCACGGGGTGGTTCCCGGCCTGGTGACGATTCTGGTCGGCCAAAACCCGGCATCGGTGTCCTACGTGACGCTCAAGATAAAAACGGCCCACCGGCTGGGGTTCAAAGAAATCCAGGACAACCAGCCGGTCACGCTGGCCGAGGGCGATCTTCTGGCCCTGATCGACAAATACAACCAGGACGAATCGATCCACGGCATTTTGGTGCAGCTGCCGCTGCCCAAACAGGTCAACGAGAAAAAGGTGCTGAACGCCATCGACCCGGACAAGGATGTGGACGGCTTCCACCCCGTGAATGTGGGGCGCCTGATGATCGGCGGATCGGAAGTGAGATTTCCCCCCTGCACTCCGGCCGGCATCCAGGAACTCATCGTGCGCTCCGGGGTTCCGACGGACGGCGCCGAAGTGGTCGTCGTGGGGCGCTCCAACATCGTCGGCAAACCGATTGCCAATATGATGCTGCAAAAGGCCAAGGGTGCGAATGCGACGGTGACCGTGATTCACACTGGAACCAAGGACATGGCCTCGCACTGCAAGCGGGCCGACATCCTGATCGTGGCCGCCGGTGTGCCCGGCCTGGTGAAGCCCGAGTGGATCAAGTCAGGCGCCTGTGTGATCGACGTGGGCGTCAACCGGGTGGGCGAGAAGGTGAGCGAGAAAACCGGCCAGAAGGTGGCCATCCTGAAAGGGGATGTCGACTTCGACGCCGCCAAGCAGGTCGCGGGCTGGATCACGCCGGTCCCCGGAGGCGTAGGGCCCATGACCATCACGATGCTGATGAAAAACACGCTTAAGTCGTTGAAGTTCAAGCTGGGGATTGCCTGACCCGTTCGGCCGGTCGAGGGCCTCATGTACTAAAGTATTGACAAGGCTATGCCGAGATTTCTATAAACACCTCTACGCTGCGTTTCGAAAAGGCAAGGTCACCGAAAGATGACGGCGCAAAGCCACGGGTCTAACGCCGCTTGGCCCAGACAGCCGGGTTGCCGATGCGTCGACATAAACCTTCGGGTGATGGTGCCCGAAGGTTTTTCATTGTTGCGGAGGGTCAAGCTGAAATCGCAGGGCAGCGAGTCCTGATAGGCGAGGGCGGAGATCCATGCGCAAGAAGATTTCGTTGGTCGTCTTGACGAATTCCGGCGCTGCGGCGAAGCAATTCTGCGCTTCGCGCGCGACGCTGCGCTGGATGGCCGTTCTGGCAGGGGTCCTGCTGGGATTGAGCTGCTTAATGGGATACGATTATCTGCGGTTGAAAACCGGGGAGCGCCAGGTGCAACAGCGCGATCAGGAATCTTCCGGCATTCTCGCCAACCAGCGCGAAGAAATTCAGATCCAGCGCCAGCAGATCAGCGACTTTTCACAGGAAATCAACATCCTCAAGGAAAAGCTGCTGGCGCTTAACGAGTTCGAGAAGAAGATCCGGGTGATGGCCGATCTCGACAAGCGGCCGGATACCAGCCACCTCTTCGGCGTCGGAGGTCCGATCCCCCGAACGCTGGATCCGAAGATGGCGCTCGGCGAACAGCGCAACAGCCTGGTGCGTGAGATGCACTCCCAAGTGGATCAGCTGACGTTGGCCGCCCTGAACCAAGAGAACCATTTCAGTTCGTTGGTCGCTCACATCGAAAACCAGCGGGGGCTGCTGGCCTCCATCCCCACCATCCGGCCAATCGATCCGGACACGGAGCATTTGGTGACGTCGCGCTTCGAATACCGCTTATCGCCCTTTACCAACGTCCGCGAATTCCATAAGGGCTACGACATCTCCGCGCGGGAGGGAACCCCCATTTATGCCAGCGCCGCCGGGATCGTCACGTTTGCCGGCGACAAGGGCCTGCTCGGCAAGACCATCATCATCGACCACGGCCATGGCATTACGACGACTTACGGACACTGCAGCCGGTTTTTGAAACTCCAGGGCGAAAAAGTGCGCCGGTGGGACTCCATCGCCCTGGTGGGCAGCACCGGCCGCAGCACCGGCCCCCACCTGCATTACGAGGTGGCCCTCCACGGAGTTCCCGTCAACCCCGAAAAATACTTCCTGAACTGAAGGCGGTCCCCCCTCGGCAGGCGAATCGCGGTGCCATGGCGAGCATCGGCGCATGCCGCCCTTTGCCAGCGGCGGCCAGCCGATGCTCGGCCTCGTTGGAACCCCCCGGGCTTGCCCTGCCGGCCGAATGCGTCGCAACGAAAAGGTTGAGACCCGTTCAGGATCTGTTATAATTGAAACGGTTCGAACTTATTTTTTTCAGAGAGGAATTCTGGTTCCATGGTCATGAAGTTGCTCACCAAGGTGTTCGGCAGCAAGAACGAGCGGGAACTGAAGCGGCTCCAGCCGGCGGTGGATCGCATCAACGCCCTCGAGGCTGCGATGCAGGCCATGAGTGACGCGGAGCTTCGCGCCCAGACCGGCCGTTTCAGGGAGCGCGTCGAAGGCGGAGAAGCGCTGGACGACCTGCTGCCGGAGGCGTTTGCGGCGGTCCGGGAAGCCTCGGTGCGGACCCTCAAGATGCGACACTTCGATGTTCAGCTCATCGGCGGCATGGTGCTGCACCAGGGCAAAATCGCCGAGATGAAAACCGGCGAGGGCAAAACCCTCGTGGCGACGCTGCCCGCCTATCTGAATGCCTTGAGCGGCAAGGGCATGCACATCGTGACGGTCAACGACTATCTGGCCCGCCGTGACACCGAATGGATGGGTCACATCTACCGGTTTCTCGGATTGCAGGTGGGCACGATCCTGCACGGCCTGACCGACGTTGAACGCCAGGCGGCCTATGCCGCGGATATCACCTACGGCACCAATAACGAGTTCGGCTTCGACTACCTGCGGGACAACATGAAGTTCGAACGCCGCTCGCTGGTTCAGCGCGAGCTCAGCTATGCCATCGTGGACGAGGTGGACAGCATTCTGATCGACGAGGCCCGCACCCCGCTCATCATCTCCGGGCCGGCCGAAAAGTCGACCGATCTCTACTACCAGGTGAACAGCCTCATTCCGCGGCTCGTTCGCGACCGGGACTTCAGCGTGGATGAAAAGGCGCGCACCTCGACCCTTTCCGAGGAGGGCGTCGCCCGCTGCGAGAAACTGATGCAGGTGGAGAACCTCTACGACCCGCGCTGCATCGAACTGCTGCACCACATCAACCAGGCCCTCAAGGCCCACGCGCTTTTCAAGCGCGACGTGGACTACATCGTCAAGGACGGTGAGGTGATCATCGTCGATGAGTTCACCGGCCGCCTCATGCCCGGCCGGCGTTACAGCGAGGGCCTGCACCAGGCGCTGGAGGCAAAGGAAGAGGTCAAGATCGAAAACGAGAACCAGACCTTGGCCACCATCACCTTCCAAAACTACTTCCGGATGTACCAGAAGCTGGCGGGCATGACCGGCACGGCCGACACGGAGGCGGCCGAATTCAAGAAAATTTACAACCTGGACGTCATGGTGGCTCCCACCCACCGGCCCATGATCCGCATCGATAATGCCGACGTGATTTACAAAACCAAGCGGGAGAAATATGAAGCCGTGCTGGACGAGATCGTGCAGTTGCACGCCAAGGGCCAGCCGGTGCTCGTGGGCACCATCTCCATCGACGTCTCCGAACAGTTGAGCCGGAAGCTCAAGGCCCGGGGCATTCCGCACGAGGTGCTGAACGCCAAACACCACGAAAAGGAGGCGCAGATCGTGGCCATGGCGGGGCAGCGCGGCGCGGTGACGATCTCAACCAACATGGCCGGCCGCGGCACCGACATCGTGCTGGGGGACGGAGTGGTGGAACGGGGCGGGCTGCACATCCTCGGCACCGAACGGCACGAGTCGCGCCGCATCGACAATCAGCTGCGGGGCCGGTCGGGGCGGCAGGGCGATCCGGGGTCCTCGCGCTTTTATCTCGCGCTGGAGGACGATCTGCTGCGCATTTTCGGCGGCGAGCGCATCACGGGCTTCATGGAAAAGCTCGGTATGCAGGAAGGCGAGCCCATCGAGCACGCCCTGATCAGCCGGGCGATTGAAAACGCCCAATCCAAGGTCGAGGGGCACAACTTCGACATCCGCAAGCATCTGATCGAATACGACGACGTGATGAACCAGCAGCGCGAGGTCATTTACGCCCAGCGCCGGGAGATCCTGATGGGCAAGGACCTCCGGCCGGAGATCATGGACATGATCCGGGAAACCGCGGGCCGAATCGCCGATACGTTCGCAGCGGAAAAGGCTCATCCCGAGTACTGGGACCTGAAGGCGATCTCCGATGCGGTCTACAAACAATTCAATTTCCGACCCGAACGCCTCCGGCCGGAGAGCGTGGAGGCCATGACCCCCGACGACTTGACGGGCATGCTCGCCGAGGAGGCCGTTCGGGTCTACGAGGGCCGGGAGGCGCTGATCGGGGCCGATAACTACCGGCGGCTCGAGCATGTGGTCATGCTCCAGACTGTCGACAACCTCTGGAAAGACCATCTGCTGTCCATGGACCATCTCAAGGAGGGCATCGGGTTGCGGGGCTACGCCCAGCAGAACCCCCTGCTGGTATACAAAAAAGAGGGTTTCGAAATGTTCCAAAACCTGATGGACCGCATCGAAGAAGAGACGCTGGCCATCCTGTTCCGCATCCAGATCGCGGCGCCGGAACGCATGGAAACCCTCCAGCGACCCAGAGAGCAGCGGCTCACATTCTCCGGCGGGGGAGAACCCGCGCGCAAGGCACCGGCCCAGCGCAGCCAGGACAAAGTCGGCCGCAATTCTCCCTGCCCGTGCGGCAGCGGCAAAAAGTTCAAGAAATGCTGCGGGCGGTGAGCCGATCCGGACAGAGGATCTCTTTACAAGAACTCGCCCCAGTGATTATAATGAAGGACCGAGAAGGGCGCCTTTCTCCGGAGGTCGGCAGGGCCGTATGCAGAGGGATCCATGAGTGAACAGCGACCGCAATACGAGGACGAGGTCCGTTCGGATCAGGAGACCCAGCTCGATGAGCCGCCCCTGTACAAGGTGGTACTGCTCAACGACGATTACACCACCATGGATTTCGTCGTGGAGGTGCTTAAACATGTTTTCCACAAGTCCGATGGGGACGCGCATCGGATCATGCTGAACGTCCATCGTAACGGGTTCGGCGTGTGCGGGCTCTATCCGCGCGAAATCGCCGAAACCAAGATCGACATGGTGGACAGCCTCTCCCGCGAGAAGGGGTTCCCGCTCAAGTGCACCATGGAAAGAGATTAAGCATATGATCAGCAAGGAATTGTCGGCCACTCTGGGTTTCGCCGTTCGCGAGGCCAAAAAACGCCGCCACGAATATGTCAGCGTCGAGCATATCCTGTTCGCCATCCTGTACGAGCAAAGCGGCATCGAAATCGTCGAGAACTGCGGAGGCAATGTCGAAACCATCCTGGGAAACCTGGAAGCCTTTTTCCAAGAAAAGATCGAAAAGATCCCTGAAGGCAGTGAATATGTCCTGCAGCAGACGATCGGGTTTCAACGGGTGATCCAGCGGGCGGTCAGCCACGCCCGTTCCGCCGACAAGGGCGAAGTGTCGGTCAGCGACATCCTGGCATCCATTTTCTTGGAAAAAGACTCCCACGCCGAGTATTTCCTGAGCACCGAGGGCGTGACGCGGCTCGATGTGCTCAACTACATCTCGCACAAGATCCCCAAGACCTCCTACCAGGAACGCGAGCAGCCGGAAGCAAGCCCCGGGACGGAGGAGCGGCGACGCAAGAGCAGCGCGCTGGAGATGTACACCACGGATTTGGTGCGCCAAGCCCGTCAGGGCAAGCTGGACCCCCTCATCGGCCGCCCAACCGAGATCGAGCGCACCATGCAGGTACTCTGCCGCCGGCGCAAGAACAATCCCGTGTTCGTCGGCGATCCGGGCGTCGGGAAGACCGCCTTGGCCGAAGGGCTCGCCCAGAAAATCGCCAAGGGCGATGTGCCCGATTTGTTGAAAGAGGTCCACATCTACGCCCTCGACTTGGGCGGCATGCTTGCCGGGACCAAGTTCCGCGGAGACTTCGAACAGCGGCTCAAAGGGGTCATCACCGAGCTGAAACGCCGCCCCCATTCGATTCTTTTCATTGATGAAATCCACACCATCGTAGGCGCCGGCGCCACCAGCAGCGGGTCGATGGATGCCTCCAACATCCTCAAGCCGGTGTTGACCAGCGGCGAGATCCGCTGCATCGGATCCTCCACGTACGAGGAGTTCAAGAACCACTTTGAAAAAGACCGCGCCCTGTCGCGGCGCTTCGAGAAAATCGAGGTGCCCGAGCCGCCGGTCAGCGAAAGCATACAGATCCTCAAAGGCTTGCGTTCGCGCTACGAGGAGCATCATGGGATCGAGTATACCGACAGCGCGCTGAAATCGGCGGTTGAGCTGTCGGCCAAATTCCTCAACGACCGCTATCTGCCCGACAAGGCGATTGATGTGATGGATGAGGCCGGCGCCTACGTGCGGCTGTCCGGGGCGGCCGGGCGCAAGAAGATCCATCCGTCCGACATCGAAAAGATCGTGGCCAAGATGGCCCGCATTCCCACGCAGAGCGTTTCCACATCCGATCGCACCAAACTTGAGAACCTGGAGACAAGGCTCAAGGAAGTGGTCTTCGGACAGGACGATGCCATTCGCGCCCTGGTCACCTCGATCAAGCGTTCGCGGGCCGGGCTGGGAATTCCCGGTAAGCCCATCGGCTGCTTTTTGTTCACGGGCCCGACGGGTGTCGGCAAGACCGAGGTGGCCCGCCAGGTGGCCCTGATCTTAGGGGTGGAGTTCATTCGCTTCGATATGAGCGAATACATGGAGAAGCACGCCGTGGCGCGACTGATCGGTGCGCCGCCGGGCTACATCGGTTTCGACCAGGGCGGGCTGATGACCGACGGCATCCGCAAGCACCCCCACTCGGTCCTGCTGATGGACGAAATCGAAAAGGCGCATCCGGACCTCTTCAACATCCTGTTGCAGGTGATGGACCACGCCACGCTGACCGACAACAACGGCAAAAAAGCCGATTTCCGCAATGTGATTCTCATGATGACGTCCAACGCCGGCACCCGCGAGATGAGCGCCCAGACCATCGGTTTCGGCGACATGCATCGCGACACGCGCTCCAAAGGCCAGAAGGCCATCGAGCAGATGTTCAGCCCGGAGTTCCGCAACCGACTGGACGACACCATTTCTTTCAACCCGCTCAGCACCGCGATCATGGAAAGAGTGGTTGACAAGTTCATGAAGGAACTCAACGATCAGCTGGCGCCGAAGAAAGTCCGCTTGAACTACTCGCCGGCGCTGCGGAGCTGGCTGGCTCAAAAAGGCTATGACCCACGTTATGGGGCGAGGCCCCTGGCGCGTGTGATCCAGACCGAGGTCAAGAACAAGCTTTCCGATGAAATCCTTTTCGGTCAGCTGCAGAAAGGCGGCGAACTGATGCTCGACATCGAGGCGGACCAAGTCGCCTTTCGATTCGACTGATTTCTCCATGCCGGTTTTTGTTCTTTCGGAGGCCCTCACCTTTCCCCCGCCCCGACTGGCGACCCCGGAGGGGCTGCTCGCCGTCGGAGGAGACCTAAGCCGGGAGCGCCTGCTGCTGGCCTATCGCATGGGGATCTTCCCCTGGTACTCCGACGATGAGCCCATTCTGTGGTGGTCTCCAGACCCTCGGCTGGTGCTCTATCCCCTGGAATTCCGCCTGTCGCGTTCGCTCGAAAAAGTCATCCGTCGCGGCCATTTCCGGGTCACGATGGATCAGGCATTTGAAACCGTCATCCGCGAATGCGCGACCGTGCGCGCCGGAAGATCCGAAGGCACCTGGATCGTACCGGACATGATCCAGGCTTACTGCGACCTGTTCTGCATGGGGTTCGCGCACTCGGTCGAAACGTGGAGCGGAGAGCTTCTGGCCGGCGGATTGTACGGTGTGTCGCTCGGGTCCGGCTTCTTCGGCGAATCCATGTTCACGCGGGAGGCGAATGCCTCGAAGGTGGCCTTGGCCGCCCTAGCGGCCTACTTGAAAGTCGAAGGCTTCGATCTCATCGATTGCCAGGTGACCACCGGACATCTCCAGCGCATGGGGGCAAGGGAAATCCCGCGGGCACGCTACCTCAAGGAGCTGAAACGCTGCCTGCAGGCCCCGACGCGGGCCGGGCCGTGGAAAATGCCCGCTGACGTTTTGGCCGCTGCGCTGCCCAAGCGGCGGAAGGCGATGGTGACCACCCCGTCCAAACGGAAAAAGAGCGGATGAGCCATGCAGAAGGACTGCGTTTTTTGCCGGATCGCTCGGGGTGAGACCCCCACCGACATCCTGCACGCCACCGACCAGCTGATCGTCTTCCGGGACATCCGGCCCCAGGCGCCGGTGCACCTGCTGATCGTGCCGCGCAGGCACATCCGCAGCGTCAACGACCTGGCGGCGGACGACGCGCCGATCCTTGGCGAGCTGTTTCGGGCGGCCCAGGAAATGGCTCTGCGCTTCAACATTGCGCAGGACGGCTACCGGCTGTTGGTCAACGTGGAGCGCGGCGGCGGACAGGTCATCTTTCACCTGCACATGCACCTGATCGGCGGCTGGCGGTAGAAGCAGGAGGCGCGGCGCCGGGCCCATTATGAATGAACCGCTTGTCTCCTCGGTCGGCGGCATTTATGTCCACGTTCCGTTTTGCGTCCGCAAGTGTGTTTATTGCGACTTTTTTTCGATTACCGACCTGAATTTAAAACCCTTGTTTCTCGAAGCGCTTTCCGCCGATATCGCCGCGGCCGAACCGGGGCGGCTGGAATTCGACACCCTCTATTTCGGCGGTGGCACGCCGTCGATCCTCGACCCGGCGGAGGTCGGGAGAATCATCGATGCCATTGCTTCCCGATTGCGCCTGGCCGGATCGGCGGAAGTGACGCTCGAGGCCAACCCGGGAACGGTCGATTCACAAAAACTCAGCGGGTTCCGGTCGGCCGGCGTTACCCGCCTCAATCTGGGGGTTCAGTCTTTTCAGGAAAAAAATCTGAGAATGCTCGGCCGAATCCACTCGGCCGGACAAGCGCACGCGGCGCTTGCGGACGCGCGCCGGGCCGGATTTGAGGACGTCGGACTGGATTTGATCTACGGCCTGCCCGGGCAGACCCGGGAGAGCTGGATGGCGGATCTGGAAAGCGCCCTGGCGCACGAACCGGCGCACCTCGCCTGCTACATGCTGAGCGTAGAGCCCGGAACGCCGCTGGCCGAGGACCAGCGCCTCGGTCGCTTCCGGCCGGCGCCGGAGGAAGACGCGGCCGATCTTTTCATGGCGACCTCGGAGCTGCTGGCCGGCCGCGGCTTTCGGCATTACGAAATCTCCAACTTCGCCCGCCGCGCAGGGGAGGGCGGCCGCCAGGCGCGGACCTCCCGGCATAACAGCAAGTACTGGTCCTACGCGCCCTATCTGGGATTCGGCCCGGCGGCGCATTCCTTTCTGCCGCCCCGGCGCTCCTGGAACCATCGCGATCTCCGGCGCTACATCGAGGACCTGAAGGCCGGACGCAGACCCCTGGACGGCGAGGAGACACTGAGCCTTGGTCAGCAGATGCTGGAAGTGGTCATGCTCGGCCTGCGGACGTCGGCAGGGATCGATCTTGAAGTCTTCCGGAGGCGATTCGGAAAGGATTTTCGTAGCCTTTTCGGCCCGGCGGCGGACGAACTGGCGGCACGCGGACTGCTGCGCCTGGGGCGCGGATGCTGCGCCCCGACGCGGCAGGGCATGCTCTACCTGAATTCGGTCCTCTCCGCTCTGACCGCCAGTTAGGCTTTGCGCAGCTTGCGCACGTCTCCGACTCGCAACGTCACATTCTTGGAGTCGAAATACTCCAGCAGCGGGATGAGAAACTTGCGGGAGGCGCCTCCGGTCATGTCCTTGAACTGGGCCGGAGTCATATCGGCGTTCGTTTCGAAGAATTTTAGCAGGCGCTGCTTCAAGCCGGCGATCGCTTCGACATGGAAAAAAAGATCGTCCTTGGTGCGGAGGATCAGGCTTTCCTCGATCAGCAGGTTCAAAACATCCTTGGCCTGATTCGGCTCTGATTTTAGGACAGCGGTGACCTCCCGGAAAAAGGGCGGCTGCAGCCCGCTGTCCTTGTAAATCCTAAGCATCTGCTTCCGCAAGGCCGCCTCATCGCCGACCAGCGCCACCTTGTGGGCGGTCAGGCGGACGGTCTTCTCCTCTTGCACGATGGCGTTGTCCTTGATCATCTGGTTGAGGACCAGGTTGAAGAGCTTGACGTCCGTGTCGGCGGGAAACTTGCTCTTCAACTCCTCCTTGAGCATGCCGGACTTCAGCGGGTAGGCCTGGTGATAGTTTCGGAGGTGCCCGGTCGTCTCCTGGATGAAGGCTTCGAAGCTTTCCTTATGGACGAAGCTGCGTGATTCCTTGTCCACCTGGATGATGGTGCGGGCCGACATCATGCCCTGCAAGCTCGACTCCAGCTGCTTGTCCGTCAGGTTCGTCATGAGTCGCAAATCGGTGAAGCAGGTGCCGGCATGGCCGGCGGCTTGGATTTGTCCGCCGATGAGCGTTTCCGGATCGCTCGCCAGGACGCCTTTCAGCGCATCGATGACGCCGGCGTTGAAGCGCTTGTGCTTGGGGGGGATTGGGTTGAGGACCTGGCCGCCGCCGACGGTGCGCACCGGCGAATAGCTGCGCACGACGTAATGGTCGCCCTTGACGATGGCCACCGGCGTATCCAGCCGCAACTGAGCGACCGTGGTTTCGCCGGGCTTCAGCTCGTCGTGCTCGAGCAAAATCAGATTGCCCAGAACCTCGCTGGTTCCCGTATGAAACCGCACCCGGGTGCGGTTCTTCATGGGCCTTCCGGCGCTGGCCAGATAATGAATCTGGATATCGACCATGTAGCTGGGCTTCAGCGCGTTGGGGTTGGAGAGCACTTCGCCCCGACCGACCGCCTCCTTGTCCAGCCCCTGGAAATTGACCGCGGTGCGCATGCCGGCTTCGGCCGCTGGAACGCTCTGGTTGTGAACCTGGATGCCGCGCACCTTGGACGTGATTCCCGAAGGATAGACCATGATCGGCTCGCCCACCTGAACCTTCCCGGACACCAGGGTGCCGGTGATCACCGTGCCGAACCCCTTCATGGTGAAGACCCGGTCCACCGGCAGCCGGAAAAGCGAGGACGGCGGGCGCAGTTGCACCTGCTGGCTCAATTCATCCAGTGCCCGCACGAATTCGGACAGCCCTTGCCCGGTGGCGGCCGAGACGGGCATGACCGGGGCGTTTTCGAGAAACGAGCCGCGCGTGAACTCCCGAATGTCCTCCTGCGCGAGCTCCAGCATTTCCTCGTCCACGAGATCGATCTTGGTCAGCGCCACCAGGCCGTGGCGCACGCCCAGAAGGGTGCAGATCTCCATGTGCTCACGCGTCTGGGGCATGACCCCCTCATCCGCCGCGATGACCATGACAACGATATCGATGCCGGTGGCGCCGGCCACCATGTTTTTGACGAATTTTTCGTGGCCGGGGACATCCACCACGCCCAAGTGTTGCCCGCTGGGCAGATCCAGATGGGCAAACCCCAGCTCGATCGTGATGCCGCGCTCTTTTTCCTCTTTCAGACGGTCCGTGTCGATGCCCGTGATCGCCTTGACGAGCGAGGTCTTGCCGTGGTCGATGTGCCCGGCGGTGCCCAAGATGATCTGTTTCAATGGTTCACGCTCCTGAAGCGGTTTCAGAACCCGAGCGAAGAGCGGGTTCTCTCGGAGGTCAGCGGCTTTTTCGCTTCCTGAAATACTCGAAAACATAAGCCAGCCCCACTAAGACGATCGCCAATCCGGCGGCATAGGTCACGCTGACCGCACCGCGGAACATCCGCGTGATGAGGATGGCGACGGCCACCCCGAGGACGGCCCGGACAAAGAAAAGGATGAACGGATGCAAGCGGTCTTTCCTCGCAAGCAGGTTGGTTTTCGAGTCGATGGAACCGGTCTCGCTTGAATTCCCTTGTATTCAACTTTCCCCGCGCTTTCAACAACAGATTCTGGCGGGACGGATTTCCGCCCCGCCTCCTTGCCTTGCAACCGGTTGCCGAAGCTTTCCACGCCGACGTCCAAGGGTCAACATGCAACAGCGGCACTTCAATTTTCGCTTGATCTAAAAAATTCGATCTGTTAATTTACAACCTTCACAAAGATACGAAGATATCAAAATCTTACAGCCTGCTTGCGGTGGGTGTAGCTCAGTTGGCAGAGCACCGGGTTGTGGCCCCGGTTGTCGTGGGTTCAATTCCCATCACTCACCCCATTTTTTTGCGCCCGTAGCTCAGTTGGATAGAGCGCCGGACTTCGAATCCGTAGGCCGGGGGTTCGAGCCCCTCCGGGCGCGCCATTTGAATCAAGGGGTTACAGATTCAGGTCTGCAGCCCCTTTTAATTTCTTATAACCCATTTATAACTTGAAACTTAATAGTCCCCCGCCAGCTTCGTCATCATCATCGACAAACTTAACATTGCTTGAAGTCCTGTTCTGTCAACTTTTCAGGCAGGTGGTGACTGAGCTATCGGCAGGAGTTCGAATTGGTCTCATAAGAGAAAGCCATAAGCAGGGCAGGGGAGGGCATATTGGCTTTTTTTCGAAAAGCCTGGAATGCTCTTGGGCCATGGATTTTCTATCCTGCCAGTGCATCCGGTTGGGAAAAAAATGTCAATCGGCATTGAAAATTGACCCACTATCGGCATCCAATATTGACCCACCCCAACCATGGGTTTCAGTCAATATCCGTCCTGAGCAATCGTTTCAGGCGGAGCGGTGTTTCATTCTCCAGGAGTCGTTTCCGGTTTCGATAATTTCACAACGGCGCGGATAGACCACCTGCATACCGACCCACACGAATGATCTTTCGGCAAACCGTGAACCTGAGTAATTATAACATGTCAAGAGTGAAGACCTGACCCGACTAGTTTCTTTAAAACAGCGTTTTGTGAATAATGAAGACCTGACCCTGACGGTTTTCTTCACGAACCGGTCGCCGTCGGCCAGCAGCGCGATCGGCACCAGGGCGGCCACCGCCATGGCAAGCCCGCCCACCTTCGGCACGGGATGGTCGTGGACCTTGCGGGCGTCCGGGATGTCCACCGCCGCATGCAGCCGCAGCGCCGCGGCCCGCAAAATCGGGATCAGCGCCATCGTGACGAACATGGAGATCAGCAGGGTGGAGAGGAAAACCATTAAATCCGGTTGAGAGGGTTTAGAGGGTTAGGATGGTTTGGATTGTTAAAAAAAGGGTTGAGAGGGTTTTATTCCAATTTGCATTCAAGATGACACTATGCTATATTCTCGCCATGGAGGTGAGCCATGGCGAGAAAAGCTCAAATTCGAGAAGAAGAAATTGCCCGGGCCAAGCAACTGCGCGATACTACCAAGAGCGTTGCCGATTTTCGCAAGGCGCTGTCGGTCATCTTGGCAACTGAACTTGATCTGGATGCCGATCGGACGGCTGATATTTTGGGGACAAGCCGTCGTACAGTCTTTCGGCACCGGGACGGTATTCGCAATCAAGACGACACCCCGCCCAGATCATGGGGTGGCCGTCGCCGCTGCTGCATGAGCATCGAAGAGGAACAAGAGTTTCTTTCCCAATGGGAAGCCAAAGCCTCAGAAGGCGGCGTGCTGACGGTTCCTCCCATTCATGCAGCGCTGGTCAAACGGTTGGGTTACGATGCTCCGATGTCAACCACCTATCGCTTGTTGGCACGGCACGGCTGGCGCAAAGTCCAACCGGACACCAAGCACCCCAAGGGCGATCCGGTAAAGCAGGACGAGTTTAAAAAAAACTGCCCGAAGAGGTGGCTGCCGCCAACCGGCAGAACATAGACCGGCTGCCGATTCGCCTGATGTTCCAGGATGAGGCTCGCTTTGGACGAATGAGCGACCCGCGAGCATGCTGGGCACCCGCACCGCAGCGGCCGGTAGTCAATCTGGCACTGGTCCGGGAGTTCCGCTACGAATATGCCGCGGTCAGCCCGTGGGATGGCTGCCTGGACTACATGACCGCCGAGAAGATGAACACTGAGAACATGTCAATCTTTCTGGCGCAGGTTAGCGAGGCCCACCGCGATGAGTTTATCATCATGGTACTGGATGGGGCTTCATCCCATAAAGGCAAAGAACTCAAGCTACCAAAGAACGTATCGCTCGTGCCGCTGCCGCCCTATTCACCGGAGCTGAATCCCGCCGAGCAGATATGGAACACTCTTCGTCGAGACTACTTTGCTAACCGTGTGTTCGATTCTCTTGATGCGGCTACCACACAAGCCGAAAAAGGTCTGGCTGAAATGGCTGTTAAGAAAGAAGCAATGCGCCGCTTAACCAACTGGCCATGGATTAGTGCCATCTTGAAAACTTAATGGAATTAAAGGATTGACGGTTGCAGCAAATTTACTTTATGGGCGGTACTCCGAGGTCTTTGCAGATCTTGATCGCCAGAATTTCACGGATTTCGGTGTGACGTGGAACCGCTGAGCGTTTGTTTTGGGAGGGGTTGTGCCACCAAGAATGACGCGCACCCTCCCGCAGCAGCGAGCATCCGTTCGCGCGCAGGTGGCGCAGGAGCTCGCTTCTCTTCATACCGCGATCTTTTCTTCCCGGTAGTTTTCGCCTGCAGCCTTAAGGGCTTCCTCGCGGTTGAATTCCAGGGCCTCCTGAAGAGTCACCCGCAAGCTATCAAGAAGCTCCTCATGGGTGCGCTCTTGGCAGTTTACGCCGGGGACCTCTACGATCCAGCCAACCCACCAACCGCCCTCCTGTTTGGTGACCGCCGTATATTCGGCATTCATGTCTGTATCCCTCTCAAAAGGTGTCTGCCATAGAATAAAGTAACCTAAATGGCACCTCCATTCAAGATGGAAAGATAGAATGTCAATGAACGTTGAGATGGTTTAGAGGGTTTGGAGGGTTAGAAAGGTTTTGATGGTTATGAGCGGTGAGTGTCAGGAGAGTTATCTCACCCCGTTAACCCATCACAACTCTCGCAACTATCTCAACCATCTAAACCCTCTCAACTATTGGGGCAAAAATTCATTCAGAACTGGAACCATTTCTTTGGTGAAGCCGGCCAGGCGCCGGTCGGCATCATCGAGGGTCTCGCTCGGGTAGACCGGCGTGATCAGCCTCACCAGCGCCCCGTCGGTTCGCTGCCGCGTCAGCGCGTCCCGGAAGTTTTAGAGCTTCAGCTCCCAAGCGTTGGTCAGCACCCGGTCGCGCTGCGATTCCTGAGAAGAATCATAATTTCAGGGCCGTCCCTGCAAACCCTGCAAACCTTCTGACCCACACGAATGATCTTTCGGCAAACCGTGAACCTGAGTAATCCCTATAGTTGCAAAAAAAAGTAAAAAAAGAAGTAAAAAAAACTTGCGGAAGCCCGTGGAATGTGGTTTAAAGCGATTATCTTCCAAAATAATCGACCACACCCAGGAGGCCACCGCAAGTGAAGTCCAGTAAAGCACAAATTTTGGCAAAATTCCACAAGATTCCGGTACTTCGTTTCGAGGACCAAGAGCTGAGCTCTTTTTCGGGGCTGCTCATCTTTCAACAGCTCTTTCACCGCATTCAGCTCAAGCAGCGGCTGAAAGCCTGTTTTGCGCATCTGAACCTCTCGCCGATCTTCGGCCGGCATCTGGTAATCCTGCTGTTGATCGTGCATTTGCTTTTAGGATTTCGCCGGTTGCGCGAGGTCGATTATTACCGTGACGACCCCCTTGTGTTGAGGCTGATGGGTTTGCGCCGACTTCCGGATGTGGCCACCATCAGCCGCGCCTTGGGCCAGATCGATGCCGCGGGGGTTGAGCATGTTCGCAAGCTGTCGCGGGCGATGGTGCTGGAGGGACTTCAGCGCGAGCAGTTTCCCCGATTGACCTTTGATTTTGATGGTTCGGTTCAATCCACCCAGGGCCACGCCGAGGGCACGGCGGTGGGGTTCAATAAAAGCAAGAAAGGCGCCCGGAGTTATTACGACCTGTTTTGCACGGTGGCGCAAACCGGACAATTTTTTGATCTCTTGCATCGGCCGGGAAATGTGCACGATTCCAATGGAGCGGCCGAGTTCATGCGGGCCTGTTTTACCGAAGACCGGGCGGTGTTGAAAAATACGATTTTTGAATCCCGGGTGGACTCGGCCTTCTTCAATGAGGAGGTCTTGAGCGGTTATCACCGTCAGCGGGTGCAGTTTAGCGCCTCGGTACCCTTTGAACGCTTTCCCGCGCTGAAGGCCATGGTCGAAAGCCGCCGACGCTGGAAGAGGATCGATTCCCAATGGTCGTATTTTGAAACCCAATGGAAGCCCAAATGCTGGGAAGAAGGCGGCTTTCGGTTCATCTTCACGCGCCATAAAACCAAACGCCAACGCAAGGGTCCCATCCAACTGGATCTGTTTGAGCCTCGGGATTTCAATTTCGACTATCGGGTCATTGTGACCAACAAACGGGAATCGGCCAAAAGCGCGGTGCGTTTCCATCATGGCCGGGGCTCTCAGGAGGCCATCTTTGGGGATGCGAAAAATGACGCCGCCCTGGATGTGATTCCCACCAAACGACTGATCGGAAATCAGCTCTTTACCCTGTGTGCGATGATGGCCCACAATCTATCTCGCGAGTTGCAGATGCTGGCATCTCCGGTAGCCGAAAGGGCGCTTCCGAAACGGCCGGCCGCCTGGGCCTTTGAAAAACTCGACACCTTGCGGCATCGGCTCATCCAAAGAGCGGGCCGTCTCACCAGGCCTCAAGGCCAGCTCACCCTCACGCTGAGCGCCAATGAGGCCGTGCGAAAAGATCTGCTGCATTTCCTGGATGTATTGCAAAAAGCTGCATGATAAAAATAGAAGTAAAAAACTCAAAATTTATGCAACGCTGGGGTAATTATAACACGTCAAGAGTGAAGACCTGACCCGACTAGTCTCTTTAAAACAGCGTTTTGTGAATAATGAAGACCTGACCCTGATGGTTTTTCGGCTCCATTCAATTTCAGCTTGCCTGATTTGTCGTACAGCTCGCCTGCATCCGCCATAACGTGAAGCTGTTCGGTAGCGTGCGTTCCGGACCAATAGTCAACTTTTCACCATCGTCCCGGAGACCCTAACCTTCCTACGCCGAGTTACACCCTTGCGGATTTGAGTTCCTTTTGAACCCGCTCCGAGAGGTAGATCTTAATCAAGGTCTGGTAGGGAACATCCATTTTGTTGGCCAGAAGCTTTAGCTCTTCGATCATCATCTCCGGCAGACGGAGGGAAATGGTGCGCAGTGAGGGCTTGAGTTTGGAGAAAGTAACCCGTCTGGCCGCTTTCCAATCGATGAATTCGGTTGAGTCCGCTTTGGTCCAGAAATCCCTCTCTTCAGTTTCAGAACGGTGTTTGGGCAGCTTCTTCATAACGCCTCGTATATTTTTCGCTCTTTGCGGTTCATATCACGGGCCGAGATCACCCGAATGAGGTTGCCCCTGGTGATGAATACGACGAACAACTTCCTTCCAGTGTCTGTCTGGCCCAAAATGTAGAAGCGCGCCTCCGTGTCGGAGTGCTGCTCGTCCGGAACTGCAAGTACCGGCTTGTTGAAAAAAACCTGCTCGGACTCAACAGCGGATACCCTGTGCTTCTCCCAGTTCTTGAGGAGGTTGCCTTTATCCCATTGAAAACCGGTAACGTTTGCGATTGTTTCGGAAAAATCCATGTTTATGTATATCGCTGATATATACGGATGTCAACCCGACCGGCGATTATGCCAGCCTACCCCAACTGTCCCATCAATTCTAACCATCTAACCTATTGTGGCAGGTAATCCCAATTATCTTGGTAAATACTCGTTCAGCACCGGCACAATCGCATGGATAAAAGCCGTCAGTCGCTGTTCAGCCTGGGCCACATCCTCATTCGGATACACCGGCGTGATCAGCCGCACCAAGGCCCCGTCCGTATGCTGGCGCGTGAGCGCATCCCAGAAGTATACAATTTCAGCTCCCAGGCGTTGGTCAGCACCCGGTCGCGCTGCGATTCCCGAGAAGAATCATAATTTCAGGGCCGTCCCAGCAAACCTTCTAATTTCAGGGCCGTCCCTGCAAACCTTCTGACCCACACGAATGATCTTTCGGCAAACCGTGAACCTGAGTAATTATAACATGTCAAGAGTGAAGACCTGACCCGTCTAGTTTCTTTAAAACAGCGTTTTGTGAATAATGAAAACCTGACCCTTATGGTTTTTCAAGCTTTAAATTAAATTGGAACATATCGTG
The DNA here is from genome assembly GCA_963700055.1 of uncultured delta proteobacterium. GTDB lineage: Bacteria > Desulfobacterota > Desulfobacteria > Desulfobacterales > SpSt-501 > SpSt-501. Next base: position 142,674 of record CAVOWH010000007.1, on the reverse strand, counting down.
ATCGATGCTAAAATGAAAAAAAAGCGCAGGCTGCGTATTCCGGACGAAGCCGGCCACCGATTCCGATCGAAAGCGGCCACTGATTCCGATCGATTCCGGCCATCGATTCCGACGCAAGGCGGCCACCCCGTCTTGACCCATTCACGGAGCTGACAGCGACGCTGGTTAAACCTTCAAACAGCCGGTAAAGAGTACCTCCAAAAAACTCATTTGAGGAGGTTCCATGCCGGCCACGAGGTTAACCATGCGAAAGATTCGTGAAGTGTTGCGTCTGAAGTTCGACTGTCGACTCACCAAACGCCAGATTGCCAAAAGCTGCGCCATCGCCCGAAGCACCGTCGCCGAGTATTTGCGGCGCTTTACCGCCTCCGATCTCAACTGGCCCCTTTCCCCCGAGACCGACGACGAGATGCTGGAGCAACGTTTGTTCCCTCCGGCCCCCGTCGTGGCCGACAAGCCCCGCGAGCCACTGGACTTCGTCAGCATCCACCGGGAACTGCGCCGCAAGGCCGTCACCCTGATGCTCTTGTGGCAGGAATACAAGGCAGCGGATCCCGACGGCTACCAGTACAGCCAATTCTGCTACCTCTACCACCAGTGGAAGGGGCAGATCGATCCGGTCATGCGCCTGGAGCACCCGGCGGGGGAGACTCTATTCGTCGACTGGGCCGGGATGACGGTGGGCATTTTCGATCCCCCATCCGGGGAAGTTCAACCCGCCCAGATCTTCGTTGCGGTTTTGGCGGCCTCCGGCTACACCTACGCCGAGGCCACCGCCACCCAGCAGCTGCCCGACTGGATCGGCGCCCACTGCCGGGCCTTTGCCTTCTTCAACGGGGTCAGCCAGCTTTTAGTCCCCGACAACACGCGCACCGGCATCACCAAGGCCTGCTTCTACGAGCCCGACATCAACCCCAGCTACCTGGATATGGCCCATCACTACGGGGCCGCCATCCTTCCGACGCGGGTCCGAAAACCCCGGGACAAGGCCAAAGGGGAAGGCTCGGTTCTATTGGTCGAGCGCTGGATCCTGGCGCGCATCCGAAACGAGACCTTCTTCAGCTTAAGTGAACTCAACCGAAGGCTGCGAGAGCTGATCGAGGATCTCAACGGCCGGCCCTTCCAAAAATTACCCGGCACCCGGCGCTCGGCCTTCGAGGAGATCGACCGGCCCGCCCTCAAACCGCTGCCGGCTCAGCCCTACCAGTTCGCCGAATGGAAAAAGGCGACCGTGAACATCGACTACCACGTGGAGCTTGAGCGGCACTACTACAGTGTCCCCTACCGGCTGCTGCGAAAGAAGCTCGATGTGCGCTACACCGAGAGCACCGTCGAATGCTTCTACCAAAACACCCGGGTCGCCAGCCACATACGAAGCTACTTGCCCGGACGGCACACCACCCTCAAGGAACACATGCCGCCCAATCATCAACGCTGGCTGGAGTGGACTCCGGAGCGTTTTATCCGCTGGGGTCAGAAGATCGGCCCGGCCTGTGCCACCCTGATCCAGACCATCATCAGCACCCGCGCGCATCCCCAGCAGGGCTTCCGCGCGGCTTTAGGCATCTTGCGGCTGGAGAAAAGCTACGATGCCCCGCGTCTGGAGATGGCCTGTCAGCGCGCCTTGGACATCGGGGCCACTAGCTACCGCAGCCTGCAGTCCATCCTGAAAAACGGCCTGGAGCGCCAATCCGAGCCGCCGCAGCCGTTACGTGCCATTGAGCATGACAACATCCGCGGCGCCACCTACTACCGCTGAACACAGGAAAGGACACCGATAATGCTCTCCCATCCCCTCTATGAAAAACTGGCTCAGCTGCGCCTGGCGGGCATGCTGCTCGGCTTGAAGGAACAGATGAACTGCCCCGAAGTGGATCGGCTCAGCTTCGAGGAGCGCCTGGGGCTGCTGGTGGACCGGCAGATCACCGAGCGGGAAAACTACCAGCTCGCCGCGCGGCTTAAAAAAGCCAGGTTGCGACAAAACGCCTGTGTGGAGGATGTCGACTTCCGCCACCGCCGGGGACTGGATCAGGCGTCGTTCCTGCAGCTGGCCCAGTGCGCCTGGATCAAGGAGCATCACAATGTGCTCATCATCGGTCCCACCGGTGTGGGCAAGACCTATCTGGCCTGCGCGCTCGCCCACAAGGCCTGTCGCGAAGGATATGCCGCGCTCTACTTCCGCCTGCCTCGACTGCTGCAGGAGCTGGCGCTCGCCCGGGGCGACGGCCGCTATGTCAGTTTGCTTAAGACCATCGCCCGCGCCGACCTGCTGGTGCTTGACGACTGGGGGCTCAAGGGCTTCAGCTCCGAGCAGCAGCACGATCTGCTGGAGATCCTTGAAGACCGCCACGGCCTGCGTTCCACCCTGATCACCAGCCAGCTGCCGACTGACCACTGGCATGAGCTGATCACCAACGCCACCGTCGCCGATGCCATCTGCGATCGGCTCGTTCACAACGGCTACCGCATCACATTGAAAGGAGAATCTATGCGCAAAATGAAAAACAAATTGACTTAACCCCGGGACTCTGAGAACTCATGAAAAACCAGCGTCGCTTCGCTCCGACAAAACCCGGCCGCTTTGCTCCGGAACAGGTGGCCGCCTTCCTCCGGAATCAGTGGCCGGAATCAGCGGAATACGCAAATGAGCAACTGAAAATGAAAAATGGTCTTTTTCAAAGAGCGAAATGCAAGCTCAAAAGATGTTAGACATTTCTATGAAATAAAATTCTGTTTATTATGAATATGGTTTCACTTAAGTTTACTCCAGATTCAGGTATGATTTTTTATTTTTAGCTATATATATTTGATATTACATCATTTAATTGATAAACTGATGTTTTGTTATTATCATGCACATTTTTTGCACATTGCATAGAAGTCAGTCGCATTATCTTTTCTCGAAGTGCTTACCGCAGGGAACCTCTACTCTTGTTGTTTAGATGAATTGGTTTGTTTGACTGCCTTTGAGGGTGACAAGTGGAGCCAATCGAGCTACCGGCGAATTTCATCGATCGGAGGAAACCTTTCCAGGACGAGCTCGGGCCGAAAACAAGAGGGCTCAAAGCCGATCAGCTTCGCCCCTCTGATTCCACCTCGGGGCTCACGTTAATAGAGAAACAGAGCAGCCATTCAATCGAGTTTTTCAACTCGCTGATCCACAATATGTTCCAAGGCTTTGCCCTGTTCGAGGTCAGGTATGATACTTTGGGAAAACCTTACGATTTCCATTGTATGGAAGTCAACCCGGCCTTCGAACGGGCGGTCGGACTCAAAGCCGATCAGATTGTCGGGAAAACCCTTTCGCTGGCTCTGGCGGAGTCCGAACCTGCATGGATGGATCTATTCCTTCGGGTCGCGCAACACGGGCAGAAGGAAAAATTCAAAAATTACTTCCCAACGCTTCGAAAAGATTTGGAGATTCTGGCATTCTGCCCTGGATCGGGTCAACTGGCTGCCATGGTTTATGACATCTCCGAGTATGAACAGATGAAGAAATCGCCGTTCAACAGTGAGGAAGGATTCCAAAGCATCGCCGAGAACGCCGATAACGGAATTCTGATCAGCTACGGTATCGACACCCCTTTTATCTATGCAAACCGCTGTGCCGCCGAGTTGACAGGATACTCAAGTAATGAGCTTCTAAAACTCCAGCCGGCTCAACTGGTGGAGACCTCGGAAATCCGCAAGATCAAACAGCGCATCCGGCGACGTCTTAAGGGAAGGTCTGCGCCGAAGCGTTACGCTACCACCATAGTGTGCAAAGACGGACAAATCCTCCCGATTGAAGTGCACGGGGCCCGAGTGACCTGGAAAGGCCGGCCCGCGGTCATGACCCAGTTCCGCGACGCTTCTTTTTACAAGCGAGTCGAAGAGCAGTTAGAAAAAACCAACAAAGATCTCGAGCGTCGGGTGCAGGAGCGGACCTCTGAATTGATGAACACCGCCAGGGAACTCGAAGAAAAGAAGGAGGAGCTTCTGCGCCATAAGATGGATCTAGAGCGGGCTAACAGGGAATTGGTGCAAACCAATACAGCCTTGTCAGTGCTCGCCCGCAACATCGACTGCAGCCATAGCGAATTTGAACAAAAAATTGCCGGGATCCTCAGTTCACGGGTTATGCCTGTCATTGAGGAACTCCGGCATGCCGGGATTCCCGAAAAAAGCCTGGCCGCGCTGGATGTTATAGCGACCTACCTGATCGACCTCACCCCCGGTTTGGCCGAAAGCCACGAGGTGGTTGTGGCCCTGTCGCCTATGGAAATGCGCGTAGCCGTGATGATCAAGAATGGCTTCAGCTCAAATCAGATCGGGAGATTGCTGCACATTTCACTCGATACAGTCAAAACCCACCGGCGAAGCATTCGACACAAACTGGGGCTGCGCAATTCCAGCATCAATCTTACCTCCTATCTTAAAGTCAAGATCGGTGTCTAACAAATGCGGTTGCTGCCCCGCCCCGCTTTGGAACCAATGAGTAAAGGCATATAACCAAACAGACACTTTTTCATATGTTCACAACTAAGGAGGGGGGGTGGGTAGTAGATATACCCATTGTTTACTCCTATTTAATCAATCTTGAAATCTCGCCATAACTTCCATTAAATTTGTGGCGTCACACATCACTCGAGCATCCTTCACTCCGTTCTGTGCTAATTTTCTATTTTCTTCAGGGTCGCAGAATTATGGGACCAGAACGCAGACGCCATAATCGCCACATTCCACTAAAACAAAACGCTTTTGCTGCGCTAGGCCAGGACTTCGCTAAAACTGGAAAAATAATGGATATCAGCTTAGGAGGGCTTGCCTTTGAGTACATAGTCGGTCAATGCACTTCGAACAACGATGACTCCAGAGTCGACATTTTCCTGACGGACATGCCCCTGCATATTCGCAGTGCGCAATGCCAGGCGATTTACGATAGCCACAGCTCCATTTCACAGATGGAGAGCGATATCTCATGTTCACTGACGGTACGACGCACCGGCATAAAGTTCATAATGCTGTCTGAAAAACAAAGGGAGCAACTTAGTGTACTTATCAGCCTTTTTTGCTCAAGCCAGGTTTTGCAGGGCGTGGAAAAACAGCATCTAGGGTCGTGAACCGGCGTTGTAGCGCTTTTGAAAATTCTCACATTCTAATATGCTGCGCTTTCCAAAACGCCGTACGCTTGGACTCACGTCCTAATCCTTGTTTTTCAATAACCTGCTATGGGCGGGTACTGCCAGAAATATCGAATACGCCTCAAAACGATAGGGCTTGCCGGCTTGCTTAAATTTGGGTTTCGGCGTGCCCGCAAATGTCGCTTTTTGTAAGTCAGAGAGCGGAGCTTTAGCCGCTGGCTTCTCATCTTAACCCCTCTTAAATTCAATAACAATTATATGTACTGTCACTTCTTCGGCTTCACCGAAAGACCCTTCAAGCCTTCTCCGGACCCTAGGTTTCTCTACTTAAGCCCATCCCACGAAGAAGCGCTTAGAGCTGTCATTTGTGGAATACACGAACGGCTGGGGATAATGTGTATCACCGGAGAAGTAGGGACTGGAAAAACAACGGTGTTGAATACAGCATTGCATTGGTTGAGCGAAAATACGCGTATCGCATTCGTTCCGAATTATGGGCTGCAATTTGATGATTTGTTGATGCTGATACTGTCCGAACTCAAAATTGCCAAACTCAGTGAGAATTTATCGAAAATCGATGCTTTGGATAAATTGAAGCAATTCTCGATTGAGCAGTTGTCGACAGGAGGAACCGTCGCCCTGATTGTCGACGAGGCTCAGAATCTTACCAAGCCGGATTTGGAACAAGTGAGACTCTTGTCCAACATAGAAACACCCAGTGACAAACTGGTGCAGATCATTTTGACCGGTCAACCCGAACTCGATCAGAAGCTTGAAGACCCGGATCTTCGCCAGCTTAAACAGCGCATTTACAGGAGATTTCACATCCAGGCCCTGGACCCGGAGCAAACCTTTGAATACATAAGACACCGGTTGCAGCTAGCGAGCCAACTCAACGGCAATATTTTTAATGCCTCGATTTCGGATGAAATATGGCTGCACACAGAAGGGGTTCCCCGGAAAGTAAACATTTTGTGTGACAACGTGCTCAGAATTGCTTTCGAGCGGAAACTGAAGGCGCTGGATCCAACCATCGTGTCGGCAGCGGCCTTCGAACTGCACTGGTGAAAGAGCCGACAGAACCAATATGAAGGGAATTGTGCATATGCAACGCCGTAAGCGTTCAATCAATTTCGAATATCTATTCAATCTCGCGTGGCAAAAGCGGTTCCACATACTCGTCCCTTTCATATGCTCGCTGATGATCGCGATAGTGTCGGTTTATCTTCTGCCGAAAATCTATGAGGCGAAAACGCTGATTCTGGTTGAGCCCCAACGAGTTCCCGGGGAGTTTGTCAGAAATATCGTCCCTCAGGATATTCGGAGCCGGATTGGAACGATCTCCCAACAAATATTGAGCCGCTCGAATTTGGAGAAAGTGATCGATGAGCTCCAGCTATTTTCGGAGCCTCAGCATCAGAAATTGTATATGGAAGACAAGCTCGAAGCGTTGAGGGATCGAATTTCGATCAAAGTATCCAAGGCGCCGGGCGGGGCGGATGCCTTCTCGATAATTTACCGGGGGGCCGTCCCTGAGACCGTCATGCAGGTGGCAAATACGCTGTCGACTCTTTTCATCGAAGGCAGTCTGCAAATACGTGAAGAACAGGCAGAGGGGACCAGCAGTTTCATCGATGAAGAGCTCGAAAGCATGCGATCCAAGTTGGGGCGGATCGAGTCGGAGCTGCAAAGCTACCGGATGCGTCACATGGGTGAGCTGCCAGAGCAACTCGAAAGCAACTTGAAATTTTTGGAAACCTTTCGAGTGCAATTGGAGGAGAGAAAGGAGCGGTTGAAGAGCGAACGAAATCGTTTGGTGATCGCCGACAACGAAATCGAACAGCTGAAGTTCAATCTCGATCGGGATCGGAAAAGCGGCGTCTCGGCGGAATCGGCCGGCAGCGAAGGAGCGTCGACCGGACCTGTAAAGCTTGAACTGCTAAAAGAGGAGTATAGAAACCTTAAAAGCAGTTACACGGAGAAGCATCCGAGCGTCGTTCAAATGAAAAGAAAGATAGACGACATCGAAAAAGAGGCCCATGCGAGCGTCAACAGTCCAGTCCAGGGGGATAAGTTGGATAGCACAGCAAGAGCTGGCGCTGCACAGAGTTCAGCCGAACGAATTCTATCTGAAAGAATCCGGCAGCGCGCCATGATTTTTTCCTCCATTAACGGCCTGCAGGAGGATATCACCCGGCTCGACCGCCAGATTCAAGAATACCAGAAACGGATTGAAAGGACCCCGAAAAGGGAAGAGGAACTGTTTTCCCTGAAACGCGATCACGACAACATGCAATCCGCCTATAAGTCCCTGTTAGCGCGCAAAATCGAAGCGGATATGGCCGTCAACATGGAAAAAAAGAAAAAGGGAGAGCAATTTCAGGTCTTGGACTATGCCAAGTTGCCGGAGAAACCTGTCTCGCCCAATCTTAATAAGATTTTTGTTTTGGCGCTGGCCGTTGGCATAGGGTTGGGGTTGAGTCTGTTGATTGCCTTGGATTTTGCAGACGAAAGCATTCGGCACGTGAACGATTTAGACGGTTCGGGGTTGCCGATCCTGGCTACCATCCCAAAATGCCGCACGGTCAAAACCGCTCGTCGCAGTTACATGAGGAAACTATTAACGTTCTGCTCGATATCAGCAGCATGCATGTTGACCATTATCTTTGCGTATATCGTTATGCACGGATGATGAAAACGGTCGGCGGACTTTAGAAGGAGTAAGAGGTACTTCCCGATCCCATTTTAGCTGGCTTGGAGTCATGAACGAACGACAAACAAGGAACAAAACATTGAAAATGAACTCGGAACAAAAAATGCCGGTGTGCCAGCCTCCTAACAAAAACGATGAGACGTCCGCGGAGCCGGGGACGGAATTTTCCGGCCTTCAACCCGAGGATTTTGAGGCCTTGCGAAGGTATGATCATTCTACCGGCCATCTGCTGAAATACGATGTCGAGACCGGTGCCATGGACAGCAGCAGCATCAGGATCTTGAATGAAAAGGGGCTTCTTCAAAGGCTTCTGGCCCACGGCTTGATCTTCTCCGGAGGGAAACTGACATCGAAAGGGCTGTGCCTTTGCAAAGAACTTGCCAACCAAGATGGGACGGAAACGTCAAACATCCAAATACAGAAAAAACACTTGATACCAGAAGCTGCCGGAAACCAGGAGCGAGAGGGTTGGCCACGTGAAACCGCCCTGCTTTCAGACCCGTTTATCATGAGGAAAACCCATAAAGACCCGTCAGTAAAAATCATTTTTCCAAATCGAAGAGCTCCGAGCGATGAAACGTCCGTTAACGCATCTATGACCCGATACAAGACTCAAGGTCTCGATGAATCGCTTGTAACCTTGTTGTCGCCGCAATCGTATGAAGCCGAGCACTTCCGAATGTTGAAGACCTGTATACTCTATCCGCCTTCCGGGAAGCCTCCTCGATCCATCTTGATCACCAGCATCGGCCAGGGAGACGGCAAATCGTTTGTTGCTGCCAATTTGGCCATAAGCATTGCACAAAATCTCAGCAGCCCAGTTCTGCTGATTGATTGCGATCTGCGCAAGCCCAGCATTCACCGTTTGTTCGGATTTGGAAACGTCCCTGGTTTGACCGAATACCTGTGCGAGACCGGAGCATTCCAATCCCTCCTACAGGAGACGGACGTGGACCGGTTATACATATTGCCTGCCGGGAGTACGCCTAAAAATCCATCGGAACTTTTGTCGTCAGCACGCATGGCCTCCTTGATGAAAGAATTGACGTTACGTTATCGTGACCTGCTCGTCTTACTCGACTCTCCGCCCGTGACTATAACGGCAGAGCCCTCTGTTCTGGCGAAGCTTGTCAGTGGGATACTCATGGTGGTCAAGTATGGCAGGACCCGTCGGAGTGACCTGCAGATGGTGATGGACAAGCTCGGAAATGAGAAATTTCTTGGCAGCGTTCTCAATTGCTACGAGCACTCTTTGCGGGAGTATTACGGATATAGAAAATACCCAGGGTACGCAGGAACGCCCGAAGTTGAAACTGCATCGGCTCCAGAAGGTGATCTGCGCCGGACCAATCAGGCGGCGAGCTGTTTCAGGAGAGCCATCCGTCAGGCAATAGAAAAGCATGTTTGAAGAGAGGTACAAAGAGCTTAAGTGGAAGCTGCTGATGTGGGATGTTGCCATCGCCGCGGCGGCGCTGGCGGCGGCCTACGCGCTTCGCGTTGCATTACCCGGGGCTGATCACGAGATCGACCCCATGACTCACTTTTCCATGCTGCCAATATTTTTGATTCTCATGCTGGCCTCGTTGTCCTATTACGGAGGCTACCTGATCTCGATCAAAGCCTCTCCCTTGGAGTTAACTTGGGCGGTCGCCCGCGCCCTCGCCATTGCCTTCTGTGGATTGTTCGCCATCATGATCGGAATGAGGTTGCACTCGTTCAGCCGCGGGGTGTTGGCGCTTTTCGGTGTCTTGGCTTTCTTGGGCGTTATTTCTCTGAGATTTTATTACATCTGGGTTGTAAATAAATCGGTCAAGAACAAAAGCAATTTATACAAAGTTCTAGTCATCGGGACCGGCAATCGTGCAGTGCAGCTTGTCAACTCTTTACGGAAAAGTGCCGGGCGGACAATAGACATCATCGGTTATCTGGATCCCGATTCTAAAAGAATGGATGTTCAACTGCCCGAATCCTGCGTCATCGGCACCGTTGCAGATATTCGGAGCATTCTCAAATGCCATGTGGTCGACGAGGTCATCTTTGCCGTTACCCGCAGCATGTTAAAAGATGTCGAAGAGATCGTGCATGCCTGTGAAGAGGAGGGGATTAAGTTTCGGATCATGGCCGATCTATACGACACTCAGGTATCGAGGGTCAGCCTGCTGAAGATGGGGGAGATACTGCTTCTTACGCTGGAGCCGGTTGCGCTTGATGAGGGCAAGCTATTCATTAAGCGCTTGATCGATGTCGTGGTTTCGGTGGTCAGCATCATTTTTCTTTCGCCGATCATGGCCGTCATTGCCTTGGCGATCAAAATTGACTCCAAGGGGTCAGTTTTTTTCAAGCAACAGCGCGTCGGGTTGCACAAGCGTCGTTTCGAGATGATCAAATTCCGGTCCATGTTCGACGGCAGTGATGAAAGACTTCATAAGATCGAGCACCTCAACGAGGCCGAAGGGCCTATTTTCAAAATCGCTAACGACCCAAGGATCACGCCGGTTGGAGGGTTTCTGCGTCAGACTAGCCTGGACGAACTTCCGCAGCTTTTTAACATTCTGAAAGGCGAAATGAGCCTTGTGGGGCCCCGGCCCATGTCGATTCGTGATGTCGATCTTTTCGATCAAAGCATCCAGCGCAAGCGGTTCAGTGTTATGCCTGGTCTCACGTGCCTGTGGCAGATTTCCGGACGAAGCAACCTTCCCTTTTCCAAATGGCTCGAGCTCGATCTTGATTACATCGACAACTGGAATCTATTGCTGGATTTCAAGATCCTGCTGAAGACCATTCCCGCCGTGATCTCCGGAGAGGGCGCAGAGTAAACCCTTCACGTTCAATGGACAAGCGAGACTCATGACTCAACCGGCACCCACGGCTACCTGCACCTCCGTTGGGGAACCGGATCATCGAACGATGTCGCCGGCCGAACAATTCGACCTGTTATGCCGTCTAAGAGGCATTGCGTTACGTGTCCTAGAATCTATGTACCGCCCCCAAGAAGGGCTATTCGTCTTTCGAATAAGAAAGGGTGGGGGCGGACTCGTTTACGAAGGCCTTAGCCGTAGGTACACGGCCCTTGTGCTCATCGCCCTTGCCGGCGAAAAAAGCGATGTGGCGGAAGGCATCCTTGGCGGTCAGACCCCTGGCAACGTCTGCCGGCGGCTGGAGCAGAGCGTTTCGGCTGCTCCCAACATCGGAGATGTGGCTTTGACCCTGTGGGCGTGTTGTGTCCTAAACATGAGCGATAGGCACCGAATCCGCGAGATGCTGAGAAATCTTTTTCAGCGCGGCGGCGGATGCCCAACGGTAGAAGCCGCCTGGGCGTTAAAGGCTTTCTGCATCGATTGCGACGCCGAGGTTGGAGACATGCGCGAGCGGTTGGCGGAACGGTTAATGTCGGCTTTTAATTCCGAGGCCGGGATCTTTCCTCATTTCATTGGAAACGGCCGAAGTCTTCGTGATCATCTGTCCTGCTTTGCCGATCAGGTATATCCGATTCAGGCCCTGTCCGCTTACCATCTCTGGTCAGAGGATGAAAAGGCGTTTGAGGTTGCGGGCCGCTGCGCAGGAAAAATCTGCGAACTTCAAGGGACGGGGGGCCAATGGTGGTGGCACTACGACCGGCGTACCGGAAAGGTCGTCGAGGGCTATCCGGTCTACTCCGTACACCAGGACGCCATGGCACCGATGGCGTTGTTTGACTTGTACCTTTCGGGCGGCTCGGATTATTCCGCTGCGATTTCCAAGGGCCTGCATGGATGCTCCGCAGCCCAGAAATCGGCAAAAGTCTGATTGACCCAGAGAACTGGGCGATCTGGCGCAAGGTGGACCGCAGGGGTCATCGAAAGTTTTGCCGTTACATCAAGGCCGCGGCCAGTCGGATCCATGCCTCCTTCCGGGTCTCCTGGATCGACCGGTTGTTTCAGCCGGTTACCGTGGACTATGAATGCCGGCCCTACCATTTGACCTGGCTTCTCTACGCTTTGCCGGAAACCCGAATCCATCAGTTGAAAGGAGAGGCCTCATAGCAATGGGTTCTGCACGCTGCGCGAAAACGGTCGGCCTCCTTGGGGTTCCCCTATCCCCCGTAACACTGGAGCAGGTGCTTAACCTTGTCCACGAAAACGTCATCACGCGGGGCCGTCTGCAGATCGGCGTCGTCAATGCAGCGAAGTTGGTGAACATGCGTCGCAACCGGCTGCTACAAAATGACGTATTGTCTTCCGACATCATACTGGCCGACGGCAGCGCCGTCGTGTGGGCGAGTCGGTTGCTGCGACAGCCTCTGCCGGAGAGGGTGGCCGGCATCGACCTCATGATGGGAATGTTTCAAAGAGGCGATCTGCTGAAGTATCGTTTCTATCTTCTGGGGGCTACGGAGGAGGTTTCCGCTGCCGTGGCGAGGCGGGTTGGTAGGGACTATCCCGGCGTCCACATTGTTGGACGGAGAAATGGCTTCTTTTCGGGTCATGAGGAAGTGGGCATTGCTCAAGAAATCCTCCAGACCAAACCGGACATCTTGTTGATCGCCATGAGTTCGCCGACGAAAGAAAGATTCCTGGCCCGTTGGAGCAAGGAAATCGACGTGCCGGTCTGGCATGGAGTTGGAGGCTCCTTTGATGTCTTTGCCGGCAGGGTTCATCGTGCACCCTTGACTTGGCAACGTTTGGGCCTGGAATGGTTTTACCGCCTTAAGCAGGAGCCGCGGAGGCTTCTCAAAAGGTATTTGCTGACGAATACACTGTTTTGCCTGATGACATTGAAAGAGATGAGCAGGCATTTGAAATCCCGGCACGCCGAATAGGCTGTTGAAGACATCATCCTGAGAAGGGCGATACCCCTTGATACGACTGCTGCTTTTAACGGTTTTCGTTAGCGGGCTGGCAATATTCGCATTCAGAGACTGGTATAAATCGTTATGCGGGATGATCCTTTTGATGGCGGTTATCGAACATCCCGATATGCCCAAAAGCATTTTTGGGATCCAGGGGTTGAATCCCTGGAACATCTTGTTGGTGTTTGTGGTTTTCGCCTGGGCCATCAGCCGGGACAGCGAGGATCTCCAATGGGATATGCCCGGCGTCGTAACCGTGGCACTCATAGCATACCTTCTGGTGATTCTCACCGGAATTGTTCGCATGCTGGCTGATTTGGACAACTTGATCGACATGGCCTCTGCTGCCGGAGGGGAACCGCCAACCCTTCTGAGTCTAGTCAGTGAGCATTTGGTCAATTCATTGAAATGGATTATTCCGGGGCTCCTACTTTTCGACGGATGCCGAAGTTCTGAAAGATTTTATCTAGGCCTTTTTTGCGTGCTGGGAGTTTACTTTTTGCTGGGCATTCAGGTGATCCGTTGGATGCCGTTTGAGTCTGCGCTCTCTGGCGAGAATCTGACAGCGAGAAGTTTGAAAATTTTGCTTAATGAAGTCGGCTATCATCGGGTGAACCTCTCCATGATGCTGGCAGGAGCGATGTGGGCCGTGCTGGTTTCAAGTTATTTGACGGAACGAGCAGGACCAAAAGCGATTCTTATCATCGGGAGTGCAATCATCCTGTTCGCGCAGGCGCTCACAGGAGGTCGGGCTGGGTATGGAACCTGGGCCCTAGTCGGGCTTTTTCTATGTTTGTTTCGTTTTCGGAAATACGTGCTGATTATCCCCCTTGCTGCCGTCATGATTGTCGAGTTCGTTCCCGGCGTTTACGAAAGGATGACCCAAGGATTTTCGCAAGAGACGAAAGATTCTAATGAGCAGTTGGATGTTGCTCAGGCCATGGAGGATGAGCTTGATATTTACACGATAACTGCAGGTCGAAATGTCGCCTGGCCCTACGTTCTCGAAAAAATAGAGGAATCTCCGTTCATCGGATATGGCCGCTTGGCGATGAATCGGACGGGCGTCTCATCTCTCCTCTGGAGTCAGTATGGAGAGAATTTCCCTCACCCTCACAATGCCTACCTGGAGTTGGTGCTGGACAACGGGGTGGTAGGTGCCGTCCCTGTCCTTCTCTTTTACCTTATTATCGTTAAATACAGTGTCAGCCTCTTCGTGGATTCCAGAAATCGCCTCTTCATCGCCATCGGCGGTGCGAGTTTGGCTCTTGTAGGTGCGCTTTTAGTAGCATCAATCGGAAGCCAGACATTTTATCCGCGCGAAGGCGCCGTGGGCATGTGGTGTATGATCGGTCTTATGTTGAGAGTCTACGTGCAACGGGCCACCGTCGAGGGTAGTTTCCAGGCAGGAGAAACGATTCATGACTTTCCGTGGGCGAGCGGCTATCAGGGAAATGAAACGTAATCCCGTGCCGCCGGATGACAACAAGATTCGCTTGGCCTATATTCTCTCCGCCAGCCACTCAGGGTCGACCCTTTTGGCCATGTTGTTGAATGCTCACCCTGAAATTTGTACTGTCGGAGAACTGAAAGTCACCTCGCTGGGCGACGTAGACCGCTATCGGTGTTCATGCCGGAGGAGGATCAGAGAGTGCCCTTTTTGGGACCGCATCGCCAAAGAAATGGCCGGACGCGGATTGGAATTTGATATCGCAGATTCCGGCACTGACTTCCGATCCGGGGCGAGTCCATATGTGTTGAAGCTCCTTCAGCCTCTGTATCGCGGGGGGGTGTTTGAGAGCGTCAGGGAAATACTGCTGCTGATGTCTCCGCAGTGGCGGGCTCAGTTGCCGAAAATTCAGTCAATGAATTCAGCTCTAATGAGCGCCGTGTTGTCACAGACAAAAAAAAAGGTGATCGTCGATTCCTCGAAAATAGGTATCCGGCTCAAATTTCTCATGAAGAATCCGAAGTTGGATATTAAAATCATACGACTGATCCGAGATGGCCGAGCGGTCAGCCTTACCTACATGGATCCGGCCAACTTTGCGGATTCACGGAACGTCGCTTTGCGCGGAGGAGGTTCAGGAGGGGATCGACGGTTGGAAAAACACTCCATGGATCTATCCGCCAGGGAGTGGCGCCGCAGCAATGAAGAGGCAGCGGCTTTGCTCAACCGAGTCGACAGATCAAAATGGATTGCGATCCATTATGAAGAGCTTTGTCGAGAGCCGAAAAGAAAGTTGGAGGAGGTTTTCAGTTTTCTGGACGTCAGCCCGGATGGTTTTCAGCAGGACTTTCGATCGGTCGAACATCACATCATCGGAAACGGGATGCGATTGGACAGCACGAACGAAATTGAAGTCGACGAGAGGTGGAAAAGGCAGCTCACCGCCGCCGAGCTCGTAGCGTTCGACCGTGCGGCCGGCCGCACGAACAGACGCTTGGGGTACGCATGAAAACCGCCGCTCCCCTTTCTCCCTCCCCAGCGAAAACCGGATCGTTTCAGGGCAACCTGAACGCCCAACTCACTGAAACCGATATGAGCGGGCGGGACAGATTGTTTAGAAATGTCGTGGCAAGCTGGGCAGGCCACCTGGTTTTCATCGTCGCCGGGTTTATTTTGCCGCGCATGATCGACCGCCAGATCGGCCAGGCCGAGCTCGGAATCTGGGATTTCTCGTGGTCGCTCGTAAATTACTTTGGAATGACAGGCTTGGGAATAGGTTCATCCGTGAACCGCTATGTAGCCAAGTATCGCAGCTCTCAAGAAACTCAAAAACTCCGAACAGCCGTATCTTCGGTTTTTGTCATCCAATTGATCGCCAGTTTAATTATTGCCGGTTTGACCGGTGCTGCAACTTGGGCGATTCCGATTTTTTTTGCCGAAAGGTTCGGGGGTTATCACGTAACCGCGCAGTACGTGGTGCTTTTGTTGGGTTTGAGTTTGGCAGTGCAAATGGCATTCGATACATTCAGGGGTGTAATCACCGGGTGCCACCGTTGGGATGTCCACAATGGGTTGAACGCGGGTGCATATGCCGCAACAGTCGGTGCAATGATTTTTTCAATGATGCAGGGTGGTCGGTTGGTGAGCCTGGGCGCTGTCTATCTTGGCGGGACCTTACTCAGCGAGCTGGCACGGGCTTTCCTTGCTTATCGTATTTGCCCGCTGATATCCGTCGACCTGAAATACTTCAGCCTGCGTCAGGCTGGGGCGATGTTAAAGTTTGGAATAAAAGGAATTGTTGGGGGTATCGCCTACATTGTCTTATTCCAAGCCACCAGCATTTTGATCGCAAGTCACATGGGGCCGGCTGCACTTGCAATTTTTTCCCGACCGGCCGCACTTGTGAGAGTGATAGAGAATATCATCAGCAAATTTGCAATGATCCTGACCCCCACCGCCGGTTCTCTGCAAAGCTCAGATCAAATAGGGGAACTGCATGGCCTTTTTCTGGAAAGCGCAAGAATTGGTGTATTTTTAACCTTGCCAGGAGTAATTTTTCTCGCTTTTCTCGGCGATTCTATACTTGAAATCTGGATGGGTGCCGCCTATGGATCCGGAATGGTCGTGTCCATATTGGCTGCAGGATTCTTTTTGCCCATCTCCCTGCAATCCGTTTTTACCATTCTAATCGGAATGAATCTGCACGGCAGGGTGGGGTTGGCCAGTTCGCTAGTTTCTATTTTCCTCTTCGCGGCCGGTGCAGCGGTTTTGACGATCATCGGATGGGATCTCACCAACGCTTCCGCCCTGTTGGCAATTTCATTCACCGCAGGGGTAGGCATTTTACGAACGGTTTATGGCTGTTTGAAGCTAAAAATTCCAATCAAGAAATTTCTGAGGCGAACGTTCCTCCAACCTCTCGCATGTGGATTGCCGTTTGCTGCTTGTCTGGCATTCAATCGAATTTTCATCGTCGACCAACCGGTGGTGTCAGTGATTGTCGGCCTTGCCTCTGCAATTGCGGTTTTAGGGCCGTTATACTGGCGCTACGTCGTCCCTGAATCCAAACGCGCTAAGATCAGATCGACAATCAGAGTCCCTGATTTGTGCAAGAGAAGATCAGCGAGCAGCGCTTCGAATTGAAATTTTTATTCCAAGTACAGAGCCGCTCTTTTGATATTCCTCGCTCATCGTTATTCCTTGGCCTGAAAAATATGTTCGTTCCAAGTGCTGTCCAAAACGGGATTTCGCATGTCGAAGGCAGGGCCCTTTCAGCCAACGTATCGATTCGAAAAATACCGTATCCGTACCGTGCCATGCTCGCGATTTGCAGCGATTTGGACGAAACGCAGGATCGACAAGTCTATTTCGAGACAGCGAAATTCTTGAATACCGCCAAAATGACCGCGATGGGTGCGGGGGTAGACCTTGAAGTCGGCAATTCGATCTACTTTGATATGCCCGGCTCCCAGTTTTCGTATTGGAATACGGACGACCATGGGCGGGGCCTGATCGTAGACTGTATTCGGTCCGGCCACATCGATTGCCTTCATTCTTATGGAGATTGCGCGACCCAACGATGGCACGTTGAAAGGGCCCTGGAGGCATTGAGCCGCAATAACTGTCGCCTGGAAGTGTGGATCGACCATGCCACAGCTCCGTCCAATTTCGGCCGGGACATTATGCAAGGACGGGGGGACCTGCCTTCCTCGGAAATCTATCATGCCGATCTTTCGTGCAGATTTGGAGTTCAATTTGTGTGGCTGGGACGAGTGACCAGCATCATCGGTCAGGACAGCTCCTGGAGTTTGGGGGGGATCTGGAACCAGAAAAGGAAAATCGACTCGGCGGCGACGGCTTTAAAGGAGGCCGTCAAAGGTTTGACCGGTGCGCTGGGGAGTCCCAAATATGCCATGCATAAAGCAAACGAGATTTTTAGAGAAACCACGCTCCGAGACGGAAGAAAAGTGTTTGAATTTATGCGGTCCAATCCGAATTGGAAAGGGGTGAGCAGCGGAACGACGGCGGATGGAATTGCGGAGGTGCTGAACTCCAGGATTCTGGATCGTCTGGTACAAAGAGAGGGAACTTGTATCCTTTACACTCACCTGGGAAAAATTGGCAAGCCATCGCGGTTTTTCACGGCTCCCACGATCCAGGCATTCCAAACGCTTTCAGAGTATTCCAGAGGCAAAAAGATACTGATAGCCGCCACGAAGAGAATTCTTAACTATCAAAGAGCGGCCAGGGATCTTGGCGTCACGTGTGAATGGGTTAATGGCCGTCTCGCCATCAACCTGGACTCCCGCTATCCAGAGGATCTGGACGGAATCACGCTCTACACTGAGCAGCCCGAAAAATCCGACCTCATCATCAATGGGCAGGCCGTTCATGACTTTCAAAGAAATCCCGCGGACCAATCCGGGCGGAAGACTATTTCCCTGCCTTGGAAAAGGCTGGAATTTCCGATTTAGTCCTCGGTGTTCCTAAATAAAGGTGAGTCGATCGTGAAGGAAGGATTGAGGACGGAATTGCTGTTGAACTGGCGGAGTGTCTATTCGCTGGAGCACGAGTGGAACGGCCTGATACAGCAATCCGATGCAAACATTATCTTCTTGACCTGGGAGTGGTTGAACGCCTGGGCAACCCTATCGGATGGATCCGTAAAACCTTTCGTGGTCGTGGCCAGGAACGCATGCGGCGACTTGATGGGGCTGGCCCCGTTTTATTTAGCCGAATACCGGTTGCTGAAAATTTTGCCATATCGAACGTTGAGAATCATGGCCGACTACGCCACCGGGGCCGAATGCCTGAACTGGATTGCCGTCAGCGGAGCTGAGAAGCAGGTTTATCCTCAAATAGCGCAGGCCATGCGTAGGGCTTCAAGACACTGGGACTGCATGTGGATGCCGCATGTACCCGCTTGGAGGGAAACCAGCCAGCGGATCCACGCCACTTGTCTCGATCAGGGCTTTTTCTGCCACAAAAGACCCGTCGAATTCGGGTATGTAGAACTGCCGGAAACCTTCGACCGCTTTCTAAAAAAATTGTCCGGGAACAGACGCAGTGAACTGCGTCGGCAGCACAAAAACATTATGGGCGCGCATAATATCGAAATCACCCGCTGCCGCGAGGAGGGTGATTTGGAGCGCTATCTTGGCGCGCTTTTTGAGCTGAATCATCGGCGGTGGTTACACCGCGGAGAAGACGGCACATTTATCCGGAAGCCCGGTGAAGCGCTTTTTTACAGGAAGTTTCTCCCTGTTGCGCTGAGGAAGGGCTGGCTGCGGCTGTACGGATTGACTGCGGACGGCGTGTTCAAGGCAATTCAGATCGGCTACGTCTACGATGACGTCTTCTATCAGATGCAGGAAGGGTTCGACCCCGAATTCGTTCAAGGGGCGGGCAACGTTCTCCGGGCGCACATTATTGAGGATTGCATCGCCGAAGGTCTGAAGTGCTACGATTTTCTGGGTGGCATGAGCGAACACAAACGACGGTGGTCTTCAAAAACGCGCAGGGGCTATCAGATGTTCGTCGGGAACAGAAATTTAAAGAATAGAATCCTTTTTTCTAAGGAAATTTGGCCTGTCGGCAGGTACCTGCGGCCTCGCCTGCTTCCATCGCCGAACATGGCGCAGCCAACATGAGCCGTCGCAGCTTTTCAGGACGTGCTTTTCTTATCAATCTATTCCGAACCGCAGGATTGATCAGAGTTATCCGGTTGGCCCAGCGACATGCCGTCACGATTTTGATGTTGCACGGCGTCATGGATCAAGAAGTTGCGTCCTCCTGGTGCCCCTTGCGGCCGCAACTTTCGCGCCGGAGATTTCAAGCCTGTCTGGAAACCCTTTCGAGGTACTATCAATTCATCAGCATGGCGGATGCGGTTGACATGATCGACGGGAGGATCCCATTGAAGCCCCACAGCCTCGCTCTGACCTTCGATGACGGCTACCGCAACCAGTTGAAACACGCCCTCCCGATTCTCGAAGCGTTCAATGCTCCTGCTGCCTTTTTCCTGTGCACCGGCCATATCGACAACCGCAAGCCGTTTTGGTTCGATCGACTGGACTACGCGCTTCAACAAGCAAAGGTTGCGGGGCGAACGTTCAAAATCGACGGAGGCGTCGTTGAGATCGTCTCCGAAAACCGTGAGGATTTGGCGGCCTCCT
Organism: uncultured delta proteobacterium; assembly: GCA_963700055.1. Lineage (GTDB taxonomy): Bacteria > Desulfobacterota > Desulfobacteria > Desulfobacterales > SpSt-501 > SpSt-501. The sequence goes on along the minus strand of CAVOWH010000007.1, from coordinate 122,885 downwards.
ATAAAAAACTCCGCGATTCAGGAAAGAAAATAGCCAGGCCCGATCGCGAGATGACGGCAGAAATGGAGTCGTTTGCCGAGGAACTCGAAAACGAGAGCGGGAAAAAGCTCGAAGACATCTTCGAAACCGACGAATGGTCTGCGCTTTTGAGTTGGCAGGAAATAACGGAGAAGGCAAATCATCCGCTGGTGTCTTTTGGAAGCCATACCGTCGACCATACTCGTCTCGGGTGCGCGGGCAAAAGCGAGATCACCTACCAGGTAATCGCATCGAAAGAAAAGATCGAGCAACATACCGGGAAGGAGTGCCGATTTTTCTGTTATCCCAGCGGTAGTTTCAGCATCGCCTCCTTAAAGGTCCTGAAAGAATGCGGCTACACGGCGGCTGTGACCACTCTCGAGGGGTTGAACAAGCGAAGCGACAACCCCTTTACGCTGCGGCGGATCAATGCTCCGGCAAACGGTGAGGTAACGGACCTGCTTTGGCAGACCTTTCAGCTTTCGGGGCAGGGATCCGTTTTAGGCTGGAACCTCAAGCGGGCAATGGTCTCCGAGCACCGGCTGGGTGACTGATGGCGCGTATCTGCATCGTGGCGCATTTTGCGTTTGGAGCCATGCAGGGCGGAGCCAATGGGCATTGCGGCGGCGTGGAAAGACAGACGAGCCTCATGGCGCGATGGCTGGCCGGCCGCGGCCATGCGGTGTCTCTGATCACCTGGGACGAAGGCCAGGAGGAGGGTTGCATCGTCGACGGTGTGCGGATAATCAAATTGTGCCGCCGTGACGTCGGGCTGCCGGGAGTGCGCTTTTTTTATCCGAGGTGGACCAGCCTGAATTTTGCTCTGCGACGGGCCGATTCTGAACTGTACTATCAGAACTGCGCCGAATACGTGACAGGGCAGGTTGCATGGTGGTGCCGCCGGAACAATCGGCGGTTCGTGTACTCGGTGGCCAGCAACCCGGATTGCGATCCGCAGCTGCCCGAAATGCATACCTATCGGGAGCGTGTTCTCTATCGGTATGGTTTGAAGCATACGGATCGAATCATCGTGCAGACGGAGCAGCAAAAGGACATGCTCACGCGCGGGTTCAAACTGGACGCAATTCCTCTGCCCATGCCGTGCCCGGGGCCTTCGGCGGCCGAATATACACCGCCCTTCCATTCTTCGCGGCGGTTTCGGGTGGCCTGGGTTGGAAGGATCGCGCCGGTCAAGCGTTTAGAGTTTCTTATCGATGCGGCCGACAAACTGCCCGACATACAGTTTGACGTGGCCGGCAAGTCGGATTCATCGGACGAATACGCTGGTGCCTTGTATGAAAGGGCGCAAGCGATGGGGAACGTGATGCTTCACGGCCATATTCCAAGGCACCGAATGCCCGACTTCTACAAGAAGATGTCCGTCCTTTGCTGCACCTCGGCTTATGAGGGGTTTCCAAATTCGTTTCTGGAAGCATGGAGTCACGGACTGCCCGTCATATCTACAGTTGATCCGGATAACCTCATTTCAAGAAGAAGGATGGGAGTATTTGCCGGCAGTGTGTCGGAATTGATCTCTGCGATCCGCAGGCTCAAGGAGAACGAGGATAAATGGCGGTCGATGTCCGCCAATGCCCGCAGCTACTATCTGGGAACCCATGCGGTCGAGCCCGCCATGGTGAGATTTGAAGACCTCTTTTTGGATGTCCTGGGAGGCTGCACAAGGTTATGAAGGTAGCTATTGTCACCGGTTTTCCCCGAGACCCCGCAGCGCCTCAGGGCGGGGTGGAGGCAGTCAGTGTCAATCTCGTGGAGTCCCTCGCGCAATTGCCTGACATGGACATCCACGTGGTGAGTCTGGATTCCCAATTGCGGTCCAGCGCGACGACAGGGTTTGGAAGGGCCAGAGTTTATCGCCTTCCGGCCCGAAAAGGCAGCACTTTGTTAAACGCTACCATTACGGGGCGCCGAACGGTTTGCAACTTCCTGCAGGAGCTCAAGCCTGACGTGGTTCATTCTCATGATACCTACGGCCTGATGGTCAAGGGTCTCGCCATGCCGAGAGTTTTCACCATTCACGGCTTTATCCATGCTGACACGCTTATTTCGGGAAGCAAGCTGCCGAAATTGAGATCGAGGGTTTGGAAACTGATCGAAACCGCAGGTTGGGCCGATCAACCGCATATTATCGCCATAAGCCCTTACGTGCGGGAAAGGGTTTCCGGGGTCGCCAAAGGAGTTATCCACGACATCGAAAATCCGGTCTCGGAATCCTTCTTCAACCTGAAGAGAAACGAAGATCCGCGCCTCATATTCAGCTCCGCGGTGATTTCGCCCAGGAAGAACACCCTGGCCCTGATCGAGGCCTTCAAAATCGTCGCAGATGAAGGACGCCATTTGCAACTGCGTCTGGCCGGCAGGATAGCCGACCCCGGGTATGGAAGGCTGGTGGAGGAGCGGATCCAGGCGATGAACATCCGCCCGAAAGTAAGCCTTCTGGGCGAAATCAGCTCCGAGCGAGTTAGAAGCGAGCTTTCCCGATCCGCCGTTTATGCTCTCGTATCGCTTGAGGAAAACGCTCCAATGGGGATCGAAGAAGCCATGGCGGCAGGGGTTCCTGTATTGGCATCCAACCGCTGCGGCATGCCCTTTATGGTTCGCCACGGAGAAACCGGATTCCTCGTTGATCCCGAAGACAAATACGATATTGCCGCGCGGTTGCGGTTGCTGCTGGATAACCAGAGTTTGAGAGAGGCCATGGCCGTCCGCGCCCGAACTCATGCCCTCGAGCGCTACCATCCGCAGAAAGTGGCTCTACGAACCCGGGATGTGTACGAAGAAGCTATTGGCTCGACTCATTTCGCGTTTGCGCACAGCCGGAGATTCGACCTGCGGAACGCCACCGCAGCACCAGGATCAGCAGAGCATAAATGAACAACGGCTGCCGTATTCGCTCACTCAGGATCGAGGAGGTGGATGCCTTTACCATCGCGTCATGGGAGGACCTGGAGCAAAGATCCCTGGAGGGCAACGCTTTCCTGTCTCCAAGCTTCGTCATCCCGGCGATGCGCCATCTGGCGGTTCTCGAGGAGCGGCAGAAAGCCCTTCTCGTATTCGTCGAAAAGACCACTGCGTCGAAGGAGGTAATAGGGGCAGCCATCTTCGAAGAGTCGCCGGGCACCCTGAATTTTCCTGTCCCGCACTTGAAGGCATTCCGATCGATGCACTCCTATCTTTCGGGCCTGCTTCTCGACCGCAATTCTGCGCGTGAGGCTGCCCGGGCCCTTTTCGAATTCTTTTGCCGCAAGACGAAATGGCATGGAGTGGACTTCGTCAATCTGCCGGCCGACGGCCCACAGGCCGGACTGCTGGAAGAGGCTTTCAGGGAATTCGGGGCAAGATGGCATCAGACGGATGCGAGCTATCGTGCCGTTTTCAAGCCGACCGAGGGTGGAGAAAGCTACCTCAATGCTCATTTGCCCGCTCGCCGGTTGAAGGAAATGAGACGTTTGCTCCGGCGGCTGGGGGAAGGGGGCAGAGTGAATTGGAAAGCAACCTTCGGCTTCGAAGTGGGAGAGGCAACCGTTGAGCGCTTTCTGGAATGCGAGCACAAGGGATGGAAGGGAACCAAGAGGACTTCACTTCGCTCCAAGGCTTCCCATGAAAATTTCTTCCGAGAGATGATCCATCGATTCCGGGAACGGGATCAGCTTTTCTTCACCGAGTTATCCGTCGGTGACCATATTATCGCTTCAAACGTCAACCTGATTTCCGGAGGGACCGGGTTCGCTTTCAAAATCAGCCATGATCCCGATTTCGCCCAGTTCGCTCCGGGTCTCCTGAACGAATATGAATTTATCCGCAGGTCCCCTGACCTGACCCGGTCGTTGACCTATGTCGACAGCGGTGCCGATGAAGGATCATTCATCGACCGGCTCTGGGTCGGGCGGAGAGCCCTAGTGTCGGGATTTCTCGGCACCTCGCTTCTGGGCAACGGGGTTTTGTCTCAAATCGGCCGCTTGCGGAGGATAAAGCGCAGGTACTTTTCCCCGCGAGACCGGAGAGATGATTCCCGCCATGCAAACAGCGTGCTGTCCACGGTGGTTCCAGGGTCGACGTTGAAGCACAAACGTGCCGGCCTATGCCAAAAATCCAACCCGCCCGCTATGCGGGCTTTCGTTGACTCACAGTGAGCGGTTCTACGCAAGACGACAAAGGACGGAGAATTTCCGTCATCATTCCGACTTACAATCGCGCGCAGATGGTCATGCGTGCCGTCGAGTCCGCCCTGCGGGCAATTTCTCCTGGAGACGAAATCATCGTCATCGATGACGGATCAACCGACCAGACGGAGTTGGTTTTAGAGAAGTTTGCTGGAAAAATCCGGTATATCAAAACCGTCAACCGGGGGGCTGGCCCGGCGCGCAACCTGGGGGTTCAGCTGGCTAGACACGACTGGATCGCCTTTCTCGATTCGGACGATGAATGGATGGACGACCATCTCCATCTGCATCGGGCTTTCCTGGCAAAGGCGGACGTCCTCTTTTCGTTCAGCAATTTCGACGTGCACTATGACGACTGGGCTGAAAGGGAACCCGCTCGAATGCGATTGGTCACCTGGACAAGGGATTACAGAAGCTGGGGCGAAATTCTCGGCAAAGGCATACCTTACCAGCGATACGCCCCTCTCCCTTCCGGCAGGCAAGAATTTGCGGTTCATATCGGGAATCTGTACCATCTAATGCTGCGGTCCTCCTATGTTCCGGCCTGGACATCGGTTGTACGGCGCGACGTGGCGGGAAGCCGTTTGCAGTTCCCTGAGGACCTGCCCACTTTCGAGGATTACGACTGTTACATCCGGTTATCCAAACTTGGAACGGCGGCCTACCTGGATTGTGCGACGGCGATCAATCATGGCCATAAAGGTGATAGGCTCCAAACCATAGACCGCGTCAAAAAGGCCAGGGCCCGGATTACGATTCTGGAGCGAAACTATGGCCGGGACGAGGTGTATCTTAACGGCCACAGAGAAGCTTATCAATCAATTCTGGACGAAATGAAGCGCTACGAGGTCAAGCATCTGGTTCTCCAGGGCGCGACCAAAACCGCCCGCGCTTGCATCCGAGATATGAGAGACGTGGCTTTTTCGATCAAGTTATTGAGCTGGTTCCCGGGCGCGTTCGCCAGGCTTTTCGCCAGTCGCTACCTTGCCGTCAAGGCTGCCTTGAAGCGAAATCGACCCGGATCCCCCACGAACCAAGCCGGTTTCGCCCGAAAGGCGCCGGGCCGATAAGCTGTTGAATCCCTAACCACCGAACACATAGGGAGGATACGCTCGTGAAATTCCGGGCTAAAGACAAAGACCTGGATTCGCACCATCACCAATAGGCTGCGCTGAGAAGCGAGCCTGCCGAACTTCCCGGATCCGTTCGCGCGTGCCCGGGCAAACTTCGGCAAGTCCAGCAGACGACGGGACCATATGGCTACAGCAAACCCCAGTCCGAAACTCATCCAACGATCGTTGGATTTCATCTTGCCGCCGCGAAGCAAGCCCCGGGCCGCGCTCCGGGGGCTTCCGGGTGCGGGCCCCGCCGCGAGGGTTTTGGAACGGCTCCCGTACTCACGACGCTGCTACTCCATCTGCAAGTGGCAGACGACCCTGCCTCCTCAAGCTGCAGCCACGCTGGCCGCAAGCGGCTTCACCGTGCGAAAAGGCGGCGAGGCCGATCTCGAGTGCATGGAGTTGACGGAGACGTGGCGCGGCTGCGAGCTCTACGGGCAATGGCTGAGAGATGGGCGGACGCTTCTGCTCCTCGAGGAAGCAGGCCGGATCGTGTCATACGTATGGATGGATTTTCACCCGGAGTTCGCGATCGAGCAGGTCCCAGAGATGCGGTTCCGCCTCTCGTCCGACGCCTACTTTTCGGATGAGGCCTATACCCCGCGCGCCCATCGCGGCCGGGGCCTCCGGCGTATGACCTTCATCGCCGAGCTTCTCGCCGCCCGGGAAAAGGGATACAATTATTTAGTCTCCTATTTCATCAGCAAACGCGCTATGGCCGAGGGCATGCGGAACTTCATCCGCACGGGCTCCGCCCCCGGCGTGCTTCTGAAGCAGACCCATGTTCTGCAACTAGCCGGGTTCCGGTTTGCCTGGTTGAAAGAAATATCGAAAGACCCCTGCGTCGTGCGCATCAAGTAGCCGCCCGGGTCCAGTCGAGGGGAACACCCTTGACGACGGCGGGTCTGAATCCGAACAGAGACACCCATGGGAATTCTATACCTAAAAAGTCCCCTCGCGTTTCAAAACATCTACTGGTCGTTAAGAGGATTGGAATACAAACTGGTGAAGGAGGGGCCGCTCTTCAGAAAGCTGTTCTCCGAATTGGAGAAGAATCAATATGCCGGTGAGGAAGCCCTGCGGGGATACCAGGACCGGAAACTGAAGAGCCTGGTTGCTCACTGCTACGAGAACGTCCCCTATTATCATGATCTTTTCCGGCGGTTGAAACTGAAACCCGGAGATATCACAGGGCAGGATGATCTCTGGAAGGTGCCGTGTACAACCAAGGAGGATATCCGCACGCATGGCTCGCAATTCATCGCCAGAACCGCGAACAGGATGTTCATCCGCAGGGCCCGGACCAGCGGAACGACCGGTAAACCGTTGGCACTCTTTAGGGACCGGTTTTCGACGGTGTTTGAGAATGCCATGATCTGGCGGTTGTACAGGTGGGCCGGGGTCAGCCCGGGCGACCGCATCGCCACTTTGAGAGGGTACCTGGTCCAGGCGATCGACGACATGGAAGGACCTTTTTGGAGGCACAACCTGCCGTTGAGGCGCTTGATCATGTCCTCCTACCACATCAACACGGATACGGCGTCGAAGTATTTGGAGGCATTGAAGGAATTCAGCCCTGCGGCGATCGAGGCCTACCCGTCCTCGATTTACAGCCTCGCCCGGTACCTGAAGGCGAACGGGATGGAAGGCCTGCCGCTCAAAGCCGTGTTCACGTCATCCGAGACCCTCTATGGGTTCCAGCGCGAAGCGATAGAAGGATTTTTCAGGTGCCGGGTCTTCGACTTGTATGGAAGCGCCGAGCGCGTGTGCGCCGCGGGATCCTGCGAACACGGCAGCTACCATCTTTTCGGCGACTACGGGATCACCGAATTTCGGGAGATCGAGAGCGGGAACGGCGGTCGGGTGTTCGAAATCGTCGGAACGGGGCTGCACAATTACGCCATGCCGATATTGAGGTACCGGACGGAGGACCGGGCGTTTCTGCCCGACCGGGGATTTTCCTGCCGCTGCAGGAGAGGATTTCCCCTTATAAAGAAAGTCGAAAGCTACCGGGCGGACGAACACCTGACGACTTCAGACGGAAGGCTCTTGCAAAGCGTGGAGCAAATGGCGGAAGGCTTGGAGAACGTATTGGAATACCAGGTGGTCCAGGAGGGTCCTGCCTTCGTCAGGATTCGGGTGGTGACCAGCCGGGAGTTCTGTCGGAAGGATGAAAACCTGATCATCCGAAAGGCGCAAGAGCGGCTGGGCAGCTCGATGAGGATGGCCGTGGAGCAAGTCGACGCGATCGAGCGCACGAAGAACGGAAAATACCCTTTCATCGTGAATAAGCTGCGAAGCGCGCAGGCCAATCAAACATGAAGAGAATTTTGATGATCGGGTCCGGAAAACAAGTCAAGGGGGGTATTTCCGCACTCGTTGAGAATTATTTCGATTCCGGGCTGGTCGATGCGCATCGGGTATTTTACCTGGATAGCCACATCGACGGCAGCAAAACGGCCAAGGCCATTAAATTCATACAAGCAGTGGGCAAGTTCTTCTACTATCTTTTCTCTACTCGTATCGACATCGTTCATGTGCACAGCGCCTCACGGGCAAGTTTCTATAGGAAGAGCTTTTTTCTGTGGGCTGCCAAGGCGTTCGGGCGCAAATCGATTTTTCACCTGCATGGAGGCGAATTCGGCATTTTTTTCCATAAAGAGTGCGGGGGGTTGCGAAAGTGGTTCATCAGAAAAACCCTGAGAACGGCGGACGTTCTGATTTGCCTTTCGGGTCACTGGCATCGGATTTTATCCGAAATCACAGAGGAAACGGGAAGAATCATCACCTTGTATAATTGCGTCAAAAAACCGTCGCGGAGGAAAGTGCATCGCGATACCGAGGAGATCCGCGTCTTGTTTATGGGGAAGTTGGACAGGGGCAAAGGGGTATTCGATCTGATCGATGTCGCCGGCAGCTTGAAACGGAATGGGAAAAAGGTCCGGTTCATCCTGTGCGGCGAAGGCGAGCGGGAAGCCCTACAAAAAGCCGCAGCGAAAAAGGGCGTAGCGGACCGTGTCGATTTTCCGGGATGGATCAGCGACAAATCCACTTATTACTGCCTAGGCGACATCTTCGTGCTTCCTTCATACAACGAGTGCTTGCCGATGGTGCTGATCGAGGCGGCGTCTTACGGTTTGCCTATCGTGAGCACCCGGGTGGGTGGAATACCGGATATCATCGTGGATCAATGCAACGGGTTTCTGGTGAACCCCGGCGATGTGGGGGCGCTAAAGGAGAGAATCGCAGTGCTCGTCGATTCCGTGAAATTGCGGCAGGAGATGGGGAGCAAGGGGATGCAGCTCGTCGACCGCGCTTTTTCGACGGAGGCGGTCACCACCCGGCTGTCGCAGATCTATGAGAGCCTTGCGTAAACCGGCGCCAAAGCGGCCAGTGTGTGGTTTGGCAGCCTCAACCTACATGTTTCGGAGATGCGAACGATGAAATACCTATTATTCCGTGCGACGCTTTTCTTTTTTAGCATTTTTGGGGCGGTCCTGCTTGCGGATGACTTGCCCGCCTACGTGCCTCCCATCGGTATCCCCGATCCAGGGTTTGGGATCGACGCCATGCGTCCGGACAGGCCAGGTTCCTGGCTCTCTGAGGTCGCTGGATATTACTATGTCAATCAATCGGCTTCGACGTGCTCGGACTCGATGAGCTTCGGTCATCCGGGGGCTCCGCGGTGCACCATCCCCAATCCGGTGCCTGCCGGGTCCTATGTCGAAGTGCACGGCATTTACTATTTCGCGGTTAGCGGGGATATCAATGTCGCCGGAAACGGAACGGGGGGGGCATGGATAGCTGGCCAATCGGGGCCGGCATGGGTTGTCGGCTTGGCATCCGACCGGCCGATATTCACCGAGCGGACGGTCCTCACCGGCAAACATCTTTACGTGGATGGAATCAGCGCCCGATGGGACGCCGAGGATGAATGCATCCTGATCAGCTCTTATGCCGGCGCACCCAACACGGAATATATCGTTGTTCGCAACAGTATCATCGAGGGGGACCAGAAGAGCAGAACTTATGCCGTGTTGGTCGGAGGACTGAGCGATGCGGACACCATCACAAATGTCGTGGTCTATAACAACTACATCTTCAACCATGGCGACATGACCTCAGGAGACCAGGATGCCGATTGCCTCAACGCCGGCAATTATTCCAACCATGTCTGGTTCCTCAAGAACACCGTGCACACGGCGAGCGGCTCCGGCGGATGGGCCGGCGGGGCCTACGGAGGGTCCGAAAACTGCCATCACATCTACTTCGGAAACAATCTGATTTACAATACGCGGCAATCGGGGCTCTCGGTCAAATACGCCAGCGACGTCATCTTCTCACAGAATCACATCCGTGGCATTGTCGATACCCCCTGGTCGCCGAGCAAAGGTATCGGCTACCAGTATGCCCCGCAGAGGTTGTGGATCCTGTTCAACGAGATTCACGGGGCGCGCTATGGCATTTACGGCGGGAGCACCAATGGTGGTGGAACATGGTACATCTATGCCGTGGGCAACGTCATATACGATATCCACGCCCCCGGGGAGTATGGAGGCGGTTCCTGGGACGAGGCGGGAATCATGATGCAGGGGGGCACATCCAACGCGATCATCCACAACACGATAGTTGATTGCGATGCGGGCATAAACGGACCTGCGGTGGGCGTTTCATATTACATCGAAAATAACATTATACAGAATATAGCCAGGACGAACGGGAATCATGTGTTTATCGAGCATTCCACATCGGATTCGGCTTTAAGGAATTCGATTCTTTATCAAAGCAGCAGCGCGGAACGAATCAGATGGGGCGGTACGGTCTACAACCTGGCTGGTTTCCAGGCGGCGTCGGGGAAAGGGCAAAGCTGTCTGAATTTAGATCCAATGCTCGTGGATGCGGCCGGGAACGATTTCAAGACAAGGCTGGGCAGCCCCGGCATCGATAGCGGCCTTTCCGATTCCCAACTGACCGCCAACGTGTATCAGACTTTTCGTTCAACCTACGGGCTGGATATAGCAAAGGATTTCAACATAGTCGAGCGCCCACAGGGCCGCGGGTGGGATATCGGGGCTTTCGAATATGGCTCCTCGGGATCGGGGAGACCCGCGGCGCCCCAGAGCTTAAGGATCGTTTTTTGACGGTTTCGCAAGGACCTGTCTTGCCATCGGCCGACCGTATGAGAACTTATCAGCATGAAGAATAGAAAACATGTTGATAAATTAGGTCAGTACTGTCCGGTTAAGATTTTCCGATTAGGACATAACGTTTTGTTATCAATATTAATATGAACGCTTTTTGTCGTTATCGATTTGAATTTGGTTTGAGCCCTTTGGTACTCCTTCTGGAAAAAATGCAGAACGGAAGGAGCACCAACCATGCTTCAGGGCCAAACGATTTTCTCTCAGCTGATGGAGTTTCTTCCACGGCATACGTTCCGTCGATGCGTAAATCGGTACCAGGGTAATTACCGCATGCGCTCCTTCTCCTGCTATGATCAGTTTCTCTGCATGGCCTTTGCCCAACTGACGGCACGTGAGAGCCTGCGCGACATTGAGTGCTGTTTGCGCGCCCGTGACGAGAAGCTCTACCATGCCGGCTTTCGAGGCAACATCTCGCGCAGCACCCTTGCGGATGCCAACGAAAGCCGCGATTGGAGGATCTACGCCGACTTCGCGCAGCACCTGATCCATGAGGCCCGCATCCTATATGTGAAAGAAGACTTTGGGCTTCAGCTTACCGAGACCGTCTACGCCCTGGACTCCAGCACCATTGATCTATGCTTGTCGGTGTTCCCATGGGCCCGGTTCCGGAGCACCAAAGCCGGTATCAAACTGCACACGCTTTTGGATCTGCGTGGGAGTATCCCCGCCTTTATTATGATCACCGAGGCCAAACTGCATGATGTGAATATCCTGGACACCTTAGTCCCAGAGCCCGGCGCCATCTACATCTTGGACCGAGCCTATCTGGATTTCGCGCGTTTGTATGCCTTACACCAAGCCCCCGCCTTCTTTGTGATCCGCAGTAAATCCAATACCGGTCTGCATCGCATCTACTCCAACCCGGTCGATAAAAGTACCGGCGTGCGCTGCGATCAAATCGTCGCCCTGGATGGGTTCTACAGCAACCAGAGCTATCCGGACAAACTGCGCCGCATCAAATACTATAACGAACAGCGCGACAAACGCCTCACTTTTCTCACCAACCAGTTCACCCTGCCGGCGAAGACGATCGCGGATCTATATCGCTGCCGCTGGCAGGTGGAAATCTTCTTCAAGTGGATCAAAGAACATCTGCGTATCAAGGCCTTTTACGGCACATCGGAAAACGCGGTAAAGACCCAAGTCTGGATCGCTGTCGCAGTCTATGTGCTGGTTGCGATCGTCCGAAAACGCATGCAGATTGAAGAGAGCCTCTACACAATTTTACAGGTTTTGAGTTTGACTCTTTTCGAGAAAATGCCCTTGTATCAAGCCTTCGCGCAGAGCAGCTACAAAACCAAAATTACTAGTCGGGACAACCAACTGCAATTGTTCGATTCTTAACCGGACACTACTGAAATTAGGTATAAATCGGGCCATGTTGGCCATTTTCTGCTGTCTTTCGTTACTTTGGGCGCTGCCCGGATATGCGAAAACGATTTACGTCGATCAAGGCCTTGGATCGGATTGTTCCAGAAGATATGATCCTGCTGGCAGGCGATGCGGAGCCGGATCGGAGACGGCTATGAGGGATCTTGCCGCCGGCCTCTTTGCTGCACAAGCCGGCGACACGGTCATTCTGCGAGCGGGTTCCTATGGGCAGATAGCCCCGCCGGTATCGGGGGCTGCCGGCAGACCCGTTACTATCAGGTCCTACGAGGGTGAAAGGCCGACGGTTGCGACAGCGGGCGCCGTCGGCATCGCAATGGACAACAAGGCGCACATCACCATCGAAGGCTTGGGCTTCAGCCAAGTCGGAGGGTTCGGCCACATTTATGACTGCAACAACATTCTCATCCGAAATTGCTTCTTTTCCGGTTCGATTTTATCGGGAACCACGGGTGCTCTGAAATTCGTTCGCAGCTCGTATTGCAGGATTCTAAATAACACCTTCAGCCAGGGTGCCAGCGATCTGCTCATCCTACAGGACAGTTCGGACCGGAACATCACCGAAGGAAACGTCTTCGATACTGCGCGGCACAGTTTGATGAGCATACGGTGTTCGAACTTCAATGTAGTGCGGTTCAACACGTTTCGAAATCCAAATCAGAAAGCGGTTGAAATTTACGACTGCGAAGGCGTAAGCGACGCGCCGGTCCGGCTGGATGCCACGAAGAGAAACCTTTTCGAGGGGAACTCGTTTGTCCTCACGGCCGCTTCGGACCGAATTTACAAGTTCAATGCGATTCAGCATGGCGGACAGTTTACGATCGTGCGCCGAAACGTTTTCACGAACTGCGAGGGCGGCGGCGTCAATTACCAGTCGTATTCCGATGAGTCCGTTTACGTATACAAAAACAGGTTGTACAACAACACCTTCTACAATAACCGATGCTATGGGATCATCGGGAATTCGGGCAATGGAGCACAATACTTCGACAACGTGGCGAAGAACAATCTGCTCTACAAGAACTCGGATTGCGGCGGGCACGGCAACCAGATCAGCATTGAGAATTCATCGGCCGTTCTCTTATCTGGAAATGCTCTGACAAACGCCGATCCGAGATTCGTGAACGAACCTCGGAATGACTTTCATCTCTCTGCGGCGAGTCCCCACGTGGATCAGGGCGCTTTTGTCACGCGGACCGCTGAATTTGGCAGCGGAACCACGCTGCGGGTGGCCGACGCCGGCTACTTCACAGACGGCTTCGGCATCCCCGGAAAAGCCGGCGATTTGGTGCAGCTTCAGGGGCAAACCATGTCGGCCCGGGTCCTCGCCATCGATTATGCCACCAACACGCTCACGCTGGATACGCCGCTGTCTTGGTCGGCCGGTCAGGGCCTTCACCTCGCTTTTTCGGGCAGTGCTCCTGACGTCGGCGCCTTCGAGCACGGCAGTAAATCGGAAAAACCGTCCGCACCATAGAATCTGAGAACCGCAGAATTGGCGGAATAGGATATCCCTTCGCATGCAATCTATGACCTGGTACAGAAAGCGGCTGCAGACCATGTCTCTCGCCGAGATCTTATGGCGGCTGCTATCGGCGGTCCGATATTTCATTGACAGATATCGATATGATTTTCGGATTTATCCTTCACCATCGGATGTCTCTCAATGCGTCAACAGCGGAAACGGATACGGTTTCGAGGTCTGCCGCACATCGGATACTTCCGGAAGGCAGGCGATGCCCGATAGGTGGAAGCAAGCGTTGGTGCAGCAGGCGGAAAAAATAGCCGCTCACCGGCTGTGGTTTTTTAATCTGGATGGTGTTTTCCTTGGCGATCCGATCGACTGGAACCGGGATCATGCCCACGGCAAGCAATCCCCGTTGGAGTACTCGCAATCGATCGATTATCGCGACTTTCGCGTCACCGGCGATTGCAAGCTGGTTTGGGAGCCGAACCGGCATTTGCATCTGACGGTGTTGGGTCGTGCTTACAATGCTACGGGCGATCGCCGGTTTGCAACCGATGCAGTTGATCAGATCCAATCATGGATGGACCAGTGCCCTTTCGGCAAAGGCATGAACTGGCGCAGCCCATTGGAACTTGGCATCCGTCTAATCAATTGGGTTTGGACGATCGATCTGATCCGCGAATCGGGGCTTGTTGCTGGCGAATTTCGATCACGCTTATTACACAGCGCCTATCTCCACCTGTGGGAAATCACACGGAGGTATGCAAAAGGCTCATCGGCCAACAATCATCTGGTGGGCGAAGCCGCTGGAGTTTTTGTCGCAAGTTCCTATTTTAAAGATCTGCCGAACGCACAGAAATGGGTGGAAGAAAGCCAGATGTCCCTCGAGCGCGAAATTTTCACGCAAACTTACGAAGATGGCTGCTCGCGCGAGCAGGCATTCGGCTACCACCTGTTTGTGTTGCAATTTTTCCTTATTGCCGGGCTGGTAGGGCGCTGGAGCGGGAGAGAGTTTTCTCCAGGTTATTGGCGGCGGATTGAGAGCATGCTTGAATTTACGGCGGCACTGAGCGAAGGAAGCGGCCAGCTTCCTTCGATCGGTGACGCCGATGACGGTTATGTGCTGGGCCTTGGACCGGGACCGCCCGGAATCAAAGAGCTTTTATGTGTCGGCGCCGTTTTATTCAATCGCGCCGACTTTAAAGAGTATGCCGACGGGTTCCGTGAACCGGCACTTTGGCTTTTAGGGTCGGAAGCGAAACAGCGCTTCGAGGAAATACCTTCAACGCACGCGCGAAGGCAGCTTGTATCGAAGAGGTTCAAGGACAGCGGCTACTACCTTCTTCAATGCGGACCGGCCGGGAGCCCCGAGCGCATCAGCGTGGTGGTCGATTGCGCGGAGCTGGGATTTAAATCGATAGCGGCCCACGGCCATGCCGATGCGCTGAGTTTTGTGCTGTGCGCCTTCGGAAGGGAAGTCTGCGTCGATCCCGGGACCTATGACTATTTTACCTTTCCGGAATGGCGCACCTATTTCCGGAGCACCCGCGCCCACAATACCGTTTTTGTAGATGACCAGGACCAGTCCGTGATGCTCGGTCCCTTCATGTGGGGGCATCGAGCCAACTCACGCTGCATTGATTGGGACCCGTGGCCCGGCGGTGGGGGAAGGTTGGTGGCCGAGCATGACGGCTACCGCCGCCTGAAAGATCCGGTGATCCACCGGAGAACCATCGAATTGGACCCTCGAGCTCGATTATTAACGATTGCGGACGAGATATCCGCCGCCGCAAATCACCGAATTGCGATCTGCTTCCATCTGGCCGAGCAATGCTGCGCATCGGTCGTTTCACCGGACAAAGTCTGCGTCTCCCTGCCCGAGGGAAAGCTTACCCTATCCGTAGACCCGCGACTGAAATTGACCGTCCTTAAGGGTAGCGAAGACCCCAAGGGCGGCTGGGTAAGCAAGGGGTACCATCGAAAGGCTCAAGCCCCTGCTATCATCGCTGAAGGTGAGTGCCGCGGCCGTGAAATGTTTAGGAGTGTAGTCGCCGTCGGGGTGCCAGAGGTCTAAAAACCATTCGCATATTTAACCGGAAAGAATAGAGAATTTGTGCGATCAAGATTGGTCGGTTTTCTTCTTGTACCTGGCCATCGTCTCTATCCTGGTTCCATGTGCCTGTGCCGGGGATCCAAGGACCCTTCCGATTGAGCTGCCGCAGCTTCCAGCGATCGCCGTGCAACAGCGGGAAGGCGGTCGACCGGCCCAAACCATATACGTGGATCATGTCCTGTCGGAATCCGACTGCGGGAGTTATTCGGTCGCGGCGCGTTCGTGCGGAGTGGGAAAGGATAAGGCTTATCAAACCATAGCTGAAGCCGCCGCTGTGGCTGCCGCCGGTGACACGATAGAGATTCGAGAGGGTGCTTACCACGAGCCGATTGCACCTGTCAGTTCGGGGGCGCCTGCGGCCCCCATTACATTTAGAAACTACGCCGGGGAAGCCGTAAGCTTGAACGGCATGGATGAGCTGGCTGTCCGCTTAATCAACATTTCCCATGTCGTCGTCCAGGGCATTGCGGTCAACGATGTGCTCGGCTGGGGAAGGGTTGAAAACGCTCACTATAACGTCATTTCCAACAACCTCTTTGCGAATGCCGAGGCGCGGGGCACAACCGGCGGTCTTAAACTGGTCAAGAGCCACTTCAACCGGGTGGTCTCAAACCGCTTTGAAAGAGGCAACGACAGTGTGGTCGTCCAGGAGTCCGACCGCAATCTGATCGGCGGCAATGTGTTCCGGTGGGCGCGCCACAGCCTGGTGAGCGTCCGTTGCGGCAACTTCAACGTCATCCGGGAAAACGAGTTTCACAACGAGCGGCAAAAGGCGATGGAGATCTATGACTGTGAGGCGGTCAGTGACGCTCCTTTCAAACTAGATGCCACTAAACGTAATATCATCGAGAACAATCGGTTCCTTTTCACCCGAGGGCCCAGTGCACCCCATAAATACAATGCCATCCAGTTCGCCGGTCAGTACGGAATCGTGCGCCGTAACGTGTTTTACGGAAATCAAGGTGGAGGTGTGAACTTCCAGATTTACAGTGCCGAGTCTCTCTATTCATACGGTAATCGGGTATACCACAATACCTTTTTCAAGAATCATTGCTACGCCTTAACCGGCTCGAGCGGCGTAGGCGAAATGTTTGGCGATAACCTGGTCGTTAACAACATTTTCCACCAAAACCAGGATTGTGATGGACGCCCCGAGCAGGTATCGATTGGCAACCCTGGAGCGGTTTTTTTGCAGCACAATGCAGTCTTGAGTCCCACCGATGCCCCTGGCTTTATTGCAGAAGATATCGGCGATTTGAGGCTTCGCTCGGACAGCAGACTCGTCGATACCGGCAGCTTTCTCACCCGGACGGTCAGTTCAGGCTCCGGAACCGCCCTCCCAATAGAGGACGTTCGCTACTTTTCGGATGGTTTTGGCGTTCCGGGTATTGATGGGGATGTGATCCAGCTAGAAAATACGGGACAAAGGGCACGCGTCGTCGGGGTGGACTACCACCGAGAGGAGCTGTCGCTTGACCGGCCCCTGAACTGGAGTATTGGACAGGGAGTCGCACTCGCTTACGAGGGGAAAGCCCCCGACTTTGGGGCATGGGAGTTTCCATCCAGATGAAGGATACCGATGTAACATTACCCTCAGACAAATTTCATGCGGCAAGCGGGGAAGAACCGGCAGCAGAGGGGATAGGCATGAAATCATTCATTTCAATGGGTTCTCGATGCGGACACCGCGAATGACCTGCCCATGGTTTAGATCTTCCGTCCACAGAGTTTCACAGTGGGCGCTTTCGGCGGACACGACGATCAACGCATCCCAAAATGATATCCGATTGATAATCGCACAATCGATGGCATCTTTGATGAGCATGGGCGAGACGACCACCGTCTCAAACCGTTCCAACGATCTGAGGATGTCCTTGATCAGTAGTGGATCCGCGCCCAGTTTGGCGGTGGCGGCTACATAAAACTCCTGCATCACCTGGGTTGAAATGACCCCGCTGTTCTCGGCGGTGAGACTCTTGATGAATTCGCGGCACTGCTTTTGTTTGCCGGCATCCGACTGATCCAAGCCGTACACAAGGATGTTGGTGTCAAGAAACACCTTAGCCATTGTAGAGTTCCTCGCGTTTCCAGCGTTTTCCTTTCGAGCGGGCATTGGCCCGATCCATCAGCGCAAAGCACTCGTCGAGCCACTGGGTGGAATCGGTCTTGACCGTTTGTTCCAGCAGGTTTCGAATCAGCGCATTCACGGAGGTGTGATGCTTTTCCGCGTATTCCCGGCCAGATTTCAAAAGATGTTCGTCAATCGATATCGTGATATTGGGCATAATGCACCTCCCCATATTTAACACATTATATGTGTACACCGATTATGTGTCAAGTATAGCGAACGAGATAGGAGGTAGGGCATCTCTACTTTTCGGATGATCTTGGCGTTCCGGGTATTGATGGGGATATGATCCAGATAGAAAATACAGGACAAAGGGCACGCGTCATCGGGGCGGATTACCACCGAGGGGAACTATCACTTAACACGCCCATGAGCTGGAGCATTGGGCAGGGAGTCGCACTCGCTTTCAAAGGGAAAGCCCCCGAATTTGGGGCATGGGAGTTTCCATCCAAATGAAGGATACCGATGTAATTTCACCATTCGGTGGTCACCCTCGTGAAGGATGTCACCGTCGCTGGCTGAGGGAGATCTAATATGAAATGTTTCCTCTATCCCATCCAAAATTTGGTTGCTCGCTGCACCTCGGCTCTTCTGCTTCTGATCATTATTGCATGCCCAGCGCTATCGGCTGATCTCACTATTGCCTGGGACCCGAACAGCGAACCGGACGTGAGCGCCTACGGCATCTACATCCGTAAGGGAGCCGAAGGGCCCCCTTACGATTTTCTGGGGTATATCGACCTGAATGAGATCGATCCGGCTAACCCCTCCTTTGTAATCACCGGGTTGGAGGAGGGAGCCGAATATTATCTGGTGATGACGGCGCTCGACACCGAGGGGTTGGAAAGCGTTTATTCCAATTCCGCCTGCGCCAGGATTCAGGGAACCGCACAGCCATGCACCGATTCAGGGGGAGGCAGCTCCGGCGGCGGTGGAGGTTCGGGTGGGGGAGGCAGCTCCGGCGGCGGGGGGTGTTTCATCGGTGTCCTGCTGGAGATTTGGGATTGAATTAGGATGATTTTATAAACAGTTCTTGTCCCATTCGATCAGGAAGATGATTTCATTCGGGAGGGGATTCTATCCATGAAGACCGCTGTGGGGAAACCGCTGCCACCAGAGGGCAGCTGCAAGGTGATTAACTTCTTCGGAAGCTAAATTTAGGCGTCCCGCTTTATCTCATAGAACTCTATATCCCGCGACCCTGTGGGGAGCCCGAATCGGGCTCCCCACAGGTTTTTTTTGCCCCAATCAGGCGCTTTCATACAGCTTGGTCAGGACAAACTCCTCGTGTCCGAGCACTTCCTGGGCCGTGAGCCGGCCGGTGCAGGTGCGAATCAGTACTTCGATCAGATAGTCGCCGGACTGGTCGATCGTCATTTCGCCGCGCAGGATCGCCGAGCAGTCGTAGTCGATGTGCTCGCTCATGGTCTTGGCCGTCAGCGGGTTGGCCGTCAGCTTGATCACCGGCTCGATCGGGTTGCCGATGATGTTGCCCTGGCCCGTGGGGAAGAAATGCGCCACGAACCCGGCTGCGGCCCACAGCGTTACGGCTTCGGCCGCGGCGCTGGAGGTGTCCATGAACCACAGGCCGGGCTTGGCCGGGGCCTCGGCCTTGTCCAGCACGCCGACATAGCTGATTTTTTTGCCGATCTTCTGCAGATTGCCGAAGGCCTTCTCCTCGATGGTGGTCAGCCCGCCGCGGATGTTGCCCTTGGTGGGTTGGGAGCCGGAGAGATCGTCGGTCTTGTTGTCGTCGATCATCTTCTGGTAGGCGTTGAAGGTGGCCATGAACTGTTCGCCGATCTTGGCGTTGGCCGCGCGGCTCTTGCACACCATTTCGGCGCCGGTGATCTCGCTGGTCTCCCCGAAGCTGGCGGTGGCGCCCATGGCGACCAGCTTTTCGATGGCGTTGCCGACGGTCGGGTTGGAGGCCAGACCGCTGGTGGTGTCGCTCTCGCCGCACTTGACGCTGACCCAGATCTCCTTCAAATCGACCGGCTCGCGGCGCAGCTCGCTCGCCCACTGCACATACTCCTTGGCCTTCCAGCAGGCCATCTCGACCGTCTTGAACTCACCGAAGCGCTCGATGCAGAAGCCCGCCACGGGTTTGCCGGTCTTGGCGATGCCCTCGACGATGCGATTGGTCCAATCGGGCTCGATGCCGATGACCACCACGGCAGCCACATTGGGGTTGGCCCCGGTGCCGATCATGGTGCGGAAGAAGAGCTCCAGGTCCTTGCCGAACTGAAGGCGCCCATAGGCATGCGGTATCGCCTTGGCGCCCTTGACGTTGTAGGCCACCTTTTCGCAGGCACTGTTGCTCAAGTCGTCCAGCGGCAGAATGACCACATGGTTACGGATGCCGACACGGCCGTTCTCCCGGCGGTAGGCGAAAACTTTCGGGTTTTTGGGCTTGGCCATGGTTACCACCTCCTCGTTTTCAGATTGTGAATGTGAACGTGTTCGCCCACCTTGATGTCGGCAACAATGCGGCCGATGTCGTGGCCGTATTTAATAACGGAATCGTCCTGCTTGAACTTGGTCAGGGCGATCTTGTGCCCCAGCGGGATGTCCTGCAGGGCCTTGACCTGGATCTTTTTCTGGCTGTCCATGTACAGCCCGCTGGCCTTCTCCCCCGCCTTGATGTCGACGGTGGCCACACCGACATTGTCGGCTTCTTCGTGAACTAGGAATTGAATCATGTTTCCTCCTCTCGATAGTTATGGGTTCCAGCTAAATCGAACCCTGTTCCAGATGGTTCTCGGTCAGTCCGTTGGCCCCTACGCTCGTTGGCCCGTTGGACCGTTATCTCAAAAAGCAATCCGCTGCCTTCCGAACGGGCCAACGGGTAAACGGGTCCACGGACTCAACGATCTTTTTGGTAAAAGTACGTCGTGTTGGCGTTGGGGATGATCGCTACCCTCGGCGTGCCTTGGAAGGCGGATATCCACTCCCCGATGATTGTCGCCGGGTCGGCCGCGCGCAGGTGGCACTTGCGCAGGATGCCGGGATCCAGGTCCGAGAACACCGCCACGTTGTAGTTCACCAGCGTGCGGCCAAAGAGATAGGCCTTGTGCGCCCCCATGCGGAAGCCGCTCGACTTGAAATCCCGGATCACCTCCTCCGGCGAGGTGAACTGCGAAACGTAGTCGAAATAAATGTCGTCCCCCACGCCCTGAGGAGAGGCGGCCAGCAGCAGGATGTGGCCGCCCGGCTTCAGCGCCTGCGAGGACAGGTTCAATCCCTTCTGCGCCTGGTAGAGGCAGATGTCCTTGGGGTAGCCTCCACAGGAGGCCACCACGATGTCGAACTTGTCATCGATGGCGACCCCGTAGACCTTGGCGCAGATCTCTGCGCAGGATTCCAGGACCCGTGAGGGTATTCCGGCGGTGAGGTGCACGATCTTCTTGTCCGCGTCCAAGACAAAGTTGACGGCCAGGTCGATCCCGACCATCTCGCCGGCCTCGGTCAGGTCTTCGCGCACCGGGTTGCCCTTGAGCTGCCCGACATGGGCATTCGGCTGGGACATGAGCCTGTGGTTCTTCTCGATGGTCTCCGGGGAGGCGCAGCCGATGACCACCCCCTTGGCGCCGCCCGTAAATCCCACGAACTGATGCGGGTCCACCTGCCCGATCACGATCTTGAAATCGGAATTTGCATATTCGGCGTTGATGCGCACCGGCGTGCCGCGCGAGGTGGCGCCGTAGTTGCGCATGGCGGCCGTCCGCGCGTCGTGGGCGACGATCCGGCAGCCGGCCGCGATGCCTGCTGGAAGGATCCGTTCGATCCCAGCCGCATCCGCAGACGGGTGCAAGCCGCCGCCGATGAAAAGAGTGACGGACTCGGCCAAGGGTTCCGGCAGCTTGTCCTTAATTCGATTTAAAAGCGCAGGCAGGATCTCCCGCAGCGGGGCAGGGCGGGTTTCGTCCGGGACCGCGATGGCGACCGACCGGGGACGGCGTTCTTCAATGATTGTTTCCAAGGCGGGGCAGCCGAGCGGCCAACGCAAAGCGCCTTGAAGCGCATCTGTCACGGAGTCGAGCACCGGCGCCCTGAGCGGCTCCAGAATAGAAACCTCGGCCTTTTCGGGGATGGCGACTCTGATTTTGCCGGTGCCGTATTTCAACTCGACCATTATGTTTGAATCCTGAGTTAATGTTAGTCAGCCTATTTGCAAAAGAGTTGCCATAGACGTATCAATTTTATCTAATTGAATTTATTTTGAATAAATGTTTTAAGCTGTATCGCTGCCAAAGTTTTGTGCCCAAAATTCGTCACGGTGCCGAATTTTGGCTTGCTTTTTGGGCACGAAATCATGATAAGAGCAACTGCTGAGCACGATGAGGGGATGGAGCATGCGCTGGAATGCCGAGACGCGCTACAAGGTGCTGCTTGAGATCAACAACGCCGTGGTCACCCAGACCAACCGGGAAGACCTTTTCCAGGCGCTCGCCAAGGAGCTGCGCAAGCACTTTGCCTTCGACCGCATGGCCATCAACCTCTACGACGCGCAAACCCAGTCCATCAGCTATTTCGCGGCCGCCGAGGGTGTCCAGCCCGGCGGAGTGCTGACGCGGCACAGCCGGCCGCTGGCCGACGGCGCCATTGCGCGCATGGTGGTCCAATCGCGCCAGCCGACCATCATCGACGATTTGCAGCGCTACACCGACCTGTCCTCGATCGGCGCTATGGTCAAAGCCGGCCTGAACGCCACAATGGCCTTTCCCATGCTGGTCCGCAACCGGATCCTGGGGTCGATCCATTTTTCCTTCCGCAGCGCACCCGAGCACATTACCGAGCTCACGCAAGTCCTGAGCGACGTCTCGCGTCAGGTCGCGATCGCGGTCGACAACATGCTGGCCTACACCGAGCTGGAGAAGCTGAACAAGAGCCTTGAGCGCGAAAAGGATTTCCTGCTGCAGAGCAGCGACGACTACCAGCAGGACGAGTTCTTCTACGCGTCGGCGTCGATGGCAGGCATCATGAAGACCATCCGGCAGTCGGCCGATACCGATGCCACCGTGCTGATCACGGGCGAGACCGGCACCGGCAAGGACTGCCTGGCGCGCCGCATCCACCATTTGAGCTCGCGGCGCAGTCATTTGTTCGTGAAGACCAACTGCCCGGCCCTGGCCTCGTCGCTGTTTGAAAGCGAGCTCTTCGGCCATGCCAAGGGCGCTTTCACGGGCGCCAACGACAAGCGGGTCGGCCGCTTCGAACTGGCGCACGGCGGCACCATCTTCCTGGACGAAATCGCCGAACTGCCCATCAGCCTGCAGGCCAAGCTGCTGCACATCCTCCAGGACGGCCAGTTCGAGCGCGTGGGCGACAGTCGGCCCGTGCCGATCGACTGCCGGGTCATCGCCGCCACGAACAAGGATCTCCAGGAGAGCATCCGCGCCGGAACCTTCCGGAAGGACCTGTTCTACCGGCTGAACATCGTGTCGATTCACGCCCCGCCGCTGCGTGAGCGGCAAGAGGATATTCCCGTGTTGATGACCCGACTGACCCAGAGCCAGTCCCGGCAGATGAACCGTCCCGAGCCGGTCTACAGCCACCGGGCCCTGGAGCTCCTGTGCGGCTACGCGTGGCCGGGCAACGTGCGGGAGTTGAAGAATCTCGTCAAGCGGCTGGTCATCCTCAGAGCGGGCGACCGGATCAGCGCCGATGACGTGGAGAAAATTCTTGAATCCACCTGGCCCCAGGGGCAGAAGGCTTCAGCCGAAGTGGCCAGTCTGAGGGAGAGCGAACGGCAGCACATCCTGAAGGCGCTCGCCAAGACCCGCGGGGTCCTCGGAGGAGCGCAGGGCGCTGCTAGGCTCCTGGGCCTGCCGCGCTCCACGCTTCAGTACCGCATCAAAAAACTTCACATCCAGCCTGAAGATTATTTCAAATAATATTGAATTTATTTAATAAAAATTCAGCCAAAGACTGGGTTCTCAATTGTCGCTTTCTTCGAGTTGGACCTGCTGCGACCTGGCTTTCCGCCGCAGCAGGATCCCGCTTACCACCGAAACGACCGTCAGCACGATGAAGGCGATCGAAATGGGGCGCGTAAAAAAGATCAGCGGCGACCCTTTGGACATGACCAGCGACTGCATGAAGGAGGTCTCCATCAGCTTGGCCAGCACCGTGGCCAGCACCATCGGCGCCACGGGAAAGTCAAACTTGCGCATCAGGTAGCCGAGCACGCCGAAGAGCAGGCTGATCCAGAGGTCGAAGAATGAATGGCGCAGGCTGTAGGCTCCGATCAGGGTGAAGACGGCGATCATGGGCCCGAGGATGGGGAAGGGGATCAGCGCCATGCGCGCCCAGATTCCCACCAGGGGCAGGTTGAGTATCAGCAGCATTACATTGCCGATGTACATGCTGGCGATGATCGTCCACAGGAGCGCCGGCTGCTCCTGCATCAGCCGCGGCCCGGGCTGCAGGCCGTACATCAGGAATCCTCCGAGCAGCACGGCCAGGGCGGGGCCCGACGGGATGCCGAAGGCAAAAAGCGGCACGAACCCACCGCTCGCTGTGGCGTTGTTCGAGCCCTCGACGGCGGCCACAGCATCCATGGCTCCATGACCGAATTTTTCAGGGTGCTTGGAGAAGCGTTTCTCCAGGTCGTAGACCATGAAGGAGGTCACCGCCGGGCTGCAGCCGGGGATCAACCCGGCTAGAAAACCGATGACGCCGGAGCGGGTCGTGGCGGCCCAGGTGTCCTTGATGTCTTGCCAGGTGGGCAGCCACTCGATGCGTTGGGCCTCGAGGATGCACTTGGTTTCCTTTTCGGCGTTGGTCAGGATTTCGCTGATGGCAAAAAGTCCCATGATGATGGGCACGAAATCGATGCCGGCCATGAGTTCCATGGAGCCGAAGGTCAGCCGCGCCACCCCCGTGAGGGGATCCAGGCCGATCACAGCCGTCAGCAACCCCAAGAGCGCCGAAAGCAGCCCCTTGCCAAGGTCCCGGCCGGACAGGCTTACCACCAGGCTCAGACCCAGAAAGGTCAGGGCGAAGTACTCGGGCGGGCCGAAGGCCAGGGCAGCCCGAGACAGCACCGGCGCGAAAAAGGTGAGTCCGATCACCCCCAGGGTTCCGGCCGCGAACGAAGCAATGGCGGATATCCCCAGAGCCGGCCCGCCGCGGCCTTGGAGGTTGAGCTGGTAGCCTTCTATGGCGGTGGGTACCGAGGAAGCTTCGCCGGGTATGTTGACGAGAATGGAAGTGGTCGACCCGCCGTACATGGCCCCATAGTAGACGGCCGCCATCATGATGATGGCCGGGGCCGGGTCCAGGTGCGAGGCGAGCGGCAGCAGCATGGCGATGGCCGCTGTCGGCCCCAGGCCCGGCAGCACGCCCACCAGGGTACCGGCAATGCTGCCGATCAGGGCGAAAAGCAGGTTGTAGGGAGTCAGTGCGGAAGCAAAACCGTTCAGCAAGGAAGACCAGGCTTCCATTCAGCACCTCAACACCCTTGTCAGGACAAGAACTCCAGGGGGCCCATGGGCAGGGTCAGGCCAAGCAAACGGATGAAAACAACGTAAATGAAGACGGTCACGCCCATGGCCCAGGCAACCGCCACCGGCAGGCTGTAGCGGCCGAAGTACCATATGAATCCTGCCACGAAAACGAAGCTGCACACTAGAAACCCGAGCGGCCATGAAAGTGCGACGAAGAGGACGAGGCTGGCGAGGGCGATCAGCCAGAACTTCCAGCCGCGCCGGTCCGGCCAGTCGATTAACTTCCCAGCAGCTTTGGCCGCCATGCCGGAAATGGCCAGCCCTCCGCCGCCCACCACCAGAATCGTTCCCAGCAGCATGGGGAAGGTGCGGGGGTGCAGGTGCCCCCCCGCACCTTCGCCGATGTAAGCCGAGGCCCAGGCCGCGGCAAGGCCCAGAAGTGCCAGGAAGGCGCCGCAGGCGATGTTTCCGGATCGCTGAGTCTTGAGCACGGTGCGGTTACGCTCTACTTTTTGATGTCCTTGACGATGTCCTTGTAGATCCCCGTCATTTTTTCGACATAGGCTTTGCTTTCCTGGTGGCCCAGAGCCAAAGGCACAAACCCTTCCTTCTTCATCTGCTCCTGGATGGCGGGATCTTTGGCGATCTGCAGGAATGCCGCCTCGAGCTTCTTCACGATGTAGTCCGGGGTTTTCGGCGGCAAGCCGATGCCACGGTCGATGGACTCGACCAAATCAAGGCCCGACTCCTTGAACGTGGGGGCGTCCGGGAATCCGGAGAATCTGCTTTCAGCGGCCACGGCCAGCACCCGGATCGAATCGGCGTGCTTCACCAGGTCGTCTGAGTTGCCGAAGATGGCGTTGACGTGACCGCCCAGGAAAGCCGTGATCTGGGGCGCGGCGCCGGTGAAGGGCACGTAGTTGAATTTCGTGTCCGCCATCTTCTGTAGCCGCAAGGTGGCAACGTGGTGGCCGGAGAACGTGCCGGAGCCGCCGATGCTAATGTCACCCGGTTTGTCCTTGGCGCCGGCCAGGAATTCCTTGATGTCTTTATATAGACTGGTCTTCAGCACGGCCAGGGCCAGCGGTGTGCGCTGAAACAGTGCCACGGGAACGATCTGATCCGTCGTGTAGCCGGTCTGCTGCTGCATAGGCTGCAGGATGATGTGGGGGATGTTGATCCCGGCCATCAGGTAGCCGTCCGGCTGGGAGCGTACCAGTTCGCTCCACCCTAATGCGCCGCCGCCGCCTACCTTGTAGTCGACGATAACCTTCTGCCCCAGGATTTTTTCAATCATCGGCTGCTGTCTGCGGGCCTCGCGGTCGGACTGCCCGCCCGGGTCAAAAGTGACCAGGTAGGTGATGGACTTGGTCGGATAGGGCTTCTCCTGGGCAAAAGCTGAAACCCCCGGCCCTGCAACTAAGGCCAGCCCGACCATCAACATCATGAGAAGAGACCCATTCGAACGACGCATGCTGATTCCCCCTTTCATTTTATTGTTTGAAGTAAAGACGGCATCACATTCCACGCTTGTATCAGCAAGACGGCTGCCAAGCCCAGAAAAAAATAGCTTTTTAACCCGGGTTCAACCGCCGCCGACAGGCGGGAAGATTCCAACCCGCTCGCCGCCTTCCAGCCTTGTTGAAAGCTCGGCCTTCATGCCGTCGATGAAAATCAGTTTGGCTTTTTCTGCCGGCAGGTTGAGCTGGACGAGAAGATCCTGAACGGTCATGCCGGGAGAAATGGGGTGCTCTTCGCCAGCGGTCGGCATGAACACCTGCAAGGTGGCGTAGAGTTTTAGCTTAATGTGGGGTTTCATGGCTTCCATGGTTACTACTCAGGTTCAGTGTTCAACGGTTGGGTTCTCCGTTCGAGATTTGTACTTCAAGGTTTGCTTTTTGGTCAGTCGATAGACCATGCGTGTCAGTTCCCGCGCCAACTGCCATGCCTCAATATCTTCAAACCGACTGATTTTCATGCTTTTCCAGCGGTGAACCGTGAACCGGCCAACCGTGAACCTGAGTAGTCACATACTCCGAAATTTTAATTTTCAAGGCTATACTAGGAAATGCGTTTAAGAAAGTCAACACCGGTCCGGGCTGAATTGGATCCTAAAATTGAGTTTTAGCGGGGATTGGGATACAATTTGCACGACGAATCAATTTCAGGAGTACCTATGCTGATCCCCTTCCGCAGCGCCCTGGTGACCGGCGGTGCCGGCTTCATCGGTTCACACCTCGTCGAAGCGTTAGTGGCCGGCGGTTGCCGCGTGACGGTGCTCGACGATCTTTCCGGCGGAAGCGAATGCAACCTGCCGACATCGGCCGGGCAACTTCGTTTCATCCGCGGGGATATCCGCGACCGCCGGGCGGTGGAGAAAGCCGTGTCCGGCTGTGAAGCGGTTTTTCATCTGGCGGCGGTGGTGTCGGTGCCGAAAACCACGCAAGACCCTATCGGCTCCGCCGAGGTCAATGAGACCGGCTCGCTGATTGTGCTGGAGGCGGCGCGCCGCGCCGGCGTCCGCCGGTTTGTCTTCGCTAGCTCGAGCGCCGTGTACGGCGATGACCCGCGGCTTCCAAAGCGTGAGGACATGCAGCCGAAGCCTCTGACGCCTTACGCGGTGCAGAAACTGGCGGTGGAATATCACGCCCGCGTTTACAACGGGTTGTACGGGCTGCCCTGCGTGAGCCTGCGCTTCTTCAACGTGTTCGGACCCAGGCAGGATCCTTCCTCGCCCTACTCCGGGGTCATCTCCATTTTCATGACCAGGGCCTTGTCGAGCGAGCCGCCGGTGATTTACGGCGACGGTCGCCAGAGCCGGGATTTCGTCTTTGTGGAAGACGTGGTTCAGGCACTGATGAGCGCGGCGAAGTCCGCCACCGCTCCCGGTAGGGTGTTCAACGTCGGCACCGGCAGATCGGTCACGGTCAACGCGCTGTGGGAGGTTGTCGCGGACCTGTCCGGTTCAACGGCCAAACCGGTGCATGGGCCGCCGCGGCCCGGCGATGTCCCCCAATCTGTGTCCGCCATCGACGCTGCGCATGCGGACCTGGACTTCACCCCCCGGGTGAGCTTTGAAAAGGGTTTGGAGATGACGCTGGCGTGGTATCGGAACGCCGCGACGGCTTCGTAAGAAGGCCAACCTCGGCGTTGCGCGGCATCTCGCGGTCGCTGCGGCGTACTGGAAGTACGCCTCGCGCTGCGAGATTTGCGCGCCTTGATCTTGGGCTTCTTACGAAGCCGTCGAAGCGGGTCATCTTTTGCGGGTTCATCCAATTCACCCAGAAGCTCTCGATTAAACCTTAAGGAGCAAAACGCCGTGTTTACATACAAGAACGTACTGGTGACGGGTGCGGCCGGGTTCATCGGCTTTCACCTGTCGAAACGTTTGCTGGCGAGCGGGACCAGAGTGGTCGGGCTCGACAACTTGAATCCATATTATAGTGTCAAGCTCAAGGAGGACCGTCTGGCGCAGCTTCAAGAGCATGCGCACTTCACTTTCGCCCGCTTGGACCTTGCCGAACGCATCGGCATGGAGCGGCTGTTCGCGGATACGCGCTTCGACGTGGTGGTCAACCTGGCCGCCCAGGCCGGGGTGCGCTACTCGCTGCAGAACCCGCATGCCTACATCGACGCCAACATCGTGGGGTTCACGAACATCCTGGAGGGCTGCCGGCACCATGCGGTCAAACACCTTGTGTTCGCCTCCTCCAGTTCAGTCTACGGCGCCAATACCCGCATGCCCTTTTCGGTTCATCACAACGTCGACCATCCGGTGTCGCTTTACGCCGCCACCAAGAAGGCCAACGAACTCATGGCCCACACTTACAGCCACCTCTACGGGCTGGCCTGCACCGGCCTGCGGTTCTTCACCGTCTACGGGCCGTGGGGCCGGCCGGACATGGCGCTTTTTCTGTTCACGGACGCGATCCTGAACGACCGGCCGATTCAGGTCTTCAACCATGGCCGCATGCAGCGCGACTTCACCTACATCGAGGACATCGTCGAAGGGGTGGTGCGCGTGATGGGCCGCCTGCCGGCGCCCAACCCCGCCTGGAGCGGCGACCGTCCGGATTCCGGCAGCTCCTACGCTCCTTACAAGATCTACAACATCGGCAACAATCAGCCGGTGGAACTCAACGGCTTCATCGAGACGATCGAAGCGGTTCTTGGACGTCAGGCCCGCAAAGAGTACCTGGATATGCAACCCGGCGATGTGCCGGCGACTTACGCTGACGTGGACGATTTGACGGCCGATGTCGGCTTCAAGCCGGCGACCCCCCTGCGCAGCGGAATCGAGCGCTTTATTACCTGGTACAAGAGCTACTATTCCCATTGACAGCAAATTTCGTTTGCGGCTATAGTTTTTGCCACATGCACTGACTCCGGTGTTGACTGGCTGACTGGATCCGTTCATGAGACCCCATCAACAGGAGAGGAGGAGCCTTCGATGACGTCACAGGTGCCTAAGAACGGAATACGGCCGAATCCCGTGGGAGACTGGCCGAAGATTGACCCCACGGCCTTCGTGGATCCAAGTGCGCAAATCATGGGAAACGTGGTCATCGGCGCCCGCGTGTATGTGGGTCCGCTTTCGGTCATCCGCGCCGACGAGATCGATGGCAAGGGCAAGGTGCACCCGGTCATCATCGGCGAAGATGCCTGCGTCCAGGACGGGGTGGTCATCCACGGCCGGTCCGGGAGTGAAGTCACCGTCGGGCCGCGCTCCAACATCTCGCACGGCGCCATCGTCCACGGGCCCGCCACCATCAAGTCCGACTGTTTTGTGGCGATTCGCGCGGTCGTCTACGATTCCGTCCTGGAAGAATCCGTGTGGATCGGAGTGGGCTCCATCATCATGCGCACCACCATCCCCGCCAACACCTGGGTTCCGGCAGGGTCCGTCATTCGTTCGGACCAGGAGACCAAGCAGTTCCGGTTGATCGACCTCAAGGAGGAGAAATACAAGAAGAACGTTTACGACGCCAGCGCCTCCCTCCGGGAAAGCTACCTGAAGCTTTACAGCCAATAAAAAAGCCGGGCGGCTTCTCAGCCGCCCGGCTTTTTTATATATCTAAAAAATCCTCAAGGAATGATCCCCATCCCTTTAAGCACCGAGAGCATGATGGCCGCGGCCATGACCGAGCCCACCTGGCCGCCGGTGTTGGCCCCGACGGCATGCATCAGCAGGAAGTTGAACTTGTTGTACTTCAAGCCCTCCTTCTGGACGACCCGCGCCGCCATGGGGTAGGCCGATATGCCCGCCGCGCCGATCAAAGGATTGATCTTGCCGCCGGTCATCACGCACATCAACTTGCCGAAGAGCACCCCGCAGACCGTGTCCAGGCAGATGGCGACAAATCCGAACACCATGATCATGATGGTCTGGGGGTTCAGGAAGGCGCGGCCGTCCATGGTGGCGCCGATCGAAATACCGAGAAACAGAGTCACCACGTTGGCAATCTCGTTTTCGGTGGCCTTGGTGAGCCGGCTGACGACCCCGCATTCCTTCATCAGGTTGCCTAGCATGATCGTGGCCAGCAGCGGCAGGCCGTTGGGTGCGATCAGCCCGCCGAAAATAGTCACCACGATCGGAAAAACGATCTTGGTCGCCTTGGAGGCCGGAGTCGATGAGGACAGCTCCGACATGTTGATCTTGCGTTCCTTCTCCGTGGTCAGGAACCTCATGATCGGCGGTTGGATGATCGGCACCAGCGACATGTACGAGTAAGCCGCCACCGAGACGGCCGCCAACAGATGCGGGGCGTAGCGGGAAGACACATAGATGGCCGTGGGCCCGTCGCAGGCGCCGATGACGCCGATGGCCACGGCGTCCAGCTTGTCGAAGCCGAAAAGCAGCGCCAGACCGATCGTCAGGAAGATGCCGAACTGGCCGGCCGCCCCCAGCAAAAAGATCTTGGGGTTTTCAAGCAGCGGCCCGAAATCCGTCATCGCGCCGATGCCGATGAAGATGAGCAGGGGGAAGAGCTCATTGGCAACGCCCATGTTGTAGATGGTCCGCAGAAAACCCTCCTCGCCCATTAGATCCGCCAAGGGAATGTTGATCAGGATGGCGCCGAAGCCGATCGGAACAAGCAGCAGCGGCTCAACATCCTTTTTGATCCCCAGATACAGCAGGAGGCATCCCACCGCTATCATGATGGGGTTGGACCAGTGCAGATTCGCCACTCCCGCTCCCAACCCGCTCAACCCGTTCAGAATCGCATCGAACATGGTGTAACCTCGCTTTGAGCCGCTTTAATTGGACTCTTCTTCAAACGGGAAAATCTTTTTCAATAATCCCATCATCACGGCCAGCGCCCCCAGAGCCGCCAGCGTACCACCCATTCCGACGACCAGCAGGGTGAATCCGAACGTCCAGTTATCCATTCGTCCTCCTCAATCCGTCAGCCGCCTGAAAATGCAGCCACTATTTTTAACTCGGAAAAAATGTTTAATAGCACTCTCAAATTCGGTTTTCAACAAAAAAGCTGGCTGATCGGAATTGACATTTGGCCGGCCGGCGTAATAAAGAATTCCTTGGTTGTTGTCACCCAACAGGCCAAAGAGGGCTGAGCCATGCGTCTGAAGCAATCGGATATTTTTAGGGGCCTGAACCCTAACATCCTGAAGGCGATCATGGCGGTCGGAACCCGGCACGCCTTTGAGGCGGGCACATTCGTCTACCATCGCGATGATCCGGCTGATTTTCTCTATATCCTCATGCAGGGCGAGATCCGGCTGCGTCTCGGTGATGAGGGCACGGAGGTGTTCACCATCGCCAACCTCGGTGAAGTTTTCGGGTGGTCGAGCTTGATCGGACATGAGCGTCATACGCTTTCGGCGCTTTGCAGCCGGCCGAGCACGGTTCTCAAAATGGACAAGGCCCGCCTGACGGCGTTGATCGAGGAAGATCCCGACAGCAGGACGGTCTTCTATCGGCAGCTGTCCCGGGCGCTCGGAAGCCGGCTTTTGCAGCTCTATGACACGGTGGCCGAATGCGGCGGCAATTCGGCCGGATTACACCAGTGAGGGCACCCATGCAGACGGATGAAGTTCAAACCATTCTGGAAACCTGCGAATTTTTCAAGGGCCTCGATCCCACCCAACTCGCTATCATTGCCCCGATCTGCAGGCCCTGCCGTTTCGATGCCGGTGAAACCATCTACCGGCAGGGCGGCGTCGGTGAGGACATCTTTATCATCGCCGAAGGCCAGGTGATGCTCGAGCGCGCCGTCAGCGTGGGGATTCGGAAGGGGACGGTGCCGGTAGCGGTTCTCGGCAGAGGCAAAATCATAGGGGGTTGGTCCACACTGCTGAACGAGCCGCACACGCTGATGCTCTCGGCCGTCTGCAAGCGGCCGGCCGTGCTTTTCGCCATCAACGGCGTCGCCCTCCGACAGCGGATGACCGGCGACATTCTGCTGGGTTTCCGCATCCTAGAGAAGCTCTGCCTGCTGCTGCGCGAGCGGGTCCAGGCCACACTGGGCGCCATGGACAACCTATAGATTAGAAATTGAAATCGACTTGTTTGCAAGCCCCCAGTTTTCTTGAGTCATACGGGCAAGTGGGGAATTCACAGTGGCAGCTTTCGATCTTGCCGATGACCTGAACCTCACGGCCGAAGAAGTCGACGCATTTGACGACCTGAGGGCGAAGCTGGAGCAGATGGGTCGCGAGCGCGGCAGGCTCATTCCCATTCTGCAGGTCGTTCAGGACACTCTGGCCTATCTGCCCCCGGCGGCGATCCAGCTCGTGTCCCACCACCTGGAGATCTCCGCCTCCGAGGTCTACGGGGTGGCGACCTTTTACAACCAGTTCCGGTTCAGCCCGCCCGGCCGCCATCCGATCAAGGTCTGCCTGGGCACCGCCTGCCACGTCAAGGGCGGCGAGATCATCCTGGAGAATTTCGAGCGCAAGCTTCAGATCAAAGACGGTCAGACCACGGCGGACCGCGAGTTCAGTATCGATCGAGTGGCCTGCGTGGGCTGCTGCGCCCTGGCGCCCGTGGCCATCGTCGGCGAAACCTTGTACGGCAAGATGCAGCCCAGCAAGGTGGAGGGGATTGTCCTGCGGGTCAAGGTCGAAAAAGAACAGCAGGAGCGCGAAACGCGCCAACATGAAGCAAACCGCCCAGCACAGCTACCGCCAACTTCGGAATGAAGCCGACCGGCGCCGGCGGGAGTGGACCGAATCCGCGTTGCCGAAGATCCACATCGGCATGGCCACCTGCGGAATTGCCGCCGGCGCCCAGGAAACCAAGGCCGCCTTCGAGGAGGCATTGGCCGAGGCCGGTGTGCCGGCGCACATCCATGCGGTGGGCTGCTGCGGACACTGCTATGCCGAGCCGGTGGTGATCATCGATCATCCGCAGTCGGGCTTTCCTCCCATCCTCTATCCCGAAGTCAATGCCGGCAAGGCCCGCATGCTGGCCAAACTGTTTTTAAAGGAGGGCGACCCGCGCCTCGAGCACATCCTGGGCGCCACGGTCGCCAATGAGATCATTCCTTCGGTCATGGAGTTCCCGCGTTTCAACCTGGAACACCGCCTGATCATGGAGCGCTGTGGACGGATCGACCCGGAGAACATCTACGACTATATCGCCGAGGGCGGCTACGCCGCGCTGGCGGACGCCTTGGGACGCGAGCCGGAAGACGTCATCACGGCGGTCGTAGGCTCCGGCCTGCGCGGCCGGGGCGGCGCCGGGTTTCCGACCGGGCGCAAGTGGGCGCTCGCCCGGGCGGCCGCGGGATCCGGGAAATGCGTCATCTGCAACGCTGACGAGGGCGATCCCGGCGCCTACATGGACCGCACTCTTCTGGAGAGCAACCCGCACCAGGTCATCGAGGGCATGATCATCGGCGCGCATGCCGTGGGCGCCGGCCGCGGCATCATCTATGTGCGCGCGGAATACCCGCTGGCCGTGCGCATTCTCACCCGGGCCGTGGAGCAGGCCCGGGAGTTCGGCCTGCTGGGGCGAGGGATCCTATCTACGGCGCTAGATTTCGACATCGAGGTGTTCCAGGGCTCCGGCGCCTTTGTCTGCGGCGAGGAAACCGCGCTGATCCAGTCCATCGAAGGGTTCCGAGGCATGCCCGTTCATCGGCCGCCCTATCCGGTGACACGAGGCCTCAACGGCCGGCCCACGCTGATCAACAACGTCAAGACCCTGGCCAGCGTTCCGGTCATTCTGCAAGGCGGCGTCCAAGCCTTCCGCGCGGTCGGCACCGAGCAAAGCCCCGGCACCGCCATTTTTTCGGTGGTGGGCAGCGTCGTCCACCCCGGCCTGGTGGAAGTGCCTATGGGGACTTCCTTGCGAACCCTGATTTTCGACATCTGCGGCGGCATTCCCAAAAAAAAGAAGTTCAAGGCGGTCCAGATCGGCGGACCCTCCGGCGGGTATTTGTCCGAGGCGCATCTGGAGACGCCCATCGACTTTGATTCGCTCGCGCAGGCCGGAGCCATGATGGGCTCCGGCGGCATGGTGGTCATGGACGAGGACGCCTGCCTGGTGGATGTCTCGCGCTTTTTCCTGGACTTCACCCAGAAGGAGTCCTGCGGCAAATGCACCTTCTGCCGGATCGGCACCCGGCACCTGCTCGAAATCCTGGAACGGCTGACCCAGGGGGAGGGCTGCGAGGGCGATCTTGAGCTGTTGCGCCAGCTGAGCGAGGACGTCAAGAACGGCTCCCTGTGCGGCCTCGGCAAAACGGCACCCAACCCGGTGCTGACCTCGCTGCGCTATTTTCAAGAGGACTACGAGGCGCATGTCAAAGAGAAGCGCTGCCCGGGAAGGATGTGCCGGCCGTTGATCGCCTACTACATCGATCTTGAGAAATGCGCGCGGGGCTGCAACGCCTGCGAGGGATGCTGCCCGGTGGACGCGGTCTTCATCACGCGTGACCGCAAGCGGGGCATCGACCCGTCCAAGTGCGTGAAGTGCGGGGAGTGCGTGGTGGCCTGCCCGCCGGAGTACGATGCGGTGCGCCGGGTGTCCCCGCCGCAACTGGCGCCGGTTGTCGAGCGGCCGCCGGAGCCGGAGAAAGAAGCTCAAGGCTAATGGAGTCGCAAGAACTCTCTTGGGTCGTCACCCCGGCGAACGCCGGGGTCCAGAGCATTCTGAAACAACTGGATTCCGGCGTCCGCCGGAACGACAAATATTTTTGGATTTGGATTCGTTGCGAGCTCATCAATGCTGAGAGCTCAAAGGGAAGGACAGCGCAAAGGAAGGCTTGTATCCTGAACCCGAGGTCTTTTTCGAGCCCATGACTGAATCCTTCAGCATCACCGTCGACGACAAGAGCATCGTCGTGCCCAAGGGGACGATCCTTCTGTCCGCCTGTCTGGCGAACGGGATTTACATTCCCCATCTGTGTTACATAGAACACCTGCAGCCGGCAGCGGCTTCATGCAGATTGTGTTTAGTTGAAGTGGAGGCCCGCAACGGACCGCTGCCGGCCTGTACCTTGACGGTCGAGGAACCCCTGACCGTCAGGACGGATACGCCTGCCGTGCGGCGGCTGCAAAGGGCCGGCCTGCAGCTGCTGCTTTCGGTGCACCGGATTGAATGCCGAAGCTGCCCGGCCAATCGGCGCTGCGAACTCCAGCGGCTGGCGAAATTCCTGAAGGTCGGATTGAAGCCCGGCAAGCTCCCGCAACACTTCAAGCAACCCGAGATCGACTCCAGCCATCCCTGCCTGAACTACTATCCCAACCGCTGCGTCCTGTGCGGAAAGTGCGTGCACGCCTGCCGCTCCCAGCATCGCGACGTGGTCCTGACATTCGCCAAGCGCGGCTTTGACACGGTGGTGGGCTACTACGGCCTGTCGACGTCCTCCGCCCCATCCTGCCACGACTGCCGCGCCTGCGTCGACGTCTGCCCGGTGGCGGCGTTGCTGCCAAAATAATTTCAGAAGGTCCGAAGTAAATGACTGGTTTCTAACGAGACCGACCTTTTTTGCGGAGAGGAAAAAATACAGCCTAAAATTTTCGGGATGAGCGAGTGACAACGCGGCGCAAGATTAGATCCCAGAGATGCGGCACGCAGGGTGTCGAAAAGCCAGCGTCAGTTCTTGAGCCTTCCGATGAAATGACCTCGGCACTTAACCCGCCAGTCAAGGTATGCCGTGCGTTGGGATGCACCGCCCCGGGTCTGAAGGCGATAGGGGCGGTGCATTGCTGAATATCGTTCAATGCATAAATCAGAACCTGAAGCTCCGTTCTGAACACCCTGCCGGAACTATTTGCATCACATCATGCCGACTGCGACTTCCACGCGGCGGTTCTTCCCCCGGCCCTCCGCGGTTTCGTTGCTGGCCACGGGGTTGCCTTCCCCGTACCACACAGCGGCCACTTGGTCGGAATTCAGTTTGAAGTTTTTGACCAGGTAGTCTGCCACCGCCTCGGCCCGGCGCCGGGAAAGATCCATGTTGTATTCCGGCGTGCCCTTGTTGTCTGTGAAGCCCTGCAGGGCTACAAAGGCTTTCGGGTTGGCTTGCAGGAATTTGCCCAGCTGATTGAGTTCCTCTTTCTCCTGCGGCTTTAGCTCGAACTTGTCGTAGTCAAAATTAATGTTGTTGACCTTTACGCCCTTGACCTTCTTCTCGGCTACCGTCTCCACCGAAGTCTCGGCCTTGGTATAGTACAACGGCGCCAAGGCATAGTAGGGGTTGGTGATGTAAGAATCGAATGGAATCACTCGTGAGCAGGCATTGGCCCTGCCCATGTCCTTGACCCGCTTGACGCCCTCCGGGAACTCGGCGTAGCTGACCACGATGAAGCACACGTTGTATTTACGGGCGAGCTCCGTCGCCCAGTCTCCAGGGTCTTTGCCGGTGGGTTGTCGGAGGTAGGTTTCGTAGAATCCATCATTGAAAAGATAAACCACGGTTTTTCCAGTTAGACCTTTCAGCACGCCTTCCAGGTTTTGAAAACCGCCCACCAGAGTCGCCTGTCCGCTCCCCTTGGCCGGCAGTTGCTTCATGGACTCGGCAATCTTCGCCCGGTCGAACGGCTGCACCGGGTAGATCTCTTTCCAGGAAGGGCTATAGTTGTAAATGCCGATTTTATAACCAATATCCGGGAACCGTGAAACTCCGGCGGCAAGTGCCTCCTTTTCCAGTGTGTAATTGGTTTTCTTGTACTTGCGGTGACTGAACTCCATCGACTTGGATGCGTCCACCAGCACGATCACATTGTCCGCCGTGCGGACCAAGACGTCCTTGGTGACGACTTTTTCGACTATGTCCTCCTCATAGATGATTTCAGCAGCCCTTGCCGGTATGTTTAACCCCAGGCACGCCAGTGAAACCACAGCCACTGCCCACAATTTAATACCTTTCATTCAAACCTCTTCCTTCCTAAACTCCGGAATGTGATGCAATCATTTATTGTTGTATTTTTAACCGAACACTATGTCTGATCTTGCTTTCGACTCAGCGCTAAACCGATTTAACAGGCAGGTAACCTCAAAGACAGATTCCGTGTCCGATGGCTGCTATGGTAATTTCTAATATCAGAATGTCAAGTAGGCATTTCCTTTATGCTCACACATCTTAAAAACATATTTGTCGTGACGTTAATAGCAGGGCAAAAACCACTAGTTAAACTACAAGGCAGGCGACTCACACATAGTCGCCAAGGCCTCGATGTGTTCCTTTTGCCCCTGGTACAACCGAGTCATTTCAATAAGTATCCCTGCGATCTGTGCCAACGCTTGTACAAAATTGACATCATCCAACGTAAATTCCCATCTTTCGGCCGTGTAGACGCGGATAGCGCCGATAGCCTCATCGCCTACCATGATCGGCACTGACAAAATGGATGCGATCCCCTCTTTTTTAGCGGCCTCGGGATACTGAATTCGTGGATCATCGCTGACGTCGTAAATTCCGATGGGACCATCCTTCAGAGAATCGGCGATAGACCGCAGCGTGCTTACCGGTCCCTTCTTTAGATATTCCGCGCTTAAGCCGGTTGAAGCCGCGACCTCCAATTTTTTCGACTGACGATTGATCAAAAACAATGCACATCCCTTGTTATCCAATGCCGATCTTATGCTTTCCACCGTCATCCGGATGATTTCTTCCGGGTCCCTTGACTTGGAAAGTGCCCTGGATACCCTGATTAACGTATCATAGTTGATCCTCAGGTTTCTCATGTTGCCCTCCTCGTTCTGCTGGGTTCACTGCACGCGGCCTCCTCCTATGGCGAAAGGTTTGGCAAATCCAGGATGTGAGAGGCAAATCTGAAAAGAGATCGAGCAGGAAAAGTGAGCTCCGAACCGCTTGACGAAACCAGCATCCGCTTCAGGTCCGGTGGGATGGGAAAGATAGCAAAGCTGGCTGGAGATATACCTTGGTCCGGGGTTAAAAATCAAATAAAATCGGCCCGCGGCCGGAGTCTATATGCCATTTCAACTCCAGGCACTTTTTCTCTCCTGGACCAAGATCTTATTTCCTGGTCAATGTTAGCCTTGCCCTATAAGGTCCGTCGACATTAATTTTATATTGGACCTAACTACCTTTCTTATCTCGCCAAATCTCTAATATTGTTAGATCGTCGCTAGGCAGGGGTGGTCCCTTGCCAATGACGTACTGAACCTAAAATATCATTACCCCAAGGAGGCCCCTTTGCATTATTTATGAAATCCGCCAAGCGATCATGGCCAAAGAGCTCCATATTTTCATTCAGTGCTTCAATAATTCCATCTGTATAAAAAAGTACCGACTCCCCAGGAGAGAGTATGATTTCTTTTTTCTCATATCGGACATCCGGCGTGACGCCCAATGATATTCCACTTATCTTAGGCATTTTCCGAATGCCACTTTCAACTATCCACAGTGGTTGTAAATGGCCTCCCAGGATGATATGCATCTTTCCGCAATGGGGCCAATACCTTGCAAGAACAATCGTGATAAAAAACCCTTCTTCGGACATCAGTTGGCATGTGCTGTTGTTTATAGTCTCAAGAAGCTTGTCCACTTCGCTTTGCATTTGTGCTTCGCTGCGGATTTTGGTTGACAACGCTGCCATTATCAAAGCAGCAGGAACACCCTTATCGGAAACATCAGCAACATAGGCCAATAGACTGCCGTCTGAAAGAGGAATTACATCGTAAAAATCCCCTCCGACATAGGCGGCAGGAACAGATATTGCCCAGATATGACTTCCATCTTTCAGCTCTGGCATTTTCGGCCAAAATAGGGATTGAATCCTTGTTGCAGTCTCAAGTTGAACTTTAAGCTGAGCCGATTGCTCAAGAACTGTGTCGTGCAGTTCTTTGATCCGCAGCATCGATTTAACCCTTGAGACTAGCGCCGCATGGTCTACAGGTTTGGTCAAGTATTCGTCGCCACCTGCCTCCAGCCCGGCCACGACATCTTTTGAATCCGCTTTGGCCGTGACCATAATGATCGGCATGAAAGGCAGAGAAGAATCTGATTTAAGGTGTCGGCAGACCGCAATGCCATCCATTTTAGGCATCATAATATCGAGCAGGATTAGGTCCGGCAGATGGTCCCTGGCCATCCGGAGTCCCGCTTCGCCGTCCATTGCGGTGATGATTTCATAATTGTTTGCAGCCAAGCGCATTTGGAAGATTTCCACGTTGGCGGGATTATCATCCACGATCAGAATGAGCGGCGGCGATTTCATGTTTGGCTTGCTCCATCTTCATGGGAGATATTCGCGGATCTTCGCCAGGAGCTTTCGCGGACTGAAGGGCTTCGCCACATAAGCATCGCAACCCGCCTCAAAAGCCTTCACATCGTCTCCGCTCAGCGCATAGGAGGTCACCACGATAATCGGGATCTTGTTAATATCGGGGTTCGCCTTGATCCGCCGTGTCACCTCATATCCATCAATACCGGGCAACTGGATGTCCAGCAGGATCAGACCCGGGCGGCAGGTCTCGGCCGCGTTCACCCCATCGAACCCGTTGACCGCCTCGATCACGTCATAGCCCTTGCTCGTGAGCAGATCGTGAATGATGCGCCGGTTATCCTCCTGGTCTTCAATCACTAAAATTACCTTGCTCATCATGGCTTCCTTTGCCTCTCGACTCGAACCGGCAGTGTGAAATAAAAAGTCGAGCCCTTTCCAAGGGTGGACTCCACCCCTATACGGCCTCCGTGCATTTCTACGATTCGCTTGGCAATGGCAAGACCGAGACCGGTTCCGCCTTTTTTCCGGGTAGTGGATCCGTCAGCCTGGTGGAACTCTTCGAAGATCATTCTCTGATCGGCTTCCGAAAGCCCAGGACCCGTATCAAACACGGAGACCAAAAACGTTTCGTTCGAAACGGTTGCCTCCACCCTGACTTCTCCCTCATCGGTAAATTTGATCGCATTTCCGAGGAGATTTAAAAGCACCTGGACGATGCGTTGTTCATCTCCCATGCCTTTTGCCAAATCCTCAGGGACCGCCACTTTCAAATCGAGATTCTTTTCCATCGCCAAAGCTTCAACCGAGGTTAAAACCGTTTGAAACACCTCCTTCATCGAATATTCATTAAGCGAAAGATTAAGTTGGCCCGCTTCGATCTTGGAAAAATCGAGAATATCATTGATCAGGTTGAGGAGATGACGCCCATTTTTTTCCAGGCGGTCAAGGACCTCTTGGATTTTTTCTGGTACGTCACCGTATATGTTGTCAAGGATCAGCTCCGTATAGCCGAGGATGGCATTCAGAGGGGTTCTAAGTTCGTGGCTCATGTTGGCGAGGAATTTGCTCTTCACCCGATCGGCTTGCATCGCATTATCACGGGCCACTTCAAGCTCCCCGACGAGTTTCGATAGCTCTGTCTCATGCTGCTTAAGTTCACTTATGTCCGTATAAACGGCAACGGTGCTGGCATCTGCAGTTTTCCGCTCGCTGATCTGGATCCAGCGGTCCTTGTCCCGTCGTTGCACGTGCGGGCCAGTCGGATCGCGGTGTTGGGCCAATCGCCGGGCAACCCACTCGTCGATGCGTCCCTCCGCGTCGCTGACTAAACCGCGCTCGGCCGCCGCCCGGATGATATCAGCGAACGAGGTGCCAGGTCGTGATATGTCATCCATGCCGGGATGCAGCAATTCCCGGTACCTGCTGTTCGACATCACCAGCCGGTCGTCCTTGTCGT
Source organism: uncultured delta proteobacterium (assembly GCA_963700055.1). Taxonomy (GTDB): domain Bacteria; phylum Desulfobacterota; class Desulfobacteria; order Desulfobacterales; family SpSt-501; genus SpSt-501. The sequence continues at coordinate 81,695 of CAVOWH010000007.1, read as the reverse complement.
ACAGCGCGAAGCCTTCCGAAATGCTCTCGATCGCATCGACCAAGCGTTGGCGTGCCACGGCGATTTCACGGAGGTTCTTCTCCTCGACTTCGACCGCGGTGTCGCGAAACACGGCGAGCGCCGCGGCCATGCGGCCGATCTCGTCGCTGTCCACCGGTGGCAGGGGGATTTTAAGATTGCCACCGGCGATCTCCATCATGCTGTTGCTGAGTGCGGTCAGACGCGCGATTAGGTTGCGGCCCACATAGAGCCAGACGATAAGGACAGAGCTCGCCAGGCTCAGCAACACAATCAGGAGGAGGGTAATGCTGATTCCCGTCCGCACGGCGTGCGCCTGGGACGTCGCCCGGGAGATGTCCAGCTGGGTGTCCCGGACGACCCATTCGACCGATTCGGTCACTGCTAGGGATAAACGGGCGTTCTCGCGCTGCACGGCTTCGCCGTTGCTAATGAGCGTGAGTTCCCGCGCCCGTAGTAAGGGCATGTTGTTTTCACCTTCGGCGAATCGCCGAAAATACTCGAGCTCCGCAAGAATGAGTTGCCTTGGCTGAGCTCCAACGACCATTGCCAGCGTGCGGAGGGCTTCCATCGACCACTGAGTACGGAGTTTCAACAATTCGAGGCGTTCATGCTTTTCGGCAGAGGCCGCGCCTAAAAGGCTTGCGTGAATTTCAGTGACGCTCTGTAGGATCTGCTGCAGTGAGGTGAGCAGGGTCAGCGACGCTATCAACTCCGTTTCAGATCTCGATCGATCAGCCGCCGGGAGCCTTGAATCATCGACGGCATCCCGCTGACGCCGGACATCGTTGTTCACGTTGATGATCCAGGGTCCTATCACCCTCATCGTTTCTTCATGCTCCTTGAGGATATCGTCCAGCAGGGTCGCCTTTGTCTCGGCAAGCATGATGCGTTCGCCCACGAGTGTGTAGAGAGAGAACAAGTTGGAACGCAACGAATCCAGAACGTGGTTCAACGATGCCAGGGTGTCGGCCGGAAAACCGCGGTTGCGGAGCAACAGTAACAGTTTGTCCATTGCATCGATTTCGGCGCCTATCCTGCTCCAGATCTGCGAACGCTCGGACAAGGCACTGGCCGCGAGCAGGGTCGGCGTTTCGGCGAGAATCCTCCCCACCCGGGACGAGAGTTCCTGCGCGGCCAAAGCCGTAGGAACCCGCTCTTCGGTAATCTTGTCAAAAAGCGTTTGCACCCGCTGGAAACTATACATCGCCGCTACGGTCGCGAGCACTGCGAAACCGCTGATGCCAACGAACGCCAGGATCAGACAGGCACGGACGCCCAAGCGTTTGAAAATCTTCATGGTGCAAATCCCAAGTTCCCCGTTTAGAAAGTTATCCTGTCCGGGAAGTAGTGCTTGTACGCGAGCTTATAGTCGGCCATGTTCATGAGGTCGTAGAATGCGACCCGGCGCGACCACGCCTTCTGACTGTCGACTACCTTCTTGAAGAAGGGATCCTTCATCAATTGAGTTAGGACCTTGTCCCAGGACTTGAGCTGCTCTTCCATCACCGACTGCGGCGTGCGATAGACATTGACGCCGTCTTTTATGATGAGCGTATCTAAATCGTTCGAGTGGCGGTCCATCGCCAGTGCGTAGTTAGCGGTGCTGGCGGCCTCTGCGGCATACTCGAGAATTGCCTGATGCTCCTTTGGCAGGGACTCGAATTTGTCCTTGTTGAAGATGATCTCGAAGAACTCAGCCGCTTGATGATAGCTGCCCATCATGTAGTGCTTGGAGACGTCTTGGGCGCCCAGCTCACGGTCCGAAGTCGGGTTGGCGAACTCGAATGCCTCGATCACGCCGCGCTTGAATGCGGGCATGACTCCACTGGCCGGTAGCTGCACCACCTCAAGCCCCATGCCCTGCATAACGTCGGCAGCTAGGCCCACGGTGCGATATTTAAGGCCCTTCAACTGATCAGCGCTCTTGATCTCCTCCTTAAACCAGCCTAAGGGCTGGGTCGGGAATGGATTGGTGAAGAAGCCGACGATGTTCAGCTTGAGGATGTCCTGTACCAGTTCACGGTACAGCTCCTTGCCGCCACCGCGGTGAATCCACGCCAGAATCTGGAAGGCATTGGTGCCGAAGACCGGCCCTGTGCCGAACAGCGATGCGGCCTTGTGCTTGCCGTACCAGTAGGCGGTCACCGTATGGGCGCCATCCAGCACGCCTTTGTGGACGGCCTCCTGCAGCTGGAAGCTCTCGACGGCAGCGCCTATGGCAAAGAGGCTAATCTTGAGGCGGCCCCCCGACATTGCCTCTACCCGTTCGACATACTGCTGTGCCATGTCCTGGTAGACGTCCCCGGAACTCCAGGAGGTCTGCATCCTTAGGGCCACGGTCTGCGCCCTCGATAGTTGCGGGAAGGCCAGCGCCGCGCCCGCGGCCGCCACGGCAGCGCCCTTGAGGAAACGGCGGCGGCTCGTGGCCTTTGCTATCTTGTCCCCCGCCGTCTTGGTTTTGCGTCGAACTATGAGCTTGGACATTGATAAACCTCCTTCTTGAATCGATTGGTCCGGCTTTCGTGTTTGAATAAAAATTACCTTGCTCATCATGGCTTCCTTTGCCTCTCGACTCGAACCGGCAGTGTGAAACAAAAAGTCGAGCCCTTTCCAAGGGTAGACTCCACCCCTATACGGCCTCCGTGCATTTCGACGATCCTTTTTGCGATGGAGAGACCGAGACCGGTTCCGCCTTTTTTCTTGGAACTGGATCCGTCAGCCTGGTGGAACTCTTCGAAGATCATTCTCTGATCCGCTTCCGAAAGCCCAGGACCCGTATCAAACACGGAGACCAAAAACGTTTCGTTCGAAACGGTTGCCTCCACCCTGACTTCCCCCTCATCGGTGAATTTGATCGCGTTCCCGAGAAGATTAAGGAGCACCTGGGCAATGCGTTGTTCGTCTCCCTTCCCTTTGGGCAAATCCGTGGGGATCATCACTTTCAACTCCAGTTTCTTTTCAGCCGCCAGTGCCTCCACCGATGTGAAGACCGTCTGAACCACCTCCCCCATGGAATATTCACTGAGGGCAAGAATAAGCTGACCCGCTTCAATCTTGGAAAGATCGAGAACATCATTGATAAGGCCCAGCAGATGACGTCCGTTTTTCTCTAATCGTTCAAGAACTTCTCTAATCTTCTCTGGTACTTCACCGTAAATGTGGTCAAGAATGAGCTCTGTATAGCCCAATATTGCATTCAGGGGGGTTCTAAGCTCATGACTCATGTTGGCGAGGAACTCGGATTTGTGCTTGTTGGCGATCTCGATCTCCCGCCCCTTTTCCTCGATTTCGCGGAAAAGACGCGCATTGTGGATGGCGAGCACCGACTGTGCGGCGAAGGTCTGAAGCAGCCCCAGGACCGGCTCTGGGAACTCGCCGGCCGCCTTGCGCCGGACAATCAGTCCCCCGATCAGTCGGTTTTCACGCAAAAGCGGTACAGCGAGCAGGGCCCTGAAACCTGCTTGCTTTACATAGAGAAGAGGGTAGTCCGGAACTTTATCGAGGTCCGGAATCTGATCCGGGCCCCGTTTGATGGCAGCCCGTCCAATGACGGTTTCATCCCCAACATGCAAGCCCGCCTCGCGTATCGCTTCAATGTAATCTTGGCTCACACCGTAGTTTATCCGTGGAACGAACACTCGCTTTGCTTCGTCGAACTCGTAGATCGTCCCAGCATCCGCTTTTGAGAGTTGAACGGCGTGGCGCACAATGCTCGACAACACCACCTCTAAATCGAGAGTGGAACTCACCGCCTGGCTGACTTCCCCCAAGGCCTTCAGTTCTTCCACCGACCGAGCCAGTTCCCGGGTGCGCGTCTCGACTTTCTGCTCCAGTGTTCGGCTGTATTCCTCCAGTTTCTGCTTGCTCTCTCTAAGCTCTCCGAATAACTGCTTGATTGATCCTCGCATGGCATTTAGGTGCTGCGCGAGTATTCCGATTTCACCGCGGCTGTTCTTATCAATAAAAGTATCCAAATCCCCCAAAGCGATCAATGAAGCTGATTCTTGCAGCTTCAATAATGGCCGAGAGATATACCTCTTTGTAATGGCGACAGATGTAATCCAAATAGCCGCAATAATTAAAATCGTCAGGGCAACTATGCCATAAATCTGCAAAAGAATTTGTTTTTTCAGAGCGTTACGCGACATCACGATCAGAATCTGGCCGACTTTGTTTTCTTCAAAGTAAATCTCCGAAGCTTTGACAATAAATTCAGATTCCTTCAACAATGTCTGAGGTGAGGCCGAGCCAAATTGTTGCAGCTCAAACCCAGGACGCTCTTTCTGAGTGATAACCTGGTCTCCCCACGATATCTTTGTGAACACAATCGAGTCATCCAAAAATAAAGCCTCAACGAAGTCATGGACGACATCGCTGTCTATATTCCATAGGGGCTTTGGCAGACTCTTCTGGGCGAGCCTCATGGCATCGCCTAACCGAGTTTCCAGCTCACTCTCCATCCGGGTGATGTTGAGAAGGATGCCTACTGCGGCGAAGGCAATAAGAAGCAGCGTAACTACGATAATCAAGGCAAAGCTGAAACGAAGGCTAATGCTGCTGACCCGGGGAGATTTATTTTGCGAAGAGGCTTTCTGCATTGTCACAACCCCTTAGGATGAATTGAGCCGGGCGTATTGCTGAAATCACGCTTTGCATGATGGGAGGCAGTCAAGGTTTGCCTTCAATTTCTGGAAATGGAGCGTCTTCCAGTTTGGCATTCCACTTCTTTTGAATTTTCAGAATCGTCCCATCGGCAAGCATTGCATTAAAAGCGTCGCTCCACTTCTGTACAATTCCATCCGAGGTTTTCGCTGAAAACGCAATCATAACTTCAATTTCCCGGAGATTGCAGACTTCGACCAATTCATTATAATCAACCCCGACCAAATCACAGACCGTTTTCAGTCCCGGCTTCTTGTATGCCCATAAGTCGATGCGCCCGAGAAAGAGCTTTTTGGCGTTTTGCTGTTCGTCGGAAACGGATTCAAGATTGATAAATCCCAGACTCTTGAGCAGAAGCTCCCGTGTATCATCGCGAAGCGTTCCAATGCGCTTTATTTCTTTGGCATCTTCCAGGTTGTTGATTTCTATGCCTGAGCTCTTCTTGGCAACCAGGATATCTCTTTTCTTTGCCAGAGGGCCAATCCACTTAAATTTATCATGACGGTCTTTTGTATAGGTCGTGCTGAACAATACTACGTTCTCTTCTTCCAGAGCCATCTTGTAAGCCCTTGCCCAGGGATACACCTCGATTGGCTCATTAGACCCTACCCATCTCTGAATTTCTCTGATAATCTCAACCGAAGGGCCAACCAACACTCCGTCTTCGACATAGTTCAAGGGCGGCAGATTTTCGGTCAAAATGGTGATGTTTTCAGACAGTGCAGGTTGAACTGAGATGAAAAGCAGTGAGGCAAGCATGCCAAATCGCACGTTCATGACAGACCTTCCAATGTCATTTTAATCTGGGATTATTTTACATTAGAGGCCCTGTCCGTTGTAATGATCCAGGGTTTTGACCGCAGCGGATTCGTCTTCGCCCGTTAGGCGGCTGTAACCGGCTACGACGTTGCTGAGGATGGCGGTAAGCTTAGGGTGAAAGCCTTTCGGTTCCATGCCGACACCTCCTTGGCCAGAAGGTTTGGCAAATCCAGGCTGAAAGAAATGACTTCGACGTGAGTCCCAGTTGGGTCCGTATGGTTTAGCGAAACCAACGTCCGCTTAAGGACCGGTGGAAAGAAAAAGATACCAAAGCTGGCTGCAAATGTACCTTGTTCCGGGGCCAAAAATCAAATGAAATCGACCTCTGGGGGGAGTCTATATCACAAGGAACCACCACGTTGTGATTCGTCGGATGATAGAAACCATCCCCGCCGCTATCGGTCTTCATTCGGACTGGCGACTTTCAATTGGGCGCAGCATCTGGCTCGACGCTGAAACCAATGCTTTCAGATCACCGTCTCTCGGGGACGCTTACAGGAACCCCCTCGTACGGCGTTTTTTTGGTCGATTTAAACTGTTTCGGGTCACGCATAGTTTTGAGAATCTCGATGCTGCTCTTGTAGCCCTTGGAAAGCCTGGCCATGTCAAGCGCCATTCCGGCAATCTGAGCTACGGCTTGAACGAGATTTACATCGTCAATAGTGAATTCCCAAGGCTCGGCGGTGTAAACCCGCAGGGTTCCAATAACTTGACCGTGGATCTCAATGGGCACGGACAGAAGGGATGCGATTCCTTCCTTTTTGGCGGCTTTCGGGTACTGAATGCGCGGGTCGTCGCTGACATCGTAAATTGCGACAGGCCCCTCTTCGAGAGAGGCGGAGATGGACTTGACTGCGCTGAGCGGACCTTTGTCAAGGTATTCGTGGCTCAGCCCGTTGGCGGCAGCAAGTTGCAGTTCATTGGTTTTCTTATTAACCAGGAACATGGCCGCACCTTTTGCTTTCAATGCGGTCTTGACGGCCTCAACCGTGGTCACCACAACATCTTCAGGGTCTTTACTCATCGAGATGGCCCGGGTGACCTTAAGCAGGGTTTCATAGTGTATCCTGTGCTTTTCCATGACATCCTCCTATTTGGGTGGCTACCACGATCCAGTTAACCGCTTCCTCCTCCGCAAGTTACACGATTGCATCGGTCGGTCCTACAAGCACGATGCCCGGGATATAATATGGTGCGGGTTTGATCTGGCTTGAAACCGTTTCCTGTATCAGACAGACCGTTGCTTCAAATTTTATTCACACATAAGCTTTTCAATCCTTTTTTGGATGGATTTTACAGCCGATACAGAGTTCTGTAACCGGTCGCAGCTCAAGCCGCTCAATATCAATTTGTTCGCCGCAAATTTCGCAAATGCCAAAAGTCTGGTTTTCGATTTTTTTCAACGCTTTTTAATTTTCAAGATTAATTTGTTTTCTCGATCCATCATGCGAAGAGTGAAGTCCCTCTCCAATTCGAGTGATGTGCGATCAAGCGGTTCAGCTGAGGTAACAGTTGAATCCAATAATCCGGCAATGGTAGCGTCAGATTTCTGTGTCAATTCTCGAAGCTGCTGTTTCAATGTTTTCCGAAAGAATTCCAGCTCCCTCTTTTTCATGCCAGCACCTCCAAGATTGGCGCACCGGCCCCTTCGTCCACTGATCTCAGCTCCGGTTCCCCACGCGCCAAACTTCTGCGGCCTGATTCTGAGACACGAAACCCAACGCCCTTCCCCAACGCTCAACGGAGCACCAGCACGGGTATCCGTGAATGGGTCAGCACTTTCTGAGTTTGGCTGCCGAGCAGCAGGCCCTTTACGCCCTTTTGACCGTGAGACGCCATCATGATCAGGTCGCATCCCCTTTTTTCAGCAGCTCTAATAATCGTTTCATAGGGATGATCACTTATTTCGCAGACCGTCTCGCAAGGGACACCAGCCTCTTGGGCCGCCTTTTCGATAGCGGAAAGATTCCCGTGGGCCTGCAGTTTGTGTTGTTTGACTGTCTCCTCTCTTACCTGCACGATGATATCGGTCTGATACAAATAATATTTCTGTTCCGGCATCACACTGATTCCGGTGATTTTGGCCTTTATGCTTTTGGCAAGCTGGACCCCTTTTTGAATTGCGACCTGCGATAGATTTGAACCATCCGTAGGCAGCAGGATATGTTTGAACATAATCACCTCCTTTTGGTTTCTATCCTGCGCAACGGTACCCCAGCACCGGGATCTTGGAGTGGGTCAGTACTTTTTGAGTTTCGCTACCGATCAGGAGCGCACGGACGCCCCTCCTGCCGTGGGAAGCCATCATGATGAGGTCGCAGCCTTTCTGCTCGGCCGTCCGGATGATGGCCGCGTAGGGAGAATCGTTCTTCTCATATACGACGTCGCACGCCACTCCCGCTTCCCTGGCCCCTTTTTCAGCCGCTGCCAGATACGTATCCGCCAGTTCCTTGTATCGCTTGGCGGCGTGCTCCAACGCATCCATGGGTATTTCCGTTTCATAGAAAAAGGGGTGCTGCAGGGGCATCACGCAGAGACCTGTGACTTTCGCGCCGATGCTCTTGGCGAAACGAATCCCCTGTTTAATCTCCGCTGCGGATAGTTCCGAGCCGTCCGTGGGCAACAGAACGTGTTTAAACACGTTTGCCTCCTCGTACAATGGACCAGTGGATTGAGACAACCTTAACGGACCACATCCCAGTTAGCCTCAAAGGTGTTGTCGTGCAGCGAGTAAGGATAGCCGAGCATCTTGCCGATTCCAGGCTGCTGGCCTTCCTGAACGCGCCAGTAGCACAGGTAGATGGCCGGGATCGCACGGTACTCTCCCGTGGGTGGATCATCGCTGGCGTCGAGCCAGATTTCTCTTTTTTCGATGACCCGCCACGGCGTACCGTATTTTTTGCTGCGTACCGTATCACCGACCCTTGGCAAATGTTTTTCGCGGATGACATCGTTGTGGGTTTCGATCATGGCGGCCTCATTTCTCCCAGATCGCTGCGGCGGAAAGAGGGCCGGATGATACGGTTCGTGGAAAATGGGCTGCCCGAGCTTTCCGAGCGTGAAACTCCGGAACACGCGGTGCCCGTCATAATCGAGCACCCGCAGATCGTCGGTCTGGTGCAGGTCCTTCATGATGACTTCAAAGTGTTTGCCGTACTTTCTTTTGACCTCCTCCAAATTCACTTCGTAAGCAATAAACTTGCTGATTCCCTTGGCTGCCAGTTTTTCCACAAAATTGGGTGCGGTCAGTGAGGCATAAGAGGTCAGAACGACGATCGGCCCCGAACCCGTGAAAAAGATGCCTGCTTTCATGGCGTCGTCTCCTTTTCGGTGATCGGGTTTGTGATTTACTGGAATATCCGTGCAGGGACGCTTTCAATATCTCCAGTTCAGATCCATTGGTTTATCTGTGATAGATAGCGATCTGGGTTCCGAAATATGATCCGCAACTAAAATTTCACCCCCATGGCACACCTCTGCCGCAATTTGAGCATGAGCCGGGGCGCTGCGTTGAAGCTTAAGACATGAAGCCGTATTGGTAGGCTTCATTGGTGGTTCTTCCTTCTAACAGCATATCGACCTTTGAGTGAAGCTCCTTTCTTTGGCTGCTGTTAAACCACTTCTGCCAATCCTCCAAAGACCGCCACGTGCTGATCACCAGAAACTCCTGCGGATTTTTCATGCTCCGCAGCGTCTCGCTGGAAATGTAGCCTTCTTGCTCCAAAGCTAGCATGCGCAGCTGGCGGAAAATTTCAACTATGTACTGGGCTTTAGCTTTATCCAAGGACAAACCCCGTTTGATCAAAATTTTAATTGCCATATCGACATCCTTACCAGCGTGCAGGGCCTTGTTTTCTTATGATATCGTCGTTTATTGCATGCTATCGGACCACCATCACCGCGCAGGCAGCGTAATGAGCGACCTTGGTGCTGACGCTGCCGAACACCATTCCCTTGAGTGACCCCATCCCCCGCGATCCCATAACGATCAAATCGGAATGGCGTGTGCCAGCCACTGAAAGGATGGCCTCTGCGGCCGGGCCTTCAAGTAGATCCTCATCCACCTCGATTGAAGTTCGCCCGAGCAGCTTCCGCGCCGCCTCGATTATCTCTTCCCCCCTTTTAATCCGCAGCGCGATGAGATTATTGTAGCCTATGGAGTCTCTCAGGTCGGACGTGTGGGGGAACGCATGCACCAGAATAAGCTTGGATCTGAAGCATTCCGCGATCGCACGGGCATGATCTAAGGCCAGCATGCTTTGCTCAGACCCATCCAAGGCCACGATGATCGATGCATACATTGGGAGGCCTCCTTACAGCCAGCATCATTTATCCACTTTCAATTCTAATTGGCGGAAAACACGTTTCCTTTGGCCAACCAACATGACACCCAGGTTCTGAGACTGGCATTAGATCCGGCTCGGGACCTTCTCCTTTATCAGGCAAACCGTTGCTTCGGGCTTATTCACACGTGAGCTTTTCAATCCTTTCTTGATGGGTTTTACAGCCGATACAAAGCGCTGTAACCGGGCTCGATTTAAGCCGCTCAATATCAATTCCCTCGCCGCAAGCATCACAAATTCCGAAAGTCTGGTCTTCGACTTTTGCCAACGCTTTTTTGATTTTTAACATTAATTTATTCTCTCGATCCAGCATGCGAAGGGTAAAGTCCCTCTCCAATTCGAGTGAGGTCCGATCAAGCGGATCAGCTGAAGTAACGGTGGAATTCAATAATCCGGCTATGGCGGCGTCAGATTTCTGTGTCAACTCCTTAAGCTGCTGTTTCAGCATTTTCCGGAAGAATTCCATCTCCCTCTTTTTCATGACAGCACCTCCGTCATCGACACACCGGCCCCTTCGCACACTGACCTCCGCCCCGGCGCTACACGCACTGAACTTCAGTGGCCAGATACTGAAGACACAAAACCTGACGCGCTTCTCCCCCGGTTATCGGTGCACGAGCACGGGGATCAGGGAATGGGTCAGCACCTTCTGGGTTTCGCTGCCGAGCAGCAGGCCCTTTGCGCCCCTTCGGCCGTGGGAGGCCATCATGATCAGGTCGCATCCTCTTTTTTCAGCGATTCGAATGATCGCCTCATAGGGATGATCACCGATTTCGCAGCGTGTCTCGCAGGGGACACCCGCATCCTTGGCCGCCTTTTCGAGAACAGCAAGATTCCGGTGGGCCTGCATTTTATGATGCTTGGCTCTCTCATCTTTTTCCTGCACGTTGATATCGGTCTGATACAAATAATATTTCTGCTCGGGCACCACGCTGATTCCCGTAATTTTGGCCTTTAGGCTTTTGGCAAGCTGAACCCCTTTTTGGATGGCGGCCTGCGAGAGATTCGAACCGTCCGTCGGCAGTAGAATGCGCGTGAACATGTTCACTTTCTTTCTGTCTTAAATACGCTCACCGGTAAACCAGCACAGGAATCTTAGAATGAGTCAGCACTTTTTGAGTCTCGCTTCCGAGCAGCAGGCCCTGCACCCCCCGCCGTCCGTGGGAAGCCATGATAATGAGATCGCATTGTCTTTTTTGGGCGGCCGCGATGATGGCTTCATAGGGCTGGTCGCTTTTTTCCTGGGCGGTTTCGCACGGTACACCCGCCTCTTTGGCCGCATTTTCGATCGCGAGGAGGTTTTTAGCCACTTCCGCTTGAACGGCTGCTGCAGCCTGCTTTTTAAATTCCGGCCCGATATCGGCATCGAAACCGAAATGTCGCAGCTCGGGTCCCACGCAGAAGCCCGTTACTCTGGCGTTGATGGTTTTTGCAAACTGAATGCCGTTCCGCATCGCGGCCTCGGATAACGGCGAACCATCGGACGGGAGCAAAATGTGCTTGAACATGTTCACCTCCTCGCGGTTGCGACCTGATCGCTGGATAAATGCTTCCTTACTTCGCCATCTCCCAGTTAACTTCAAACGTGTTGTCGTGCAGGGAGTAGGCATACCCGAGCATCTTGCCGACTCCAGGCGACTTGCCCTCCTGGACGCGCCAGTAGCACAGGTAGATGGCCGGGATCACCCGGTAATCCCCCGTCTCGGGGTCGTCGCTGGTGTTGAGCCAGACCTCCTTTTTCTCGATGACCCGCCACAACGTCTTGTACTTTTTGCTGCGCACCGTATCGCCGACTTTCGGCAAATGTTTTTCGCGGATGACATCATTGTGGGTTTCGATCATGGCAGCCTCCTTTCTCCCGGATCGCAGCGGCGCAATAAGAGCCGAAGGATTACGGTTCGTGATAGATGGGCTGGCCGAGCTGGCTGAGCGTGAAATGGCGGAACACGCGGTGCCCGTCATAGTCCAGAACCCGCAGGTCGTCGGTCTGGTGCAGGTCCTTCATGATGACTTCAAAGTGCTTGCCGTACTTTTTCTTGACGTCTTCCGTGCTCACCTCATACGCGATAAATTTAGTGATCCCTTTGGCCGCTAGTTTTTCCACAAAATTGGGAGCGGTCAATAACGTGTAGGATGTCAAGATGACGATCGGCCCCGAACCCGTGAAAAAGATTCCTGCTTTCATGGTGTCTTCTCCTTTCCCCTGATCGGGTTGGTATTGACGGTGACACCCGGCTTTGACTTTGAGCCAACAGGGCTAAAATCATCATGTACTTCAGGCCGGTGGCGTAGCGGACCCCTCGCTCAACGGACTTCGATTTCAACCACTTGACTTCCGCCACTGCCAGCGAACGGAATCCTTCTTCAGGACTGACCTCGGGAAATGCTCCCGGAAGAGCGCTACCCGGCTTCCGGACATGACTCTTTATCAAATAATTTTAATTGGTTGTCCATAGGAAGACCGCCTCATTTCAATAGGGGAAATGCTTAAGACCGGGACTTTTTCCTGCAGGGGCGGGATAGAGAGGAGCTCCTTTTTCGGTAAAGGCAGCTATTCTTTCCAGAAGTCGACAATGATGATAACATGCATCCCCCGTCTATCCCAGAATGCCAGATGGGCCAGGGTGATCGCTACCGTCCAGTTTTTCCCAACCGGCTTTAGCAATTCCTGGTTGTTCAAATCGTGCGACCAATGTTCGGATACGGTTTGTTGAAGTTCGATTCAGTTGGATAAAGGATCGATCTATCGGCAGGTGAAATCTCCTGTGACAATCCGTTTGGATGGCTTACGGAGAGCGCCACGGCACAACGAGCTCGCGCCAAGTGAACAAACGTGACCGGGCCACGGCACGAAACCAAAGGACCGCATATAAAATTGCAAAGAGTGCCAGCACGACAGGAAGCAACTGATCGTGTATCAGACCAAAAACGATGCCCCCTGCGCCCGCGCCCAACCACACGACGGCGAGAGCAAATGCGATCGCTCGATTGATGATAGAAAGTTTGCCTTGAATTGCCATTGTTCGCGCCGAAGGAATAGCCAGATGACTGTCTGTAATTTTTACAGATTCGAATCTTAACAGCCGAAATTATCAAAAATTTGCCGAAATTCCAAACCGGTCATTTTTTTGACAAGAAGGGATGGAAGGACATACATATTAAGGATTATTTCATGACCGTCACTGAAATCAATGGCGTTGATACGGAAATAGGCATCACGGGTGTTTTTTATGATCCGGACTATGGGTATGTAAATGTATCAACGCCCGAACCGTTCATTTTTGTTTCGAACGACGAATGGCCCAGTTCCGGCACGATGCTATGTGAAGGCTCTGGAAATACAACAGCCAAGCTTATCGCTGTGGACAGTCAATCCTATCGGATCGATGCGGATACGAACGGCGATACGATTGACGACTATTTCTCGGGGGTCCAGCTCTGGGCGGATTTGTGAGGATGTTTGCATGAAAACTGGGTATGGCTTAATTCTGTTTGTCGCTTTCAGCGGAGTGGCTCTGTCGCCGGCCCTGGATGCAGCTGACTTTCTATTTTATTGGAACGCTAGCTCAGACCCGTCAGTTACCGCGTATGGCATCTACCAGCGCAGCGGGGATGCCCCTTACGAAAGGATCGATGAAGTTCCCGCGGAGGATCTCGACGACCTATCCCGCCCGAGCTATCTGGTGACCGGTTTAGGCGACGGCAACACTTACTGGTTCGCGGCGACCGCTATTTCCGCTTCCAACGCTGAAAGCGACTTTTCCAACCAGACCTGCATCACCGTGAACGGCCAGGTGGTCGAATGCACCGACAATGATGATAACAGCGCCACTATTCTTGTCAGCTGCTTCATCAGCGCTGCCAACGGAGGGCTTTCGCAGAAAACAACGGGCCGCTGATTCGGATAGAAATGGGCGCTTAAGATTTTATCCGCCAGAAGCTTCAAACCGCTGCCCTGGGGGCGCTCTCGTTAGAAATGATCCATATCGACGGATCCTTCACGGAAGGCGGCGGGCAGATCCTGCGCACCGCCCTTGCGCTTTCTACGCTGACCGGCCGCCCCTTCCGGGCGGAGCGGATACGACAAAACCGTCCGGTACCCGGCCTCCAGCCCCAGCATTTGGGTGCCATCAAGGCGTTGATCCGCATGAGCGGCGCGCGGGCCAAGGGAGCGCGCGCCGGTGCGGGGGAGATCGAGTTCATGCCGGGAAAGCTGACGCCCGGGGAGTATTCCCTGGATATTGGCACGGCCGGGTCCGTCGCGCTCCTGATGCAGGCGTTGCTGCTGCCCTGCCTGTTCGCCGGCGGCAAAATGATCCTGCGGATCAGCGGAGGAACGGATACCCGCTGGAGCATCCCGGTCGACTATTTTACGCACCTGATCCTGCCGGTCTTTCGGCGATTCTGCCGAATCGAGGTGCTGGGCATGCAACGAGGGTTCTATCCGAAAGGGCATGGGGTGCTGGCATTGAAAATCCAGTCGGAATTATCTCCTATTCCGGTCAAGGATGTCGGCGCTTGGCGGGGTGAAATTCACAGCATGCTGCCGAGGCTGGATTTGAGCGCGCGCCGGAAGCTATCGGCGATAAAGGGCGTTTCCACTGCATCCTTTCTTCTGGCAAAGGCGCGAGTTGCCGAACGCCAGGCCGAATCGGCCAGCGCCGAGCTGGGAGCTGGGACGCCGGTGGAGATCCGCACGGATTATTGCCGCAGCGCATCGCCCGGGACGGTGATTACGCTGTGGACAGTGGACACGGAAGGCCAGTCGCTTATAGGCGCAGATGCTCTTGGAGAGAGAGGCAAACCGGCCGAGACCGTCGGCCGCGAAGCCGCCCACAAATTGATGGAGACGCTGCAAACGGAGGCAGCCGCGGATGTCCATTTATCGGACAACCTTATTCCCCTGCTGGCATTTGTCGGCGGAACAATTAAAACCGCCCGCATCACGGATCACACCCGCGCCAACATTTATGTGTGCGAAAGATTTCTCGACGTGCGGTTCAAGGTCAATGACGCCGCCGCGCTGGTGGAGGTCGAATGACGAGGGTCAACTCCTCCGGAGCCTCCGTATCTGAAGAGCGTGGAACGGAGCGGCCGAGGCTTTCATCCTAAGAAGAACAATGTTCATCCGAACTTGCAGGATCGTCTGGCTGGTACTGGCGCTTGTGAGCCTGGTTCTGCCGGACATCGCAGGCGGCAGCACGCATGCCGCGAGTCCGTCGCCAGCGGAGACCACGGCCATGATCGACATTCCCGCCACCGAAGCCAGGCTGAAAGGCCATCTCAAAGCGCTCGCGGTCGACATCGGTGAGCGCAGCGTCTTGGTTCCGGGCAATCTTCAAAAGACGGTGGGCTATATCCGGGATTTCTACCGGAGCATAGGGATCCAGGCGCGCCTGGATCCCTATGACTACCAAGGGTTCGAGGTCGCCAACGTTGTCGCGGAGATTCAACTGAATCCCAATCCCGGCAGGCGCATCCTGATCGGCGCCCACTACGACTCGGTCGCCGGCACCGTCGGCGCAGACGATAACGCCAGCGCCGTGGCCGTGCAGCTCGAGACCGCCCGGCAGGTGGCGGCGTTGAAAGGGGACAAAAACCTCGACCGATCCATTGTCTTTGTCTCCTTTGCGCTCGAGGAGCCGCCGGCCTACGGCACGCGGTACATGGGCAGCCGGGTCTACGCGGAACAGGCCCGCCGCCGGGACGAAGCGATCGATGCCATGCTGTGCCTCGAGATGGTCGGCTACACCTGCCGTGAACCGGGCTGCCAGTCCTACCCGTTCCCGCTGATGTTTTTCGGCTATCCAAAGGAAGGCAACTTCATCGGCATCGTGGGCAACTTCGATTCGCGCGGCCTGACGCGCAGCATTCTAGACAGCTTCAGAAAAAACCCGGACCTGCCGGCCATCCAGCTGATCGTACCCTTCAACGGCTGGATCATGCCGGCCGTGCGCCTGAGCGACCACGCCTCTTTCTGGGACGCGGGCTTCCAGGCCGTGATGATCACAGACTCGGCCTTTTACCGCAACCCGCACTACCACCTGCCATCTGACAGGCCGGCGACCCTCGATTACCGGTTCATGGCCGAGCTGGTGGAGAGCCTTGTCATGTTTCTGGTTCAGCCACCCTGACTTCGACCGCCGCCTTGACATTTACAGCCAGATTCATTAGGCTGCCATCATTAAAAAATGCTTCTGAAATTCGGCTGTTCCGCTCGATAGCTTCACCTTGTTGTTGCAGCTTCACCAAATCCCCCTCCGACTTACAAGGGAGGGGGCAGGGAGTGCTGGAAAGGGAAGCTGACATGAAGTACGTCATCATCGGAAACGGCGTGGCGGGCATCCACGCGGCCGAAACCATCCGCCAGTTCGATCCCCACAGCGCGATCATCATGATCTCCGACGAGCCCGTCCCCCCGTATTGCCGGCCGATGATCAGCATGGTGCTGGAGGGATCCGTCCCGGCTGAAAAACTCCCCATTCGTGCAGCCAGCTTCTATGACGACTTACGGATCACCGCGGTGTTCGGCAAGCGGGTATCAGCCGTCGATGTGGACAACCGCTCGGTTTCCGTCAACGGCAGGGACTACCCCTATGACAGGCTTCTGATCGCCAGCGGAGCCGACCCTCGCAGGATCCAAGCGGACGGGCTCGAACTCAAGAACATTTTTTTCATGCGCACCGAGACCCATGTGCGGCAGATGCTGGCAGCCTTGCCCCATGTCCGAAGGGCGCTCGTGCTCGGGGGAGGGCTGGTGGGTTTCAAGGCCTCCTACGGTTTGCTGCGCCGTGGAATTCAAGTCACCATGCTCATCCGTTCGGGATTTCCCCTGTCCATGCAGGTGGACCCCGAGGCCGGACGCATGATCGGGGACGAGCTCAAGGCCCACGGCCTGGATGTGCGCGTCGGGGTCGAAGCGAAGGCCTTCGAAGGAAACGGCCGGGTGGCCGCGGCGCATCTTTCCGACGGCATGCGGTTGCCTTGCGACATGGTCGTCATCGGCAAAGGTGTTTTCCCGGCGCGCGGCTTTGTTCCCAAGGAGAAGATCAAGGTTGATGCCGGCATCGTCGTCGACGAGCACATGCAGACCTCGGCCCCTGGAGTGTTCGCGGCCGGGGACGTAGCCGAGTCCACCGACATCGCGCGCCGAGCGCCCTGGGTCAACGCGATTTGGCCGGAAGCGGTCGCCCAGGGCCGGATCGCGGGCATGAACATGGCGGGCCATCCGGCGGCTTACCCGGGCAGCTTGAGCCGCAACGTCATCCGGATCTTCGGCCTGGATGTGATGACGGCGGGGCTCGTTACGCCTCCAGAGGCCGACAGCATCGAGACCCTCAGCGTCACAGACGCCCGAGCCAGGATCTACCGCAAGCTGGTCTTCAGGGGAGACCGGCTCGCCGGCATGGTGCTGGTGAACTCGATCGAACAGGGCGGTGTCCTTACGGCGCTGATCCAGAGCGCGACGCCCATCCGACTGCCGCGCGAGGCATTGTTTAAACCGGGGTTCAATTTCAGGCAGTTGATGCCGGTATAACCAGGAGACCT
Organism: uncultured delta proteobacterium; assembly: GCA_963700055.1. Lineage (GTDB taxonomy): Bacteria > Desulfobacterota > Desulfobacteria > Desulfobacterales > SpSt-501 > SpSt-501. The sequence goes on along the minus strand of CAVOWH010000007.1, from coordinate 64,302 downwards.
TTCGGCGATAGGCGTTGTGCGGCCTCCCGCTGAATCTCAAGAATCTCGTGGCTAAGTATAATGGGCTCGTAAGAGGCCATCCGTTTGGATGACTTCGTAACAAGGCCAACATCAAGGCGCGCGAATCTCGCGGCGCGAGGCGTACTGGCCGTGCGCCGCAGCGACCGCGAGATGAAGCGCAACGCCGAGATTGGCTTTATTACGAAGTCGTCAAGCATGAGGAGGACCCATGAAAGAGGTCGTGGTTCACCCGGAACGCTGCGTGGGATGCATGCAGTGCATGCCGGCCTGCGCCGCCGCGCATTCGAGATCCAAGAACCTTTTTCTGGCATCGCTGGAGACCCCGTGTCCCCGGCCGCGGGTGCACGTGGGGGTGGGACTCTACAATGAGGGCTTCCCCAACCGCTGCCGGCATTGTGACCCGGCGCCCTGCTTGCTTGCATGCCTTCCCGGCGCCATCGCCCGCAGCGCGGAGAAGAACACGGTCTTCATCGACCCGACCCGCTGCATCAACTGCGCCTCCTGTGCCATGGCTTGCCCGTTCGGCGTGATCCGCTACCACGAGGAGTATTCCGCGCCCCCGGGCAAGACCGTGGCGGTCAAATGCGACAATTGCTGCGAGCGGCAGCTGGCGGGGCAGATCCCGGCATGCGTGGAGGTGTGCAAGAGCGGAGCGTTGCGATTCGAGGAACGGTCCGACGCAATGAAACGCAAGACGGACGAGGTGGCCCGCACGGTCTCGGCCGGGGTCGCCCCAATCGATTCGGCGCCGGGCGTCACGCTGCTGAACGCCATTAAACGTAAACAGATCGAGCTTGCGAGGTAAGGAGGCCGCCATGAACGACAAAGGATATGATGCCAACACGATCACCGCCGACGGCCGGCTCCTGCTGAAGAAGCTGGAGCGCGACGGCGTGGACAGCGTCTGGGACCGCTTTCAGGCCCAGCTGCCCAACTGCGGCTTTTGCGAGATGGGGTTGAGCTGCCGCATTTGTGTCATGGGGCCTTGCCGCATCGATCCGTTCGGCGAAGGGCCCCAGCGCGGGGTGTGCGGCGCGGATGCCGACATCATGGTGGCGCGCAACCTGGGCCGGATGATCGCCGCGGGCGCCGCTTCGCATTCGGACCACGGCCGCGATCTGGTGGAGGTCCTCGGGAAGGTGGCCGTCAACGCGGCGCCCGGCTACCAGCTGCGCGATGTCGACAAGCTCCAGCGCGTGGCGGCCGAGTTCGGGATCCAGCTGGACGGCAAGCAGCCGAGCCAGATCGCCGCCGAGCTCTCCGATGCCATGGCCGAGGAGTACGGCACCCGCAAGAAGGAACTCACTTTAGTCCAGCGCGCTCCGGCCAAGCGCCAGGAGATTTGGCGCCGGCTCGGGGTCGCCCCGCGGGGAATCGATCGCGAAACTTCGGAGATGATGCACCGCACCCACATGGGCGTGGACAACGACTGGAAGAGCCTGCTCCTGCACGGCATCCGCAACGCGCTTTCGGACGGCTGGGGCGGTTCCATGATCGCCACCGAGGTCTCCGACATCCTCTTCGGCACGCCGAAGCCCGGCGCGACCCGGGTCAATGCCGGCGTGCTCAAGAAGGACCAGGTGAACATCATCGTGCACGGCCACAACCCGGTGGTCTCGGAGATGCTGCTGCACGCCTGCCAGGACCCGGAGCTGCTCAAAATGGCCAAGGGCAAAGGGGCCAGCGGGATCAACTTGGCCGGCGTGTGCTGCACCGGCAACGAACTGCTGATGCGCGCGGGGATCCCCATGGCGGGCAACCATCTCACCACCGAGCTGGTGCTGGCCACCGGGGCGGTGGACATGATGGTGGTCGACTACCAGTGCATCATGCCCTCGCTGGGCACCGTGGCCGCCTGCTACCACACCAAGATGGTCAGCACGAGCGACAAGGCGCGCTTCCCGGGGATGGAGCACCAGGAGTTTCACCCCGAAAACGCGGCCGCGAAGGCCCAAGTGCTGGTGGCGGACGCCATCGCGAACTTCGAGCGCCGCGGCGAGGTCTTCATCCCGGTGGAGTCGGTGGAGTGCGTGGGCGGGTTCTCGGTCGAGGCGATCGTCGCTGCGCTCGGCGGCACGCCCAAGCCGCTGATCGATGCCATCGCGGCCGGCAAGATCCGAGGGGCGGCGGGGATTGTGGGCTGCAACAACCCGCGCATCAAGCAGGACTACGGGCACGTGACCCTGACGCAGCGGCTGATCGAGAACGACATCCTCGTGGTGGACACAGGCTGTGCGTCGGTGGCCACCGCCAGGGCCGGGTTCAAGCAGGCGCGGGCGCTCGAAAAGGCGGGCCCGGGGCTCAAGGAGGTGTGCGGGGCGCTGGGCGTGCCGCCGGTGCTGCACGTGGGAAGCTGCGTCGACAACGTGCGCATTTTGGTGCTGGCCTCGGCGCTGGCCAACGCCCTGGGAGTGGACATCTGCGATCTGCCGATCGCCGGAGCCGCCCCGGAGTGGTACTCCGAGAAGGCCGCCACGATCGGCGTCTATTTCGTAGCCTCCGGGGTCTACACCGTGCTGGGGCCCATGCCGCCCATTACCGGCAGCATGAACATCGTGAAGCTCCTCACCGAGGGTCTGAACGACCTCGTGGGGGCGACCTTTGCCGTGGAGCCTGACCCGGAGAAGGCGGCGCTACTGATCCGTGCGCACATCGAGGGCAAGCGCAAGAAGCTGGGACTGCCCTATGTGCAGGTGTAGCCTGAAACGATCGCGCCCAACAGCTCGATCGCTCCCCTGACCTTGGGGCTGAAGGGGGCGGCGCAGCTGATCTGAACGCAGTTGCGGAACCGCTTTGAATTCGAACAGACCGTGCCCGGGATAATCGCGATGTGGCGGTCGAAGGCCGCCTGGTAGACATCCAGGCCGTCGACGGCGGGCGGCAGCTGAACCCAGAGCAGCGAGCCGCCCCGGGGCAAGGCCAGCCGGGTCTGGGCCGGGAAATGCTTCTGGATTTCGATCGCCGTCCGGTAGACCTGTTTTTTGAGTGCGCTTCTCAAGGTCCGCAGGTGCCGTTCGTAACCCCCGCCGGATAGAAACCGCGACACCACGAGTTGATCCAGGGTGGAGGTGGAAATGGTGATGCCCGCCTTCAGGCGCCGTATTTTCGCGCTGAAACGGCGGCCCGGGATGATCCAACCCAGGCGCAGGCCGGGCGCCAGGGTTTTGGAAAAAGAGGAGCAGGTCAGCACCAGACCGTCGTGGTCATAGGCTTTGAGCGGCCTCGGGTGCTGGTCGCCGAAGTAGAGCTGGCTGCTGATATCGTCTTCGATCACCGGAATGCCATGCGCGCTCAGCAGTTCCACCAGGCGCTGCTTCTTGGCTTCGGGCATCAGCGCGCCCAGCGGGTTGTGAAAGTTGGGCATGAACAGGCAGGCCCGGACAGGGTTCCTATTCAAATTCTTCTCAAGCTCATCCAGAGCCACGCCCTCCTGAGGGTCGGTGGCGATCTCCACCACCAGCAGGCCCAGTTCCTTCAGCAGTTGCAGAAAGCTGAAGTTGGTGGGCGCTTCGATGGCCACCGTATCCCCCGGCCGGGTGACGGCCAGAAGCGCCAGGGCGACCGCCTCCATGCAGCCGTTGGTGATGATGATGTCTTCAGGGGCAATGCCTGTTATCACTCCGATCGTTCGCAGCGCGATCTGGCGTCTGAGCTCGGGGTAGCCTTCCGAAGGCGAATAGGTCAGCAGGGTGCGCATCTCGTTCTGGGTGATGGACTTCAGGATGCGGGCAAGTGGCTTGACGGGCAGCAGGGCGGGGTCCATGGCGGTGTTGCCCAGGGGCACTAGCCGGAGGTTGCTGATGGCCTCCACCACCGAGTTTATCGCGGGCGCCAGGCTGACCCGCTGGGGGGCGGAGGATTTTTTGCTGAAAACCGGGACCTCCAGTTTTTGCACGGCCACCGGCTGAACATAGTAGCCGGATTTGGGCCGAGCTTCGACCACCCCCGCAGCCTCCAGCTCCAGGTAGGCCTGGTAAATCGTGGCGATGCTCAGATTCGTTTGCCGATGCAGGCTGCGAATGGAAGGCAATCTATCGCCCGGCTGATAAAGCCCATCGAAAATTTTTTTCTCAATCTCGCCGGCCAGCTGTCGGTAGCGAAAGGCCTCGCGGGGGGGTGCGGCCGGTCGGTTCGTTCTTTTCCTGGCGATCGGCATCGCGGAACTCCTTTAGGCGGCAGTGGATCTGTTATGCCTTTTTTTCTAAGAATCTGTATCTGTTTTTGTCCTATCACATCCGCTAAAAAGGACCAAACAACTTTAATTTCATCTGAGAGGAAACCCCATGGAGAAGCCGCCGCGCAAGGAGGCGCAGAGATCCGCCAGCTTCACGGTGAAAAGCGGGCTGGCGCAAATGCTCAAGGGAGGCGTCATCATGGACGTGGTGTCGCCCGAACACGCCGTTATCGCCGAGGACGCCGGAGCCGTAGCGGTGATGGCGCTGGAGCGGGTCCCGGCGGACATTCGCGTCCAGGGCGGGGTGGCACGGATGTCCGACCCCGGCCTGATCCGGGAGATCATGTCGTCCGTCAGCATCCCGGTCATGGCCAAATGCCGCATCGGGCATTTCGTGGAGGCGCAGATCCTGGAGGCCATCGGCGTGGACTATGTCGATGAGAGCGAAGTGCTCACCCCGGCCGATGAGGACCACCACATCCACAAGCATGCCTTCGGCGTGCCGTTCGTGTGCGGGTGCCGGAATCTGGGCGAAGCCCTGCGCCGCATCGGGGAAGGAGCGGCCATGATCCGCACCAAGGGCGAGGCCGGAACCGGCGATGTGGTCGAAGCCGTGCGCCACGCGCGCACGGTGCTGGGTGAAATCCGGCTGCTGCAGGCCAAGCCCGACGAGGAGCTGATGGCCTTCGCCAAGAGCATCGGCGCGCCCTTCGAGCTGGTGCTGCAGACCAAGGAATTGGGACGCCTGCCGGTGGTCAATTTCGCCGCCGGCGGGATCGCCACCCCGGCGGACGCCGCCTTGATGATGCAGCTGGGAGTCGACGGTGTGTTTGTCGGCTCGGGGATATTCAAGAGCCGCGAGCCGGCCAAACGCGCCAGCGCGATCGTACGGGCCACCACGCAGTACCGCCAGCCGGCCATTCTGGCGGAATTGAGCGCCAACCTGGGCGAGCCCATGTCCGGCGTCAGCGCCGCCGGCCTGGCGGAAAACCAGAAGCTGGCGGGCCGGGGCTGGTAGGACCGGAGCCGGTCCAGGGACAGGGGCGGGGGCGCAGGTTGAACATCGGGGTACTCGCGCTGCAAGGCGCCTTCATCGAGCACATCCACAAGCTGAGGGAACTGGGCGTCCAAGCTACCGAGGTCCGTCTGCCGCAAGACATGCAGGGCATCAACGGCCTGATCATCCCGGGCGGTGAGAGCACCACCATCGGCAAGCTGATGGCGTCCTTCGGCCTGCTGGAACCGATCCATCGGTTCGCGGCTGCGAATGCCGTCTGGGGCACCTGCGCCGGCATGATCCTCATGGCCAGGCAGGTCGGGCGGGAGCAGCCGGCCTTGGGCCTCATGAACATCACCGTGGAGCGCAACGCCTTCGGCCGGCAGATCGACAGTTTTGAGGAGAATCTGCGGGTCGCGGTGTTGAAAGGGGGAGAGTCCCATCCGTTTCCGGGCATCTTCATCCGAGCACCCCGCTTGCTTGAGGTTCGCAGACCAGCCCAGGTCATCGCCCGTCTGAGTGACCGCACGGCCGTTGCCGCGGTGGAGGGAAAATGGCTGGCCACCGCCTTTCATCCGGAACTCTCACGCGATCTTCGATTTCATCAGTACTTCATGGAGGTGGTCCGATCCTAAACGTGGGGGGCGGCGTGCGCTTTCCAACTCCGATTTGGAACCAGAAGCCGCTGCCGCCTGCGTTTGGTTTTGCGGGACGGAGACAGGCGAGGTCTGCTTCTCGACAACTTGGCCAATAATGATCTATAATTGAATTGAACCCGATTCACGCCACCATGGGTAAAGACGCGCACCCTCTGCGATTCGGCGATGGGGATGAAAAGCTGTACCTGGAGAAGTAATGACAAGGATGTGAAAATCCAGTTTATTGCCGACAAGGTTGCTCAGGATCGGGTCATCCGTGGAATCGAATGGCGCAGTCCATAAAAATAAAATCGGAGGCTGTTAGGTCTCCGATTTTTTTAAAGAAAATTGGTCGGGGCGATTGGATTTGAACCAACGACCCCTTGAACCCCATTCAAGTGCGCTACCAGTCTGCGCCACGCCCCGACACAGTGGGCTTTCTAACACCTGGCAAAACGTATGTCAAGGAAGGACGGACAGATGCGCGCCCTCACACGGACCGGTGTCCGCGGACGAAGGTTGGCGCTGCGGAAGCCGCGCCGGCTAAGGCCGGGGGCGGCGATCGGCATCGCTGCGCCGGCCAGTCCCTTCGACCGGGAATCTTTCGAGCGCGGCGTGCAGGCGCTACGCGGCATGGGGTTTGAAACCGTGATCCCCGAGGGCATTTCGGCCACGCAAGGGTATCTCGCGGGGCCCGACGAGCACCGGGCCGTGTGGTTGCAACGCCTTTTCGACGATGCGCGGATCGACGCTATTATGTGCGCCCGAGGCGGCTACGGATCACTTCGTATCCTCCCGCTGCTGGACTACGAGAGGATCGCCGCCCATCCGAAGGTCTTTATCGGCTTCAGCGACGTTACGGCGCTGCTGGCGGCGATCACGGGCCGCTGCGGCTTCGCCGCTTTTCACGGCCCGGTGGTCACCAGCCTGGCGGGTGCCTCGGAGAGCACCCTGACGGCGCTGCTGGCGGCGGTCGCGTCCGACGCGCCCCTGATTCTCAGCGCCCCGACGGCGGTGACCGTCCAGCCGGGGGCAGCCGCCGGGGCCGTGTGCGGGGGCAACCTTACGACCCTGTGCCACCTGCTCGGCACCCCGTTTCAACCCTCCTTTCGCAACCGCATTTTGTTTCTGGAAGACCGCGGGGAAGCGGCTTACCGCATCGATCGCATGCTGACGCAATTGAAGCTGGCCGGTTGTCTGGAAGGTCTCCGCGGCCTGGTGCTGGGGGCGTTTACGGACTGCGGCTCCCTCCAGGAGATCCTCGGGATCGTCAGCGAATGCCTGGCGGACACGGCGCTTCCCATTCTGGCCGGCATGGAGGCCGGGCATACGGAACCGAACCTGACGCTGCCGCTGGGTGTAAAAGCGTTGCTGGATGCCGATCGGCGCTCGCTCAGCTTCGAATGCGCGACGGAGGGGTAGGGAATAGCAGCGTCTGAAATGCGCTGAAGCACCCATCGTGCCTAAAATTGAAAAAGCGACCCGACCAACTCACCGAACCTCAAACTCGACTCACCTCCCTCCGGCCCCCAACCGACGCCATGCCCGAGATTCGACCGACTCCTGCGGCGGGCGCTGGCCGATGGGGTGTTTCCGGGTGCTGTGCTGCTCGCCGCCCGCGACGGTGAAATACTGGTGCACGCCGCTTGCGGGACCGCCAATATCTATACCCGGCAGCCGGTGAGCACCGCCACGGTTTTCGATCTGGCCTCCCTGACCAAACCGCTTGCCACCACCCTGGCCGTCATGCTGCTCTGCCAGCAGGGCCGGGTCGATCTGGATCAGCGGCTGCCAGCCGTTCTGCCGGCGGCCGTGCGCGGCGACAAGCGCGACATTACGATCGCTCAGCTGCTCGCGCACACCTCCGGCCTGCCGGACTACCGGCCATATTACCGTCAACTGGCGCCGCTGCCCGCCCCCGAACGCCGGCCGCGCCTGCGGGAGCTCCTGCTGGATGAGCCGCTGCTGCATCCGCCGGGCGCGAAAGTTCTATACAGCGATCTGGATTTCATGCTCCTGGAATGGGTCGTGGAAGCCGCCGCCGGCCAGCGGCTTGATTGCTTCTTGGCGGAGAACGTCTATGCGCCCCTTCAGGCCGCCCCCCTGTTTTTCGTCGAATGCGGCCGTCCGGCACCGCCGGCTGCTTACGCCGCCACCGAGCAGTGCGCCTGGCGCGGACGTTTGATGGAAGCTGAGGTTCACGATGAAAATGCTCATGCCCTCGGCGGCGTCGCCGGTCACGCCGGGCTGTTTGGAACGGCCGCGGCGATCCATGTCGTCCTGACGGAATTGCTATCGGCCTTCCACGGACAGCCGCCGCCGCGGTTGCTTCAACCGGACGTGGTCCGGCGGTTCTGGCAACCGGTGCCCGGCGCCGGCAAGACCCTCGGGTTCGACCTGCCGTCGGCAGTCCATCCCAGCTGCGGCCGCTTCTTCCCCTTGGACAGCATCGGGCACCTGGGGTTCACCGGCACCTCCTTCTGGATTCACCGCACCCAACACCTGTCGGTGGTTCTGCTCACCAATCGAGTGCATCCCTCCCGGGACAACCTCTCCATCCGGCAGTTTCGGCCCAAGATCCACGACGCGGTCATGCGGGCGCTGATGACCACGGCCTGATACGGCCCGGAAGCCGCCGTGGTTGATACTTTTTGCTTGTGCTCCAAGCCCTATTTTGGTATTTATAAAAAGATGACATGCTAAAATCGGCGTTGTACCAACCAGCTGCGTAACATGGGCATTTTCAAGCGACGCTGTCCGGACCATGGGCATCTGAGCGAGCAAACCCCTCGCCGTGCGGACCAGCGGGCAGCCGTCCGCTGCGCCAGAAGCCGGGACTGCGGCTGAAGCGGAACGAGTGGCGACGTCGTCGAGAAATGAGGTGTTATGTCTTTTTTTGACGGGCTGTTGGGAGTGTTTTCGAATGATCTGGCCATCGATCTGGGGACGGCAAACACCCTGGTCTATGTCAAGGGCAAGGGTATCGTTCTGAGCGAGCCGTCGGTGGTGGCCGTGAGCACCAGCGCGCGGGCCAAGAGCCGGGTTCTGGCGGTCGGAATCGAAGCCAAGAAGATGCTCGGCAAGACGCCGGGCAGCATCGTCGCCATCCGGCCGATGCGCGACGGGGTCATCGCCGACTTTGAAGTCACCGAAGCCATGCTGCGGCATTTCATCCACAAGGTGCACAATCGCCGGACTTTTGTCCGACCGCGCATCATCGTCGCCGTACCCTCCGGTATCACCCAGGTGGAGAAGCGCGCCGTGCGCGAGTCCGCCGAATCCGCGGGCGCCCGGGAGGTTTTCCTGATCGAAGAGCCGATGGCGGCGGCGATCGGCGCGGGGCTGCCGATCACCGAACCGACCTGCAACATGGTCGTGGACATCGGCGGCGGCACCACCGAGGTGGCCGTTATATCGCTGAAGGGCATCGTCTACAGCCGCTCTGTGCGGGTGGCCGGCGACAAGATGGATTCCGCCATCATCCAGTACATCAAACGCAAGTACAACCTGTTGATCGGCGAGCGCACCGCCGAGATCATCAAGACCACCATCGGCAACGCCTACCCGGATCCGCAGAACCTGGAAACCATCGAAGTCAAGGGTCGCGACCTGGCCTCCGGTATCCCCAAGATTCTTTCCATCGACTCGGAGGAAATTCGCGTCGCCATCTCCGAGCAGATCGACTCGATCGTGGAAACCGTGAAGATCGCGTTGGAGCAGACCCCGCCGGAGCTGTCCGCGGATATCGTCGACCGGGGCATCATTCTTACAGGCGGCGGCGCGCTTCTCAAGAACCTGGACAAACTGCTGCGGGAAGAGACCAGCCTGCCGATCACGGTGGCCGATCGGCCGCTGGAGACGGTGGCGCTGGGGTCCGGGAAAGCGCTCGACAATCTCGACCTTCTCAAGGAAATCGTCATTCATTAACCGGTCTTATGTTCTCCAAGAAGACGGTTCTGATCCTGGCCGGGATACTGCTCATCACCGTGAACCTCATCATGCTGGCGGTCACCACCCGACGCCCGGCGGCTTCCGGGCTTGGGCGGACGATGATCGCCTTCGTCGCGCCGTTCCAGGAGCTGGCTACCCGCGTCGTAAAGACCGTCCAAGATAGCTGGTGGCGCTATTTTTTCCTGGTATCCGTTTCGCAAGAAAACCAGCGGTTGCTGCAACAGTTGGGGGAATCCCGGCAGAAAATCATCCAGCAGCACGAGCTGGAGATGGAAAACCAGCGCCTGCGGGAGCTTCTCGCCTTCAAACGCTCGCTCCCGGCCCCCGCCATCCCCGCCGAGATCATCGGCAAGGATCCATCCGCCTGGTTCAAGACCGTTATCATCGACAAGGGCAGCGCGGATGGCTTGCGCCGCGGCCTGCCGGCGGTGAGCGCGCTGGGCGTGGTGGGACAGATCATCGAGGTCTCCGGCCGCCAATCGCGGCTGATGCTGATCATCGACCGCAACAGTGCCGCCGATGCCCTGGTCCAGCGAACGCGTGCGCGCGGGATCGTAAAGGGGACCTCGCGGGACGAGTGCTATCTCGACTACGTCCTGCATGCCGACGATGTGCGGGTCGGAGACTTAGTGGTTTCGTCTGGCTTCGACGGGGTTTATCCGAAGGGACTGCTGATCGGTACGGTTACGGCCGTCGATTTCAAGGGAGGCGATTTTTTCAAGGATGTTCAGATCACTCCGGCGGTCGATTTCGGCAAGCTTGAGGAGGTCCTGATCATCCTGGGGCCGCCGCCAGGAACCGCCACGGGGCAGCGATGACTTATTTTGTTTATATCGCCTGCGGCCTTTTCATGGTCATCTGCCAGACGACGCTCCTGCCGCGCTTGGCGCTGGTCGGATATTGCTTCGATCTGCTGCTGTCCCTGGTGGTCTATCTCGCCGCGTTTCGACCCCTGCATGAGGCGCTGCCCTTCACCGTGTTTCTGGGAGTGCTGATGGACCATTTGTCGGGAGGGCCCTTCGGCCTGTACCTGACATCCTATGTGTGGCTGTTCATCGCCGCGCGGGCGGCGGCCACGGTGGTGCGGGCCGAAAACCCGATCATGATCGTGCTGATCCTCATCGGTGCCGTGGCAGCTCAAAATGCATTGTTCTTCGCGGTCCTCGGCGCCTCCGGCCGGGGAGATTTCGTCGGCGGCTTCGCGCTGCGGGTGATGACCGAGCAGATCGGCTGGGTGTTGCTGATCGGGCCGTTTATGGCCTGGGGCATGCGCGCGGCGCACCGCTACTCGTCGCAGCGGGCCAAAAAGACCGCGGCCCAGGCGCCGGAGGCCCCGCGGTGACCCCGCACCCGTCGCGAAGCGGTCGGTCCTGAGAAAATGGATGGAGCGATTCTTTAAAAAAGAAGAACCGGACGGCTACAAGCCGCGCATCGTAGGGGTCATGCTCACGGTGCTGGCCTTGTTCGTCTTGCTGCTGCTTCGGTTGCTCTACCTGCAGGTGGTCATGGGGGAAGACTATTATCGTCTATCCATGAACAACAGCATCCGGCTGCAGACGGTGGACCCGCCGCGCGGTTTGATCCTGGACCGCAACGGGATCAAGCTGGCCGAAAACCGGCCGTCCTTCGACGTGAACTTCACCCCCAAGGACGCCGGGGATGCCGGGCGGGTGCTCACTGAGCTGGCGGTGCATTTGCAGTCGCCGGCCGAGGACCTACTGGCCAAGGTCAAGCACAGCCGGGGTTTGGCGGCCTTTAAACCGGTGCTTCTGAAACAGGATATCGGCCGGGACGTGCTCGCTGCGGTCGAAGCCCGCCGAGTGGACCTGCCGGGGGTGTCGGTGCAGGTGCGGTTGCGCCGGAACTATCTCTACGGGATGAACGCCTCGCATGTCATCGGCTATCTTGGCGAGGTCAGTCTGGAGGAACTCAAAAGCGGCGACTATCCTGGTTTGCGCAGCGGAGACGCCATAGGGAAATTCGGCGTGGAACGTACCTTCGACGGCTATTTGCGGGGCGAGCCCGGGGGGCGGCAGGTCGAGGTCAACGCCAACGGCCAGGTGATGCGGGTGCTGCAGACGGTTGCCGCCCGGCCGGGGCGCAACGTGGTTTTGACGATCGACCGCGCGCTTCAACAGCGCGCCGAAGAGCTGCTGGACGGTGTGGCCGGGGCGGCCGTTGCCGTCGACCCTGCGAACGGTCATATTCTGGCGCTGGCCAGCTCGCCGACGTTCAACCAGAATGCATTCATTAGCGGGATCGCCTCGGATGCGTGGGAGTCGCTCATATCCCATCCCTTCCGGCCGCTGGAAAACAAGGCCATTCAGGGTGAATACCCCCCCGGGTCCACGTTTAAAATTGTCACGGCTCTGGCCGGACTGGAAGAAAAGGCCATCGATGAAACCACGGTGTTCGACTGCGCCGGGGCGCTGCATTTTGCCGGCCGCGACTACCGCTGTTGGAAAAAAGAAGGACATGGCCGGGTGGACATCCGCCGGGCGCTCTCCGAATCCTGCGACGTCTTCTTCTATCGCACCGGCCAGCGTTTGGGGGTTGACCGTTTGGCCTGGTACGCAAAGGCCTGCGGGCTGGGCGCGCGAACCGGAGTCGGGCTTGATCAGGAGGCGCGCGGCCTGATCCCGTCCTCCGCGTGGAAGAAAAAGCGCTTCGGTGTTCCCTGGCAGGAGGGGGAAACCCTGTCGGTGTCCATCGGCCAGGGCTACAACCTGGCGACGCCGCTGCAGATGGCGCTGCTCACCGCCGCGGTGGGCAACGGCGGCATCCGCCATCGACCGGTCATTTTGCAGAGCGTCGAGACGGTGGAAGGGGAAGTCGTTTTCCACGCGGCGCCGCAGGAAGCCGGGCGCCTGCCGGTCAGTCCTCGAAATCTCAAGATCGTTCAGGAGGGCATCTGGGGGGCGGTGAACGGCGAACGCGGGACGGCCCGGCGCGTTCACCTCGCCGATATCGAGATCGCCGGGAAAACCGGCACCTCGCAAGTGGTCGGCCGCAAGGACAGCGGCGAGGACTACACCCCTCCGCACCTCCGGCCGCATGCCTGGTTTGTCTGCTACGCTCCGGTGGGGGCTCCGAAACTGGCCGTGGCGGTAGTGGTCGAAAACGGGGAGCACGGGTCGAGCGCGGCCGGTCCCATCGCGCGCGAAATGGTCAAGACCTATTTGCGCAAAGCCCCGGACGCTCAGCGCCTGGCGGGCGACCGCGCAAAAGTCGTCGTCGGCGACAACGGGTAAGTCAGGATGATTGATCGTCGCCTCATTCACAATTTCGACTGGGGGCTTCTGCTGATAGTCGTGCTGCTCGCTGCGGTGGGACTAACGACGGTCTACAGCGCGGTGACTGCCGATCCCCCGCCGGCTGCCCAGAAAGTGTTGTTTTTCAAGCAGATGATCTGGTTTGCGCTCGGATTCATCGTGATGGCGGCCTCCTTTTCTTTCAGCTATCGGGTGCTGGAGCGCTGGGCGTACCCCATTTACATCGTCTGCGTGCTCCTGTTGCTGGGGGTGGTGGTGTTCGGCAAACTCGCCGGGGGCTCCCGGCGCTGGCTGGCGATGGGGCCGCTGCACCTTCAGCCTTCCGAGCTGATCAAGATCGCCACCGTTCTGGTGCTGGCCAAATACTTCTCGAAAGGTTCCGACCGGCGCGGGTTCAGCCTGCGGGAGTTGATCCATCCGATGCTGATGACGGCCCTGCCGTTTGCGCTGATTGTCATCCAACCCGACCTCGGCACCGCCGGGCTGGTGGCGTTGATCGCCGTGACGATGGCCCTGTTCGTCAAGGTCGAACGGCGGGCGCTCGTTTTGTTGGTGACCTTCACGGCGGCGCTGATCCCCTTTGTCTGGTCGCTGTTGAAAGAGTACCAGAAGCAGCGCATCCTCACCTTCTTGAACCCGGACCAGGACCCGCTGGGTGCGGGGTATCACATCATCCAATCCAAGATCGCGATCGGCTCCGGAATGATCTCCGGCAAAGGCTACCTGCAGGGCACCCAAAACGCGCTCTCTTTTCTGCCTGAAGAGCACACCGACTTTATTTTCTCCGTGCTGGCGGAGGAGTGGGGGGCGGTGGGATCGATCGCGGTCCTGCTGCTGTTCCTGGTGTTGGTTCTCTGGGGGTTGAGCATTGCGCACCGCTGCCGGGATCCGTTCGGCAATATCCTGGCCGTAGGCATCACGGCGCTTCTCGCTTGGCAGGTCATGATCAATATCGGGATGACGATGGGGTTGATGCCCGTGGTGGGAGTACCGCTGCCGCTCATCAGCTATGGAGGGTCTTCCACGCTGACGGTCGCCATCAGCATCGGCTTGCTGATGAACATCAGCATGCGTCGCTTTCTGGTGGAGTGAGCGGGTGGCTGGAAAAAAAGACGCGCCCATTCGACTCGTCCAAATTTGGAAAAAACCTTTGACAAGCTTTCGAGGCGATGCTATAGACCGCGCATTTCCGGTTTATCCCAGGTGAACATCTGACCATGCAGTCTGCGTACACATGGAATGGAGGTGGGTTCTATGGGCTATTTTAGCGTGCACTGGAGTCGGTTGAACGCTGCGCTGCTCTCGGTTGTCGGAATCCTCACCTTTGAGTTTATCTCCCCGGCGCTCGCCTCCAGCGAAGGCGGCGGCGTCACCGTCGTCCCGGACTGGTCGGTCAGCATCCAAATCGTCAACTTTTTGTTCCTCATCTTTGTGCTGAATCTGCTTTTGTTTCGCCCCATCCGCAAGATTCTCCAGGAGCGCCGTGAAAGAGTCAAAGGGATGGAATCCGCCATCGACAACGCCGGAAAAAGCGTTCAAGACAAGAATGCCGCCTTCGACAAGGCCATCCGTGATGTGCGCGCCAAAGGGCTGAAGGAAAAAGAGGCTCTCGTCAAGCAGGCCGAGGAAGAGGAGCGCCGGCAGATGGAATCGATCAATGCCAAGGCGCTGGCTGAGCTGGAGGAGATCCGCCGGAAGATCAGCGCCGACGCCGAACGCGCTCGGCAGGCCCTGCAGCCACAAATCGGGATGTTCGCCAAAGAAATCACGCAAAAAATTTTGGGGAGGGCGGTGTCATGAAATCTCGGAGCTCTGGCCAGCGGGGCGGTTTTCTCTGCGCCGGTCGGTGCCGAACGGCGGCGGTGGTTGGGTTCTTCGCGCTAACGGCAGGCGTCGCATGGGCCGCCGCCGGCGGTGACGCCGGCCACGGCGGCCTCTCCAGCACAGACTGGTATCGGGTCATGAACTTTGTCGTATTGGCGGCGGCCTTGGTCTTCCTGCTGCGCAAGCCCATTCCGCGCGCATTGAGCAGCCGCGTGCAGGGCATTCAGAATCAGCTGAACGATTTGGAGGCACGCAAAGCCGAAGCCGAAAAGCGACTGGCCGAGTGCAACCAGAAATTGGGCGAACTCGAAAAGGAAGCCGGACGCATCATGTCCGATTACATCCGCCAGGGTCAGGACGCCAAAGTTCGTATCCTAAAAGAAGCCGAGTCCGCCGCTGAAAAGATTCAAGCCCAGGCCCGCCGGAACATCGAACACGAATTCGAGCAGACCAAGGCGCGCTTGCAGCGCGAGATCTTTGAGCAGTCTTTGGCCAAGGCCGAAGCACTGCTCAGGCAGAACGTCACGGCCGAGGACCAGTCCCAGCTGGTCGAGGACTACCTTCAGAAGGTGGTGGCATCATGAAGAACTTAGCGATTGCAAGGCGCTACGCCAAAGCCCTGCTAATGATCGGCCAGCAGGACGAACAGACCGAACGCTACCGGAGAGAGCTGCATTCCGTGGCTACGCTCGTGACAGGCGACCGGCGGCTGGAGCAGGCCATCACCAACCCGCTATACGGCAGCGCGGCGCGCAAGCGGGTGCTGCAGTCGTTGATTGGTCGATTGACCCTTTCCAAGGCCGTGGAATCCTTTCTGGTCCTGCTGTTCGAGAAAGGACGGATGGGGTTCTTGGGCTCCATCAACGACTTTTATCAGAAGCTGGCGGATGAGCTAAAAGGGGTCGCCCGGGCGACGGTGACCTCGGCGGGTGAGCTCTCCGCAGATGCGGTTGAACGCATTCGGGACGTTCTGTCGAAGCGCACCGGCAAGGACATCGTTCTGGAAGTGAAACAGGATCCAAGCCTGATCGGCGGACTGGTCACGCAGATCGGCGATCTTGTGTTGGACGGCAGCATCAGGACGCAATTACTCAACATGAGTGAATCTTTAAAAAGGGGTGAGGGTGCCTAATGGAACTGAGAGCCGAAGAAATAAGCCAGATCATCAAAGAGCAGATCACGGACTACGAAAAGAAGGTGGAATTGAGCGAGACCGGCGTCGTCCTGTCGGTCGGCGACGGGATCGCGCGGGTTTATGGCCTGGAGAAGGTCATGGCCCAGGAACTGGTCGAGTTTCACGGGGGGATCCTCGGTCTCGTGCTCAACCTTGAGCAGGACAACGTGGGGATTGCCGTCATGGGCGAGGACATCCACATCAAGGAGGGCGACATCGTCAAGCGCACCGGCCGCATCGCCCAGGTCCCAGTCGGCGAAGCCGTTCTGGGTCGGGTGTTGACGTCCACGGGCGAGCCGCTGGACGGCAAGGGCCCCGTTCCGGCCAAGGAGTTCAGACGCGTGGAGATGGTGGCGCCGGGCGTCATCGCGCGCAAGAGCGTGCACGAGCCCTGCTATACGGGACTGAAGGCTGTTGATGCCATGACACCGGTCGGGCGTGGGCAGCGGGAGCTGATCATCGGTGACCGCCAGATCGGCAAGACCGCCATCGCCATCGACGCCATCCTCGCCCAGAAGGGCAGCGGCATCTACTGCATCTATGTCGCCTGCGGCCAGAAAAAATCCACCGTGGCCCAGGTGCATGCGATTTTGGAAAAACACGGCGCCATGGAATACACCACCATCATCGCCGCCTGCGCCAGCGACCCGGCCTCCCTGCAATTCATCGCACCCTATGCCGGCTGCGCCATGGGGGAATACTTCCGTGACATCGGCAAGCACGCGCTGATCATTTACGACGATCTGTCCAAACAGGCCGCCGCCTACCGCCAGGTATCCTTGTTGCTGCGCCGCCCGCCGGGCCGCGAGGCCTACCCGGGCGACATTTTCTACAACCACTCCCGGCTGCTCGAACGCGCGGCGAAACTCAGCGACGATCTCGGAGCCGGTTCCCTCACGGCGCTGCCGATCATCGAAACCCAGGCCGGCGACGTGTCGGCCTACATTCCCACCAACGTCATCTCCATCACGGACGGCCAGATCTACCTGGAGCCCGGCCTGTTTTTTGCCGGGGTGCGGCCGGCCATCAACGTGGGGCTTTCGGTGTCGCGTGTCGGCGGCGCCGCCCAGGTCAAGGCCATGAAGCAGGTGGCCGGCACCCTGCGCCTGGATCTGGCCCAGTATCGCGAGCTGGAAGCTTTCGCCGCCTTCGGCAGCGACCTGGACAAGGCGACCCAGCGGCAGCTGACCCGCGGCGCGCGCCTGGTGGAGCTGCTCAAACAGCCCCAGTATCAGCCGCTGCCCATGGAGAAGCAGGTCACCATCCTGTATGCTGGCACGCGGGGCTTTCTGGACAAGTACCCCGTGAATGTGTTGGGCCGTTACGAGATTGGCCTCTACAAGTTCATCGAGGACCGCTATCCCCAGATGTTCGCCACCCTGAAGCAAAAGCAGCAAATAGACGCTGACTTGGACAAGCTGATGACGGAGGCCCTCAACGCCTACGATGCGGAGTTCAAGGAAACCGTCAAGTAGCAGAGGCTCAGCCGTCGTTGGAAGATGTATGCAGTTTCCGAAAAACGGGACCTGAGGGCGGATCGGCATGGCAACTTTAAAAGACATCAAGAACAAAATCTCGGCAGTCAAGAAAACCAAGCAGATCACCAAGGCCATGAACATGGTGGCTGCATCCAAGCTGCGCAGCTCCCAGGCCAACATGGAGGGTTTCCGGCCCTATGCCCGGAAATTCGCCGAGGTGCTCGGCAGCCTGGCGGAACGGGCGGGCGAAGGGGTGAGCCCCCTGCTGGTGCCCAAAACGGACGTGAAGCGCATTCATCTGGTTCTGTGCACGTCCGATCGCGGATTGTGCGGCGGGTTCAACACCAACCTGATCGAAAAAGCCGACGCGTTCATGAAGGAGAAAGCCGGCACGGGCATTGAATTCTCTTTCACCGCCTTCGGCCGCAAGGGGCGCAACTGGTGCCGAAAGGTGAAGGCTCCGGTCGTCTCCGAGCACATCGGGATCATGGGCACGGCCGTCAAATTCAACGAAGCCGCTACTCCCGGCCGCAAACTGGTGCAGGGCTTCCTGGACGGAGCCTTTGATGAGGTGTATGTAGTCTACGCCGAATTCCTCACCATGGCCAAACAGGTCCCGGTCCTGAAGATGTTGTTGCCCATTCCGCCGATCGAAAAAGCGGAGACGGACCCGGGCAGCGGGGAGCACGGCTATCTGCCGGAGCATATCTGCGAACCCTCGGCGGCCGAGTTGCTCGGCGAAATGCTGCCGCGCAACGTGTTCGTTCAGCTTTACAGCGCGCTGCTGGAGACATCGGCGTCAGAGCACGCCGCCCGCATGCTGGCCATGAACAACGCCACCAAAGCCTGCAACGACATGATGGCCAATCTGACCCTGGTCTACAACAAGGCCCGGCAGGCCGCCATTACGGCCGAGTTGATGGACATCGTCGGCGGCGCCGAGGCCCTCAAAGGATAACATTTGCCAACCGCGTTTGGATAGGAGGTCGTTCAATGGGAGAGAATATCGGTAAAGTAGTTCAGGTCATGGGCCCGGTCGTCGATGTGGAGTTCCCGCAGGGCAAGCTGCCGACGATCTATACGGCGCTGACCATCAGCAATCCGGCCATCAACGACGAGGCGGACAATCTGGTCATCGAGGTGGCCCAGCACCTGGGCGACAATGTCGTGCGCACCATCGCCATGGACGTCACCGACGGCCTGGTGCGGGGCATGCCCGTGAAAGACACGGGCAATCCGATCCTGATGCCGGTCGGCAAGGCAGCGCTCGGCCGCGTGCTCAACGTCGTCGGACGTCCCGTGGACGGCCTGGGTCCGGTAAGCCAGGAGAAGATGCGGCCGATCCACCGCGCCGCTCCCAAGTTCACCGAGCAGGACACCACCGTGCGCGTGCTTGAAACCGGCGTCAAGGTCATCGACCTGCTGGTGCCCTTTCCGCGCGGCGGCAAGATGGGCATGTTTGGCGGCGCCGGCGTGGGCAAGACCGTCATCATGATGGAGATGGTTCACAACATCGCCATGCAGCACGGCGGCATCTCCGTCTTCGCGGGCGTGGGCGAGCGCACCCGCGAAGGCAACGACCTCTACCACGAAATGAAGGCCTCCGGCGTTCTGCCCAAGGCGTCGCTGGTCTACGGTCAGATGACCGAACCTCCCGGCGCCAGGGCGCGGGTCGCGCTCTCGGGCCTGACCGAGGCGGAATACTTCCGGGATGAAGAGGGGCAGGACGTGCTGATCTTCATCGACAACATTTTCCGTTTCACCCAGGCCGGTTCCGAAGTGTCCGCCTTGCTCGGACGCATGCCCTCCGCCGTCGGCTACCAGCCGACCCTGGCGGTGGACTTGGGCGAACTGCAGGAGCGCATCACCTCCACCGACAAGGGATCGATCACCGCCGTGCAGTGCGTGTACGTGCCGGCCGACGACCTGACCGACCCGGCCCCGGCCACCACCTTCGCGCATTTGGACGGCACCGTGGTGTTGTCCCGGCAGATCGCCGAGCTGGGCATCTATCCGGCGGTGGATCCGTTGGATTCCACCTCACGCATTCTGGATGCCAGCTACATCGGCGAAGACCATTATCGCACGTCCCGCGCGGTGCAACAGATCCTGCAGAAATACAAGGAGCTGCAAGACATCATTGCCATTCTCGGGATGGAGGAGCTTTCCGACGAAGACAAGGTCACGGTCTCCCGCGCGCGCAAGATTCAGCGCTTCCTGTCGCAGCCGTTCCACGTGGCCGAGACCTTCACCGGCAAGGCCGGCAAGTATGTCAAGATCGAGGACACGGTCCGCGCATTCAAAGAGATCTGTGAAGGCAAACACGACGACATTCCCGAGCAGGCCTTCTACATGAAGGGCGGCATCGAAGAAGTCGTGGCGGCCGCCAAAGAAATGGCATCCGCAGAATAACTCCGAGGTGGCGTATGGCTGGTTCCATCCGACTGGAAATTGTCACACCCGAAAAAACGGTCGTCAGTGAAGATGTGCAGATCGTTATGGCTCCGGGTTCGCTGGGAGAATTCGGTGTACTCATCGGACATACTCCTTTTTTGACCGCCCTTAAAGCCGGCGCTGTCCGCTATACGGATAGCCAAGGCGGCGAACACATGGTCTTCGTCAGCGGTGGGTTTGCGGAGGCGTTGCCCCAAAAAGTGACGATCCTGGCCGAGTCCGCTGAACGGCGGCGAGACATTGACCTCGAGCGTGCCCGGGCGGCCCTGGAGCGGGCCCAAAAGCGGCTGGCCGAACAGCGCAGCCGGGAAGAGTTCGATTTCGTTCGCGCCCAGGCGGCGCTTCAACGGGCGCTGATGCGCTTGAGAATCGTCGAGAACGGTCCTTCGCATTAGAAGCTCTTGCAGGTGGGCGGTTTCTAACATCGGTTGAGCGGCGAGAGGGCAAGCCCGAAGGGTTTGCCCTCTGCTTTTGAAGAAGGCGATTGTATTCAACTTCCGTGTGGCAAGAATAGCTCGGATGCCCGGTGGAGCGCTCCGCTGATTGGCTGGGTGGGTGAAGGGAAACGATGGACCGTCAAGTTGCTGTGGTCATTTTAGCCGCCGGACTCGGCAAACGCATGAAATCCAATCGAGCCAAGGTCCTGCATGAGGTCTTGGGAAGACCCATGGTGGTTTACGTCGTGGAAGCCGCCGTTCCAATTGTCGGCAAGGCGGTCGTCGTCGTGGTGGGGAACCAAGCCGAAGAGGTGCGACGTGAAGTGGCTTGCCGGGCGGAGGTGATGTTCGCTTACCAGGATCAACAGCTGGGTACCGGGCATGCCGTGCAATGCGCGCTTCCCCACCTGCCTTCGGGGTGCGAGGAGGTCATGGTGCTATGCGGGGACGTACCTCTGATCAACACCGCGACCCTTAGAACCTTGATCGCCACTCATCTGCAGGCCAGTCGGGATATCACCTTGCTGGCCGTTGAGCTGGACCGGCCTTACGGTTACGGCCGAGTTCTGTTGGCACCGGGCGGTCAGGTATCGGGTATCGTTGAAGAAGCCGACGCTACCCCGGAGCAGCGCGCCATTCGGACGATCAACTCCGGAATTTACTGTTTCAACCGGAGGTTTCTGGAGGAAGCGCTGCCGCGCCTCACCAACCTTAATGCCCAGGGGGAGTATTATTTGACCGATATTATTCGGATCGGTTACGAATCGGGGCGAAACGTTGGCGTGGCCTGGGCGTCCAACCCGAACGAAATTCTTGGTATCAACACCCTTCAGGATCTTGCCCGAGTGGAGGCGATCCTGCAGAGTTGAGCCGCGGATATGGCTTGACATTTGATCACGTTGCAGATTACAGTAAAATAAAAATATAGAAGGGACTCAGGCGATTGGATAGTGACGTGCTGTTCCGTCAATTGAGCGAAATCGAGACCAAGGTCGAAAAGCTCATCGACATTTGCAGGTCGCAGCAGACCGCCAATTCTGAGCTTCACCAAAAGGTAAAGCAACTAGAGGAGGAACTTGATTCAAAGAACGAATCGGTCAAACGCCAAGCCGAGGAAAAGGCGTTGATCCGGTCGCGAATTGACAATTTGTTGGCCAAACTTGAAGACCTGACCCGTTCCTAACGCGAGACTGGCGGGGAAAAGGTCCGGAGCGGTGGTTATTGGACCAATTTGTCACCATAGAGCTTTTCGGGCAACCCTACACGTTCAAGGCCGACACCGAGGCTGCCAAGGCCAGGGAGGTAGCGGATTATCTGGTCGGTGAAGTAAATAAGATTCAGGATCAGCAAACCGCCCAAATCCCACATATTTCCAAGCTGACGATCTTGATCATTGCGGCACTGAATATGGCACATCAGATCTTGCAGCTGAAAAAAGATACCGGCGAGATCGTCGGCCAAATTTCTAATCGTTGTGAAGAATTGAATCGTATGCTCGACGAAGGTATGAAGCCGTTTGCATCCCTTCGGTATTAATAAATAACTCGAACGCCCCGAAACGCCCATTCCTCTAGCCTTACCGCTTTTACTCCTACCCGCCAGGGTTTGCGCTGTCAGCAGCCCTCGACGCGTTGATTAGCAGCCGTGCACCGAACTGGCCGGTTTGGAGGGGCGAACCCGCCCAGGCGGCAGCAGACCAGCCGCAAAATCCAAGACTCTATCGTGCAGCGGTCCTGGCCATTCCGCTGGGCGGAAGAAATCTTAATTTTTTGAATTGGGGCAAGATTTGCCCCGGGAGACATACATGACGAGTGAAGGAATCGTATTGGGCATCGTCGGCGCGATTGCCGGTTTTGTGGTCGCTTTTTGGCTCAAGGGTCGGATCGTATCCCAGAAAGCGGAAGCAGCTGAAAAGGAAGCTTCCAGGATTATCGAGGAGTCGCGACACAAGGCCGACACGCTGCTCAAAGAAGCCGAAGTGCAAACCAAAGATACGCTTTTTAAATTGAAAAGCGATTTTGACCATGAGGCCAGGGAAACGCAGCTGGAATTTAAAAAGCGCGAGGCGCGGCTGGTTCAGAAAGAGGAGACCCTGGACCGGAAGATCGAGCAGGTTGAACTTCGCGATCAAGATTTGACCCGTCGCGAGCGGCAGACCCAAAAACGCGAGCAGAAAATCGAGGCACGGGAACTCGAATATACCACTCTCATCGACGAGCAAAAGCGCCAGCTGGAACGCATCACCGGGCTGACCGCCGAGCAGGCCAAGGAGTTGCTTATACGCGCCATGGAAAATGAAGCCCGTTTCGAAGCCGCCAAGCTTGTCAAGAAAATAGAGAACGAGGCCAAAGAGGAAGCCGATAAGAAATCCAAGAAAATAATGGCGACCGCCATCCAACGTTATGCAGCCGATTATGTGGCGGAAAGGACCGTCTCGGTCGTCCCGCTGCCGAACGATGAAATGAAAGGCCGGATCATCGGCCGAGAAGGGCGTAACATTCGGGCGTTGGAAGCTGCCACCGGAATTGATCTGATCATTGACGATACGCCGGAAGCGGTGATTCTTTCCGGGTTTAATCCGGTACGCCGGGAGGTGGCGCGTCTTTCGCTGCTGCGGCTTATCTCGGATGGTCGAATCCATCCGGCGCGCATCGAGGACGTGGTCAAGAAGGTCGTCCAGGAAGTCGACCAGACCATCAAGGAGGCGGGTGAACAGGCAGCGTTTGATCTGGGAATTCACGGCATGCACAGTGAGCTGATCAAATATATCGGCCGGCTGAAATTCAGGACCAGCTATTCCCAGAATGTCCTCCAGCACTCCATCGAGGTGGGGTTTCTCACAGGCATTATGGCTTCGGAGCTGGGACTGAACACCAAGCTGGCCCGGCGCATGGGTCTGTTGCACGACATCGGCAAGGCCATCGATCATGAGGTGGAGGGCCCGCATGCGATCATCGGATCGAAGCTGGCAAAGAAATACGGAGAAAGCCCTAAAGTGGTGCACGCGGTTGCATCGCACCATGAAGACGTACCGCCGAACTCGGTTTACGCCTATTTGGTGCAGGCGGCTGACGGGCTCTCGGGCGCCCGGCCCGGGGCGCGCAAAGAGCTGCTTGAAAACTACATCAAACGGCTGGAGGATCTAGAAAAAATCGCCAATGAGTTCAAGGGGGTAGCCAACACCTATGCCATCCAAGCCGGCCGGGAGCTCAGGGTGCTCGTGGAGAGCGACCAAGTGTCCGACGACGAGGCGGTTCTGCTCAGCAAAGACATTGCACGCAAAATTGAGGAGTCCCTGAATTTTCCCGGCCAGATCAAAGTGACCGTCATCAGGGAAACGCGAGCGGTGGAATTGGCGAACAAATGAATTGAGGAAAGGCATCTTATTTTCATGGCCAATCTGATTGACATTCTAAGGGAACGTGGTTTCATCGATCAAACCACGCACGAACAGGAGTTAAACGACTATTTTGAGACCTCCCGGGCGGCCGGATACATTGGGTTCGACCCCACAGCGGATAGCCTGCATATCGGTCATCTGGTACCCATCATGGCCTTAGCCCACATGCAACGAGCGGGACACCGGCCGATCGCTCTCGTAGGCGGGGGCACTGGATTGGTGGGGGATCCTAGCGGTAAGACCGAGATGCGTAAGATGCTCACTCTTGAAGATGTCGACCGCAATGCCGCCGGCATCAAGCTGCAGCTGTCGAGGTTTCTCGATTTCAACGAGGGCAGAGCCCTCCAGCTGAACAATGCTGAATGGCTGGCCCCGCTTGAGTACATCCCTTTTTTGCGGGATATTGGGCGCCACTTTTCGGTCAACCGTATGATCAAGGCCGAAAGCTACAAACTACGACTTGATTCCGAAGAGGGGCTGAGTTTCATCGAGTTCAACTATATGGTCCTGCAGGCCTATGATTTTCTGGAACTCTCCCGGCGGCACGACTGCCGTCTGCAAATGGGGGGCCGGGACCAGTGGGGCAATATTGTGGCGGGCGTCGAACTTATCCGGCGCATGGACCAGAAGGCCGCCTTCGGTATCACCTTTCCTCTCATCACCACCAGCGGCGGCGAGAAAATGGGAAAGACCGCCAAAGGGGCCGTGTGGCTGGATCCGGTGCGAACCTCGCCCTACGAATACTATCAGTATTGGATCAACACCGATGATCGTGACGTAGCCCGGTTCCTTGCGCTGTTCACCTTCTTGCCGCTCGAGGAAATCGCCGCGGTGAAACGATTGGAGGGCGGTGTCCTCCTTAACGCCGCCAAAACGGTTCTGGCCTTCGAAGCGACCCGGTTGGCTCACGGCCATGAGGCAGCGATGTCGGCCCTGCAGGCCGCTCAACGGTTATTCGGCCGCCGGGAGCTGCCTTCAGAGGTTCTTCCATGCAGTGAGATCCCGCGAGGACAGCCCGAAACAGATCCAAGCGCTATCCCATCTTCAACGATTCGAGTGGATCGGCTCGAGGCCGGAGTCCCGGCGTTCAGGCTTTTTCAGGAGATCGGTCTGGCCTCTTCTGGGGCTGCCGCGCGACGGCTCATCGATCAGGGGGGCGCCTATGTCAATGGGAAACGCATCGACCGCCATGAGCAGCTGATCACCGTCGAGGATGTGACCGCCGCAGGATCAATGGTGCTGCGTTCTGGCAAAAAGCGTTTTCATCGCTTGTGCGTTGAAAAATAATTTAAATTTTTTATTGACAAACGCCTTCGACCCATATAAATATGCCTGGTTTTGGCCATCTGGCGGCAAAGAACTAAGCCAAAAAAAGAAATAGGAAGTTGAAAAGAGTTCTTGACACCTTGGCAGAGATTAGTATATTAAGAAGGCCGGTCGGCGGCTCTAAAAATAGTTAGAGCGCTAAACGAAAATTTATAAACCGGTTCTTTTTGATCTTTGAAAACTAAATAGTGGCGTCCGGTCGAGCCAAACTCCGTTGATATCATGGCGCCGTTTATCGGCGACATGATCAAGTTAAAGTGGAGAGTTTGATCCTGGCTCAGAATGAACGCTGGCGGCGTGCCTAACACATGCAAGTCGCACGAGAACGCCTCAGCTTGCTGAGGCAAGTAAAGTGGCGCACGGGTGAGTAACGCGTGGGTAATCTACCTCCGAATTGGGGATAACATTGCGAAAGCGGTGCTAATACCGAATAACATCCCCGAGACTCCGGTCCTGGTGATCAAAGGTGGCCTCTACATGTAAGCTACTGTTTGGAGATGAGCCCGCGTACCATTAGCTTGTTGGTAGGGTAACGGCCTACCAAGGCTGCGATGGTTAGCTGGTCTGAGAGGATGATCAGCCACACTGGAACTGACACACGGTCCAGACTCCTACGGGAGGCAGCAGTGAGGAATTTTGCGCAATGGGGGAAACCCTGACGCAGCAACGCCGCGTGAGTGATGAAGGCCTTCGGGTCGTAAAGCTCTGTCAAGTGGGAAGAACCTGCCTAATGATAATACCATTGGGCACCGACGGTACCACTGAAGGAAGCACCGGCTAACTCCGTGCCAGCAGCCGCGGTAATACGGGGGGTGCAAGCGTTATTCGGAATCATTGGGCGTAAAGGGCGCGTAGGCGGTCTTTAAAGTCAGATGTGAAAGCCCTCGGCTTAACCGAGGAAGTGCATTTGATACTAAGAGACTTGAGTATGGGAGAGGGAAGCGGAATTCCTGGTGTAGCGGTGAAATGCGTAGATATCAGGAGGAACACCGGTGGCGAAGGCGGCTTCCTGGACCAATACTGACGCTGAGGCGCGAAGGCGTGGGGAGCAAACAGGATTAGATACCCTGGTAGTCCACGCAGTAAACTGTGAACACTAGGTGTAGCGGGTATTGACCCCTGCTGTGCCGAAGCTAACGCATTAAGTGTTCCGCCTGGGAAGTACGGCCGCAAGGTTAAAACTCAAAGGAATTGACGGGGGCCCGCACAAGCGGTGGAGCATGTGGTTTAATTCGACGCAACGCGAAGAACCTTACCTGGGCTTGACATCCCGGGAATTCCCTAGAAATAGGGAAGTGCCCTTCGGGGAACCCGGAGACAGGTGCTGCATGGCTGTCGTCAGCTCGTGTCGTGAGATGTTGGGTTAAGTCCCGCAACGAGCGCAACCCCTATCTTTAGTTACCATCATTCAGTTGGGGACTCTAAAGATACTGCCCCGGTCAACGGGGAGGAAGGTGGGGATGACGTCAAGTCCTCATGGCCTTTATGCCCAGGGCTACACACGTGCTACAATGGGCTGTACAAAGGGTTGCAAGCCTGCGAAGGTGAGCTAATCCCAGAAAGCAGCTCGTAGTTCGGATTGGAGTCTGCAACTCGACTCCATGAAGCTGGAATCGCTAGTAATCGTGGATCAGCATGCCACGGTGAATACGTTCCCGGGCCTTGTACACACCGCCCGTCACACCATGAGAGTTGGTTGTACCAGAAGTTGTCGGACTAACCCGCAAGGGGGGTAGGCACCTAAGGTATGGCTGATGATTGGGGTGAAGTCGTAACAAGGTAGCCGTTGGGGAACCAGCGGCTGGATCACCTCCTTTCTAAGGAAGAGGCTCGCAAGAGCAAAACCTATTAGTGAGGATTCAACCCTCGACTCGACCACGTCACTATTTAGTCTTGAAAGATCAAGAGCGGTGCTCTAACACAAAGAGTGCTCAGCGGATTAAAAAAACCCCATACCCGGGAAGATCGCTCGCAACGAGCGGACTTTCGGCGATTTCTGGGGCCTGTAGCTCAGTCCGGTTAGAGCGCACGCCTGATAAGCGTGAGGTCGATGGTTCAATTCCATCCAGGCCCACCAAAGGGAACTCCGGAAATTCAAAATCAGAAAACAAGTAGTTAGGACTTTCTTTTTTTGAATTTCATGCAGTGCGACAGAATTTAATATTTTCGGGGGTGTAGCTCAGATGGGAGAGCGCCTGCTTTGCAAGCAGGAGGCCATCGGTTCGATCCCGTTCACCTCCACCACAGTCGCGATAGATTCGTAGACGACTGTTCTGCTCTTTGACAATTTGTATGCGATATGTAGCCGATACAAGCGTTCATAAGCGCGGTCGTGTCAGCTATTTTGTGGCCAAGCTATTAAGGGCAATCGGTGGATGCCTTGGTGCCAAGAGGCGATGAAAGACGTGGTAAGCTGCGATAAGCTTCGGGGAGCTGCTAAACAAGCTTTGATCCGGAGATTTCTGAATGGGGAAACCCGTTCCGGGTAATGTCGGAACATCTGCAACTGAATAAATAGGTTGCAGAGGCCAACGGAGGGAACTGAAACATCTTAGTACCTCCTGGAAAAGAAAACAATCGTGATTTCCTCAGTAGCGGCGAGCGAACGGGAAACAGCCCAAACCGAATATATGCCAAGCCCGGAAGCGTTGTATATTCGGGGTCGTGGGGTCCGACTGGATGGAATTCCGGTTCCGTCGGAAAGTTACCAATCTGATTGATAGTCGAAGGGTCTGGAACGGCCCGCCAAAGAGGGTGATAGCCCCGTAGGCGAAATGAATCAGACTTTCTGGGTCGGATACCCAATTACCGCGGGACACGTGGAACCCTGCGGGAATTCGGGAGGACCATCTCCCAAGGCTAAATACTCCTTGGTGACCGATAGTGAACCAGTACCGTGAGGGAAAGGTGAAAAGCACCCCGGTGAGGGGAGTGAAATAGTACCTGAAACCGTTTGCCTACAAGCTGTGGGAGGGCTATGATTATTGCTTCGGCAATAGTCAGCCTTACCGCGTGCCTTTTGCATAATGAGTCAGCGAGTTACTCTACGCAGCAAGGTTAAGCCGTTAGGTGGAGCCGTAGCGAAAGCGAGTCTGAATGGGGCGATGAGTTGCGTGGAGTAGACCCGAAACCAAGTGATCTATCCATGGACAGGGTGAAGCGCAAGTAAAATTGCGTGGAGGCCCGAACCGGTGTAGGTTGAAAACTGCTCGGATGAGCTGTGGATAGGGGTGAAAGGCCAAACAAACTTGGAAATTGCTGGTTCTCCCCGAAATATATTTAGGTATAGCCTTGCAGATAAGTAACGGGGGTAGAGCACTGGATGGGCTAGGGGTCTTACCAGATTACCAAACCTAACCAAACTCCGAATACCGTTAACTGTGACTGCAGGAGTCAGACTTCGGGAGCTAAGTTCCGGGGTCGAGAGGGAAACAGCCCAGACCGCCAGCTAAGGTCCCTAAATATGCGCTAAGTGGGAAAAGATGTGGAAATGCTTAGACAACCAGGAGGTTGGCTTAGAAGCAGCCATCCTTTAAAGAAAGCGTAACAGCTCACTGGTCGAGTGAGTCTGCGCTGAAAATTTAACGGGGCTAAGCGCATTACCGAAGCTGCGGTTCTTGCGCAAGCAAGAAGGTAGGGGAGCATTCTGCCCGGGTTGAAGGTCGACTGAAAAGACGGCTGGACTGGACAGAAGAGACCATGCTGACATGAGTAGCGATAAAGCGGGTGAAAAACCCGCTCGCCGAAAGCCTAAGGTTTCCTGGGTAAAGTTAATCTGCTCAGGGTTAGTCGATCCCTAAGCCGAGGCCGAAAGGCGTAGGTGATGGAAAACAGGTTAATATTCCTGTACCACCGGGCGGTCGATGTCCTTCGGGACGATAGCAATGGGGGGACGCAGAAGGGTAAGTCATCCATCTGTCGGATTAGATGGTTCAAGCTGGTAGGCTGAAAGGACAGGCAAATCCGTCCTTTCGCTAAAGCCGAGAAGTGATGAGGATCCCGCTTGCGGGAACAAACTGACTGATCCCATGCTGCCGAGAAAAGCCTCTAGCGAGAACGTCAGGTGATCGTACCTCAAACCGACACAGGTAGGCGAGGAGAGTATCCAAAGGCGCTTGGGAGAACTCTGGTTAAGGAACTCGGCAAATTCACACCGTAACTTCGGAATAAGGTGTGCCCCTATTAGGTGAAGTCCCTCGCGGATCGAGCCGAAAAGGGCCGCAGAGAAACGGCGGTAGCGACTGTTTACTAAAAACACAGGACTCTGCTAAGTCGCAAGACGACGTATAGGGTCTGACGCCTGCCCGGTGCCGGAAGGTTAAGGGGATTTGTTAGCCGCAAGGCGAAGCTGAGAACCGAAGCCCCGGTAAACGGCGGCCGTAACTATAACGGTCCTAAGGTAGCGAAATTCCTTGTCGGGTAAGTTCCGACCTGCACGAATGGCGTAACGACTTCCGCACTGTCTCAACCAGAGACCCAGTGAAATTGTATTGGCGGTGAAGATGCCGTCTACCCGCGAAAAGACGGAAAGACCCCGGCACCTTTACTACAACTTGACATTGAACTTTGAAATCGTATGTGTAGGATAGGTGGGAGGCTTTGAAGTTCCGACGCTAGTCGGGATGGAGCCAACCTTGAAATACCACCCTTACCGTTTTAGGGTTCTAACTTCGACCCGTTATCCGGGCGAAAAACAGTGTCTGGTGGGTAGTTTGACTGGGGCGGTCGCCTCCCAAAGAGTAACGGAGGCGCGCGAAGGTTCCCTCAGGCTGATTGGAAACCAGCCGTGGAGTGTAAAGGCATAAGGGAGCTTGACTGCGAGAGAGACATTTCGAGCAGGTACGAAAGTAGGTCTTAGTGATCCGGCGGTTCCGAATGGAAGGGCCGTCGCTCAACGGATAAAAGGTACGCCGGGGATAACAGGCTTATCGCCCCCAAGAGTTCACATCGACGGGGCGGTTTGGCACCTCGATGTCGGCTCATCACATCCTGGGGCTGAAGCAGGTCCCAAGGGTTTGGCTGTTCGCCAATTAAAGTGGTACGTGAGCTGGGTTTAAAACGTCGTGAGACAGTTTGGTCCCTATCTTTCGCGGGCGTAGGATATTTGAGGGGATCTGTCCCTAGTACGAGAGGACCGGGATGGACGAACCTCTGGTGTTCCAGTTGTCGCGCCAGCGGCATTGCTGGGTAGCTAAGTTCGGAAAGGATAACCGCTGAAAGCATCTAAGCGGGAAACCTACCCCAAGATCAGATATCCCTCCTGTTGGGAAACCATCAGGACTAAAGGCCCCTCGAAGACTACGAGGTTGATAGGCCAGGTGTGTAAGTGCGGTAACGCATTTAGCTTACTGGTACTAATCGGCCGTGCGGCTTGGCCACAAAATAACTCACACGACCGCAAAACGCTTTAAGGCGCAATCGCATATGAATTGTCCGACTTTAATGTTTGGCTACGCTTTTCGGTGGCTATAGCGAAGAGGCAACACCCGTTCCCATCCCGAACACGGAAGTTAAGCTCTTCAGCGCCGATGGTACTGCACGGAGTCCCGTGTGGGAGAGTAGGTCGCCGCCGAAATCTTAATTAAAAAACCCGGATCGCATGTGATCCGGGTTTTTTGTTTCAGCCTCCAGGAATTTCTTTCTGAGTTCCCTTCGATCGACTCTTCATGCCCATCTCGTGGCGATCGGCAGACTAAACCCTGGCGCTATAATTGCATCTTCTCCCTGTCGGGTTCTCGGCTGATCATCAACCATACAGCCAATTGATGCTGAAAACCGTGTCGCTCGGCTGTCGGCCAGACACCGTGACTGGTTGCAACTATTTGTAACAAATACTATTTAAAGTATGCTGCATGATTGCTAGAGGCCTCAAAGCCAAGCTTGCGATCAACCTTGCTTTGTTACTCCTGCTGGGAATGCTGTCGATTGATCTCGTCACGATGGTGACGGCCCAGCGCAATCTGATTCGATCCGAAGTTTCGAAAGGAAAAGCCGTTTCCAGACTACTGGCTGATTATTTTAGCGAGCACACGACCTGGGAAGGCTTACCTCCGCTTTCAGACCTCAGGGGCCAATTGAGATCCTTTTTTGACGAATCCGGTGCAGGCTGCCTCGTTCTGGTTGGGCGCGACCATCGGCGGGTTAGTTTTGGCGTCAACCGCTGTGCACCAGAGGAGGAGATCGCCACCTTTACCGAACAGGCCCTGTCCAGCGGGGTCGAGAGCGTTCATTTCATCGGAAGCACCTTTGGTTTTTTCTGGATGCAGCATGAATACATAGTCATCGCGACTCCCCTGCACCGGAATGGAGAATTGGTGGCCGGTTTTAGCCTGGTGTTCTCGCTGGAGGGGATCTACCGCTCCCTGAGACATGCCCAGCAGCTCCTGTTCCTGTATCTTTTTTTTAATGCGGGGATTCTCGTATTCATCGGGAGTTACCGCGTATATAAGCTCTACCTCCAACCCCTGGCGCGGCTTGCCCGACGTGCCGAGGAATACAAGGAAGATGACGCGATGCTGTTCGCCGTCCGTAAAGAGGACAACGAGCTTCAGCGACTGTCGGCATCGTTAAACGGGCTCTTGCGGCGGCTTTCGGCTGAAAAACAGAAGCTGCGCGACACCGTGGCTTCGCTTGAAGCGGCCAATGCCGAGCTGAAAAAAGCCCAGACCGAGATCATCCGTGCGGAGAAGCTTGCGTCCGTCGGACGGCTTTCGGCCGGCATCGCCCATGAGATCGGAAACCCCATCGGTATCGTGACCGGCTATCTTGAGCTGATGAAGCATGCGGAGATTCCCGAAGAGGAACGGGTTGAATTTCTGAATCGGGCCCAACAGGAAATCGAGCGTATCAGCGTCATTATCCGACAACTGCTGGAGATCGCGCGTCCGTGCCACGGCAGTTGCCAGCCGATATCGGTTCATGCCCTGATTGAGAACATGACGGAAGGATTGAGCCTGCAGCCTTTCATGTCCCATATTCACCTGCAGTCCGCATTTCAAGCGCAGGACGATACGGTGTCGCTCGATTCCAACCAACTGCGTCAGGTGTTTCTGAACCTCATCATCAACGCGGCGGATGCGGTTTCTGCCAAGGGACCGGAATCATGTGGCGAATTGGTCATTACCACTGCAAACGTGGTGGTCATCGAGGACGGTTCCAGGAGGGCCCGCAACTGGCTTCAGATTCAATTCAGAGACACGGGCGCCGGCATCCCGGCCGACAATCTGGATAGTATTTTCGACCCGTTCTTTACGACCAAGGAGCCAGGGAAGGGCACGGGACTTGGGCTGGCTGTAAGTTTCATGATCATCGAAAGCATTGGGGGTGCGCTGCGGGCTGCAAGCACCGTCGGCGAAGGCACGGTCATGACGGTATCGCTCCCGGTCATTTCCGCGCTGGCGGAAGCCCAACCCGACTGGCGATCACCGCTCAGCTGGACGAACGTTGGTTCAGGCGCGCAGCCATGAAACCGAACGCATGGCAGCGCTGGGTTTCAGGAAAAAAGGCATTCTTCGCACCAAGGAGTTAGCGCCCGTCCAAGGACAGCACGGCTGATGGAACTCGACGACGAAAAGCAAAAAATCCTGATCATCGACGATGAAGCCAACATGTGCCACATGTTGGCCGCAGTGCTGAAAAAGGCCGGATACGAAGTAGACACGGCGTCCGACGGTCAAGCCGGCCTGCTGCAGGTGCAGCAGCGCGCATACAACTACATCCTGTGCGACGTCAAAATGCCGGTCATGGGCGGCATGGATTTCTTGAGGGCGGCCGGCGGTGCTATCGGCCGGAGCACCGTCATCATGATGTCCGCCTACGGCAGTATCGACTCCGCCATCGAGGCCATGAAGCTCGGCGCCTATGACTACATCTCAAAGCCGTTCAAGCCGGACGAAGTATTGTTGGCGCTAAGAAAGGCACAAGAGCGCGAACGCCTGAAAAAGGAGAACCGCCAACTCAAGGCGCGCATCCGTGAGATCGAAAAAGATTACCGGTTCGGCAACTTGGTGGCGCGCAGTGCGGCGATGGCCTCGGTTTTCCAGCTGGCGCAGAAGGCCGCGCGCTATTCCACGACCGTCCTTATTCTGGGTGAGAGCGGAACCGGAAAAGAATTGGTGGCGCGCGGGATCCACTACGAGGGCGAGCGCGCTGCGATGCCCTGGGTCCCCGTCAACTGCGGCGGCATTCCGGAACATCTGCTTGAAAGCGAGCTCTTCGGCTACAAAAAGGGCGCTTTCACGGGCGCCGACCGCAACAAGAAAGGACTATTTCAGGAGGCGGATAAGGGCACCCTTTTTTTGGATGAAATCGGTGAACTGCCCCTCGCGCTGCAAGTCAAACTGCTGCGGGTTTTGCAGGAAAGCGAGATCCGTCCGGTCGGAGAATCTAAACACACCCGGGTCAACGTGCGGGTGATGGCCGCCACCGGCAAAAACCTGGAAGAAGAGGTGAAGCGGGGATTATTCCGTGAAGATCTCTATTATCGGCTGAACGTGCTCACGATTGCCTTGCCGCCGCTGCGCCAAAGACCGGAGGACATCCCGCAATTATGCCGGTATTTCCTCGAACGCTTCAACGCCAAGATGGGAAAACGCATCGAGGGAATTTCGCCCGCCGCGTTGGAGGTTCTGCTCGGCCACCGCTGGCCCGGTAATGTTCGTGAACTGGAAAACGCCATGGAACGGGCGGTGCTTCTGGCCGACGACGCCATGCTGCTGCCGGAGCACCTGCCGCCGGACATCGCCGGGCGCAGCCGGCAACCATCTCCAGAGGATGCCATCGAAGGATTTTCGTTGAAAGCCGTGCAGCGGGTCATGGAGAAGAAGCTGATTGCTCAGGCGCTCGAAAAAACCAGCGGCAACCGCACCCAGGCGGCCCGTCTGTTAGAGATCAGCCATCCGTCGTTGCTCAGCAAGATCAAAACTTACGATATCGGATGATCGATCGGATCACTCCGGGAAGCCGTTGATTTTGTTGCGCAGCTTTCCGGAGCATTTGAACGTGATCACCCGCCGCTCGCGCAGCATCAGGTCCTCTCCCGTCGCCGGGTTTCGGCCTCTCCGTTGGTGCTTGCCTTTGATGCAGAATTTACCGAAGCCAGAGATGAGGATATCCTCGCCCTTCTCGAGGTTGCCTTTGATGATCGCGATGAGGGTTTCCACAAGGTCCACGGCCTGCTTCTTGGTGAATCCGACCTCATGAATTCGCGCAACGATATCATCCTTCGTCACCGCCATAGAGCCTCCTGATAGACGCACATTCACGCGATGAATTTATAATAGTTCTGCTGCCGGTTTTATCTTAGCTCTGTCGGCCTCGATGGGGCTGAGCCGCTTTCATTCCTCGATCGGGTCGGGAGCCTCCGTACGAGACGGCAATACCGCTTCCACTTTGTTCATGATGCTTTCGACGCTGCGCATGATTTCATCCATTTCCGCTTTTAGTTCAATGTCTTCGATGTCCTTCATGGGCGTTTTTCGTTGAGCCTCCTGACAGTGGGTTCGAGGTCTATCGCGGGCATCCGTTTTGGCGTTCAGCCTATCCGGAATTCAGGGCTATGTCAAGCGACTTACCAAAAATTCGCTTATTTTTCAAGCGATTACTACTATAAGGGGATAGTCGGGCATTTCGGGTGATTGCCCTGTACCTGGAAATAGGGTAAAAAGACCAAAGCCGGATCGCGATAGCTATCCGGCTTTAGGTGTTTGGAGCCACCGATCGGAATTGAACCGATAACCTCACGATTACGAATCGCGTGCTCTGCCAATTGAGCTACGGTGGCGAAGGTCAGCAACAAGGAAGCAGCTGGTCGGCCGCTGGAAAACGCTGATTTAAATTTTACTATTTAATGCGATCATGGAACAAAATCAAGATATAATTAGAGCCGCCGATCTGGCTGAAAGCATTATCCGGCGCCGTCGGCCGGTCGAGGTCTGCGGCGTGTCCGGAAGCGAGCGGGCGTACCTGCTTTCCGTCATTCAATCGCGGCAGCCGATGCCGATGCTGGTGGTGACGGCCTCAGCGGAGGAAGGCCTGCGCTGGGTGGATGATCTGCGCTTTTTCGGCCATGGTCAGAGCCTGCCCGTGCTGTTTTTTCCGTCCTACCACCTGATGCCCTTCAAGTTCCTTTCTTACCACAACCAGACGGCCTCTGAGCGGATCCGGGGGCTCTATCGTCTGATGACGGAGCCAGGGCCTTTAATCGTTGTGACGAGCATCCAGGCGTTGCTCCAGCGGCTGGTTCCCCGGCAGGAACTCAGCCGGTATGCCGAGTTGCTCCAAGAGGGTGAGGAAATCGACCGCGAACACCTGGTCGCCAAGCTGATAGCGGGTGGCTATCTGCGCACGGCGATCGTGGAAGAACCCGGCGACTTTTCCGTTCGCGGAGGGATCGTGGACGTGTTTTCTCCGCTGTATACCGATCCGCTGCGAATCGAGTTCTTCGGGGATCGCGTCGAATCCCTGCGTTTTTTCGCCGCTGCGGATCAGCGCCGGCTTCGCAGCGAATCCGAAGCCGTGCTCTTGCCGGCGCGCGAGGCGATCCTGCAGCCCGACGGCCTGCCGGAAATCCTCCATCGCATCCGTCTTCAAGCCGCCGACCACGACGTGCCGGTGAGCCAGGTGCGCAAGATCACCACCCAACTCGGCCAGCAGGAGGGCTTTCCGGGAATCGAGAGCCTGCTGCCTTTGGTTTACTCCCAACTCGACGACTTGGGGGACTACCTGCCGCCGGATACGCTCGTGGTTCTGGTCGGCCCCGAGCAGCTGGACCTGGCGGCGCGGGAATTCGGAG
The DNA here is from genome assembly GCA_963700055.1 of uncultured delta proteobacterium. GTDB lineage: Bacteria > Desulfobacterota > Desulfobacteria > Desulfobacterales > SpSt-501 > SpSt-501. Next base: position 28,364 of record CAVOWH010000007.1, on the reverse strand, counting down.
AACAGGCTCAAAGCAATTACCGCTCCTCCCGCGAAAACCGGCGACTGTGCGCGCCTCCCGAGAGTCTTTATCTTTCCTGGCAAGAAGCCCGGCGTCGGCTGGGCAGCCGGCCGCCGTTAGCCTTCAAAATGCTCGCTGTGGCCGGGTCCAGTGACGATTCCGGACCGGGGGAGCCGCCGCAGGTGGTTCCGGTCGTCATCCAGAACAACCGGGGGCTGTCTTCGGCCTTGCGCCAGCCGCGCGATAAGGATCATTTGCTCATGCCGCTGGCGGAATGGGTCCGCGAGCAACAGTCCTACGGGTACCGCATTCGGGTGGTTTGCCCGAGTCGATCCCTGGCCGTGCGCTTGGAATCGCTGCTGCACCCCTATGGATTGCGGTTCGCGCACGCGGAAGGCTTTCCGCTGGAAGAGCCGGAATCGGCGCTGCCCGTGATCTGCCTCGGCCGGATTTCAACTGGATTCGTGTGGCCGGCTGAAAAATTGGCGGTGGCGGCGGAGGAGGAGATCTTCGGGGTTCGGCAGATCCGGCGGGCCAAACTCGGCGGGAGCCCTGTTCGGGCGCGGGCCCGGCTCTTCGACCTTCAAGAGCTGAAGCAGGGGGATCTGATCGTGCACACCGACCACGGCATCGGCCAGTACGAAGGGCTTCAAAAACTCTCGGCCGAGGGGGCGCGCAGCGATTTCATCGTCTTGATCTATCAGGGCGGGGACAAGCTTTATCTGCCGGTGGACCGGATGGGGGTGATCCAAAAATACATGGGGGTCGAGGGCCAGCGACCGGCTCTGGACAAAATGGGGGGCCGATCTTGGGAACGGGTCAAGGCTCGCGTGCGACGTTCCGCGGAGCGAATCGCCGGAGAACTGCTTCGGCTGTATGCGCAGCGCAAGGTGGAGCGTGGATTTGGGTTCGAGCCGGTGGACGGATACTTGCATGACTTCGAAACGGGATTCCCGTATGAAGAAACCGCGGATCAGCTCAAAGCGATCCACCAGGTACTTGAGGACATGCAGCAAAACGCTCCCATGGACCGGCTCGTGTGCGGGGATGTCGGCTACGGCAAAACCGAGGTAGCGCTCAGGGCTGCGTTCGTGGCGGTGAACAACGGCAAACAAGCCGCGGTGCTGGTACCCACCACGATTCTGGCGGAACAGCACTATGCGACCTTTCGCAGCCGCTTCCAGCGTTACCCGGTAAACATAGCCTGTCTCAGCCGGTTCCGATCCCGTCCGGAGCAGCAGGCCATCGTTGCAGGCTTGAAATCCGGAGCCGTGGATATCGTCGTCGGGACCCACCGGCTCCTGCAGAAGGACATCGCTTTCAAGGATCTGGGGCTGCTCGTGCTGGACGAGGAGCAGCGTTTCGGCGTGCGGCACAAGGAAAAACTCAAACGGCTGCGCGCCGCAGTGGATGTGCTTGCGCTAACCGCCACCCCGATCCCCCGCACCTTGCACCTGTCGCTGACGGGGATCCGTGACATCAGTCTGATCCAAACCCCGCCCGAGTACCGCAAGGCGATCCTGACCTACATCTCCGAGTTCGACGGCGACGTCATCGCAGAAGCCATTCGGCGCGAGCTGCGTCGGCAGGGGCAGATCTTCTTCGTCCACAACCATATCGACGGGATCCACCGCATGGCGCGCAAGCTGCAGGAGCTGGTCCCGGAGGTGCGGCTGGACGTGGCCCACGGTCAAATGGGCGAAGAGGACCTGGAGCGCGTCATGTACCGCTTCGTGAACCGGGACATCGACCTTTTGGTATGCACCACGATCATTGAATCCGGCCTCGACATCGCCACCGCCAACACCATTATCGTCAACCGGGCGGATTGCTTCGGCCTATCCCAGATGTACCAGCTGCGAGGCCGCGTGGGACGATCGGACGAGCAGGCTTACGCCTACCTGCTGATTCCCGATGAGAGCCTATTGACGGCGGACGCCCGCAAACGCCTGAAGGTGCTGATGGAACACAGCGATCTGGGGTCTGGATTTCAGATCGCGATGAATGACCTGGAGATCCGCGGCGGCGGCGCCATCTTGGGGGCCTCCCAGTCGGGCCATATTGCCGCTGTCGGCTACGACATGTTTCTGCAGCTCATGGAGGAGGCCGTCGCCGACATGAAGGGCGAGCCGATCGTCCAGCCTCTGGATCCGGAGATCAACATCCAGCTGTCGGCCTATCTGTCCGAAGCCTACGTTCCGGACATCGATCAGCGCATGCTGCTTTACCGGCGCCTGGCGCGAATGTCCGAGCTGCAGGAGATTGCCGACATCCGTGCGGAGCTGGTCGATCGCTTCGGTCCGCTGCCTGACGAAGCAACCCATTTGCTCTTCAAAATCATGCTCAGGGTCTTGGCGCGCCAGGCCGGGGTGTCGCGGCTCGATCTCAAGGAGCAGAAACTCGTTTTAGCGTTCTCCGCCGCACACGTGCCGGATGCATTCGCCGTGACGGAATTGATCCACCGCGATCCGGGCCATTTCGAGCTCTCCCCCGACGGCGTGCTCAAAGCAAGACTGGCCGCGCAGGGGACGGTCGGGCAACTGGCGCAGGCTAAAAACATCTTGCAAGCCATCGGCCCACGTGTTAATAGTCAAGAAAATTAAATTCTTATCTGATATGCCGTGCTGGGGGTCACGGTTTCGGCACAGTGAGGTCAACGGGTTGGTGATAAAGAAAGACAGCCACCGGTATGTCCGAAAGATTAGCATCCTTTTGGCGCTGTTCGCCGTGTTGGGCTGCGGATCTTCAACCCCAGACCGGCCGGAGGACTACTTGATCCGTTTGGGAGAGCTCAAGGTCACCCGCGATGACTTTCTGCAGGCATTTGAGCTGGTGAAAACGGCTCATCCGGGCAGCGTCGATTTTGATGCGCCTGAGCTGCAGCAAGCACGTCGACAGTTGCTCAACGAAATGGCCATCGATCTGATCCTGCTCAAACGCTCCCAGGAGCTGGGAATCACTGTATCGCCGGCCGAGCTCGAAGCCGCTGTGACCGCCGTCAAGGCTGATTATCCGCCGGGGGTCTTCGAACAAACCCTCATCGAATCCGCGCTAACCTTCGAGACGTGGAAACAGCGCTTGCGCAGCCGTCTGCTGATGGACAAGCTGGTCGATGCAGAGCTGCGGCCTCACGTGGAGGTTACCGCCGAGGATCTTACGGCTTATTATGAACAACATTATTCAGGCAAAGCCGCCGGAGCTGATTCGGAGCAAGAGTTTGAACGGTTGAAGGAGACCCTGGTCGCCGATCTCCGACGAGCCAAGACGGAGGAAGCCTTCGGCGCTTGGATCGACGGACTAAGGCGTCAATACCCGGTGGAAGTGAACGCGCCGCTGTGGGCGCGCATCACCGAACCCGGGCCGCCGGCCGCATCGGCTCAAGCCGATAGCGCCGAGCCTGCGAAATGATCCGCCCGGCTCGACCGTTCAGCTCTGACAGGGGAGCGGTGGAACCCATCGATGGAATGACCAGATGAAATTTCATATACCACTTTTGGCGGCCATATTGGCCTTCGTCGGCTTGGTTTCTCCCGTGCGGGCCCTGGCCGCCGAGGCAGCGGTGGTGGACCGAATCGTGGCGGTCGTCAACGAAGACGTCATCACCCTCTACGATATCGAAACGCTGCTGCGCCCCGTGGTTCAGAACGTCAAGGCTCAACGGATGTCGCCGGAGCGGGAGCTGCAAGCTTTGACGCAGCTGCGCGCGGAGATGCTCAACAATCTCATCGACACCAAGCTCACGGAACAAGAGGTCAAGCGCTACAACATCTCCATCAACGAGGAGGAGATCGAGAACTACATCCGACAGCTCAAGCAGCGCCGTGCGACCACCGACGAGCAGTTCCGGGGAATCCTGGCGGAACAGGGCATGACCCTGGAAGAATACCGCAAGGAGGTCAGGCTCCAATTGCAGCGCAGCAAGCTGGTCAATCGCGAAGTGCGCTCAAAGGTGGTGATCACCGAGGCGGAGATCAAATCCTACTATGAGAAAAACAAGGCGCGATACGGTGGCGGAACTCAGTATCATCTCTGGAACCTCTTTGTAAGGCTGCCGGCCCAGGCCTCTGCGGAGAACCGTGCGGCGGCGCAGAATATGCTCGAGGAGGCGTTGGCGGAGCTGCGGCGGGGGCGGTCCTTCCAGGAGATCGTTCGGCTGACGGCCGAGAGGCCCTCGGCCGTTCAAGGATCGGATCTGGGCCTGTTTCGAATCGAAGAGCTGACCCCGCGGCTGCGGGAAGCCATGCAGGAACTGAAGGCCGGCGAGTTTTCACCGATCGTGGAAACCGACTTCGGCTACCAGATTGTTTTTGTTCAGGAGATAAAAGAAACCGCATCCAGACCGCTGGCCCAAGTCGAGTCGGAAATCCAAGATATCATCTTCCGTGAACGGGTGGACAATCGATTCGCCTCCTGGCTGTCCGAGTTGCGCAAGCGCTCACACATCAAAATCATGGGAGCGCCCTGACACGTGCGACGCCGGCATTCAACCCGCACCGGAAGTCAGATCCCATGAGCATGCGCCGGGAATCCACAGCCGTGGAGGGTGCCGCTATGAAAGCCACGGCGCCGGGGGCCTCCTTCGGGCAGTACCTTCAAACCATCCGGATCCAGAACCAGATCAGCCTGGAGCAGGTGGCCGAGGAAACGCGGATCAGACTCACGATCCTGCGAGCCCTTGAACAGGACGACTTCGCCCACCTGCCGCCGGATGTCTTTACCATCGGATTTCTACGGGCGTATGCCCAGGCCATCGGCGCCGACGGCAACGAAGCCGTTCAGCGTTTTCATGCCCAGCGCTGGTTGCGGCAGCAAACGCAAAAAGGGGAGCAGCCGCCTGAACCCGTTCGCAGGGACGTATCCAGAAAACTAATCTTGGCGCTGGCGTTGCTGGCCGCGCTGATGGCGGTCTGCCTTTTCGCTTATCGGCAGTGGCAGCAGGATCCGACCGTGAGTCGGCAGGCCCTTTCCTCCCGACTCACGGACGAGGCGGCATCGCCGCCGGCCGAGCGCCTTGCCACCCAACCGCCCTCGGAAGCGTCGAAAAAGCTTCCCATTTCGGCCTCTCCGCGGCACCTGCTGACGATTGTGGCTCACGAAAACAGCTGGATCAAGGTCGTGATCGATCAAGGCGCGGCGTCGGAGCACAAGCTCAAAGCGGGCGACCAGTTGCGGCTGGAGGCCCAAACCGGCTTCAATCTTCTTGTTGGAAACGTCGGCGGCGTAAAGCTTAGCCTCGACAATCAACCGGTGACGATTCCAGGCAAACGGGGGGAAGTGGTCAACATCCACCTTCCGTGACCCGCGGGTGGAGAGCGTCGCACCTGATTCATGACCCAATTCGCCACTTCTGCGATTTTGATCCGGCGCCGAGACTACGGGGACTACGACCTGGTGGTGACGTTTTTCACCCTGGCGCACGGCAAGGTCACCCTGATCGCCAAATCGGCCAAGAAAAGCGTTCGCCGTTTTGCGGGGGTGCTGGAGCTGTTCTCCGAGTTGGACATCGCCGGTACGATGGGTCGCCGATCCGGTCTGCCAGTGCTGCAGGAAGCTGCGCTGAAGCAACCCTTCGCACAGATTCGTGTCCTTCCGACGCGAACCGCCTACGCCAGCTATTGGGCTGAGCTCATCGATGTCTGGATGGAAGACCATGTGCTGCAGACGGAACTGTACCATCTTCTGCGCCACGCACTGAGTGAACTGGATCGAGGCGTCACTTCCGAGGCGGTGCTTAGCATTTTATTCCAAATGCGGCTTCTACGGCTTTCCGGCCACCGCCCGAATCTGGAGCGCTGCGCGGTTTGCCAGAAGGCGGTGGACGCCATGCGGTCTGACATGCTCGGTGTCGACATTGCCAAGGGCGGGATTGCCTGCCGCGACTGTATGCCGCGCTCGCCGGATGCGCCTGAACTTTCCAAGGGCACGGTCAAACAACTGCAGTGGGTCGCCAAGGGGGACTTGGCCCGGGCGGCCCGCATCCGATTCACCCCGGCGGCGGTTCTTGAGGCGCTGGGATTCCTCGAACGTTTTGTGCCTTACCATCTGGGGCGGCACCCTCGCAGCCTGAAGGTCCTGCGGCAGCTCAGGGGAAACCGGCCGTGATTCAAGCAAAAAGTTCCGTGGTGAACTGGAAGAAGCTTCTGGAAGCCGGTCCGGTAACGGCCTCGGCTCCGTGTCGGGTCGACATGGGCGGGACGCTCGACATCAGGACCTTTTCCTATCCGCTGCAGCATCTGGGGCCCTGCACGGTGAACATCGCCCTGGATCTGCGCACGACCGTGCGCATCGCGCCGTACAAGCGCGGCTGGATCAAGGTCAGTTCACGCGGCTTTCCGGAGGCCGAGTTCCCCGCCAACAAGGCTCCCTTCCGCCATCCCCTGGGGCTGATGTTCGCCGTGGCCGCTTTTTTCCAGGCCGAAGGCGTGCACATCTCGGTCCATTCGGCCTCGCCGCCGCGCAGCGCGCTGGGCGGATCTTCAGTCGCCGCCGTCGCGCTCGCGGGGGCGTTCATGCAGGCGCGCCGGCGCCGGGCAGATGCCATGCCCGCCGTGCACGGAAGCGGCGTAGCGCGGGTGGCCCATGCCATCGAGGAAAGCATTGCGGGCATGCCGTGCGGCCTGCAGGATCAGCTCGCGGCGGCATTCGGGGGGGTAAATGCCTGGCACTGGCAGGCTCCTCCCCAGGCCAGGGCGTTCCGCCGGGAGACCCTGATCGCCCGCCGCGGGATACGCCGTCTGGAGCGTCATCTGCTGGCGGCCTATGTGGGCGTTCCGCACGTCTCCGTCGACATCAATGGCCGCTGGGTGCGACAGTTCGTTTCCGGACGTTACCGGCAGGAATGGGTCGACATCATCGCCTGTACCCGTCGCTTCGCGGAAGCGCTGCGCCTTCGGGACTTTGCCGAGGCCGGCGAAGCCATGAATCGGGAGGTGGATCTGCGGCGGCGGATGACGCCGGGCGTGCTGGACGCCATCGGCCGTCAGCTGGATGCCGCCGCTCGCCGGTGCGGCTGCGGCGCCCGATTTACCGGCGCCGGTGGCGGCGGCTGCCTTTGGGCCATCGGAGAAGTGGAGGCCCTGTCACGCCTAAAACCGCTCTGGCAGGATATTTTGAGCGCGCGCCGGCAGGCGCACCTGTTGGAGGTGCACGTGGCGGGAGAGGGTCTAAAAATCAGCTCATAGCTTGCGGCAATTGGCTCATCGTCGAAGGATGAGGATGTTCCGTCATCCCGCTCTCGACCATATTCTGACAGCCATGAGTTGATTTTTTTGTTGGCATTTGCGCGAAAATGCTCTATTCACGTAACCCTTGATTTTAATTGCAACGCTAAGGAGCCGTGCATGTATTTCCAGGACGTCATCTTGTCGCTGCAGTCCTTTTGGGCGCGGAAAGGATGCCTGATCGTCCAGCCCTATGACCAGGAGGTGGGCGCCGGAACCTTTCACCACGCCACCCTGCTGAGGGCGCTGGGGCCGGAACCGTGGAACACCGCCTACGTCCAGCCTTCCCGCCGTCCCACCGACGGCCGTTACGGGGAAAATCCCAACCGGCTCCAACACTATTATCAGTTTCAGGTGCTGCTCAAGCCCTCGCCGTTCGACGTTCAGCAACAGTATCTGCAAAGCCTTGCGGCGTTGGGGGTCAAGGCCCTCGAGCATGACATCCGTTTTGTGGAGGACGACTGGGAATCCCCGACGCTGGGGGCTTCCGGGCTCGGCTGGGAAGTCTGGCTCGACGGCATGGAGATCACCCAATTCACCTATTTCCAAATGGCCGGCAGCATCGAGCTGTCACCGGTATCAGTCGAGCTCACCTACGGTTTGGAGCGCATTGCCATGTACCTCCAGCAGATCGACAACGTCTACGATCTGAAATGGAACCAGGACCTGAGCTATGGCGACGTGGCCCACCGCCAGGAGGTAGAGCAGTCCACCTACAATTTCGAAGAGGCCGATGTGGCGTTGCTGCTCGATCTTTTCGGCAAGTACGAAGCCGAGTCCGCCCGCGTCGTCCAGAAAGGTTTGGTGTTGCCGGCCTATGAGTTCTGTTTAAAGTGCTCGCACGCGTTCAATCTGCTGGATGCCCGCGGGGCCATCAGCGTGACCGAACGGACCGGCTTCATCGCCCGTATCCGCACCTTGGCGCGGGCCTGCGCCGAGGCCTATCTGTCTCAACGTGAAACCATGGGGTTTCCGCTATTGAAAAACAGATGATGGATGCTCGATGCTGGGCGATGGATACTTGATATTTGAAAAATTCGGAAAACGATCGGTCGCATCAACGAGGATAATGCATGAAGACGCTTTTGCTTGAAATCGGAACTGAAGAAATTCCGGCCGGATACATCGAGCCTGCGCTGAGCGCTTTGGCGTCCACATTGGCTCAAAAACTGGATGAGGCGCGCATCGCCCATGGAGGCGTCCGGACCTTCGGCACCCCCCGGCGGCTGGCGGTGGTGGTGGACGAGGTGGCCCTCCGGCAGACATCCCTGACGAGCGAAGTCTTCGGACCGCCCCGCAAGGCCGCATATGACGGAGAGGGCCGTCCGACGGTGGCCGCCGTCAAATTCGCTGAGAAAGTCGGCCTGCCGCTCGCCAAGCTCGGCGTGGTTGCGACTCCCAAGGGCGAATACCTGCGCGCCGTCGTAACCGAGGCGGGTGGCGCCGCCTCGACCGTTTTGAAAACGATCCTGCCGGCTGCGATCCTGGCGACCCCTTTTCCGAAAAGCATGCGCTGGGCGGGCCTTTCGATCTCCTTCGCACGGCCCATCGTGTGGATCCTGGCCTTGTTCGGCAGCAGTGTGATCCGCTTCGAGGTGGGAAACGTGCGCAGCGGGCGCAGCAGCTTCGGACACCGGTTCATGCACCCGCGGAAGATCCGCATCGTCGATCCGTCGGCCTATGCGCCGGCCCTGCGGACCGGCTTCGTGGTTGTGGATGCGGCCGAGCGCCGGAAATCGATCGCCGACGAGGCGGCCCAGGCGGCGGCTTCTGCGGGCGGAAATGTTTTGCCCGACGAGGACTTGCTCGGGACCAACACCTATCTGGTGGAGTACCCTGCAGTGGCGGTCGGCCGTTTTCCCGAAGAGTTCCTCGAGTTGCCGGCCGAAGTGCTCATCACCGCCATGCGCGAGCACCAGAAATATTTTGCCGTGACCGACGCAGCGGGGCGGTTGCTCCCGCGTTTCATCGCGGTCAACAACACACCGGCCGGCGACATGGCCGTCGTGGTCCGGGGCCATGAACGCGTGCTGCGGGCGCGCCTGGAGGATGCCAAATTCTTCTACCGCAGCGATAAGGCCGTGCCCTTGGATCGCCAAGTGGAGAAATTAAAGACCGTGCTTTTCCAAGCTCAGCTGGGATCGGTTTATGACAAGGTGCGCCGCGTGCAGGCCTTGGCGCGTTACGTCGCGGAGCAGGCGGGCGCGGATAACGAGTTATGCAGCCAGGTCGAGCGGGCGGCCTGGCTATGCAAGGCCGACCTAGTGAGTCAGATGGTGGGCGAGTTCCCGAAGCTGCAGGGGGTCATGGGCCGGGTCTATGCCCGCGTCCAGGGAGAGCCCCCGGCAGTGGCGGCTGCCGTTGAGGAACACTACCGGCCGACGGCCTCCGGCGGTGCGCTGCCCGAAACCCAGGCGGGCGCCGTGCTGGCCATCGCCGACAAGATCGACACCCTCTGCGGCTGTTTCCGTGCGGGGCTGATCCCCACGGGAGCGGCGGACCCGTATGCGCTGCGCCGCCAGGGCATCGGCGTCGTTCAGATCATGCGCCAGAGGGACTTCCGCTTCGCGTTGATGGCCGTGGTGGAACGGAGCCTGGAGCTCTTCGACGGCGCGGGCGCCGGGCCGGCAGGTACGGCCGGGAAGGTCATGGCTTTCATCGAAGGCCGGATGGCTTCCATTTTGATGGAGGAGGGGCTTGCCAGGGACACTGTCGCCGCGGTCCTGGGCGTTGCGACCGAAAGCGTGCCGGCTCTTTGGCAGCGCGCACGGGCTTTGCAGCAGCTCAAGGACAAGCCCGATTTTGAACCGATCGCAGTGTCCTTCAAACGGGTGGTCAACATCATTCGGCGGGCCGAGGGATTTTCGCCCGGAGAAGTCGAGGAACACCTGCTGGACCACCCGTCGGAATCCGGCCTGCTGTCCGCGTATCGCTCGGTCTACGGCCAGGTGCAGGACGACATGAGCCGCGGCCGCTATGCCGAGGCGCTCGCGCGGGTGGCTACGCTGCGACCGCCGGTGGATGCGTTTTTCGACGACGTGATGGTCATGGTGGAAGACGCTCCGGTCCGTCAGAACCGCCTGTCTCTGCTGGCCCTGGTAGCCGGGTTGTTCGATACCTTTGCGGATTTCTCCAAACTGTCGACTTGAAAAACTGACGCAACCGACGCGTTCGAATCAACCGGGAGGGTGGCATGCCGTACGATCCTGAAAAAGACAAGGTGTTGAAGAAATGGAAGTGCAATGAGACCGGCCTGGTGCTGTCGATCAACCAGTACGGCGACGGCGGGGCCAAGCTGCAAATCGGCCCCCGCATCCTGATGAAGAGGGATGGCACCGAGGGCGCTCCGGTCAAGGCCGGACGGCTGTCCATGGAGGATTTTCTTTGGCTTTATGACATGATGGACGAGATCCGGGACGAGCTCACCCGCCTGAACAAGCCCCAATAAACGGCCCACGCCCAGGGTGGGCCGTTTATTTCATTATGGTTGAAATGAGGATGCGGCCTGATCGAAACCGGAGCAGGCTGCCTTGGCATAACCGAAAAGACCATGCCGGACGCTATCATCCAACCTCGGCGAGGGAAGAGTTCTCCACGGCTAGGGTCGGTGGCAGTGATGGCGGCTACCGAACCGGATCTGGGAGTCCTTCGCGGGGTGCTCGGGTTCGGCTTCGACCCGGGCCGGCGCTTGCACATCAGCCGGCTGTTCACTTCCTCCGCGTCCCTACCGGACGCCTGCCTCGCCGGACCGCTGGTGGGCGCACCTTACGCCGCTATGCTCGCGGAAACTCTCATCGCCTGGGGTGCGCGCACGCTGGTCTTGCTCGGCTGGTGCGGCGCCATTTCCAGCACGATCGCCATCGGCGATCTGGTGTTGCCGACATCGGCCTTCATCGACGAGGGCACCTCACGGCATTATGTTGCCGACGCTACTGAATCCATGGCATCCCCATCGGTGGTTCGAACGTTGTCCGAGGTCTGTGCCTCCCAAGGCACCGTCGCTCGCCCGGGAGCGGTGTGGACGACCGATGCGCCCTTCCGCGAAACCCCTGATAAGGTGCTCGGCTACCGGCGACAGGGCGCGCTGGCGGTCGAGATGGAGTGCTCGACCCTCTTCACGCTCGGCGCCTTCCGCGCGGTCGAGGTTGCCGCTCTGCTCGTGGTCTCCGACGACCTTTCATCCTTAACCTGGAATCCCGGCTTCAAAGACCCGCGCTTCGCCCACGGCCGTGAGGCGGCCTGCCGCGTCATCGGCAAGCTGTGCTCGCCTTTCACTTCATGGGAGAAGGAATAGGATGGGAGGGATGAATGAAAACTGTTCGCGTTGATTTTTACCGGAAAGATAATTCAGAACTCATTCCATCAAGATAGGAGGGATTAAAAAATGGGATACTTGGCGATTCAATTGACCGGAGAGCCGGAAGTCGTGCTCAAGCGAGCTGAAGCGTTGGCCCAAAAAAAAGGAGTTCAGTTTGAACATGACGGTCAATCGGGATCTTTCTCTTATCTGGTAGTCAAAGGGACATTCAAAATTGCAGAAAATGTGATCGAAATCGAATATACGAAACCGCCATTTGTGCCCGACTCAATGGTCGAGGAACAGATAATAGAAGTTTTTGCGGGGTAGTTGTTTGACGGAAGAGGGGCAAGGAAAAAGATCTCGGGCGGGGGGAGGGGCGCGATCTACGGGGTCGGGATCGACGGGGTCGCGGGATCGACGGGGTCGTGTCTTGATTTATGTTTTGACGAAGTCGAAAAACCGCTATCTATTAATCTGAAAAGAGGTTATTCGAAACATATATCCGTGGGGCTGTTGGGTGAGCCTGCCTGGACAGGTTCGTAAACGGCGATGAACGTGAACCAATCCGCTTTTGAATTCTTTCACCTTTCCTGACCAAAACCACCAAAATCATGATGGCTGGGGTAGGGCATGGGCGCACTGCCCCAGTCTCGTTTCAGCCATAAAGGTTTTCAATCCACTCCAGCATGACGGCGACGGCGAAGCACAGCCCACAATCGTGAAGATGAGGATGATGGTGATGGTGTTCACAATGCTGCGAGTGTTCATGTCCGATCTCCTGGCAATGGTTTTCTAGACTCTCATACAGGTCCCAGGTTCACGGTTCCTGGTTGATGAATTCAGGGTAAGTTGTCCAAGATATGGACACTGTCGGAACCAAAGTCAGCTGCTGCCAGATCTAAGAACCCATCCCCGTCAAAGTCGCCCCCAGTCAAAGCGCTGACGCCAATCTGCCCGGCAACGGCGCTCAAAGAAAAAAAATTGCCGGCGCCGTCATTTCTCAGCACGGCCACGCTGTTGGAGCTGAAATTGGCGACTGCCAGGTCCAGGAAGCCGTCGCCGTCCCAGTCCCCTGTAATCAGCGCACTGACGCCGGTCTGGTTGCTGATGGTGCGCGGCAGCGTGAAGTTGCCAAAGCCGTCGTTTTTTAGAATCACCACCGTGCTGGCGCCGAAATTTCCGACCGCCAGATCCAGATCCCCGTCCCCATCCCAATCACCTGCGCCCAAGGCTCTGGCGCCTACCATGCTTTGCACCGTGCTCTTGATCGAGAAAACGCCCGTGCCGTCATTGGCGAGAATAGCAACATTGTTGCTCCCAAAATTCGCTACGGATAGATCCAGGTCTCCATCGCCGTCCCAGTCCCCGGAAATCAGGGCGTTGGCCCCATCCGCCCCATCCAAGCCGGGCAATGATCTGAAAACGCTGAAGCCCCCCGTGCCGTCATTCATAAGAATGGCGACACTATTAGAGCTTATATCGGCCACGGCCAGATCGAGGTCGCCGTCCCCATCCCAGTCTCCAGCGGTCAATGCCCTGGCCCCCTGTTGACGTTCTACGGTGCTGGCCACAATGAAAGTGCCCGTGCCGTTATTCTTCAGAACAGCCACACTGTTGGAACCGAAATTCGCTACGGCCATATCCAGGTCGCCGTCTCCATCCCAGTCCCCAGCCACAATGGCTGAGGCGCCCACCTGGTCGGTAATTGCACGGGATATGGAAAAATTGCCGGTGCCGTCATTTTGGAGTATGTAGACCCTGCCGCCGCCGGAATTCGCCACGGCCATATCCAGGTCGCCGTCCCCATCCCAGTCTCCTGCGACCACGGCTATCGCATTGAACAGATCGGGGACTGTATTAGCATCGAAAAATATGCCCGTGCCGCCTCCCGTCTCTACTACAAATCGATAGACGTAAGGCTGATCCAGTTCGGCGGCGCCGGTGGAGGTAAGGGATTGGGTCAAGGTCACCTCGATCTCTTCGCCCGGTTTAAAGTTGCCTGCGGGATCGAAGCTCAGGATCGCTGTGCCGCCCCCCGTGTAAGTGCCGGAAAGCTTGCCCGTCTGAGACCCGTACACCGTGAAACTCCCGGCCGAAGCCGAGTTCATGTTCTGGTCAAAGGTGGCGGAAACCACGGCGGCGGCGCTGGCCGAGCTTTCGTTGGCCGGAGGGGAAACGCTGACCACCCCGGGCGGCTGAACCGGGCTTGACGAGGATTCTTCCCCGGAGCCGCCGCACGCCCAAACTCCGAACACGGAGGAAATAGCCGCGATACGTATCCACCGGACCTGTTTCAATCTGCACCGCCTTTCCTGATTGCCTAATTTCATGAAGGTGCTCAGAATAGCACGGAGATCACTGCAACCACAATCCAAAACCGTTTGCTTACAAGGTGCTGATCGTTTCACTCCGCCTGTTCTCTTTTCGCAGGCGTGTCGGTGTCATCCATGTGAAACCGATGCAGCATCCGGTGGGCAATGGGCACGAGAAATATCCCCATCAGGCTCATAAATACCAGGCCGCTGAAAATGGCGTATGCGGAGGCGAACAGCTTGGCTGCCGTCGAAGGCAATTCGGATACAGGTCCCATCCCGGTCAGGATCATGGAGGCGTTCAGGATCGCATCGACCAGCGTGAAATCAGCGATCCAGTAATATCCGGCGACTCCGACGCTTAACGCCACTGCCATCAACGACAGCCAGAGCAGGGCAAAGTATGCCATGCGCCGGGCGAACAAATGCACCGGCAGGATTCTTTCAGCCTTTTTTTCGAACATGCCTGTCTCTTCCTGACGCTTGGTGGGTCACATGAAGAACTTGTCACCGACCTGTTTCATGTATTCATCGATTTCCTTGCCGAAATGGTTCAGGAAGTGATCCATCTTCTTGCCCTCGGCCTTGCCGACTTTCTCTGCAATCCTGGCCCCCTTGGCGTAGACTTTCTCGAAATCCTTTTCCGCAAGGCCGCTGATCTCCTTGGCCTGCTCCTTGGTGATGTGCCCGGTATGGGCGAACACCGATGCAAAAACCCCCGTCATGTGCTTCACTTTCTGGTACGCCATTGTCTCACCTCCGCGATGTAGTAAAATAGCATTGATCCCCTCTGATTTCCTCCTTGACGAGTCCGCGCAGCCGCATCGTTATCCATTGGGCACGGATTTAGCCATCCCGCCAACGGCGGGGCTGCCGTCGCAAGCCCTGGTTTAGAAACAGGTTCTATTTGCCCACCAGGACCCGCAGCTCTTGCAGGTCGATGACCCCGTCCTGGTTATTGTCCGCCGCATCGAAATCGCGGTGGATGACATACATGAATTCGTAAAGGGACAGTTTGCCGCTGCCGTCCCGGTCGGCTCTTTTGAAGGCCTCGGGGTCGGCATTTGCGACAGCGACGAGCTCGGCAAATGTCAGTTGCCCGTCCTTGTCGACGTCGGCGAAGAAGAACACTTCGGTCATGCGCTGGTGGAATTCCTCGCGGTCGATCCGGCCGTCCTTGTTCTTGTCTGAGAGCGCCATGGTGGCGTTTGCATCCAGGCGGTCGGCGCCGGCCGCTAGGGTGATGTTTACCATCAGCGCACACATGAGTGCCAAACAAATTAGTTGGATTGTTTTCATAGCCGCCCTTTCTATTATGCTATCGGTTGCAACAGAGTGTTGAAACTTCGACTCTCCGCTGCTGATAGGCGTTTGACTCGGATTCGGCCTCAGCTCACGATTTTCCAGCTGCCATCCGGCTGGCGGCAGGTCGTGCCGTAGGCCTGCTGCTTTTCCCCGCCAACCGTTATGGTCTGTTGGTATTCGCGGCAATACTGGCCGGCAGGTGATTGATACGTGCGGATGGGTGTCACCGTCCCGTTGTTGCCGCTGTCCGGGTTGCGCCAGGCAACGCTTTGGCCGGAGGGCGTCGTTTCAAACGCCTTCTGAGCCGCCTGGGACTGCTGTTTCTTGTCAGCCGCATCCATGCGGTCGCCGACTGCCGCTCCGACGAGACCGCCCAGCAGCGCCCCGCCGATGATCCCGGCCGGACCCCCATGGAGCGCGGCGCCGATCAGACCGCCGGCGGTCGCTGCGCCCAACCCGCCGATGAGTGTTTTTTCGTGGGCTGAAATCCACTGACTCGCTTGCGAGCTGGACCCGGAATCGGTGGCACAGCCCGACATTGTCAGGATCAGCAGCAAAAGCAGAACGCCGGCTCTGAACAACGCTGGTGTTTTCATCGTGATAACCTCCTTATATGAAGTTTGTTTTCCGGTTTCAGAAACGCTATCGGCGGCAATGAAAGCCGCTCGCCGGGCTCATTTCGCCTGCCGGACCATCGCCGTGCCGAGCTTCCGGCTGAAGCGCTCGGCCGCCCGGCTTTCGGCGCTCACCAGGGCCTCGATCATTTTGTAATTCCCCTACCAGTCGGGTGTCCTGAGCTGCCGCGTGTCGAGCGGCTGAACCGCCGCCGGCGCGAGCAGCCCGCCCCAGTCGGTGCGGTTGCTCATGGCGGTGGTGATACCGGCCGGCAGGAACGGTTTTGCCTCCCGCAGTTCCCAGCCGCCCCCGAGGGAGCGGTAGACGGCAATGAGGCCCTGAGGCACGGCGCCCTGGGCAACAGCCAGGCTGTCCTGGTTGGAGAACAGGAACTGCTGGGCGCTGATCACCGAGGTGTAATCGGTGGCGCCCGATTGGTACTGGATAAAGGCCAGGTTTGCCGAGAGTTTGGCCGCCGTCGCCGCCTCCGCCAGGTAGATCAGACTCTTCTGGGACTGCAGGAAACCGGTCAGGGCGTCCTCCACCTCCTGCTGCGCCCGCAGCACGGTGTCCTGATAGGCGAAGACCAACTCCTGGAACCGGGCATCCTGCACCCGGACGTTGTTGGTGATCTGACCGTAGTTCAAAATATTCCAGGCGAACGAGGGACCGAAGGAGCCGTAACGGCTGCTCCAGGCGGCGATGTCGCCGAGACCGAACCGGCCCACATCGCTTGCCAGGAACCCGAAGGTCCCGGTCAGGGTGAAAGCAGGGTAGAGGTCCGCCTTGGCCACGCCGATGAGGGCGCTTTGGGCGGCGGCCCGGAGCTCGGCGCTGCGGATGTCCGGCCGGCGGCGGAGAAGGTCGGCGGGGATGCCGACGGCTACCTCCAGCGGGGCTTGCGGGATAGCTGAACGGTCGCCCAGCAGGTGATCGAGGTTGCCGGGCGGCATGCCCAGCAGGATGCAGAGGGCATTTTTGGCTTGCCGGAGGGAAGCCTCGAACTGGGGGACAACCGCCTCGGTGCCTCGCAGCTGGGCGAGCGCCTGCTGTACGTCCCGGTCGGTGCTGGCCCCGGCCTCGAAACGGGCCTGGGCGATCCGCAGGCTTTCTTTCTGGATAGCTACGTTTTCCAGTGCGATCCGCACGCGTTCTTCAATGGTCCGAATGGCAACATAGGTGCGCGCCACCTCGGCCGTGAGGCTCACGAGGGCATTGTCGTAGGCGGCAATGGAACCGAGGAAGTTTGCATCCTCGGACTCGACCGCGCGCCGGAACTTCCCCCAGAAATCGATTTCCCAGCTGGCCGCCGCCGCCACCTGGACCTGCTTGTATTCGAACTGGTCTGCCGGCGATTTCCGCTGCGGGGCCGCGGGCGCCCGCTCGCTCTCCCGGATGTCCAAGGCCGAGCCCACAGCCTGCTGGACCTGGGGATATTGCTCGCCGATCGCGATCCCCAGGCGCGCCCGCGCCTCGAACACCCGGGCGCCGGCCACGCGCAGCGGGATGTTCTGCGCATAGGCGATCTGGACGAGATTGTCGAGCACGGGGTCCCTGAACGCCGTCCACCACATGCGGTAATCGGCGGGCGAAGTCCGCACCTGGGGGTCGTCCGCCTCCATCCACTGCGGCATGATCTGCGGTTCGGGGCGGATGAAGTCCGGGCCGACCTGGGTGCATCCGCTGAAAAGCATGGCGCAGGCGATAACCACCCGGCAGAGCACTTGGTGCTCACGGCAACCTGCTGAAATCTGCATCGTTGCACCTCGGTGTTTTTTTCTCGGGGCTGAACCGGATATGAAATGCAGCTTCTGTGGGAGTGGCTTCCAGCCACGATAACGTCGCGGCAAGATGCCGCTCCCACAGATAAAAAGCCCACTTCGGCGCTGCGCTTCATCTCGTTGTCACGTTTAACGAGCCCATCATGTTTTAGCAGCGCTCAGGGCCGCCTGGAGCTTGGCCTCGTCGTCATGCGAAAGCGAGGTCTTGAGAACCTTGCCGCCCGATCCCTGGAGCTCCGCGAGCACTTTGTCCGGCGTGGCCTTGCGCACCAGGACGAAGAGGGCCGAACTGCCGGGGGTCATGGCGGCCGCCAGCTCCTTCATGAACTTGTCGTTGATGCCCACGTCGGCCAGCGCGCCGGAAGTCGCGCCGGCCGCGGCGCCTATTGCGGCCCCGAGCAGCGGGTTCAAGAACATCAGGCCGATCAGCGACCCCCAGAATCCTCCGCTGACCGCCCCGGCAGCCGTCAGGTTGATCGCCTGGTGCAGCTTGACCTTGCCCTTGGCGTCCTTCACCGCCACCACCGCGTCTTCCAGGTCGATGAGATAGTCCTTCTGCAGCTTGCGCAGCGTCAACCGAACCTCTTCCGCCTTGAACTCATTGTCGTAGCCGATAACCGCCAGTGTGCTCATTTTTTTCTCCTTTCGTTGTTGGTGGGCAACATGTAGGTGGAGGCAGAAAACGAGAGCCCCCTCAGAGATTAGATACCTTGTATTTTTGAACCTTATATGCAAATATGCAAGGCATGCGATATGTTCCCAGACAGCTTGCCGAGCGTCTTAGTTCCCTGCTTCGGTCGTTTCCCGCCGTGCTCCTTGCGGGTCCGCGGCAGTGCGGGAAAAGCACGCTGGCACGATACACGCTCCCGGACTGGATGCACTTGGACCTCGAAAGGCCGGCCGATCTCGCCCTATTGACTGCCGATCTTGAAGGCTTCCTCGACTCGCATCCCCGCTCGGTTGTGATCGACGAAGCCCAGCGCCTGCCGGAGGTGTTCCCTGTCCTGCGCCACATGATCGACCGTTCGGGAAGCAAAGGCCGTTTCCTTCTCCTGAGTTCGGCGAGCCCTGCTCTGATGCGCTCAGTCTCCGAGACCTTGGCGGGGCGGATTGCATTGTTGGAACTGACACCTTTCTTGTCCTCAGAGCTGGAGGGCACCAAAAAGTCGGCGGACCGCTGGTTCTGGGGCGGGTATCCGCCAGTCCACGATCTGCGCGAATCCCGCGCACGCAGCGAGTGGTTCAATGCCTATGTCTCTACCTTTCTCGAACGCGATTTGCCCGCACTTGGGCTGGGTTTTCCCGCACGGCGTCTGCGCACGCTCTGGACCATGCTGACCCATGTCCATGGCAGCCTCTTGAACGTCTCCGACCTCGCACGTTCCCTTGCCGTATCTTCCCACACGGTAGCGGCCGATCTTGACGTGCTGGAGGGGGCGTACATGATCCGCCGTCTCCAGCCTTTTCACGCTAACGTGCAGAAACGGCTGACCAAAAGCCCTAAGCTCTATGTGAGAGACACCGGACTGCTGCATTTCCTCGCCGGGTTGCGCCGCCCTCCGGAGCTGGCAACCTGGCACAAGCGTGGCGCCTCGTTTGAGGGACTCGTGATCGAAGAACTCGCTGCACTCGCTTCCTGCTCCTTGGTGCGTCCCGAAATCTTCTTCTGGCGCACACAAGCCGGAGCAGAGGTCGACCTTCTGATCGTCGATGGGCGGCGAATACTGCCCGTCGAGATCAAGCTCGGGGCGGCCTTGGACCACCATTCCATCGCCGGACTGCGTCAGTGTATGAAGGATCTCGATCTGCGCCGGGGATGGGTTGTCACAACAGCCAAAGAGAGGCGCCGGATGTCTGCCGGTATCGAAATTATCCCATGGCCAGAGGTGGCAGCCGGCCAGATCAAATTGTTCTGAAGATGTAACCATTGATAAATTATCTTTAACGCTTCTGGGCGTTCCATGTGCCATGGTCGAAAGGCGGGTCGTTGATCTTGTAAGTCCCCGACATCGACCTGCCGTCCGCAGTCAGCTCCCCCGAAACGGTTCCATCCAGATCTCCGATAAGGGCCCCCTGCATTTTTCCTTCGTTCATCTGGCCGTTGAAATTGGCCGGGAATTCGGCGCCCTCCATGAACGCGCCGGTGAAAATTTTCGCGCCGCCGGGGGACTGATACAATTTGACCTCGATGGTGCCCCAGTCGAATTTTCCGTTGAAGGAGCCTTCATAAACGCCCAGCAGCACCGATCCCTGGGGAACACCCGTGAGGGCGGCGCAGCCGGACAGGGCAAAAGTTGTCCCAAGGATAATCACCAACAGCCAGAAGTAATTGTTCATGTTGCGGTCCCTCCGTTTTGCCAAGAGAGGTTCAGGGTTCGGGGTTCAGGGTTGGTCACTGCACCATCTTCATCTCTTTTTAACCGTGAACCTTGAACCCCTTGCTTGGGTCTTGAGGCTTTTCGCCCTCTGCCGCCGGTGCAGGCTTGCCTTTGAGCCGCATGATCTCTTCGTCGATGGCCGCCTGCTCCTGGCGGGGGAAGCGCCGGATGTCGATGACGTCGGTGGGCTTGAAGGCCCAGATCAAGGCCTGGATCCAGGGTACGACGGCAAGGAAGCCGACCCAGCCCATGAGGTTCACCGCATCGGCATCCGGGTGCTTGCGCGCGATCGCGATCTTGCCCGGAAGCCCCAGGACAAGGAGAGCAGCCCCCCCGCACGCCGCTCCGACAATGAAAAGAGATGCAAACGTCAGGTAATCCCAGTAGTCGAGATGCATCGATCATCCTCCCTGATTCAGTCTTTTCTCCTGCTAATCTTTCTGAAACAAAGGTTTATCCCGAGTGCGTGTCTTCTGCTTTTATAGGCCGCCTTAGTCTAACACCCCATGGATTGACAAATTTACGATCCGATCGTAAATTAGCAGCATGATTAAAAGAACCCTTGAAACCTACCTGCTCCGGGACGCTCGCCACTATCCGGTCCTGACCCTTACCGGGCCGAGGCAGTCAGGCAAGACGACCCTGGCCCGGGCAACCTTTGCCTCCCATCGGTATGTGTCGCTCGAGCAGGTTGACCAGAGGCGGTTCGCCCGCGAAGATCCTCTTGGGTTCCTGACCCAGTTTCACGGCCCTGTAATCATCGACGAAGTCCAACATGTCCCGGACCTGCTGTCTTACATTCAAGGGACGGTCGACGAGGACCCCTCGCCCGGCCGGTTCATCCTCACGGGGTCCCACAATTTCTTGCTGATGAGCCGGGTGTCCCAGACACTGGCCGGCAGGTGCGGCATCCTCAACCTCATGCCTTTCTCCCGGGCGGAATTGGAGGGCCAGGAACAGGCGGAACCGGATGCGCCTGCAGCGCTCTTCAGCAATCGGACGACGCGCCTCCATTTGTGGGAAACCCTGCGCACGGGTTTCTACCCTCGTATCCACGACCGCCGGATCCCCTCTGAGGTGTGGCTCCCTGACTACATTCAGACTTACATCGAGCGCGATGTGAGGAGCTTGTCGAACATCGGCGACCTCGAAACCTTCGAACGTTTCCTGGCGCTCTGCGCCGGCCGCGCCGCTCAACTCCTTAGCTACTCGGGCTTGGCTTCGGACTGCGGCATCTCCGTCGACACGGCGCGCCGCTGGATCTCCGTGCTAAAGACAAGCTTCATTGTCTTCCTGCTCCCTCCCCATCACCGGAACTTCAACAAGCGGGTGGTCAAAAGCCCCAAGCTCTACTTCTACGACACCGGTCTCCTCTGCCAGCTCCTCGGCCTGCGTGAGGCTGCCCAGATCGTTTCGCACCCGCTCCGGGGGGCGATTTTCGAGAACCATGTGGTCGCAGAGGCCGCCAAGGCCTATCTGCACCACCGGCGAACACCTCCTCTATTCTTCTGGCGCGACAGGACAGGGCACGAAATCGACCTCCTGATCGAGGAAGCGAACCTTCTCTACCCGGTGGAAATCAAATCGGGCAATACCATGTCCCCCGACATGCTTGACGGGCTCCTCTGGTGGACAAAGCTCGCTGGTCTCCCACCGGATGCGGGTACGCTCGTTTACGGCGGTAATGATGCCTTTACGCGCAACAACATGCCGGTCCGCCCTTGGTTCGCCGTCTAACGCGCTTCCGGTCGTTCATCATGCTGATGACCGTCCAGCCCTGCGGCTTCGCCTCGTTGTATAGCGCATAGGGGAGCCTGCCCTTCCGCGTCAGTTGTGCGGCGGCGAGAGGCTTTCCAATTCCTTCAGGCGCTTCATGGCTTGCAGCGCCTGCAGGGAGTTGTAGTTGATGCCCGCCGCGTTCAGGCTGCTGCCCTGCTGAAACGGGTACTCCGGCACGGACACCAGGAACTCCTTGAGTTTCTGCTGCACCGGTATGAACAGCCAGATGTTGTCCGCATACCAGCGGAGGTACAGCCCGGATTCGTGCGGCGCCTTCTCGTAGGGATCGGCCCGCAAATTTATGATGACCGGCCAGCCGGGCACGTCGCGGGTGGCGGTCGCGATGTTTCCATTCAAAACGGCGAAGTGAACCTTCCAGTCGTTCCAGCGGATGGCGTTCAGCTCTCCGCCCTGTCCGAAGTAAATGATCTCCTCGCGCGGGCCTTTCTTGACCTCGCCCTTCAAGAACGGCAGGAAGTTATAGCCGTCGGCGTGGATCTTGAAGGTCTTGCCGTTGGCCTGGTAGCCCTGCTTCAACTTCGCAACGATGTTCGGTTCGCCGGCCGCCGCCAGCAGGGTCGGCATCCAGTCCTCCTGCGAGAAGATCTCGTTGATGATCGTGCCCGGCTTGATCACGCCCGGCCAGCGGACGAGCATCGGTACGCGGAAGCCGCCCTCCCAGGTCGTGCCTTTCTCCCCGTGGTAGGGCGTCGTCCCTCCGTCGGGCCATGTCCCGGTTTCCGCTCCGTTGTCGGTGCCGTAAATGACGATGGTGTTGCCGGCAATGCCGAGATCATCGAGTTGTTTCAACACCTCGCCGACCATGTCATCGTGCTCCACCATGCCGTCAGGATAGAGGCCGATGCCGGTCCGGCCCTGGGCGGCCTTCTTCAAGTGCGTCCAGACGTGCATGCGCGTCGTGTTGAACCAGACGAAGAACGGCTTGCCGTCCTTGACCGCCTTGTCCACGAACTTCTGTTCGGCGGCAAAGATTTCCATGTCGACCGTGGGCATCCGTGCCTGAGTCAACGGCCCGGTGTCCTCGATCTTCTGCCCGCCCTTGCCGTCCGACCAGGTATGAAGCACGCCGCGCGGTCCGTACTTTTTCCTGAACTCGGGGTCCTTCGGGTAGTAGTAGGTCTCGGGCTCTTCCTCAGCATTCAGGTGGTAGAGGTTGCCGAGGAACTCGTCGAACCCGTGCACGGTCGGCAGGTGCGAGTCGCGGTCGCCCAGGTGGTTCTTGCCGAACTGGCCGGTGGCGTAGCCTTGCCCCTTGAGCAGGTCGGCGATGGTGGGCGACCAGTCCGGTATGCCTTGTGGAGAGCCCGGCATGCCGATGGTGAGCAACCCGGTGCGGAACGGGTGCTGGCCGAGAATGAACGATGCGCGGCCCGCCGTGCAGCTCTGCTGCGCGTAGGCGTCCGTGAAGAGCGCCCCCTCCTTCGCGATGCGGTCAATGTTCGGCGTCTTGTAGCCCATCACGCCGAGGTTGTAGGCGCTGATGTTGTGGATGCCGATGTCATCACCCCAGATGACGAGGATGTTGGGCTTCTTGTCCGCCGCCTGCGCCGGAACGACGGCGCACATCAGTGCCGCCAAAACGGCGAGCACGGCCAAGACGCAGCTAATTCGTTTGTCACGCTTCATGGTCCCCCTCTCCTTTTGTTGCTTGGCAACTTCCGAGGAAGTTGATTTCTTTTTTGTAGGAGCGGCATCTTGCCGCGATTTTATCGTGGCTGGAAGCCACTCCCACAAAGAACAAACCTTCTTGCCTATAAACGGGAGGCGGCCGCGGATTAAGGCGCCGGTCCTTGCGGGTCCCCTTAACTCTGAACCCTGAACCCCGAACCCCGAACCCTGAACCCCGAACCCTGAACCCTGAGCAGCTACGTTGCCTGTTTCGTCCAGCCTCTCCGGCGTTATTGCTCGAAGGCGAAGATGCGCTTCCAGTCGTTCTTCATGCTGATGACGGTCCAGCCGTTTTTCTTTGCCTCGGCCATCAGAGCATCCGGGAACGTGCCGACCTTGGACTTCGGCCCGTAGGCATACTCGCGTTCAGCGTCGTCATGATGCACCAGCATCATCAGACGCGCCCCGTCGCCGGCCTGGGTGTACTCCAGCATCTGCCGGTCTCCGTCCGAGTTGCCGAAGGCCGCCACCGGCCGACGGCCGATCATCAGGTGAATGCCGGCCGGCTTGCCGGCCTTGTCGTCAATCAAGACCACCTTGGGCACCTTGGTAAGAATTGCCTTGCCGTTTTTGTCATAGCCGAGCTTCGTGTCGGCAGCCGAGCCCACGACTTGCTCAGGGGGGATGCCGTAGACCTGCTCGGAAAAGACCCGCACGAAATCCTGGCCGCCGCCGGTGACGATATACGTTTTGTAGCCGCTCTCGCGGAGATACTTCATCACCTCCAGCATCGGCTGATACACGAGTTCAGTGCAAGGGCGGTTCCAGCGCGGGTGTTTTGCAGTGGCGATCCACTCTTTCACCGATGCCTTAAATGCCTCCACGGTCATGCCGGTGTGGGTGGCGAAAATGATCTTCTCCAGGTCTTTGATCTTCAGCTTTGCGATCGCCGCCCGGTCACCGGAAAGGACAGTCTTGAAGGGCTCGGCGCCTGCCACCTTCGGGTCTTTCTTTGCCAGTACGCCAACCTGGTGAAATGCAAACATGACCTGCGAATAGAGCGGCTGCTCCACCCAGGTGGTCCCGTCCTGGTCGAAGGTGGCGATGCGCTCTGCGGGCGGCACAAACTTAGGGCTGCCTTGCGTGGTGGTCGCCTGTACGAACTCGACGATCGCCCGCTTGGCAGGGCCGTCGTTCCACGAGGGCAGAGGATCGGTCTGGGCATGGGCGTGCACGCCCAGGGCAAGGAGGGCTCCAACCATAAGGATGCGGGCAACGCTGAAAAAGAAGGGAATGGGCTTCAATGGGCGGTCTCCTCTTTAAGTGACTATAGCGGGCGACCCTTTCGGGCCGCCCGCCGCACACATCACTAATGGATTACTAAGCTCTGACTCACTACGTTCTAGTCTCCTTTGGCGCGAGTCCTCGCCATTTGTTGCTTTACCTCCGTGAGAACCTGAGCCAGGCTGTAGGACGCCGGAGACTGCAGCGCAGGGTACGGCCCGTAGCTTTCAAGTTCCTGCAGCCACAGCGCCTGGCCGATGGGAATGATGTTCCAGTCGTAGATGTAGGCGGTCACTGGTCCGGCAAGTGCGCCGCCTTGGCCCAGGAGGGTTTTCGGTTCGAAACCGACGGAGCCCTCGAATGGATCCCGCCTGATGTTGTTGACCAAAGGCCAATGAAAGGTATGGACCCCCATCAGGCCACCGGTCGCGGCCTCGGATGCCATCGCGAAGTAGATCTTCCAGTTCTTGTAGCGCACTGCCGACGGAACCGGGCCTCCGTAGTAGAAGAACGTGTCACGCGCCGATTTCTCCGACTTGCCAGTCAGATAGTCGAGCTGATTGACCCCCTGGAGCTTGGTCTTGACGATACCGGGATACTTGCCCTCCATGATTTGCTTGTTGAGGTCGTTGCCCTTGGCCCCACCGGCGATTTCAACAATAGTTGGCATCCAGTCGTAGGACGCGAAGATGTCGTTCAGGACCGTGCCCGGCTTGATGTGCCCCGGCCAGCGGATGACGCATGGAGCTCTCATGCCGCCTTCCCAGGTGGTCAGCTTGCCGCCCTTGAAGGGCGTGTTGCCGCCATCGGGGTAGGTGATGACCTCGGCGCCGTTATCGGTGGTGAAGACGACGATGGTATTGTCGAGCTGACCCATGTCCTCAAGCTTCTTCAGCACGTAGCCGATGTTGTCGTCCATCTGCTTCATGCCGGCTTCGTTGACGCCCCAGTCCTTGCCGCCGGGCGTTCCGACCATCGCCATGTACTTGTCCGACAGCATGGTGGTGATGTGCATGCGCGCCGGGTTGTACCAGACGAAGAACGGCTTGTTGGTCTTCTTCGGGTCGTTGCGGTCGAGGAAGTCGATGACCTTGGACGAGATTTCCTCATCCATGGTCTCCGACCGTTTGAGCGTCAGCGGGCCCTCATCCTTGCAGGACTGGTTTTTCTCGGTGCCGTCGGAAGACTTGCAAGCGATCACCGGCCGCGGCGGCATCATGCACAACGTGGTCTTCGCATCCACCGCGCCCGGAGGGTCGCTGAGGCCGCGCACCGGCGTGTTCTTGCACGGCGGCACGATGGCCTGCTCGGTCGGGGTCTTGTTGATGTCGGGGAAGCTCACGCCCTGCATCGCATCCAGGTGGTACAGGTAACCCCAGAACTCCTGGAAGCCGTGCGCCGTCGGCAGCGCCGCCGAGTGGTCGCCCAGATGGTTCTTGCCGAACTCGCCGGTGTTGTAGCCGAGATCGAGCAGGAACTTCGCCAGCGAAGGCGTGCCGGGCTGCAAGAAGGACGGGCTGCCGGGCAGTTGCGGCGGGATCATGCCGGCGCGCAGCGGCGTCATGCCGGTGAAGAAGGCGGTGCGTCCGGCCGTGCAGCTTTGCTCGGCGTAGTAGGTCATGAACTTCGCACCCTCTCGCCCGATGCGGTCGATGTTGGGTGTCTCGCCGACCATCAGTCCTTGATGGTAGATGCTCGGCTGCATCCAGCCGATGTCGTCGCCCATGATGAACAGGATATTGGGTTTCTTTTGCTGTGCGTCGGCAGTCCCTGCGGCCAGTGCCAGCACAGCGGCCACGGCAAACAATACAGTCAATGCTTTCATGACAGATTTCATCTTCTTTCTCCTTTCGTTGTTTTGCCGCCTTCAATTCCTTGCGGCTCAGTTGAGTTCTTTGTCCTTGTAGTACTTTGCATTTTATGTTTGAGTGCAACAAGCGGGCGAGATGTAAGTGCCGCCCCTTAAAACAGCCTCCACGGCTGCAAGGAGGTCGGTGGATGCCGACCGTTTGAGCACGAAGCCTTTCGCCCCTGCCGCAAGGCACTCATCCACCACCGTCTGTTCGTCATGGACACTCAGGATGATGGCTTTGAGGTCGGGGTTCAATCTCTGAAGCAGCCTGGCAACGTTCCCCCCAGAAGATATTGGAAATGACAGATCCGCAATGACGAGATCAAGCTGGGTGCTAACAGCGGCCTCAATAAGAGAGTGCTCGTCTGCCACCATGAGCATCGTGCCCATCGTTTCCTTGAGAATAAGACGAACGACTCCCACGAAGGTCGGATGAGTCTCAGCAAGAAGAATTCGTCTGAATGTCAGGGGGCACCTCGACTCCTGCGGGTAAAAGTGGAAAGGGTTGTGAGAGATGGTGCCCGCCAGAGGATGATGGAAGAGACTACAGCAGAGCAGTGAAAGGTCAACTAGGAAATTTACTAGTTTTGGAGATTATTTTTCCTAGAGCGTGTTCAATGGGGTCAGGCGCGATCATAACCAGTGGTCGAGCCGGGTCACACAATCGGCGAATGGCAACACCTCTACACCGCGATCGTGCCACCGGCGGTTCCCCAGGTACAACAGGTGCGCCTTGGCTTGCGGAAAATCGGCGCGGAAACGCAGCAACCCGCGCAGGTCGTCGGGACGGACGTTCTGCGCCATTTTCACCTCGAAGGCGCGCAGACCGCGCTCGCCGTACAGCACGAAATCAACCTCGTCGCCCGTCGCCGTGCGCCAGTAATGCAGGCGATACCCCAGGTCCCTATAATCGTTGAGCGCGCGCGCCTGTTCCAAAAACAGAGTCTCCAACGCCGGGCCATGAATCTGCTCGGGCGCGTCCAGCGGCCCGCGGGGGCGGATGGCTTGGAACACCCCCGCGTCGAAATAGAAAAACTTCGGGCGCGTGATCACGCGGCGTTTGGCGCGTTTGGTGAAGACCGGCAGGCGCACGCCGATCAGCAGGTCTTCGAGGATGCTGAAATAGTCTTCGACGACTTTGGCCGAGACCGCACACTCACGTGCGACCGCTGCCATGTTCAACACACTGCCCTGCGAGAAGCTGGCGGCTTCGAGGAACCGGCCGAACGCACCGATATTGCGGGCGAATCCCTCCTGTTGGACCTCCTCGCGCAGGTAGGTCGCCGCGTAGCTGTTCAAGTAGTCCTGCGGCTTCTCGCTGGTGCAGGCCAGCGGCATGCCACCCCAGCGCAGCGCGCGCCCCAAGTCGAAGTCCTTGCCCAATTCCAGGGCAGTGAGCGGATGCAGGTGACGGGTCAGGGCGCGGCCCGCCAGCAGGTTGACGCCCCGGCGACGCAGCTTGCGCGCGCTCGAACCGGTCAGCACAAATCGCAACCGGCGCGACTCCATGAGCCGATGGACCTCGTTAAGCAACTCCGGCACACGCTGGACTTCGTCCACTACTACCCAGCCTTTGTAATCCTGCGGGATCCGGTCGCCGAGCCGTTGCGGCGCGGCCAGCAACTGGGTGTAGGTCTGGTGATCGAGCAGATCGAAAAACAACGCGTCGGGAAACTGTTCGTGCGCCCACGCGGTCTTGCCCACACCGCGAGGCCCAAACAAGAAAAAACTTTGCTTTGGAGGCGCTTGAAGCAATCGTGGATACATGAGTCGTTTTTATCATCAAAAAACGACTTGTCAATTCTTATTTGTGTTGGGCAGGAGTTGCCTCCTGTTATTTCGGGAAGACGGTGTTCCAGTCGTTCTTCATGATCGATCGACACCCCGGAGGAGATCGTTGGGGGCTATT